>JAFVTI010000051.1 GCA_017503325.1 Clostridia bacterium | reverse complement strand
ATAAATTTGGCTGCGGGGCTTTCCCTCGGGAAAGCCCCGACGGCCCGGTTGAAAAGGGAAGGGCGGAGGATGTTCTTCCTTTTTGTTATCTGCATGTGCGTGCAGACAAGAAAAAGGCAGAATATCGGAATATAAGAAAAAGGAGCACTTGATATGAGTGAGCAAACAAGAAAGGATGCGGTCACCGTGGCCTCGGACTATCCTTACGTGATCGAAATGTGTCACATCACCAAGGAATTTCCGGGCATCATCGCAAACGATGATATCACCCTGCAGCTGCGTCGCGGAGAGATCCACGCGCTGCTTGGCGAGAACGGTGCGGGAAAATCCACGCTGATGAGCGTGCTTTTCGGCCTTTATCAGCCCGAAAAGGGTGAGATCAAGAAGGACGGCAAGGTTGTCTCCATCAAGGACCCCAACGACGCAAATGCGCTGGGGATCGGAATGGTGCATCAGCATTTCAAGCTGGTGGACGTGTTTACCGTGCTGGATAACATCATTCTGGGCGTTGAGCCTAACACCATGGGCTTTCTCAAAAAGAAGCAGGCAAGAGAAAAGGTGTTAAAGCTTTCCGAGACCTACGGTCTTGGCGTTGATCCGGACGCACTGGTGGAGAATATCACGGTGGGCATGCAGCAAAGAACCGAAATTCTCAAAATGCTGTACCGTGACAACGAGATTCTGATCTTTGACGAGCCCACCGCAGTGCTGACCCCGCAGGAGATCGACGAGCTGATGGGTGTCATGCGCGGACTGGCGGCAGAAGGGAAATCCATTCTGTTTATCACGCATAAGCTCAACGAGATCATGGCGGTCGCGGACAGATGCACCGTGCTGCGTAAGGGCAAATATATCGGTACGGTCAACGTGGCACAGACCACCAAGGAAGAGCTTTCCAATATGATGGTCGGACGCGACGTCAAGTTCGTGGTGGATAAGGAGCCCGCACAACCCGGCGAGACCGTGCTCCAGATCAACAATCTGAGCGTCAAGGGCGGCGCGGGCAAAAAGGATGCGGTTCATAATGTCTCCCTGAACGTACGCGAGGGCGAGATCGTCTGCATCGCGGGCATTGACGGCAACGGACAGACCGAGTTTGTGCACGCGCTGACAGGCCTTGTCAAAACCTCGGGCGGCAGCATCAGGCTGCTTGGCGAGGATATTACCAAAAAGAGCATTCGTTACAGAAATACACACGGCATGAGCCATATCCCCGAGGACAGACACAAGCATGGCCTTGTGCTGGACTATACGCTGGAGCAGAATATGGTGCTGCAGAGGTATTTTGAGTCGCAATTTCAAAAGGGCGGATTCATCCGCTTTGAAGAGGTGCGCACCTACACCGACGATCTGATCGAGCGCTTTGACGTGCGCTCGGGTCAGGGAGCGGTCACCACCTCGCGCTCCATGTCGGGCGGTAACCAGCAAAAGGCGATCGTGGCGCGCGAGATGGATCGTGAGCACAAGCTGCTGGTTGCGGTACAGCCCACGCGCGGCTTGGACGTTGGCGCAATTGAGTATATCCACAAGCAGATCGTAGGCTCAAGAGATCGCGGCACGGCTGTGCTGCTTGTCTCGCTGGAGCTGGACGAGGTCATGAGCTTGTCCGATCGCATTTTGGTGATGTATGAGGGCGAGATCGTGGGTGAGCTGGATCCCAAGGCTACCACGGTACAGGAGCTCGGACTTTATATGGCAGGCGCAAAGCGCCGCGAGGGAAAGGAGGCAGAGTAAGTGAAAAACCGTATCAAAGCGTTTTTTGCAAAGGAAGGAACCAAATCGGTCCTTTCGTCCTTGCTTTGCATTGCAGCGGGCATTTTTGTCGGCTGGCTCGTGCTGCTTGCCCTTGCGCTGTTTTCGGATAAGATTCCCGTATCCCATGCGTTCAAGGGTCTTGGTATCATCTTAGCAGGACCTTTCGCCAGCGGCGGATCCAAAAATATCGCGTTTGTACTGGGAGATATGCTGTTTGAGGCCGCACCGCTGATGCTGACCGGTCTCTCGGTTGCCATCGCATTCAAAACAGGTCTGTTCAACATCGGTGCCCCCGGCCAGTACCTCATGGGTGCGATGAGCTCGGTCATCGTTGCGCTGGCCATCCCCACCACTCCCGCAACTGCCTTCTGGGTCTGGCTGCTTGCCTTGCTCGTGGGCATGATCAGCGGTATGCTGTGGGGCATGATTCCCGGATTTTTCAAAGCCTTCCTTGGTGTCAACGAGGTCATTGTATGCATCATGACCAACTGGATCGCGGCCAACGTGGTCAGCTGGGTGTTCTACAATAACAAGCAATTCATCAATGCTGCGGGCGGTAAGTCGGCGTATACGCTGCCCACCACCGCCAACGGCGTGTCCACCCCCAAGCTGGGACTGGACAAGCTGTTCCCGGGCTCGAATATCGATATCGGCATCTTTATTGCCATTGCGATCGCGATTCTGATCTTTATTCTGCTCAACAAAACCACGCTGGGCTACGAGCTCAAGGCGTGCGGTCACAATAAAAACGCAGCTAAGTATGCGGGCATGAACGAAAAGCGCAACATCGTGCTGTCCATGGCCCTCGCAGGCGGACTTGCAGCATTGGGCGCATCGCTCTATTTCCTCAACGGCGGCGCAGAGCTTGCCTGGAATACCTACGGCAAGCTGCCCGACACGGGCTTTAACGGCATTCCCGTTGCGCTGCTGGCAAGCAACAATCCGCTGGGCGTCATTTTCGGCTCGGGGTTCTTGCGCTATATCGATAAGGGCGGATACAACCTTGCGGGCTTTACCGCTTACAATGAGTACGTGTCCGACCTGATCATCGCGGTCATCATTTACTTTGCAGGCTTTTCCAAGCTGATCAAGGATCTGCTTTCCAGACGCAAGGCGGCCAAGGCTGAAAAAGCTGACGTCGCAATCAAAGCAGATGACGCGACACAAGCAGGGAAGGAGGAAGACGGCAAATGACCTTTCTCATTCAACAAACGCTGGTTTATACCATTCCGCTCATGATCGTTGCGCTTGCGGGCGTGTTTGCGGAGCGAAGCGGTATCATCAACATCGCGCTTGACGGTATTATGATCTTTGGCTCGTTCGTGGGCGCATTGGCCGTGTATATCATGCAAACGGCCGGTATGTTTGGCGACAATACGCAGATCGTCTTCCTGATCGCCATGCTGGTAGCGGCTCTTGCGGGGGCGCTGTTCTCGCTGCTGCTTTCGTTCTCGGCCATCAATCTCAAGGCGGATCAGACTATTGGCGGTACGGCACTCAATATGCTCGCACCCGCCGTGACGCTGCTGATCGTCAAGATCGTGTCCATGCAGGACAGACTCTCCATGCCCAAGGCACTCGGCTTTATCATTTCCAATCCCGACATGAACGACGTTTTCAAGCCCTTCTTTGATAAGATGTTTATCTCCACGTATATCGTCATTGCGCTGTTCGTGGTGCTGTCCATCCTGCTTTACAAGACCAAGTACGGCTTGCGTCTGCGCGCGTGCGGTGAGCATCCGCAGGCAGCGGACAGCGTGGGCATCAACGTCGCACGTATGCGTTATCTGGGTACCACCATTTCGGGCGCGCTTGCAGGCCTTGGCGGTTATATCTATATCGCAACCACCGCCAGCGGCACGGCCGAGGGCACGGTTGCCGGCATGGGCTTCTTGGCGCTGGCTATCATGATTTTTGGCAACTGGAAGCCTGTTGGCATTGCGTTCGGCTCGCTTTTGTTCGGCCTGCTCAAGTGCATCGGCGCAACCTATGCATCGCTGGATATCAACGGCGACGGCATCTTTGCGCTCAAGGAGCTGGGACTTCCCATCTACTTCTATAATCTCGTGCCTTACGTGGTCGTACTGCTGGTGCTTGCGTTTACCTCCAAAAAATCGCGCGCACCCAAGGCAGAGGGTATTCCTTACGACAAAGGACAAAGATAATCTTCAAATAAATATCCCCCCGTATAATGAACTGTCCGCACAAATTGGGGCAGTTCAATAACGGGGGGATATTTATTTTTTCAAAAAGAACAGCGGAGTGATTTGGGACAGCTCTATTTTGTTTACTCTTCTTTTTTGACAAGGTCCGCAATGGTGGTCAGAATGCTGGAGGCTATGACCAACGCCGAGCCGATCAATACAGCGGGCTTGCTTTGCTCGTGCATGAACACGATGCCGATCACCACGCCCGTGATGGGCTCAAGCGCACTGAGAATGGATGCCTTCTCACCGCCGATGAGCAGAGATCCCTGCTGAAACAGTACGACTGCGCCGGTGGTAACCGAAGTAGCAAACAGAAGGCTGAGTCCCCAGCCGCCGAGTGTGGCAGGCAGGGAAAGCTGCCCCGTACATAAGCAGAGGATCAGCATGATCACACTGCTCCAGAGCGCTACGTAAAAGCAAAAGGCAAAGCCGGAAAACTCTGCGCTTTGAAAACGGGAGAGCAGCACGACGTAAATAGCAAACGCCAAAGCCGAACCAAGTGCAAGGGCTACGCCCAGCGGAGAAATGGTGGCATGCGGATCGTAAAAGAGCAGCACGCCTGCAAGACACAGGATCACGCTGACCACAACGGCGGGAGAGACGCGCTTGTGCAAAAAAACAAGACCGATCAGAAGCACAAGGCAAGGATATACGAAGTGGAACACGGTTGCAATGCCGGAGGCAACGTATACGTAGGAGGAAAACAGCAAAACGGGTGTCAGCACACAGCCAAACAGCGCGGGAATTCCCAACGACAATATTTTCCGAATGGGACGCCACAGCGTCTTTTTTTGCAAAAGAGCGAGCAGGGCCAGGCTGGGGAGCGCCAGGGCATTGCGTAAAAAAACCAGTGTCATGGGTGTGACACCGTCTGCATAAATATATGTTGCCATGATGGGCATGCAACCGTATATCACGGCACTCAAAATAGCGCAGATATATCCTGCGACCTGTTTTTTTCTACTCGTCATAATCTTCCTCCGGGGGCTTTGCACATTATAGCATATCATGCGAAAAAAATCAATCGTGTAAGCAAAAATTGCGTTGGCAAAAAACATGCAATGCTGCTCAGAGTGCGGTTGCAGGCAAGCGATTCCCGGGCACGGGCCGATATGCTCTTTCAAAAGCGGAACCTTCCTTTTTTGTATGTCAAAAATATCCACCGTCAAACTTGGATAAATTTCGTGAATTCTTCTAATAATATCATTGGAAATCACCAAATCAGTGAAATTTTGATGTATGGAAAGGTTTATATATATGAAAGCAACCGGTATTGTGAGAAGAATTGACGACCTCGGACGCGTGGTCATCCCCAAGGAGATCAGACGCACCATGCGCATCAGAGAGGGAGATCCGTTGGAAATTTTTACCGATCGTGAGGGCGAGGTCATCTTCAAAAAGTATTCGCCCATCGGCGAGCTGGCGTCGTTCGCGGGGCAGTATGCAGAGACCTTGCACAAGATCTGCGGCCTTGGCGTGGTGATCTGTGACCGCGACGCGGTTATTGCATCTGCGGGCGTGCCGCGCAAGGAATATGCGGATAAGTCGCTTTCCGAGGAGCTGGAGGGCGTGATCGAGGGCAGAGGACTGTATTTGTGGCGCGAGGGGGAAGAGAAGTACCCCGTCATCTCGCACGAGACCGCGCATTACGTCAGCTGCGCCATGCCTATCATCAGCGAGGGCGATATTGTGGGCTGCGTGGTGTCCGTAGCCGATAAGGCAGTCGAGCGCACGGGCGAGATGCACAGCGACGTGGAATGCAAGCTGGTGCAGACCGCCGCAAGCTTCCTTGGCAGACAGCTGGAGGGCTGATGCGATTTCCCCCGACGAACGAGAACGTTCGTCGGGGGATTTTGTTTGTGCTTTACATACTTCGTAGGGGAGGAATATGTATTGCTGATTCATTCCCTTGACAGCCTATGAAAAATATGATACAATAAACTGATTAAGTATTTTTTGGAGGCAATTATGTCGGTTTCTGTATCGCAGAATATTACACAGGTTTATACCAAGATCAAGGACAACATCGGTAAGGTCATCGTAGGTAAAGAGGACACCATTGATATGCTGCTGGTTTCCATGCTGTGCGGCGGTCACGTGCTGCTGGAGGACGTGCCCGGCACGGGTAAGACCATGCTGATCAAGTCGCTGGCTGCCAGTGTTGGCTGCTCCTTCAAGCGTATTCAGTTCACGCCCGACCTGTTGCCCTCAGATATCACGGGCATCAACTTCTTTAATATGAAAAAGTCCGAGTTTGAGTTTGTGCCCGGCCCGATCTTTGCCAACATCGTGCTCGCGGACGAGATCAACCGTGCCACTCCCAAGACGCAGTCGGGTCTTTTGGAATGTATGGAAGAGGGTCAGACCACCATCGACGGTAAGACCTATCGCTTAGCCGCCCCCTTTATGGTCATTGCAACCCAGAACCCCGTAGAGAATATGGGTACCTTCCCGCTGCCCGAGGCACAGCTGGACAGATTTTTGATGAAGGGCAGCATGGAATATCCCAACCACATCGAGGGCGTCAACATTCTGGAGCGTTTTGATAAGGCAAGCCCTCTGGAGACGCTTTCGCCCGTGGTCACCGAGCAGGAGCTTTGCCGCGCGATCGAGGAGCTGCCCAAGGTGTACGTTTGCCGCGAGCTGATGAGCTACATTACCAACATCGTGGAGAGAACCAGAAAATATCCCAAGGTTATTCTGGGCGTCAGCCCCCGCGGTGCGCTTTCCTTGATGAGAGCCTCCAAGGGATACGCTGCCATTGCGGGCAGAAACTACGTCATTCCGGACGACGTCAAGCGTGCCGCACACCCTGTGCTGGACCACAGAATCATGCTGGAAAATTCCGCGCGTATTCATAAGAATGCGGCGTATAACGTCATAGAAGACATTCTCGGTATGGTCACCGTTCCCACCGAGGCTGTGTTTGAGGAGAGATAATGTCGGCTGAAGCATTAAAAGGCGTTGCCGAGTACATCACGGACATGGCCGACCGACTCGTGGAGTTTGCAAAAACCCCCGAGTTTTACGTGCTTGTCTCGCTGCTTGCTCTTGCGCTGGTGGCACTTGTGCTGTACCGCATTTATATCGCCCTGCGCAACAAGCGGCTTGGAAGGATCGAGTATTCACGCTCGTTCTCCGAGGTCGGTGTGTACGAGGGCGACGAGGTCGAGCTGATCGAAACCGTGCGCAACACGGGCGCGTTTCCGCTTTTGTGGGTGGATATCGAGTCGTATTTCTACAACGAGCTGGAGCTGGAGGAATACGAGCGCGACCCTGAGGAAAAGGACAAGATGCAATATCTGATCAGCCGATTCAATCTGTGGCCGTATATGCAGATCCGCCGCAGGCATAAGGTTATTTGCAAAAAAAGAGGGCATTATTCCTTGCACGTTGCGTCCATCTATTCCAAAACCGGGCCGATCGCACAGGATGCGCCCGCGGAAATTTACGTGTACCCCAAGGCGATCCCCTTGGATATGCAGGATTTTGCGCAAGGAAGGCTACAGGGCGACTACGTCAGCCGCCGCCCGCTTTATCAGGATCCCTTTTCCTTTGCGGGCATTCGCGATTATCGCTTTGGCGATCAGATCTCGCAGATCAACTTCAAGGCGTCGGCGCGCGTGCCGTTTGGCGGTGCGTCCACCTCGCCCTTCAAGGTCAATTCCAGAGAGTTTTGCGCCAGCCGACGCATGATGATCTATATGGACTTCCACCTGCCCATGGGGCAGAGCATGGAGGGCGCGGAATATAACCGCCGCGGAGAGCAGGGGCTTTCCTTCTGCGCGGCCTTGGTCAGAGACGCTGCCTTTGGCGGTTTTCGCGTGGGCTTTGCCGCAAACTGCAAGTCGCAGAACGGCGAGATGTCGCTGCGATTCCCCTGCGAGAGCGGTCAGGCGCACATGCTGGAGATCTTGAAGGAAATGGCCTGCATCACGCCTCGCGAGGGCGGCTCGTTCGCGTCTCTTTTGGAGAACGCGGTCACAGAGGGCATGGCGGATACCGAGATCGTGATCGTGGCCTTTGCCGAAAACCCCGAGGTGCAGGCAAGGACCGACGCGCTGGAGCGTCTTGGCAACTCGGTGCAGGTGATCATTTTGGAAGGGGAGGACGCTTGGGATGTCGAATGAAGCAAAGCTGAATCAACAGTATACAGAGCTGATGCATCGGTTTGCAAGCACCTCTACCTGGCGCGAATTCTTGGAGCTTGCAAAGCAGTTCCGCGAGCTGGATACCTTTAAGGATGCCTCTGCCTACTATACCAAGTGCGTGCGTGCGGCATCCGCGGGCGCGTACCGCGAATATCGCGAGGATTTTACCTCCCGCCCCGATCTGTGCAGTGACGATTATTTCGAGGCAGCGCAGGTGCTCTCGCAGATCTCGGACTACATGGATGCGCGCGAGTGGGCGCGCACCTATAAGGCCAAGGCTACCGCACTTTGCTATGCCGAGGCGATCACGCTGTACGAGCAGAGCGAGGGCCGCTGGCAGGATATGCGTGAGGCGTATTACAAGATGAATAAGATCAAGGGATACAAGGATTCCCGCGATCTTTCCGAGAGATATCAGAAGCACTATGCCGAATGTGCGTACGCAGCGGCCAACGAGCTTTACGAAAAGGCGCAATCGGGCCCCGAATTGATCGAGGCGGCCGAGATTTTTGAGCAGATCTCCGAGTATTCGGATAGCGCAACGCTTGCGCAAAAGGCACGCAAGGCTGCCTCCAAATACAAGTCGAGCGCACCCAAAGCACCTAAAAAGCAAAAGAAATCCGTAGGGGGTGACGTTCCCGATGCCCAAAAATCCTCGTCTGTAGGGGGTGACGTCCCCGACGCCCCGCAGATCGTGCGCAAAAAGCGCGCGAGGGCAGAGGACAGCGTCAGCGGCGTGGACTTTGGTGAGATCTGGCACACCATCAACAAAAAGCGACTGATTTTGGGCATTGTGGGCGTGATCGTCTGCGGCGTCGGTCTTTGGGGCTCTGCATTCTTTGCCGCGCACAATATCGATCCCTCAAACGATTTTTTGGTGCTGCACGGTGACAAGATCAGAGGCATCAGCGTTCTCATGGTCGCGGGCGGCGCAGTATTTGCCATCATTGAATTTATCCGCATGCTCTCCCCCTCGCTCAAGCGTAAGCTTGCGCTCAAGGTGCTGGAGGTAGGCAAGCGCGTGGCAAAGCCGGTGCTCAAGGCAGTCAACCGCGTGCTGGGCTTTGTGGGCATTTCTATCGGCAAGCAAAGGCTCAAGGGCAAGGACGAAAAGAGCTTTGTCTACACAGAAAAGCAAACCAAGGCCAAAAAGGCCAAAAAGCTGCGTAACGAGGGCAAGTGGCACGAGCTGCCCGACAACGCTGCGCGCGTGCGCTTCATTTTTGTGGACTATATGATCCGCAAGATCAAGCAAGGGTACAGCATGAAGTATCATCAAACGCCCCGGGAGATCGGGCGCGAGATTGCAATCGAGGACGACGAAAAGCAGCTGTTTGAGGTTTACCAGACCGCGCGCTACGCGGGAAAAGCCGCCAACGAGGTCATTGACAACGAGCTGGTGGATAACCTGGTCAAGATCAACGTGAAAAGATCATAAAAAGAAAACTCTTGGCACGCCTGCCGACAAAGCGGGGGTGTCAAGAGTTTTTTTCTTATCCTACCCCATGAATAACAGCAGCGCGAGCAGGGGCAGGATCTCTGACGAGGCGTGCTTGCCCTCGTCGCCGCCGCGAGACATGAGCAAAATGAGCGCCAGCAGCAAAAGGTCGTCCGAGCGCAAGCCTCCAAAGCCCGAAAACAGCGAGGAGAGCAGGCCCTTTTCCTCGGCTTTTTCGGATACGGCAGAGGCGGGCAGGGAAAGGGGCTCGCTTTCGGGCTCGGGTGCTTGGGACGGCGGGTCGAGGGCTTGTTGCTCGTCCTGCGGCTCTGAGAAGGCGGTGCCGTTGTAATTGTCGGGAACAAACCCGGTGTGAAGCTGCCTGCGTGACGGTTTTACGTACATATTCACCTCCATACGATATCAGCGTAGCTGCCGCATGATCTCACCAAGGCGACCAAGCATGATCAGCTTATCGATCGCATCGCACCGCCCGGGGCTCATATAGGGCTTGAGCGCGAGCAGCAGCGCGGTCTTGTCATCCTTACAGTCCTTGCCTTCCGTCCCCTTGGCTATGGGACCAAGGGCCGACATGAGTGCAGGCAGCTTGGTAAGCAGCTCGGGCGGAATCGCGCCAAATAGACCCGCATCTGCACCAACGGGCACGCTTGCGGGCTCGGGGCTTTGCTCATCTGCCGCCGCCTGCACCTCAGGGTCATCCAAAAGGCCGGACAGAATGTCCCGTCCCTCAGCCATGGTGCTGCCCACCCTTTTGCATGTTGGAAATCTGCTCGGCAGCGCGGGCAAGATCCTCGTCGGTGGCCATGGAAAGCGCTGCGCGGATGGCTGCTATGTTGGCAGCGTTGATTTGTATGGCCGAAGCATCGATCCCTGCCTCGCCTGCCAACTTTTTGATCACGATGGCAAGCTGCTTGTCGTTCAGGGCAAGCAGCTTGTTTACTGCGTTACGGTCGAGTGTCATGTTCATCCTCCTTTTCATGTTCGGCTTTGCTTTAATAGGGTATGATGCAGATGAAAATTCTGTGAAAACCGTAGACAAATCGGGAAAAAGTATGGTATAATAAACTGATTGAGTGTATCAAATTCAACCAAAAGGAAAAGGATTATGAATCAGAACGTAAAACACGTCTTTATCGTCAATCCCGCTGCGGGAAAGGGAGAAAAGCAGGCCGGGCTGTGCGAGCAGATCGACTTTGTTTGCCAAAAGATGGATGTGGACTATGAAATACATACGACCACCTGCTGCGGTGAGACGACCGAATACGTGCGCTCCTGCTGCCTGCAGCATCCCGACACCGAGCTGCGCTTTTATGCCTGCGGCGGTGACGGCACGGTCAGCGAAACGGTCAACGGCGCGTATGGCTTTGCCAATGCGGCGGTTGGCGTGATTCCCGTGGGCACGGGCAACGATCTTGTGCGCAATTTCGAGGGGAATGAGGCGTTTTTGGACGTGGCAGCGCAGCTGGAGGGAGAGGTCACCGAGCTGGATCTGCTGCAATATAACGGTAAGCTTTGCACCAATATGGTCAATATCGGATTTGACTGCGAGGTGGTCAAGCAGACTGCCAAGCTCAAAAGAAGCAAGCTGATCCCGGGCGGCATGGCGTATATCGCGGGTCTTGTGATCACGCTGATTCGCAAGCCGGGTGTCAAGGCACGCGTGTCTGTGGACGGCGGCGAGGAGCAGCAAAGACGCATGCTGCTGACGGCTGTGGCAAACGGCTCCTGGTGCGGCGGCGGCTTCCATTCCACCCCCTTGGCCTTGCTTGACGACGGCGTGATGGACGTACTGCTGATCAAAAACGTGACCAGAATCCGCTTTCTGACGCTGGTCAAGCTGTATAAGACGGGCACGTTTATTGACAACAAAAAGGCAAGGAAAGTCATTGATTACGTCAAGTGCGAGCGCATTCGCTATTCGTTTGACGCCACGCAAAGCATCTGCGTGGACGGTGAGATTGACGAGGTGGACGAGCTGGAGATCTCTGTTGCGCGTAACGCTTTGCGCTTTGTGCTCCCGCGCGGTGTCCATTATAAGCCCGAGGCTAAGGTGCTTCCCGCAGGCGTTTATTGATATGGAATATTTGGTAATTTCGGATTCCCACGGCAGAGCCGACCTTGTGGATCTGGCCATGCAAAGGCAGCTGCGCGTCCCCGATGCCGTGCTGTTTTTGGGCGACGGGCTGCACGATCTGCGCGTGTTGGAATATCAGGACCTGAGCGTGCGGTGCGTGCGCGGCAATTGCGATTTTTCTTGTACGTTTGAAGGGCAGAGAGTGCCCGAGCATGCTTTGCTTGAGGTGGGTGCTTACCGCATCCTGATGATGCACGGGCATACCCACGGCGTCAAGGGCGGTATGCAGCGCGCCCTTGCGTTTGCGGCCGAGGCAGGGGCGGACGTGCTTTTGTATGGGCACACGCATGTGCAAAGGCAGGAGTGGCTGGATGCGGGCACGCGCGTCGGCCTGCACGAGCTGCAAAAGCCGCTGCTCGTGTGCAATCCGGGCAGCCTGCACGACGGTCATTTCGGTACGCTGAGCGTGCGCAACGAGGGAGTATTATTCGGCTTTGGCCACCTGTAAGGCAACAAAAAAAGAACTCCCGTGGGGAGTTCCTCTCTTGCGTTAAGCCCTACTCAGAATGCAACGGGCTCCTCTGCGGGTGCCTGTGCTGCCAGCTCAAGCTCCTTGAAATAAGCCTCGACCACAGCGTTCTCCAGCGTAGCGCGGAACTGCGCATTGATGGGGTGAGCGATATCTCTGTAGGTCTCGTCGGGGTTCTTGCGGCTGGGCATTACGATGAAGTACTTCTCGCGCGCATAAATGACCTTTACGTCATGTACAGCCAGCTGATGATCAAAGGTGATGGAAGCGATGGCCTTCATCGGGCCTTCATCAAAAAGCTTTCTGATCTTGATATCTGTGATCTGCATAAATCAGACCTCCGTCTTCATAAAGTTACAGCATAGGAAGATCGAAACGTCATTCTAAAAAAGATAATACTGCATATACCAGTATAAAGCCGTAATGTGATCATTATTCAATCGCAATCGGTATTTTTTGTGAACTTGTCCGTTTTTTTGTGAATAAATTATTTTTTTGAGTATTATACAAGGAGATAATATGGCAACTCCCAATACGCATTACGGCGCTGCGGCCATCGCCAAGATGATCGACGGCGCAAAGCATATTCATTTTATCGGTGTGGGCGGCGTGATGATGTCCTCGCTTGCGCTGATCACGCATCAGCGCGGATACTCGGTCAGCGGAACCGACCGTTCGCGCACCGCCGTGACCGAGTCCCTGGAGGCCGCAGGCATCCGCGTGCTGTACGAGCATGACGCAGCGGCTGCCGAGGGTGCTGACATGGTGGTATATACCGTTGCCATCTCACCCGAAAACCCCGAATACGCTTATGCGGGAAAAGAGGGGATCCCGTGCGTGTCCCGCGCGGATTACCTTGGCTATATCATGATGGGATACGTGCACCGCGTGGGCATTGCGGGCATGCACGGTAAGAGCACCTGCACCTCGATGTGTGCACAGATCTTTGTGGATGCGGGCGCTGACCCCACCGTGCTCTCGGGTGCGACTACGGCCTGCCTTGGCGGTGCATACCGCATTGGCGGCAAGCAGAATTTTATTTTCGAGGCCTGCGAATATATGGATTCCTTCCTGGATTTCAATCCCGGTATTGCGGTCATTCTCAACGTGGAGATGGAGCACGTGGATTATTTCAAGAGCATGGAGCAGATCCGCACCTCGTTTGGCAAGTATGCCGATCTGACGGGGGAGAGCGGCTTTGCCGTGGTCAATTGCGACGACTCCGAGGTCATGGCTTCGGTTGAGCAGTATCTGGGCGGGATTGTCACGTTTGGCATTGAGAACGAATACGCCACCTTCCGCGCGATCAACCTGACCTACGAGGGCGGCTATCCCGCGTTTGACATTTTGCTGGACGGTGAGTTTTTCTCGCATATTGCGCTGTCCGTTCCGGGCAAGCATAACGTATATAACGCATTGGCAGCAGCCGCGTGCGCACACCTGTGCGGCATTTGCTCGGAGGATATCGCCCACGGACTGCACGCCTTTGGCGGTGCGGGCCGACGCATGGAATACAAGGGACGACTGAACGGCGCACCTGTGTACGACGATTACGGACATCACCCCACCGAGGTGGCGGCAACCCTGCAGGGCATGGGACAGATGGGCTTTGAGCGCGTGTTCTGCGTGTTCCAGCCGCATACGTACAGCCGCACCGCACAATTGGCGGATGCCTTTGTCAAGGCGTTTGCCGCAGCGGATCGCGTGATCTTGGTAGACATTTACGCCGCCAGAGAAAAGGACAGCAAGGGCATAAGCTCGGCAAAGCTGGCTTCCAGGATCGGCTCGCACGCGCGATATGTGCCGGATTACGACAAGATCGCGGCCATGCTGCAGGATGAAGTAAGTGAGCGCGACGTGGTGGTGATCATGGGTGCGGGCGACGTATACCGCTTGTTTGAGCATTTGAAACTGAACTGAAAAATAAAAAATAAGGAGAGCGAAACATGGCAAGCATCAAGGTAATGACCTATAATCTGCGCGTGGACAACACGGGCGACGGCGTAAACAGCTTTACCAACCGCCATGACCGCGTGATCGGCATGCTGGAGCGCACAGGGCCGGATATCATCGGCTTTCAGGAGTGCACGCATCATATGCGCGCATATCTGGAGCAGCACATGCCCGATTATGCGTTTGTGGGCTGCGGCAGGGAAAAGGACTGCCGCGGAGAATCTATGGCGATTGCGTATCGCAAGCATGCCTTTGCCGTGCGCAGCGTGGACAACTTCTGGCTGACGGGTACGCCGCGCGTGCCGGGCTCGAATCTGGGCGGCGACCAGAGTGCTTGCCCGCGTATGGCAACCGTGGCTGTGCTGTATCACCATGAAGCAGGCAAGGAAATCTGCTTTTGCAACACACACCTTGACCACCAAGGCCCCGTGGCAAGACAGCTGGAGGCGGCTATTTTGTGCGCCATGCTGGATGCTTACAAGCAGCCCGTCATTCTCACGGGCGACATGAACGCAAAGCCGCATAAGCCCGAGATTGGCATCATCAAATCTGCCATGGAGGCGCGCGGCGCGCGTGACGTTACGGCAGAGCTGGGCGGCACGTTCCATGATTTTGGCAGAAAAGACCCCGAAAAGTATTCCAAGATCGACTATATTTTCGCGTCGGGTGCTTGCACCGATTGCCGCATCATTCCCGACGATGCGGACAAGCAAGGCCTTTACTATTCCGATCACTTCGCAATTCTGGCAGAAATCGAACTTTGAAAGGATGTAAGATCATGAAAAGAAACGTATGCTTGACGCTGTTTGTCTGGTTGCTGTTATTTGCTATGCTGCTTCCCATGGCCGCCTGCGGAAAGGTCGGCGGGGAGGATGTGGTTGATGTCTCCACCGAGGCCGAGACCGAGCCGCGCGTGCCTGCGCTTGACCCTGCGGGCTTTGGCAAGGCGGACGACGAATACGTTTGCCAGGACGAGTCCGTTCTCTATACCTACAAGAACAAGACCGCCGAGCAATTTGCAGGTGTTTGCACCTTCTACGAGGAATCCGGCTACACGCTGTACAACGAGAGCGAAAAGGCGGGCAATCTGTTTGCTACCTACGTCAGAGACACCGATATGGCACACGTGTATCGGATCGCGCACAGCAGCGAGCTTTGCATCGTGCTCTCCGAGAGTGCAGGAGAAGCCCTGCCGCCCGCATCCTCGCCCGAGATTATGCAGGGTGATTTTACCCCTTCGATCACGCAGCTGCGCGACGGCAGCAACGTCAACGGCATGTGCTATATCGTACAGCTGCCGGACGGCTCGTTTATCGTATACGACGGCTCTTATTCACCGCGCGGCAAAAAGGTGCTGGCGCAGCTTCGGGAGCTGCACGGGGAGCAGGGAACTCCTCTGATCCGCGCATGGGTACTGACTCACTCGCACGACGATCACTATCCTGCATTCTCCTATATCTGCAACAAACATGCAAGTGACGTCAAGGTAGAGTACGTGATCTTTGCGCCCATTGAGTCCGCGCTGGCAAAGCAGATCGGCGGAGATGATTATTTCAACAATGGGATCCACGCCGACGTTGCCAAGCTGGGTGCGAAGCTTGTATATGCCCACACGGGCATGGAGTTTGCCTTTGGCGATTTCAGAATGGAGGTGCTGCTTGCTGCAGACGATCTGTTCAAGGTAGGCAATCACAACAATTATTTCAACAATTCCAGCCTTGTGACCCGTATTTATACACAAGATTACAGCGCGCTGTTCACGGGAGATACCGGCAAGGAGGGCGCGGTCTGGATGATGGATACGTACGGCGAGTATTTGCAAAGCAACGTCTGCCAGGTATCGCATCACGGCGTTGAGGACGTGCCGCTGGAGTTTTACGAGACCGTGCAGGCATCCATTCTGTACTATCCCTGCAACCAATGGCTGTATGACCAGAAGGAACGCCATTACGACGTGCGCATGGCACTTGAGCAGCGCAGCTATACCAAGGAGATCCTGATTGCGGGCGTGGGATTGTTTACGCGCGCGTGGGGAACGACCTTTGAGCAGGATGCGCCCTTATCCATGCCCGAATATAAGAGAAAATAACGAAAAAATGACAAAGCAGGAGTTTTTTACATATTGCAGGGAGACCTTTGGCACGCTGCCGGATTATCCCTTTGAAGAGGATTTTGAAACAGCGGTCATGCGGCATACCGCCACACGTAAATGGTATGCGATTGCCATGCGCGTGTCGAGAAGGAAATTCGGACAGGCAAGCGATGAGGTGATTGACGTGGTCAATCTCAAGCTTCCCACCGAAATGTTCGGATCGTTTGGCGCAGACGTGGGCGTGTATCCCGCGTATCATATGAATAAGCTGCATTGGATCTCGGTGCTGCTGCCCGATGTCCCCGAGGACGTGGCGCAGTTCCTGATCGGCGTCAGCTTTGAAGCCACCCGCGATAAGAAAAAGCATAAAAAGGGAAACGAATAAAAGAGCAGTTCCATCGCTGCTCTTTTTTATTTACGCATATAGACAAATTTGTTTCGATGTGGTATAATGAAGACAACCAAAAAACAACGGTATGGAGGTACTTATGAGTTTTTGGATTTGCGCGGACCGTCGCCCCGCATCCCCCGAGTTTTTTTATTTTACCAAGGAATTTGACGCCCCTGCGGGTGCAAGGCTCACGGCAAACTGCAGCGGAGACAGCCGCTATGCGCTGTATATCAACGGCCATCTTGCCGTAGAAGGACCTTGTCAGGGCTCGTCCTATCAGACCTACTATGAATCCGAGGATCTGACCAAGTACCTGGTTGAGGGCAAGAACAAGCTGGAGGCCAAGGTGCTGTACGTGACCGATGGGTATTTTATCTCGGTGTTCCGTGGGTCTCACCCCGGCTTTTGGTTTGACGGCAAGCTGGAGATCGGCGACGAGGTCATCCCGCTCGGCACGGATCACAGCTGGACGTGCCAAGAAGAGCAGGCGTGCGCATTTTCCAATATGCCGGGTCTGCATATTTCCATCCCGCCCTTTGAGCAGTGGTCGGGCGGCTCGCAGCGTATCACCGTTCCCGTTGTTGAGCGGTATCAGCCCTGTCTTTTGAACAAGGGCTTTAATCAGTTCGGTTTGGGTGAGCTTTACGTGCTCAGAGAAAGAGCCATCCCGCAAATGGAAACCGAGCCCTATCGCCCCATGAAAGAGGTCAGACGCGGGCGTGACTTTGCGGAATATGATGCGGGCGTGTATACCACCGCCAAGATCCGCATGAGATTCAAGGCACGCAAGGGAAGCAAAATCCGTCTTATCTGGGCGGAGAGCTACAGCGTGGCCGATGAGGCGGGGCATCGCTATAAGCACGTACGCGACGCGTATGACCATCCCACCGCACAGATGGACGGTGCGTTTGATTCTTTGATTGCAACAGGGGAAGAGCAGAGCTTCGAGCCCTTCTGGTATCGCGCATACCGCTTTGTACGCGTGGAGTTTGAGGATCCCGATTTTGCGCTGCTCGATTTTTCCTATGCATTTTATCATTATCCGCTGGATGCGGCAGGCGTGTTCTCCTGCTCCAACGAGCGATATAACAAAATGTGGGAGATTTCCCGCAACACCGTGCTTTGCTGCATGCATGAGATGTACGTGGACTGCCCCTACTATGAGCAGCAGCAATACGACATGGACAGCGCCCTGGAGATGCTGTTTACGCTGCGCATGAGCGCGGATGACCGTATGCCCTTCAAGTCGATCACCGATTTCGCACATTCGCAAATGGCGGACGGCATGCTGCAGGCCAATTATCCCTCCACCATGGTGCAGATCATTCCCGATTTCACCCTGTTCTGGGTGCTGATGCTGCGTGATTATCTGCGCTACGCGGGGGGAACGGATGCGGCAATTGCCCGCGTTCGCTCTATGAGCGGCACGGTGGATAAGGCTTTGGAAAGCTTTGAACCCTATATGACAAAGCAGGGACTTGTTGGCGTGACGCCTTACTGGCACTTCGTGGACTGGGTGCCCGGCTGGGAGATCGGCGTTCCGAACGGCGGCAGAGAAGAGCCGATCACGGTCACATCGCTGATGTACGCAGCAGCACTCAATGCAGCTGCAGAGATGTGCGATACGACAGGCAGACCCGGTCTGGCCGCGGATTACAGACAAAGAGCGCAAAGTATGATCGCCAACGTCAAGAAATATTGCTATGACGAAGAGGTCGGACTGTACCGCAATACGCCGAGCACCAAGGAGTATAGCCAGCACACCACGCTGTGGGCCATCCTTTCGGGGGCTGTGAGCGGCAAGGAGGCGGGAGAGCTGATCGACCGCACGTTTGACGGACACGTGCCCGTGGCCATCTGCTCGTTCTCCATGAGCTACTATATGTTCCGTGCGCTGGAGCTTGCCGGCCGCTACGATCAATATGCCGCGCGCCAGCTGCAGGGCTGGGAAACCATGCTGGACTGGCATTGCACCACCTGGTGCGAGAACCCCGATTCGCCCAGAAGCGAATGCCACGGCTGGAGCTCTGCGCCTATTTATGAATTCTCGGCCATGGTGCTTGGTGTGTATCCCACCGCGGACGGTTATGGATCGGTGCGCGTAAAGCCGCACGTGCATAGCTTTGATCTGTCTTGGGCAAAGGGAACCGTGCCCACGCCCAAGGGCATCATCTCTGTTGCTTGGGAAAAGAAGGACGGCGAGCTGACACTGGACGTCACCCTGCCCGAGGGCTGCGACATGCCCTGCGAGGTCATTCTGCCCGACGGACAGGTGCTTGCGCAAGAAAAGGGAAGCGCAAGATATACGTGTAAGATCTGAATATAATCAAAAAAGGGAGATCGTAAAGATCTCCCTTATAATTACGGTGAATGGATGATGTTGCAACAGCAAAGTTGGCCGGATATTTGTTGATTCGGAAAGATTTGGATATATTACTCAAATCACAGCAATTCGTATCAAAAATTCAAGTAAAACTCTTGCCAAATCCATAAGTTTGTGATATAATACACCTTGTTGAGTATGAGAGGCAATATTTCAGCAAGCTGAAATCAAGTGGTCATAACGGGCACGAGTCTTGAAATGTCTGACAGCCGCGCGATGATGCAAGATGGAGAACTCCAAAAGAGGTTCAAAACACGCCGTTTTCGAGACGGTAAAATACTTGCCCAAAATGATCTCTATCGAGAATTCTAAAGGCGAGAAAAAACGCAGAAAAAGCACAATTAAATAGTCAACACGGAGGGTTATCGAAGCGGTCATAACGAGGCGGTCTTGAAAATTTGCGAGCACAACGGTCGCAAAAACGCAGAAAAGCCTTGTAAACACTGACTTTTCGGGCACTCCGAAAGCAATCGAAAACAGCATTTCTAAAAATATTTCTAAAAAAATTGAATATCCGATGAAATCTGCCGAACGGCAGTTCATATACGGAGGGATATCGAAGTGGTCATAACGAGGCGGTCTTGAAAACCCGCGCGTAACTGTTCCTTTTGTTCCCTCAAAATCCTTGTAATATCAAGGGTTTTCGGCATTTTCCATCATACAAAAATTTCATAGTTCTCTCGCGAAATTCTCTCCAAATTCCGGAGCATTTCGCTAAATATACCCTACGGAGGGTTATCGAAGTGGTCATAACGAGGCGGTCTTGAAAACCGTTTGCCCTCTGGGCACGTGGGTTCGAATCCCACACCCTCCGCCACATTTTGCACAGTTTTGTGCAGTAAAAAGCACTTGAATTTAGTGATATTCGCTAAAAATCAGGTGCTTTTTTCTTTGTTTTAAGCCCCCCGAATTTTCGCCTTGGAGAGAACTCGAAAATTCTCTCCTGACCCCCGAAAAAGCCTTGTGGCATAAGGCTTTTTCAGCTCTCCCATTTGCTCGTGATTTGCACATTTTCGGGTAATTTTACCGCGTTTTCCATGGCTTTTGCGGCATTTTCCTTGCTGCTCCAGTCCAAATGAGTATAAATATTTAAAGTTACACTCACGGTGGAATGCCCTAAATAGTCCTGCACTTCCTTGGGGGAAAGCCCCATTTTGTGCATCAGACTTGCGCAGGTGTGGCGCAGATCGTGAAAGCGGATCTTGCGTAACCCGTTGCGTTCCAGAATCTTTGGAAAAGCGTCCTCGATGTAGCGCGGCTTGAAGCGGTTTCCCATCTCGTCGGTGAAGACGTAGTCAATGTCCTTCATGTTGTAGCTGTTGCCGCAGATCTTGCGGTTTCGCTTTTGCACCTCGCGCCAAGCAAGTAGCTTCTCTCTCACCGTGTCCGACATGGGAAAGCTTCTGTAGCTCGACTTGGTCTTGGTGCGGTCGGAGGCAATGATAACGGTTTTGCCGTCCACACGCGCCTCTGTGACCGTGTGGTTGATGGTGATCCTGTTCTCCTCAAAATCAATGGCTTTCCACCGAAGTCCGAGCACCTCACTTCTGCGCAGACCCAACAGAGCCGTAATGTAGATGAGAAGCCCCAGCTTGTGATCCCAAGATTTTTCGATGAGCAAGGCAAGCTCCTCCTCGGTGTACGCCGAGCCTTCAAAGCGCTCCGCGCGTGGCGGGTCAACCTTGTCGGCGGGATTGTTTGGGATGAGATCCATTCGGTAAGCGTACTTGAGGATCTTGTGAAGTAGCGCGTGTTCGTGTCTGACCGTTGTTCCCGACAGCGTTTTCATCTCGTGGAGATAGAAGGTCTGTAGATCCTTGGCTTGCACGTTGGCAAGTGCCAGATTCTTTTTCTCAAAGTACGGAATGAACTTCTTTTCCACCGTGGTCTGATAGCCGCCGAAGGTAGTAGGCACGACCGTGGTTCGTACCACCTCAAGCCAAGCCCGCATAAAATCGGTGAAAAGCATTCTGTCGCTAAAATCAAAATAGTCAGCGGGAGCCCTCGGCACAACAAAGGTTTTGCGAAGATGCGATAGCATTTCCTCAGCGCGCTTCTTGTTTCCTTTCACGGGAAGTCCCGTGGATTTCCATATTTGTTTTCGTTCGCCTGTGTAATCGGTGTAGCTGAGTACACAGTAATAATGTCCGTCTTTTTCTCGCAGGTGTCCTGCAATCATAAATAACTCCTTTCTGCATTCTGCACATATTTCGGACGTTTCTTTATTGGAGTGGCTCCATTATACAAGAAAAATTCTCTCCCGTCAAATGTGCGATTCCGCGCTTGTTTTCTTTTTGAGTTCAAATAAATCTATTAAAAACTTCGTCTCATGTGGGGACGAAGTTATTTTCTTATTCAGCCTCGTGCCATCATGTCACGAAGAAATGTGTCTCCGACGGAGACGAATAAATTGTGCTCCGGTGGAGCATCATTTTCACTTCTGCACCAACGGTGCACAAGTTGAAGATGAAACCTCTCCACCAGCGGAGGAGAAGTTGCCAACTTCCCATCCGCTGGCGCGGAAGTTCAACCTATGTGCCAATGGCACACAAGTTATCGGGCTCGATCATCCTTGCGCGCGGGGGCTTTTGCCTGCGGCTCGGACGATTTCGGCATTGTGTTTTTGAGTTCTGCTTTTTCTTTTGGATAGAGAAAATACTCACGCTCAAGCTTTTCACGACGCATCTTTTCCTCGGCTTCTACCATTTCACGCATCACACCCGATCGTTCAAGCACGTTCTTGATGTCGGAGATTTGTCGCCGCAAAGGCTTCATTTCTGCCGACATGGCGTGAATTTCTTCCTGCACCTGTAGCTTCATTTCGGGATCGTTGCAACGGCGAATGCGGTTGTAAAGGTCCTTTCTTCTTCGCTCAAGTGCCATCAGCTCACGTTCTGTTCGCTCCAAAAACGCGTCTGCATCCTCTTTGGTGTTGATGTCCTCTTGCCCCATCAGCACTGCTTGGCGCGAATACATTTCGCATTTGCGGGTCGCCTCTCGCATTTCGGGAGTGATCGGCTGACACTTCGGCGCGGGATCGTTTGGCGTGATCAGATCGGGACCTCCTAAGAGATAAACAAAGGTCAGCACGAGCGTGAGTAAGGGTCCATAGTCTCGCTCAGGCGCGTACAACCAATGTTGCCTCGGTGGGCGCTTTTGATTGTGGAAGTTGTAGCTTTTGACTTTACCAACGTATGAAGCGTAACCGCAAAGCCCTTTCCAGTAATTCGCTTCAATGGTTTTGTCGATGGAAGCGAGGCTATAATCCTCTCCAAGATTATAAATTCTCGTCCATTGTTTTCCATTCTTCGGCTTGATCTTTGGATATTTTCCTCCCTCGTTTCGGTCAAACTCAAAGCCTCTGTCCTGCAGGTGCATAACAAAATCCTGCCAGGTTGGTGAGATCTTTCTTGCCTCGTCGATTGCCCAGCGCATCAAATTATACCGCGTCGGCTTGCCCGCCTTCTCATCAAAATAGATGTTTCTTGGCGTGTGACCTCTCGGGTTTTTGATGACCGATAGTCCGTACTTGAGACAAATCTCGTCCGATGCTTCACGTAAACTGTAATAGTTTGTGTAGCCGCTGTCAATCTTTTTGCCGTCGATAAATGAAATCGGATTCAGAATAAAATGATTGTGGAGGTGTGATCTGTTAAGATGGCTTGCCACCACTACCTGATATCTGTCTCCCCACAATTTCTCTGCAAGCTCGACGCCGATCTTATGGCACAGCTCGGGAGTTACCTCGCCCGGCTTGAAGCTTTGATACGCGTGATGGGCAAGAATAGAACCGCGATCTCCGAAGTGCTCGCGCACCTTCATCATCGCCTCGTATGGATCGCCCGTACAGTTGATAGAGCTTACAAGGTAAACTTTCTCATCCTCGACCCACTCGGTTTTATTGTCGTCCGCGATATAATGAAGCTCTCTTGCAAGGTCATTGAACTCGGTCTTTTCGGGATTGCGCGCGTACTCGATCACGCGTTTTACCGAATCTTTGATCCTCCAAATTTTCGTCGTCGCCATGCTCAAGTCGCCTCGCGCTCATCAAGATCGCGATAATATTTCTCGAACGCCGCGCCGAAAATTCCTTCGTCGTAAAACAATTTGCAATGTTCGAAGAAGGTGTTCATCATTCTTTCGATCGCCGCCACGTAAGCGCGAACCGGCTCACCCTCAAGACAATATTCCAAAATAAATTCGCGAATTGCGGAAAGATCTTTGGCGATCTCGTAAATTTCCGCAGGCGGAATTGCTTTGAGATCTGCACCTTGAATTAACTTTTTGACAAGCTGCGTTTGAGAAAGCTTGCATGCCTTCGCCAATCTTTTGACGCGTTTTTTCTCGTCGCTCGTTACTCTGATCGTGATAGTTTCTGTAGAAGTTTTGTTTGTTTCCTTGAGATCTTTTTTGATTTCTTTGCTAAAATTATTTACACTTTTCATTGAATGTTCTCCTTAAACTTTCTTGATAATATCGTCATCTCAGCGGGGTTATAGGGGCGCTAAGCCCCAATCGTATCCGCGAGGATGCGCAGGAAATTACGCTCCGTGCAGTACACGGATGCAGTACATTTCCTATGCTCGTTACACTACAAGACAACACATTCTCGTTCTCTTGCACCCCGTGTAAATTTGTGTACCAAATCAGCCATCTGTGACGGTAAGTGACGATTGTGTCGGTATTTCTTCGAGAGAATTTTTCTCGTCATTTGCGTCATTATCGTCACTCGGTTTGAGCGTCAGCTCAAGCCATCGACCATTGCCCGTTCGCCCCGAGTCGTAAAGAATTCCCACTTGCTGTAGGTAGTCATACGCCTCGGTTGAAAGACTTCTCGTCAGCACGTTCGGCTTCACGTTCTCCTCACCCAAGAGGGCAAGTAGCTCGCTCGCCGTTCCGCGAAAATGCTTGTGCTCTTTGATATACTCGCATACGGTTTTGACAATGGGAGCCAGCGGGCGGTAACAAATTCCGTCATGCGGCGGCACATCTTCATCGAGACGCCAATAGCAATTTGTGAACTCAATCGCCATTGCTCGGAACTCAATGTCTCGGCCCGTCAGATACAGAAAGGTCGTGTCTGTTCCTCGATTTACCTTCTTGAGAAGCAGCACCGTATCGGCGGCACCCATAAGACCGGTTGTGCCGGAGATCTCGTTGAAAGGATCATCCTTGTCCTGCGTCTTGCGAAGGTGGTGGACGAGTACAATAGCAATGCCAAGATCATCAGCCAACTTTTTAAGAGAGCCAATGTCAGCATAGTCCTTCCCGTAAGTAGGGCTTCCTGCCTTTGGGTCACTCGCGCCGCGTACCTTTTGCAAGGTATCGATCACGACCAATTTTGTGTCGGGGTATTGTGTTTTGTGATTCACAAGCTGTTCCTCAAGCTCACCGCCAAGCGTACCTGCTTGCACGGCAAAGCGCAGATTGGTCGGACACTCTTCGGTTAGTCTCGCAACACGATCCTTCACTCTCGCGAAGGTGTCCTCAAGTGCCAAATAGAGCACG
Organism: Clostridia bacterium; assembly: GCA_017503325.1. Lineage (GTDB taxonomy): Bacteria > Bacillota > Clostridia > Oscillospirales > CAG-272 > SVQP01. The sequence continues at coordinate 8,182 of JAFVTI010000051.1, read as the reverse complement.
TCAGAGGAGATAATGTTGTGACCAAGAAACATCCTTCCAAGTGCCACGCAAAGACAAAGCTGAAGCACAAACCACGACTTGCCGATCTTGGACGGACCGCAAAGAAGGGTCAGACCTTCGGGGAGCATATCTGCCACAATGAAGTTCTTCGGAGCATAGGGCGTTGCCATCAGCTCCTCGGCATCGATGGTATCAAGTTTGTTTAGGAGATAGGGATTATAGAATCCATAATCCATTTACATCATTCCTTTCTGTTCCTCACGTCCTTTCTTTTTTGGATTTACGATGCATCAGCGTCACACAGCATATAGCGAATGACGTTGATTTTGGGAATCCTGAATCGGTTTCCCACGATTACGCCGTGGATCTGCGGATGCTTGGCAAGTTCAAGAGCCGCTTTGCGCCCGATGCCCAGCATTTTTTGCAGATCACAGATGCCGACGATGTCGGGATAATCCGTGAACATCATCTGTTCGTAAACAGTTGTCTTTTCTGTCATACACGATTCTCCTTTCTTTACAGTATGTAAAGAAGGCGTAACCGTTTCGCGGGTGCGCGTCTCGCCATTTCGCGCATTGCTCCCGCACCCTTCCGGCCGCATCGCAAGGCACGGAGAAGGTCTATGTCAGCGAACTGCGGATTTCGCAAATGAAACTTGTCCGCAGCGTTTATATAAACACCGCCAAACGGCGTGTGTTTTCAAAATAAAAAGGTGAGCATCAGAATAAGACAGAGCTTTGCTCTGTGATAAATCTGATACTCACCCTTGTCTCCCGATTTCACAGCCGGGAGGATGGCTCACTTTCAGTTGTTTTAATAAATTTTGCTTGTGATTTGTATGCTATACCATCAATTTGACATAGACAATTTGAACCAACAAAATCAGTAACTATTGTCATTCTTGCAGGTGCACCATTTTTGAAGTATTCTCTAAATACATCTGCACCTTTCCTAAAATCTGCAATATTTTTTATGTAGAAATTCAATTGTACAATATCATCGAGAGACGCATCAACCGTTGACAATGTGTGTGCTATACTTTCAATGGTTGCTCTCACTTGATGAACAATATCATCCACTTCTTGCCCGCCTCCGTGATGTGCCAAAAAGATATAATCCCCAGCAACAACACAAGAGGAACAGGTATCATCCCCACAATGTGTAGGCATTTTTTTAATCATATTGATTTCTCCTTATTTAAATGCCATAATCGGCACTGCAACATACCCAGTCGCAACCTTCGGTTTCTCAATCACTACAAGCATCTTCTTGCAACGAGGACACATAAATGTTGGACCCGTGTAGTTCGGCTCAGCCATGCGCACGGTTACGTTGCGTTTTTCACGCGGATTGTTGCTATAGAGAATAGAACAACCACACTCCGGGTTCGCACACCTTGCAATCGGTATCTTATCTTGTGTAGCCTTACGCAATAGAATCACCTCACTTTATGTCTTTGATTACCTTCAGGGCAATGCCTTGTATCTCAATTTTGCTCGGCTTCAGCTCGCGTTTCTCCTTGGGGTAGCTCTTGTTCTCGGCAAGCAACCAGGGACGCCCATTTTCGCGTTTCATAAAGCGTTTAAGCGTCGTGCCATCATCTGTGAGCACGGCAACCACTTGCCCGTCATAAGCCTCCTGAGCGCGTTTAATGAGGACGAGATCGCCTTCGTCAATACCAATATCAATCATTGAATCTCCCGACGTGCGAAGCAGGTAGCAATCGCCATCGATCCATTCCTCGGGAATGGCAACGTAACCTTGTATCTCCTGTCGGTAATCTTCCGGAGAACCACAAGGAATGCTACCGCAAATCATAAGACGACGAAAGGCAACCTTCATAGCATCCTGCCCTCTAACGGAAAGCGTGTCCTTGCCGTTGTACTTGACAATGCCACGGTCTCGAAGGGTGGTCAGATAGCGGTAGCCAACGGAATTGCTCATCTCCATGTACTCAAGGATGTCCTTGAACTTGGGCGATTCGCCGTTGTTCTCCCTTACGTAGCGGTGAATGAACTCCGCCATTTGATTCAGTTTTTCTTCATTCATCCGCTTCATAAACGCCTCACAAATTTCAATCAATCATAAAAGAACTTGAACTTCTTTTATAAAAGTATAACACAGAGGTCGGATTTTGTCAATAGTTTTTTCGAAAAAATTACGAGGTGGCATTTTTGAGTGCCACCTCGTCGCAACTTGCGATAAAGTTTGTAACCTCGCGCCATCTTGGCACGAAGTGGTCTGGTTGGTTTTCAACCAGACCAAAGGCTCACTTTGAGCCTTTGATTTCATCGGGTCATTTTGCCCCTTTGGTTTCAGCGGTCCAATTTAGACCACTGATTTTACAAGCTTTTCAAATATTCCTCAACATTTACGTAGTGAATATCACCCACATCCTGAGTCGCACCGCGATAAATCACATACTTACCTATGATCTTACCGAACCTGTGTGCAACAAGTGCAATTTTGTTTTCATCGCGCAAATATCTCGTCTGTTGCTCTACGTTCTTATCGCTGTGCTTGATTTCATAAACACAGCAATCGCCGCCGTTCTCATTGCAAACGACCATATCATATTCGCCGCCTTCTTCAAACTTGAATCTAAATGCCTCTCTGCCACGGGGACATGCCTTGCTCGTTTCAAGGAGCACGATATCTTCAAGCATTCTGCCTTTTACGTCATAGAGAATTTTATCTATGATATATGCTTTTTCACTTTCAGGGCGCGTTGCAAAGTATTCATCCTGTGCGAGAGCATAAACGAGTGCCTTGGCAATTGCATAGCGCATACCGGGCTGCGCAAACAACGTGTAATTGGATTGACCGCGATGCTCGTAACGCTCGGTGCAATCCACGAGAAGGTCGAGCATAAACAGATACTTTTTGATCTTTTCAATATGATCTTCCGTAACCTCAATTGCGGTTTCATTTCTTTCCTTGACCTCAATAATCGTCTTTAAGCGTTCAAGGATTTCTTGTTCATTTACATCGTAGAGAACATGCGCTCTTTCGTGAGGAAGATCGTGCAAGAGCAGATTTCTCGCGGAGCCAAAGTCGGAGGACTTAAATTTCTCTCGAATAACGCTGAGAAGAAACCGGTGATTCATATTCTGTACGATTCGGTTGATTACGTTTGTCAACTCGCCTTTTTCATAAAGCTCGCGCAATTGGTTGAAATATTCGCCAAAGCTGTCATTTTTCAGAGAGTGCTGAATGTTACGGCTGATAGCGGTATCAATGTATTTTCTCGTGCTTTCATCATCGCGGAAGGATACGTCATCAAAGGTGGAATCGGGATCATCGAAGTCCATATTTTCCATCTTCAAGGTGCCGCCGTACTCAATATATTTGTCAACCGAGTCGATGCCGAGCAATCTCGCATATTCCCTGAAAGAAATGAAGGATGTGTGGATCATGATATTTCTGTCGTACAGCTCGTCTCGGTTCGCCATAGCAAATCCAAGAGAGTCTGTTCCGGATACCACGATTTTCATCCCCATCGTCGCAAACAAATCCGAGAGCAGAGCGGATGTTCCTATGAAGTCATCCATCAGTGTTACTTCATCGATGAATACGTATTTGCAGCCCTTATCATAAAGCGCGCGTAGATCCTTGGTCAGCATAGACATATTATCGGAAGTCTTGATTTTTATATATGCGGTCTTTTCTACCGGAAGTTCGCTGATCATTTGGAACAAAAGCGTTGTTTTACCCGTTCGGCGCAGACCGTAAAGTGTACCGATTTTTCCGTCAAGCGGAGTCGTAACAAATCTCTGTAACAAAGCAAAGCAGTCACGCTTTTGATATTTCGCTACTCCGCGCACAAGATCATGAAGCCCTGCACCTGTAACAACGTTAGTATGAAAATCGTTGGATATAGAAGCGACAGCAGGCTTAGCCACACCCGTACCATAATCTTCAAGCTTTTGATATATCGCATTGTATTTGGCGGTAGTTGATTTGTTCTTGCCGCTTTCGTAATTTTGATAATTTCTTACCGACATACCAAGGTATTCAGCACATTCGACTTGGCTTAACCCTTTGGCTATTCTTAAATCTTTCAAAGTCATTATCATCACCTCGATGTTATTATACCACAATTATACCCAAAAATCAATAGATGTGCGTAAATATTTCGTGTTTCTTTCGTGTTTTCTTCGTGTTTATTGCGTATATTTCGACTCAAAAGACGAAAAACGGTCTTATTGCTTTTGTAAAACAGACTCCCTGCTCGCCCCGAAAGTGATACAAGTTCGTCCATAAAAGTGTAGTCAAAGGCGAAAAGATCGTCCATAAAAGTGTGGTGAAGAGTAAAAAGTTCCCCCGAAAAAGTGTGATTTGGAGAGGACTACACGTTTCCATATCATAAAAGTGCCGTTTGCGGCAAAAAAATAGATGGACTTACAGACAGAGGAAAAGGATGGCTCGTGAGAACCATCCTTTGTAGTTGTTAATATTTGTTACTCCGCCGCCTTGAAGTTGTAAATAGGCTTGATTCTGCAGACGATCTCAGCGGTAGGCTCAATGTTCTCGACTATCTCATCCATACTCTTATAAGCCATAGGCGACTCGTCAAGGGTATCGGGAACGACGCAGGTGGAGTAAATACCTGCCATCTCCTGCTCGTACTCTGCCATGGTAAGTCTCTCAAAAGCGGCGGAACGGGACATAAGACGACCGGCACCGTGAGGTGCAGAGCAGTTCCAATCCTCGTTGCCCTTACCGATGCAGATGAGAGAGCCGTCACGCATATTGATGGGGATGAGAAGCTTCTCGCCAGCCTTGGCGGAGACTGCACCCTTACGGAGTATCATCTCATTCACGTCTATGTAATTGTGAATGGTTTGGAAGGTCTCGATAGCTGTCCAGCCACAACGCTCAAGAATGATTTCCGCCATCTTCGCGCGGTTTCTCTCTGCAAACTTCTGACAGATATCCACGTCGTGGAGGTAATCCTCCATAAAGGAATCGTAGAGGAAGCAAAGGTCACGGGGGAGCGTAGGCTCCTTGGCATTGAACTCCTTCTCAAGCGCCTTGATCGTTGCCTGAATCTCGGTTCGTCTACCTTGCTCCTTATAGGTGCGGATGATCTCCTCACGCTGTCTGAAATACTCCTCCTTGCCCACGTTGAGGTCAACGGCGATCTGCTGATAGAACTCCGCCACCTGTGTTCCAAGGTTGCGGCTGCCGGAGTGAATGACAAGGTACTTGCCGCCATTCTCGTCTACGTCAACCTCGATAAAGTGGTTACCACCGCCAAGAGTACCGAGCGAACGCTCAAGACGCTTGGAATCCTTGAGGTATCTGTAGCAACGGAGCTGTGTGAGGTCAAATCGCTCCTGTCTACCCTCCCAAACGTTTCTGCCGCATGGGATGAAGTGAGCTGCCTCATCCACCTTCTCAAAATCAATATCAATGTTGCCAAGGTACACGGTGTACATTCCGCAACCGATATCCACACCGACCATCGAGGGAACGATCTTGTCGGTGATGGTCATAGTCGTACCGATAGTACAACCCTTGCCCGCGTGAACGTCGGGCATAATTCTTATCTTCGAGGACGAAAATGCCTCGGTATCGCACACCTGCTTTATCTGCTCACGCGCACCGTCCTCAAGAGTGGAGGCGAAGCACTTTGCGGTGTTAAAGTTTCCTATGATCTCTATCATGTTAATCTCCTTTCATAATAAGCGGTCGAGCTTGATTGTAGTATACAACGCGCCCGACCGCATAAAGGGATTTAGGCGTTGTTACCGTTTAAGATTGCTGTTAGCTGACCCAGAATGTTGCCATTGCCATTCAGAGAGATGTTGCCTACGTTCTCGCAAATGCGCTCAACGTATTCCAGCTCCTTGAGCTTGTAAAGGGTCTGGTTTTCATCCATCAGCTTTGCTGTATTCAGCAAAGAACGGGTAGATGCAACCTCCTCGCGGCGCGTAATGACGTTTGCCTGCGCACGCTTTTCTGCTACAAGAACGGTGTTCATGATCTCGCGGATCTCGCCGGGAAGAATGATATCCTTGACACCTGCATCCGTAATTTCTACGAACAGCTCATTTTCCTTGGCTTTCAGTTTAGCGAACACAAACTCGGACATCTGATCCTTGTTTTCAAGGATCTCATCCAGCTTGTATTTGCCAACGTATTCGCGCAGGGCAAGCTGTGCCGCCACGTGCATTTGCTCTGCGAAATCATCGATCTCGGTCAGAATCTTGACGTAGTCGGTCACGCGGTAGTTGCAGACAAAATTGATGCGGAGAGAAACCTTATCTGCAGTAAGGATCTCCTGACCCGTGATATCCATTTGTGTCAAACGGGTATCAACAAAGCCTACATCTACTTTAATGGGAGTTTTCCAGAAGTAGTAAGTGCCTGCATCCAAAATGCGCTCAAGCTTCTGATTGAAGTAGAGTCTTGCCTTCTGATATTCAGCAACCTCTATTTTGGTGTAGTAGATCTGAGGAATCTTTGAGAAGATGTACTCGGGAATGGATTCGTCAACTGTAGGAGTTGAAATGTCTACGATTTTGAATTCATGCTGATCTACGACAGACCAAAAAGCATATTTGCCGTGACGAAGTACAGAGGAAAACTTACCGTTCACATAGTGGAGAGCAAGTTCCTCGTCGCCTACCTCAACTACTGCCACACGGTCGGCGATTGCTTTGTCTGCAAGCAGCGTTTCAAGAGCGCACTTGCTGCACACGATAGGCTGTTCCAAATTGGAAATCTCAATCTCCTTGCCACCAAACAGGTGATATTTGCCTGCACCGAGCAATTTGATATACTTTCCGTTTTTGAAGAGAAAACCCTTTTGGTTTTCATTGATAATCATCTTTTTCATAATATGTAATCCTCCTTAAAGGTAGTAAAGTCGCCTCGTTACCATTCATGCAAAAGCAGCGGCTGAAAATTTGAGTGCCTCCTGCACAGTGCGGAAAGAAATCTTTTGGCACTGTTTGGGATAACACGGTATCCATTCTCAGGCAAGGCTTGCTTTTGCATTGCTCTGCGAGGCGTACCGAAGCACTCTCGCTTTGCCGAATGATAACGAATGTCAGAATAAAAACGTTCTCGCACACGATCAAGCTGGGCTTGTGTGTACCGTTCTTTTTGCGTCCCGAAGGACAAAACCAATCCACTGGCGATACGTTTTGCAACGCACGGCGGGATTCGAACCCGCGAATATCGAGCTTGACAGGCTCAAGGAGCAAGAATTCTTCTGGCATACACTTTGGAACATCCTCGTGCACCGCTGTGAAGGATTGACTCAAACACCGGCTTGAAGTAACCTTGCAAGCATATTTTACCATTCCGGTCACCGTTTTTCACGGAAAAAAAGCTGCGAAAATAACAAAAAAGCCCTCGAATGAGAGCTTTTTCGCTATTTTAACCCACAGTTTAACTGTTTTTTCAGCTTTTCGATGATCAATTGTTTGAAAGATTCCGAGCCAATGACCTCTACCATTGGTCCGAAGGAAAGGATTCTGATCACCATTTCAGGTTCGTCATCGTGAGCATATTTGATTTTCACGAGATAATTCTTTCGGTCAAGCTTCTCGGCTTGCTTTTCAAAATGAGCAAAATGGAGCATAAATCGTTCCATTGCATTTCGCTCGTCGCGAATCTTTACGGTGATCGTGTCGTAAATCACCGCTTTTTCCTCGCCAACGGATTGTCTTTCTCCGGTGTAATGTGCGCAAGATCTGATCTTGGCAAGGTTGACGGTTGAAACGGCGCGCCATCCCGCAGTGATCAATCTGAACTTGTCATCCTTTTCGGAATATTCGAGTCTTACGGGGCGGCATCTGACAAACATGGTGTTGCCCTTGCGGTTGACCATTTCGAACTTGATCTGAGAATCTTTTCGTATCGCCTCTAAAATGATTCGGAATTGTCTTATGTATTCTTCATCCTCAAAGGGATCTCCGTCGCCGTATTTATCGTAGACGTGATAATCCGCAGAGGTGAAAAGAGGTTCTACATCCTCAAGATCGGGAAATTTCACACCGAACAATTTTACACGCGGGTCAAGCGAAATGGCTTTCAACCATTGCTTTTGAAGCGTGGTCAGCGGCATTGTTGGCTTGTGCTCAAGTGAGGTGGTCATATCGGAATGCACGAGCTGCCATTTCTCGGTTTTGAGGGAGGGCATGATCGTCAATACACTCTCACCGAATGC
>JAFVTI010000007.1 GCA_017503325.1 Clostridia bacterium | reverse complement strand
TTGTCAATAGGTTTTTCAAAACTTTTTTCGAAAATTTTTGACTTTTTTCTATCGACCACAAGCTTGTCTGCTATGTCCGCGGCCGCTCTCGCGACCTTGAATATTCTACCACTTTCCCTCCGCTTTGTCAAGTGTGGGTTTTGACAAAGTATATATGGATTTGAATTCGATTTTGTGCACCATGCACAACACTTCTGCGACATAAATTTCCGCTCATAAAATCGCTTCCTTATTTCATAATAATAGCAATATTGTTTTCGGAGAAATCTATGTTCACCATTCTGTTCCGTACCATTTTGATCTATGTATTCTTAATCGCCATCATGCGCTTGATGGGCAAGCGGCAGCTCGGAGAGCTTGAGGTGACCGACCTGGTCATCACACTGTTGCTCTCCGAGATCTCCACCATCCCCATCACGGACAAGAACACTCCCCTGCTTTATGCAATCATTCCCGTAGCTACACTCGCATCGCTGGAGGTGATCGCTTCGGGGCTTTCCTTAAAATATCCCGCGCTGAAAAAGCTGATATCCCCCAAGCCAACCATTCTGATTCACAACGGACGCGCTGACCGACATCAAATGCAAAGGGTACGCATTTCCCTGGACGAGCTGATGTGTGAGCTGAGGCAAAACAACGTATCCGACATCGACCAGGTTCAATACGCCATCCTGGAAAGCAACGGCAAGATCAGTATTATCACAAAAGCATCCTGCACGCCGCCCACCTCCGAAATGCTGGGGATGACTGTGCCCGAACCGGGAATTCAGCACATCGTTTACTGCGACGGAGTATATTCGGATCAGACTCTGCGCTCGATTGGCAAGGATCGCGTCTGGGCGCAGAAACAAATGCGTGACCAAGGAGTCACGCCTGAGCAGGTTTTTTATATGATGACAGACGATCTCGGAAACGTCCGAATTGAGAGGAGGCACAAATGAGCCGAATGCGATTGTCAGCACTTATCCTATGCAGTCTTGTCCTGATCGTTTTCTTCAATTATATATACGTGTGCTCGGTACGCAGCGAAATGCTGAATGAGATCGATTCGTTGTGTGAAGGATCCGACGCCCTTCCCTCTCCCGACGGTGCAAAACAGACATGGAAAAACCGCAAGGGCTTGCTTTCGCTTTTTGTGCCGCTTGCGGTTCTTGATCAGATTGATATTCAGTTGTCGGTTACCAAAGCCTGTGCCGTCACGGGTGATCGCGATGCCTATCTGCGGGCCTGCTACCACTTGCGTGAGCTGGTGGAATCACTTGGCAAATAGAAGATTGATCAGCTCGGAAAGATCCTCGATGATTGGACAACCGCACGCAGACAGCTGCGCATGGCTCTGATGACCTTTGCTGTACAGCACGCAATCCGCGCCTGCCGCACGCGCCACCTCGTAGTCGTGCACGGTATCTCCTACAAACAAAGCCACAGCATCCGGATGTGCCGCGCGCCACGCGATGGCCGCATCCATCTTGCCCCCTGCATGAATATTATCCAGGCCGCAAACCTCTGTGAAATATTGCTCCAGGCCAAGCTCTGAAAGCTGGCCTCTGAGCATTTGCAGCTCGGTAGCGGAAAGCAGCGTTTGTGCATATCCCATCTCGCCAAGACGCTGCAGCGTCGATTTGGCGTTTGCACTCAAGGGACTGAACTTGTAATTTTCCAGATACATCTCTACCCACTCGGGCGCGAGCACGGTATAGTAATCCTCTTTTTCAAAGTCAAATCCGAGCTTTGCATAGTATTGAATAATAGGAAAGCAAAACAGCTCCCGATAAGTCTCGACGCTGTCGATCGTAGCAAGTCCGCGGCGTTCCAACATGACGTTGACCGCATCGATCCCCGCGCTGATATCATCCAGCAGCGTCCCGTTAAAATCCCATACGATGTGTGTATATTTCATATTTCTCCAAAAAAGGGCTGTTGCGCCATGCGCAACAGCCCCTTGAACTTTGATTGATTATTGCGCGGGTACGTCGTAGCCGTACTCGGTCAGCCAGTTGAAGTAAATGGTGTAAGGAGAGTTACCCTTGGACAGATCGTCGTTGGAAGGATCATCATCCTCGAGGGTCGCACTTGCATCATCAGGGCTGTACGCAGAATTGTTCGCCTTCTTGATCCATGCGTTGTCCTTGGTGGAATCCTTCAGCTCTTCCTTAAGCACGTCGATCAACTCGTTGAGCTCGTTGATATTGGTGCAAGCATCCAGTCTTGCCTGGATCTCTGCGCTCTTAACGGTCATCTTGTCGATCAGACCCTTGGGCTCGTAATCGGGATCATCCTTGGGCTTTGCAGCAAGATAGAGACCGTCACAGTCAAGGCCGTTCTCGTCGCCGTCCAGAATGGTATTGAAATCAAAGCCAAGCAGCGGGTCGATCAGAGACTCGTTGTTCTGCTCTCTTGCGCCTTCCCAAGCGTCAGCTCTCTTGCCCTCGCCGGGATGTGCCATGAATACGTTACCGGTCTTCTCCAGAGCCATCTGGTAATCATCGTTGAGCATGGTCAACACCTGTCCCTCGCTGGGCTCGCTGAGCTCGTAGTTCTTGCCTTCGATACCGTACTGAAGCAGGTTACGAATGGTGGAGTTGGTATTCAGGTAGGTAATGACGTCCATGGATCTGCCGACTGCAAAGTGAGAATATGCGCTGACTGCGAACATGTTGCCGTACAGCTCGTTCTCGGTTGCTTCGGGATACTCGGCAATGACAGCATAGTACTTTCTGCCGTTTTCAGCAGTGTAGTAACCGTCCTTTTCCATTGCCTTCTTGATGTCGGAGTTGCCCTTGACAAAGTCAACTGCAACGGTCTGACCCTCAGCTGCTTCGCCGAAGTAGCCCTCAAACTTGAAGGTCATCAGCTCGCGGAGGATATCCAGGTAGTCAGCCTTGGTAAACAGATTGTTGAATTGCAGACGAATGCTTCCGCGGTTGCGGTTTGCAGCGCCGCCATATACGGTGCCGAACATCGAGAAGGTGTTGCCGTCCTCGTCGAAGTAGTAATCAAAGAGCGGAAGCTCTTCCTCTTCGCCCTCTTCACCTTCAGCGTCACCGATGTCACCGATGTCCTCATTCTCTTCTTCCTGCTCGGACTCTTCCTGCTCCTCATAAGTCATGGACCAGTACCAAACCAGCATGTTCATGCACTCCTCGTAGGTGGAGTTCAGAGGAAGAACGTCGGGCTCGTACTTGACAACGTCAGCCAGGAAGTATCTGCAGTCCAGAACGTCCTCGATATCGGTGATGTTGTAGTAGTACTTATCGAACAACTCCTTGTCGATCGTCATGTAGGTGTATTCGCCAATGGAAACGTTATTGGGGATCGCATAAGTAGAACCCTCGATCTGTACACCACCCAGCAGAGTTGCGGAAATGTAGTCGGTCAGCTTTCTGGAAGCACCGGCGATCTCCTCGTCCAGGGGCTGGATCCACTCGTTTTCGATGAAATCGTTGTAGCGTTCAAAGCCGGACAGATAGATGATGTCGATCTGGTGCTTCTCCAGCTCGGGATAAACGATCTCGGCGATCTCGTACTCGTTGTAAGAGGTAACCTCTTCAACGACCTCGGTCTCTTCCTCATCGTCATCCGATACGTTGGCAAATTCTGCATACTCGGGATGCTCAGCGTAGAATTCTTCTTTGAGCTTATCGGTGTCAACTCTGCCGTCTGCCTTGGCATCCTTGAGGTACTTCTTGAGCGCCTTGGCTGCCTTTTCCTTGAGCAGCTGATACTCTTCATTCTGAATATTGGTATAAATCAGCTTACCGCACTTCTCAAGATACTCTTCGATCTCTTCATCAGAAGCGCCGTTCATCTTCATACCCTCATATTTTTCACGGTCGAACTCCTGCTCGCCGAAGTACTGCTCTTCGGTATAGAAGTAAAGGTCAAGGTTTACCTTGAACTTAGACTTGGTGATCTTGGTGATCTCGGCTTCAACCTTATCATAAGCAGCTCTGGTTGCTTCAGCCTCGGCAACAGCAGCCTCATAAGCGGGACCGTTACCGTGCTTTGCCTGCAGCTCAGCCTTCAGCTCTGCCATCTCTTCATCGGTGTTCGCAACTTCCTTCTCGGAAATGACCCACATGGTCAGCGTGATACCGGAGATCTGTTCAACGTCCGCCTGGTCATCATCATTTTGACAGCCGGTCAGAAAAACAGTCAGAAGCATCAGCATGCTCAGCGTCAGACAGATAAATCTGTTTCTCATTGGAATCCTCCTTAGCATTCGTGCTGCCCTATCCCTCCGAACAGGCAGGGATCGGCATATAATTTCATACTATTATATTCTACACTAAAATCAGTCCCGTGTCAAGGATATTTTTGGCTTAGTTTGTAAACCTTTTTTGACTCGGAACGGTTACGTTTTTCGCAAGTCCCGAAAACCTTGTCAATTGTCACAAATCAACTCGGTTTTCTTTGTAAATTATTGCCGAGTACAGGCGGTCTGACACCCGATTTTGCCCTGCTTTCCGGGCATTTTCATTGGCTACAATTCACAATTTTTTTACAAAATATCAGTCCAAAAAGCCCTTGAGATGGCGTGCACGACTGGGGTGACGCAGCTTACGCAGCGCCTTTGCCTCGATCTGACGGATACGCTCTCTGGTGATCTCGAACTCCTGGCCAACCTCTTCCAGCGTTCTGGTTCTGCCGTCGTAAAGGCCGAAACGCAGCTTGATAACGTGCTCCTCTCTGGGAGTCAGGGTATGCAGCTCGCGCTCAATGACCTCGCGCAGAATGGTAGCGGACGCAGCCTCTGCGGGTGCGGGGGTCTCGTCGTCGGGAATGAAGTCGCCAAGGTGGCTGTCCTCCTCTTCACCGATGGGAGTTTCAAGCGATACGGGGTCCTGGGCGATCTTGAGGATCTCGCGCACCTTGTCTGCGCTCATGCCCATCTTCTCACCGATCTCCTCTGCAGTCGCCTCTCTGCCAAGCTCCTGCAGCATTTGTCTGGAATATCTGGAAACCTTATGGATGGTCTCAACCATATGCACGGGAATGCGGATGGTTCTTGCCTGATCCGCGATCGCACGGGTGATGGCCTGTCTGATCCACCAGGTTGCGTAGGTCGAGAACTTATAGCCCTTTGTGTAATCGAACTTATCCACGGCCTTCATCAGACCCAGATTACCTTCCTGGATCAGATCCAGGAAGAACATGCCTCTGCCCACGTATCTCTTTGCAATACTGACAACCAGACGCAAGTTCGCTTCCACCAGCTCCATCTTGGCATCCTCGTCACCTGCAGCCATTCTCTCGGCAAGCTCGCGCTCCTTATCTGCCGTCAAAAGCGGCACGCGGCCGATCTCCTTGAGGTACAGACGCACGGGGTCATCGATCGCAAGACCCTCCTGGCCAAGCAGTCTTTCCATGTTCTCGCCGTCGCTGTACTGCTCTACCTCGCTCTCGATCTCATCGATCTCTGCGCTGGAGATGTCGTCGCCGATCGGAATGCCGTTATCTTCCAGGGTTTCGTAAAGCTTGTCTATACTGTCAAGATCATAGTCCATTTCTTCCAGCGCGTCGTCCAGATCCTCGCTGGAAAGGTCGCCCTTCTTGCCCTTGGCGATCAGCTCCTCTACGGTGATCTTCTTTTCTTCGTGTTCACCGGTTACAATAGTGGTTTCGGTCATGTTTTTGGTTTCCTTTCAATTTGGGTATTGATTACGATTGTTTTTTCTTTTTTGCGTCAAGCAGCTGCTGGATGGAAAGCACGGTGTCCCCCGATGCCTTGGCATCGCTCTTTTTCTTCTGCTCGATCAGTGTCTGCACGCTTGCACGCAGCACCGCCGTGCCGTTTTCGGCAAGGGCGCGCCGCTTTTGCAGCATGCTCTGCAGCCTGCCCATCTCGTCCGGGGAGAAATCCTCTCCCATCAACGAGTAGGAAAAGCCGCCCTCTTCCCGCTCCATTTGCATGATGCGGGCAAAGGCTCGCTTGCCGAGCGCGGAGAAGAAATCGTCCTCGCCAAGCGCAAGCGTTCCCGTTGTGATCATTTTTCTGTGCTCGGGATACAGCATCAAAAGACCGATAATGGCCTCCTCTGCCGCCACCGCCTGCACGTTTTTGACGGTATCGGGATTGACCCGATCCCCATATCCCTTGGCGGAAAGTCCCGCCTCCTTGCTTTGCTTTTGCTTCATGGCCCTGATGCGCTTGTGAATGGCACGCTCCACGTCGTTTTTCAGGCTTTCAACACTGATGCCCAGCTTGTCCGCCACCATGGAGGCGTAGATCTCGCGCTCGACCTTGGAGGAGGATTGCGCGATCAGCGCACACAGCTCCTCGGAGGCCTTGATGCGCTCCTCGGGTAAATCCATGCTGTATTTTGCAAGGATCTTTTCAGATTTATACGAAAACTCGGTGCGGCTGCCTTCCACTAAGCGGCGGAATCGCGCGTCTCCGAATTTGCGCAGATATTCATCGGGGTCCTTGGCGTCGGTCACGTGCAGCACGCGCACGTCCATGCCCACCTGTCCAAGCACCTCCATCGCCTTGAGTGCGGCGCGCTGGCCGGCCTCGTCGGCGTCGTAGCAGATCACGACCTGCTTGGTATATTTGGTCATCAATCTTGCCTGCTCGGGTGTAATGGCCGTGCCCAGCGTTGCCACGGCGTTTTCAAAGCCGTAAGCATGCAGCGAGATGACGTCCATATATCCTTCGCACAAAATCAGTCGATCCGCGCAATGATTCTTGGCAAAGTTGAGCGCAAACAGATTCTTGCGCTTCTGGAACGCGGGCGTGTCGGACGAGTTGAGGTATTTCGGCTTGGAATCGTCCATCACGCGGCCGCCGAATGCGATGACGTTGCCTGCGGTATCGATAATCGGGAACATCACGCGATTGCGGAAATAGTCGTAGGCGCGGCCGTTTTTCTGGCTGATGCCGCACAGAAAACCCTGCGCCAGCTCCTGGTCGGTGTATCCCTTTTTATGCATGTAATCGGTCAGCATATTGAACGATCCCGGTGCAAAGCCAAGACCGAAATGCTTGATCAGCGCCATACTCAGACCGCGTTTTTCGGTCAGGTATTTGAGTCCCTCTGCGCCGATGGGGGAAAGCAGACATTGGTGAAAGAATTTCGCAGCGTCGCGGTTCATGTCGTGCACGCGCTTGCGTGTCAGACCTCCCGTATTCTGCTCCTGCTCCCGTACAATCTGAATGCCCGCTCTTGCCGCGAGCACCTCAACGGCTGAGGGATAGTCCAGATTCTCATTTTTCATGACGAAGGTAATGGCGTCACCGCCCGCACCGCAGCCAAAGCAATAAAAGCTTTCGCTGTCGGGAAACACCGTAAACGACGGCGTTTTTTCACTGTGGAACGGGCAAAGCCCGCCAAAATTGGAGCCTGCACGCTTGAGCGTGACGTAGCTGCCGATCAGTTCGACGATGTCCGTGCGGTGGCGTACCTCCTCCACAACCTCTCTTGGAATTCTCATATGTTATCTGCCCCTCCAGACCTGCGGGATGAACAGATCGTTATAAAGCTGAATGGCGTATCTGTCGGTCATGCCCGAAACATAGTCGCAAACGCAGCGCTCGACCGACGCTGACTCGATATGTCTCTTATAGGACTCGGGCAGCTTTTCGGGATACTTGACAAAATACTCGTAAAGCTTGATCAGCATCGCCTCCGCCTTTCCCTCCTCGCCCTTGGCGACGGGATTGAGGTAGACGCGCTCAAAGAGAAACTCGCGCAGCTGATCGGTGGCATCTGCGATCTCGGGGGTCATGCAAATGTGATCCTTATCGGTAGAGCCTCGGATGACCGAGGTGACCATGGTATTGATGCGTTGGCTATGTCGCTGACCAAGGATTTCGCGCAGATGCGCGGGAATATCCTCTAAGGAGAGGATGCCTGCGCGGCAGGCGTCGTCAATATCGTGGTTGATGTAAGCAATCTTATCGGCGTATTTGACAAGCACTCCCTCCAAGGTGCTCGCACCGCAAAAATCGAGCGAGCCGGAATGATTGAGAATGCCATCCCTGACCTCCCAGGTCAGATTCAGACCTTGCCCGTCATTTTCCAGCACCTCTACGACACGAAGGCTCTGGGCATAATGCGAAAAATCGGGAGAATAGCACTTTTGCAGGGCTCGCTCGCCCGCATGGCCGAAGGGAGTGTGCCCTAAGTCATGTCCAAGAGCAGCAGCCTCGGTCAGGTCCTCGTTCAGCCGCAGGGCGCGCGCCATGATACGCGCGATCTGCGTGACCTCCAGCGTGTGGGTCAGGCGGGTGCGGTAATGGTCACCCACGGGAGCAAGGAACACCTGCGTTTTATTCATGAGTCTGCGGAAGGACTGGCAATGTGTGATCTTATCGCGGTCACGCTGGAATTCGGTACGCAGCTCGCAGGGCGTCTGATAACGCTCGCGACCACGAGTTTGCGAGGTACGGAAGGCGTACGGAGAGAGCGTCTGTTCTTCTCTTTCCAAGAAAATGTTAACAAAGCTATCCTTTTTTTGTTCCATGATACGACCTCGCTTTCTCTATTTTGATTCTTACAATAATAATATACGCAATTTTTTGCGATTTTCCTTTTTTTCTTGGCGAAATTTTTATGAAATTTTCAATATTTCAAGCCTTTGATAGGTTTCCTTGCAAACATAGGAGGAGGATATCATCCTCCCGCCCTACAATAACGGACAACCGCCACCTCAACGGTTCACCTCCACAGGACGAAAGTTTGGATCGAGCCTTTTCAAAGGCTCGCGGGCTCCAAGGGCAGAGCCCTTGGTCGCCTCCGCAGAGGCGAAATTCTTTACTCGCCGTTCTTTTTGGTACTTTTTCTTGCGGCTACACAGCCAAGAAAAAGTACGGAAACGATTTTCTCACATAAACAAAAATGGAGCTACCTATGCAAGGTAGCTCCATTTTTCATTACATTGAGAAATTTTTCTCCGTTCTTTCTTTGAGCAAGTAGGCACAAAGAAAGAACCAAAGAAATGCCGTATAAGTGTTTCGCGCCTGCGGGCGCGACTTGGGGCTCTGCCCCAAGTCCCCGCGACCTTTTTGAAAAAAGGTCGATCAAAAACTTTCATTCTGTCTATGCTCGTTGGGGGTGTTCACGCGTCTGTTTCGTGATAGTCGTAGCGTTCGCCCGTCTTTTCGGGCACACATTTCCCATTGCTTGTCTCCGAAATACGGCGCCATAAGGCGTCCCTATGCTCGTCCTTGACCGCAAAGTGCACGGTCACCGTATCGGCATACTCCACGTCATCCACAAGCGCACCCATCTTGGGCAGCAGCAGATTGAACTTCTGATAGTCCGAGTACGAGCAGTTCATGCTGTATTCGCCGTATTTGTGATAGGTAATGATATGTGCCGCGTCCAGTGCAATCCTTGCCGCGTGCGAATAAGCGCGCACAAGTCCGCCCGCGCCCAGCAGAATCCCGCCGAAATAGCGCGTGACCACCACGACCATATCCGTAGCACCCGATTTGCGCATGCATTCCAGCACAGGTACGCCTGCAGTACCCTGCGGCTCGCCGTCGTCCGAATATCTCGCGACAATGCCGCCCCTGAGCAGATACGCCCACACGTTATGCGTGGCATCCGCATATTCCCTTTGCTTTTGCTTGACAAACGCCATGGCCTCCTGCTCGTTTTTGATGGGAGCAGCGTGCCCGATAAAGAGCGAATTTCGCTCCTCGAACTCGGCCGATGCCATTTTTTCAAGCGTCATATACAGTTGCTCGTCCGCCATGTCACACCCCGTCAAGTCCGATCGCGCGATAAAGCGCGTCACGTATCACACCGTAGCGGAATGCTACTGGCTGTGCAATGCCATCGGTATGCAGCAGCTCCTCAAATCGCTTGATTGAGGTAAATCGGGCCGCAACCGTTTCACCCTCCTGCAGCACTACTGCAGAGCCCGGGAGATTGGTCCTGTACAAATAGCATTCCACAAAAGCCGAGGGCTCGCGGATGACGCGCAAAAGCTGCAGCTCGTCTCGGCCCGCCTTGATACCGGTCTCCTCACGCAGCTCGCGCAAGGCAGCCTCGATACCGCTCTCTCCCGCGATCGCGCCGCCCGCCGTGATCTCCCACATATTGGGAAAATTGGGCTTCTCGGGCGCACGCAGAGTCAAGAGGATCTCGCCCTTATCGTTGACCGTAAAAATACTGACGCTGAGCACGTACGTGCCCTCAGGCATGGGGTCACCGCGCACGATGGTCGTGCCAAGGCTCTTGCCCGATGCGTCAAACAGATCTCTTTTTTCCATGATCGTCACCAATCCTGTCCTTTGGCAGGCGCGGTCGGATCAAACTCGCGCAGCATGCCGCGCACCTTTGCATCCACCACGGCGGTCACCTTGACCGCGTCGGGGCCGTATTCCACGTCCTCCACCGTTGCCATTTTATAAAGCGTATTCAAAGCGCCCTGCTTGGCGTTGGGAATCACAAACGTCACGCGCGTCTTGCCTGCATGGATCATGCTCTCCAGCATTTGCGCGAATTCCTCGTATCCGCTGCCGGTCAGCGCAGAAATATGGATCTGATGCTCGGCGTTTCTGCCGCCCACCGTGGGCAGCGCGCCCTCTACCAGATCGCACTTATTGAACACGTAAAGCGTGGGCTTGCCCGCAGCGCCGAGATCAGCCAGTACCTGCTCGGTCACCTCCAGCTTCTGCTCGTGCTCGGGGTCGGATGCATCGATGACAATGATCAGGATATCGGCGTAAACCGCTTCGTCCAACGTTGAGCGGAACGCCTTGATCAGATGGTGGGGCAGCTTACGGATAAAGCCGACCGTATCGGTCAAGAGAATGCTCTCGCCGCCGGGCAGCTCGAATTTTCTTGTGGTGGGGTCAAGCGTGGCAAACAGCTTATCCTGCGCCAAAATCCCCGCGTCGGTCATGCGGTTGAGCAACGTGGATTTGCCTGCATTGGTGTATCCCACGATAGCGACCTTGGGCAGGCCACTCTTGTCGCGCGAGGCGCGCATGGTCATGCGGTTCTTTTCCATTTCGGAAAGCTGTGCCTCCAGTGCCGTGATGCGGCGCTGAATGTGGCGTCGGTCGCTCTCCAGCTTGGATTCACCCGGGCCTCTCGTACCGATGCCGCCGCCAAGACGCGAGAGCTGCGTGCCCTTACCGATCAGTCTGGGAGCGGTGTAGCGCAGCTGCGCAAGCTCGACCTGCAGCTTTCCCTCGCCCGTTACGGCGTGTTGAGCAAAAATATCTAAGATCAGCATGGAGCGGTCGATGACACGCACGTCGCCTCCGATGTCGTCCTCCAAATTTCTGATCTGCGCGGGCGAGAGATCCTCGTCCGTGATGACTAAATCAATATCGTTGTTCTTACAAAGCTCCGCGACCTCCTGTACCTTACCCGAACCGATCAGGGTTCTGGGATCAGGGGTATCCTTACTCTGCACCACGCGTGCAAAGGCCACACCGCCCGCGGTGTCCAGCAGTCGCTCAAGCTCATCAAGCCCCGATTCCACCGCAGCGGCATCCGCCTCGCGGGTCACGATGCCGATCAGTACGGCACGCGTCTCAGCCTTGACTTCCCTGTTTTGCAAGTTTTGCATTCTGTCTTCTTCTCCTTCTCTTCTCCGCCTTGTGCGTCACGTGCACGTAGCGTTGCATGCACGACACGTATTCCTCGTGCAAGCGCGTATTCTTGCCGCCGAAGCGAGAAAGCAGCTCTCTGCCGCTTACCCAGCAGACCTGCTCTACCTCTTCCTCCTGCAGCACCATATCTTCAATCTCAGCCTCGGTATACACAAGATAAATATCCACGATCTTGTGTCCGTTAAAGGTGCGGACGCAATTGCGGATCTGACCGTCGGCGATCTCCAGGCCCAACTCCTCACGCACCTCGCGGCGCATGCCTGTCTCGCTGTCCTCGCCGGCCTGTACGACACCCATAGTCATGCACCAGGCTCCCGGCAGCACGCGTTTGGTCACAGAACGCTTTTGAATCAAAAATCCGTGATCCCTGTGGTAGATAAAGGCATGGATGACCATGGTATATTCGTCGTCTCCAAGCCGATAACGGCGGCCTCTCTCCACAAGCTTACCGGTTCTCTCTCCGTCATGCGTATAAACGTCCAGCATTTCCATAATAAAGTCCTTCTTTCTCCGCAGCTCCCAATCGCTAAAACAGGCGACATGGTGCCTTGGGTACGGCTCCCGCTTTCGGGATGGAAGCGGTGCCTTTTTAAGGTAAAAACAAAACAAACGGGCAGACTCCGCCTAAACCGCGTAGAGTCTGCCCGTTTATCAAAAATGTCGCAAGAATTACTTTCTTACAGCTTCCAGTCTCTTCTTGAACTTGTCAACACGACCGCCGGCATCAACAAACTTCTGCTTACCGGTGAAGAAGGGATGGCACTTGGAGCAAATTTCAACTCTCATCTCGCTGCCCTTGGTGGAACGGGTAACGACGGTTTCGCCGCAAGCGCACTTGACGACACACTCTACGTAATTGGGATGGATTCCGCTTTTCATTTTTTTATACCTCGCATAAATTTTCTCGATGTTCTTTGACATCGGATTCACAAGCGGAGATATTATACCATATATTATGCCCCGTGTCAAGGTCTTTTTGAAAATATTTTTATATTGTATCTTTTTTTAAGTTTTTTTGAGAAACGTGAAACGATTTGAAGCAAATCCTGTTATAATGAATGAAGAACATCACAAAGGAGAATGAATATGAAAAGGATTTTTGCCCTGAGTGCCGCGCTGCTTGCTCTTGCGTTTGAGATCATGCCTTACGGCGCAGTTTGTAATTTTGCAACTCCACCCGGCGAGCCGCCGCTGCGGCTGACCTATTCCTATTTTTCGCTCATTCCGTTCGGATATGCCCATTTTTCTCCCTTTATCGTGGCAATGTTGACCTGTGCTCTGACGGTCATGCTGTTTGTTTACTTTTTTGTCGGACAGCGTATGCGCAAGCCGATACTGATTGTCGCGGCTGCCGCCGCTTTGCTTTCGTTGGCACCGCTGCTGTTGGGCATATCGTATTATTCGCTCGTCGGGGCTTTGATCACGGTTTGCCTGATCATCGCAACCGTGCTTGTGTTGTTGGATAAGAAGATGGCGGAATCATAAAAGAAAGCCTGATGGGGCTGCGGAATTAGCGGAAAAAATATACGAAAAAATTAGTTGCAGCAGGCGCTGGCGAACGCAGTTCGCCCCTACGGAAATTCATATAGAGGGTTTACGATAACGAAACCCAAAACAAAAACACTCGTAGGGGCGAACTGCGTTCGCCCGCACCGGCGGCAACTAATCAAAAAATAAACAAATAAGGACTGCATCCGTGTGATACAGTCCTTGTTTTGCGCGGATTTCACCGCTAATTCTTCAGCGGCCTTTTTCTGTTTCTTCACCCTTCAAACGTTGGCCATGCGGTCGCGCAGGTCGGCGATGATCTTTTTTTCCAATCTTGATATGTACGACTGCGAGATTCCAAGATAGGCTGCTACCTCCTTTTGCGTCATCTCATCCCTGCCCGAAAGCCCGTAGCGCAGCTCGATGATCAGCCGCTCGCGCTCGTCCAGGGTGGCCACCGCACGTCTGATTGCCTCTCTCTCCTCCCTTTGCTCAAGCTCGTATGCCACGCCGTCCTCCTCGCTGCCCAGAATGTCCGAGAGCAACAGCTCGTTGCCGTCAAAATCCACGTTGAGCGGCTCATCCAAGGAAACCTCTCCGCCCTTTCCCGATTGCTTGCGCAGATACATCAGGATCTCATTCTCAATACATCTTGACGCATAGGTGGCAAGCTTGATGTTTTTGTCCGAGCGAAAGGTATTCACCGCCTTGCATAGCCCAATGGTGCCGATTGAGATCAGATCCTCGATGCCCGTACCCGTGCTCTCAAATTTCTTGGCAATATACACCACAAGGCGCAGATTGTGCTCGATCAGCGCGTTTCTCGCGTCCGCATCGCCCGCCTCCAGCGCTGCAATCACCTCCGCCTCCTTTTCGGGCGTGTACGGGGGCGGCAGCAGCTCGGGACCATTGATATAGTATACGCCCTGCTTGCGCGACAGCTTTTGCTTGATCCATAAAATCCATTTTTTGAATACGTTCATATCAATCTCCATGCCGCCTTTGGCGGCTCAAATAGTGATGGAAACTTCACCGTGGAGCTTTGCTCCAAAAATGGGTTGGGACCCATTTTTAGGTGAAGTTTATGCGTGAATGGTTGCGTATAAAGGAATATAACGTGAACTATCACGCTATAACCTCCATGCCGCCTTGGGCGGCGCAAATAGTGATGGAAACTTCACCGCGGAGCTTTGCTCCAAAAATGGGTTGGGACCCATTTTTAGGTGAAGTTTATGCGTGAATGGTTGCGTATAAAGGAAGATTGCGTGAACTTTCACGCTATTTTTACTGCATCAGGGTTGCGGGAACGATGGCGCAAAAGTCCCCGCCAAGCGGCTGCCCCGATGGGGCGATCAGCGCGTGCACCGTGCGTTTTTTTCCATTGGGCTCCTCCAGCATGATCTCATCCGGCAAAAGTGCAATCGCCATGCTGCTGCCCTGTGCGGTTTTCATGGGCACGACGCGCATTCTTTTGGTATGTACGCCCGCAACGCCTTCCCTACCCTCACTCTCTACGGCACTTCTCAGGTCGCCGGGCAGCCCCTTTAGCCAATGCTCGCGATCCGCCACGATGACCGGCGTGCCGCTGATCGGATCACACAAAAGATTGCCGCTGTCGCAAAGCCCGCTGAGCTCCCAGGCAGCAGAGCCGAGCCTTACGCGCACCGTGCAGGTACGACGCGTGCTTTGCCCCGAAAACAGCCGCTGCCCAAACACGGCAGCAAGAGCCGAGACGGTGGCAAGTGCCAGAAACATCCAGGCAGAAATGCCGTCTCCCGCCACGTCATCCAGCGGCAGATTTGCCTTATTGAGCAGGTGATAAATCGCGGTCATACCGCCGCCCATGAGTGCGGAAATGCCGAAATACGTGCCGCAAAGCAGCGCAAGACGCGGTAAGCCCACGCCCTTACCTGCAGCGCAGACGGCGCACATGATCACGCAAACACCCACGTCGATGGCCAACGCCAAGCCTGAGTCGACAGACAAAAACAGCGCAACAACGCTATAGACGCCGCCCAAGACTGCAGCAAGCAGCAATCTGCCCGTATGCTGCTTCAGATGCAGCAGCTTGACGCTTAAATAAAGGCACAGAAAATCCATGCTGAAGTTGATCAGAAACAAGAGATCCGCATATACGTCCAAAATTCCCTCACCTCCGCTTTTATTATACCTCGCAGGCTTTGGCGGATACGGTCGCATACGGTAGGATGCAAAAAATATAAAATTTTCAAAAAAAGCGTGACAGACGGAGCGGGCTGTGGTATAATGGTAAAAAACGTATATGGGAGATTCCTTGATGAGATATATCAGACCTTTGGCTCTTTTGAGCGCATTGCTTTGCACCTTGTGCCTGCTTTGCGCCTGCAAACCTGACGACACCCCACCCGAGCCCGGGCAGACCAATACCCAGGTGGGCACGCAATACGGCAGCAGCTGGGTGACCGGCATTGCCAAGTCCGCAGCATCCAAAAACAAGGCTGTGGCCGACTGGCTGGCGCTTTGCTCGACCGACGAACGCGACGGCATCGGGCACTACGTGCTGCGTAACACGGTGGAGAATGCCGACGGCACCGCCACGCATCATCTGTTGCTCTACCGCTCCTCCACCGCTTACGACGCAGCATCCTTTACCGTCACCTTTACAGAGGACGGTGGTCTTCTGACCGTGACCCCTACCTATACCTCGTCGGATGCCTCGAAGTACGGCTATGATCTGGTCTACCTCTGCTTTACCGCCGACAGCGACGCAAATCTGCTTGTGGAGATGCTGGTGGACGGAGACTACCCCGGGCTGATCACAACCACGACCGCAGACCCGATCACCCCCGATACCTTCGGAGCACAGAGCAATGAGTAACAAGCCCGAACTCACCACCCGCGTCCGCTCCTATCACGGCATGACCTTTGGGCTGTACCGCCTGTGCGGCAAGGCCTTTGCCAAGTGGACTGGCTTTCGCACAAAACGCGTGCAGCACGGCATAGAGGGTGCGCACGTCATCCTTGCCAACACGCAGACGCTGCACGACGCTTTGCTGGTGCGCACCGCCTTTGATTATCCCGTTTATTGCGTGCAAACACGTGCGGTCCGTCGCAATCCGATCCAAAGGCTTGGCGATCTGTTGACCGCGCCCATCATGCAAAAGCCGAGTGCTGCGCTTTGGTCTGCTGCTTGCACCGAATCGATCAAGCAGGTTTTATCCGAGGGCGGCAGCGTTTGCCTGTTCCCCATCAAAAACGCGCCCTACGGCTATGCGCCCGGGACGATCAGCCGCGAGACCGTGCCGCTCATCCGCGCCCTGCAGGTACCCGTAGTGCTGTACACCCTGCACGGCGGTGCAGGTGCGCTGCCCCGCTGGAGCGACGGAAAAAGAAAAGGCCCTTTTATCGGCCGATACGAAAAAACGCTGATGCCGGACGAATACGCGCTGATGAGCGACGAGCAGCTGCACGCACTGATCGCCCGCGTCCTCTGCGTCAACGATAAATCCCTTGGTCTGACGTACGCGGGCAAGCACCGCGCCGAAAAGCTGGAGAGAGTGCTGTACGTTTGTCCGCGCTGCCGCCAGCATTCCTCGCTGTATTCCTCGGGAATTCACGTCAGCTGCCGCGGCTGCGGCATGACCGCCAATTACACCGAGGCGGGCGATTTTGTGTTTCTCAACTGCGAAACGCCCATTTCCACGGTGGATTCCTGGATGGATTATCAGAAATCCTGGCTGAAAAATCACGTGGACGACTTTGAAAAGGAGATCTATACCGATAACGGCGTCACCATCTTCTCGGTAGACAAGACGCCTGCGGACGAGCCCTTGTTCGGCAAGCTGACCATGACGCGCGACCAGCTTTTGCTCAGCTTCAAGGACGGCGAAGCCGGCCTTCGCACGGTGGGATTCTCGCTGGATTCGGTTTCCTCGCTCAAAGCAGTCGGACAGGTCAAGCTGTCGCTGACCACGGCACAAGGCACCTGGGAGATCACGGGCGCACCCGATTTCTGCGCCTACAAATACGCGCAAATGTTCCTTGCTTTGCGCAAGAAATTGAAGTAAAAATAACGCACACGCCCGAAAGCGTGTGCGTTTTTTGTTGTTCGGGGATTCATTCAGAAGCGTCCTCGCCCGTAAGCTGCTCAACAAAGGCTTCGATCCTGACGCGATCCTCATCCGACATGATATCTCCTTCGCAGCGATACACGGAAAGCAATCCTGCGCCGATGGCAGAAAGCAGGCAAATCAAAAAGATTGCCGCACAGATCAGCTTGAATTTCATATCGGTCGCCTCCGTTTCAAAAAATTCTCGGGTTCAATACGTTTTCTTTTTCACCGCTTCGCGCACCGTGGCAAACGCTTCGCGTTCGCCTTTTTCCGCAAGCACGCGCAGCCATCCCTCCAGCAACGCTGCCGTTTCGGGATGCATGCGATTTCTTGCTTGTCCGCGCATGAAGTACTCCAGCGCACTTCGGTCGGTGTATTTCTCTTTCTGATAGGTCTTGCAGGCAGCCATTCTGTCGCAAAACATTTCGGCTACGTAGCGCACCGGCATTTTGACAGGCCCATATGCGCGCGCAGCAGGCACATAGTCAAACCAGTACTCATAATGGTGCTTGTTTCGCCCCTGGTGGTGCAGCCACATCTCGGAATATCCCACGTCCTCGCGCTGCGCTTCTCCCGGGCTGCGATTTCCCTGATAATACTTTGCTCCCGAGAAAAACTCGGTCGGGCTGTATTTGGACAGATCATGCCCAAGTCCCTGCCAGCCGATCCCTGCGCGGAACGCGTGCGCAATGACCTTGTGGCGGTGCTGCGTGATGGTGATAAAATGCTTGACGGGATGTGACATATCAGCGCAAGAAGCCGTTGATGATCTGCTCCTCAGCCTGCTTTTCGGAAAGGCCGAGCGTCATCAGCTTGATCAGCTGCTCACCCGCGATCTTACCAATGGCAGCCTCGTGGATCAGCGATGCCTGCACGTGATTTGCCGCCACCTTGGGAATAGCATCTACACGTGCGCCATCCATAATAATGGCGTCGCACTCGGTATGTCCCGAGCAGAGATTGTTGCCGTTGATGCAGGAAAGGAAGGTCTGGCGCGACTCATCCTTGGCGACCGAGCGGGATACGACGTGTGCACCGCAATCTTCACCGTCCAGATCCACCGTAAAGTCGGTGATGGCGGTCTGCTTGCCGTGCGTCATGATCTTCTCACCGATGACCAAGGTTGCGCGGTCTGCAAGCTTTGCGCGAGTGACGCGTACCGTAGAGTCCACGCCGCCCAACTGAGCCGATTCCATTTCCATGTATCCGCCCTCGTCAATCTCAATTTCGGTGGTGGGGTTGAGCACTCTCTCACCCGTTCCCTCGCCCTCGCCGTAATGCTTTTCGACGTACTTGAGCTTGGCGTTCTTGCCTACGTGGAAGCTGTGGATACCGTCGTGCGCGGTCTCCTCGTCGCCTGCGTTATGAATGCCGCAGCCGGCTACGATCAGCACGTCGGCGTCCTCGCCGATATAAAAGTCGTTATAAACAAGGTCCTTGAGTCCGGTCTTGGTCAGCAGCACGGGAATGTCCACGCGCTCGTTCTTGGTGCCGGGCTTGATGATGATATCGATGCCGGGCTTGTCCGTCTTGGTCACGATATCAATATTTGCCGTGGTGTGTCTTGCGGCGCTCTCGCCATTTGCTCTGATGTTGTACGCGCCCTCGGGCACGATCTCCAGATCCATGATCTCGGAGAGCAGGTTCTTTTGAATAGCGTCCATCGTCTTAGCCATCAGCCCTCACCTCCTACGATCACTCTGCAGGGCCTTTGCGTGCCGAACAGGTCGGGCAGGATCTCTTCCTTGCTGCCCATAGCTGTCACGCGACCCTCGGAAAGCACGATCACGGTGTCCGCAATGTCCAAGATGCGCTCCTGATGCGTAATGATCAGAATACTTCCCTTATTTTTTTCATACATACGCTCAAACACGGTGATCAGCGAGCCAAAGCTCCACAGGTCAATACCTGCCTCGGGCTCATCAAACACGGCAAAGGGGGTGTTTCTTGCGTTGATCATGGCGATCTCGATTCTCTTGAGCTCACCGCCCGACAAAGAGCCGTTGACCTCGCGGTTGACGTATTCCTTGGCGCAAAGGCCGACCTCGGAGAGGTATGCGCAGGCCTGGGCAACCGAGATATCCTTGCCTGCTGCGATCGAGATCAGGTCCTTGACCGTGATTCCCTTGAAGCGGACAGGCTGCTGGAATGCATAGCTGATGCCAAGATTGGCACGCTCTGAAATGCCCATATCGGTAATATCCTGTCCGCAAAACAGGATTCTTCCCGAGGTGGGGGTGATGATGCCGGCGATGATCTTTGCCAGCGTGGATTTACCGGAGCCGTTTGGTCCGGTGATGGCGACGAATCTGTCGTTGATGGTCAGACTGACGTCGCGGATGATATCGGTGGTCTTGCCCGTCACCTCATCGGTGACCGAGTAAGAAATATTTCGCAGTTCTAACATGGTAAGTCTCCCGTGTCAAAATGACACTTGTATTTTAATTATTTCCGTATTTGAAGGTGCGACGGATCTCGGGGATCGCGGGTAAGCCCTCGGCAGCCTCCATGCGCTCTCTCGCCATTTCGGAAAGCTCGTGGGATCTTGCGGCTCTGACCGTCTCCGTGTCAAGCACGTCCACAAAGTCCACGTAAACGCGGGTCTTTCTCCAAGGAGCACGCTTTTTGACCTGGTCGGTTCCTGTCACGCGCACGATCACGATGGGCACGCCTGCCTTCTTTGCCATCAGGAACACGCCCTCATGGAAGGGCAACAGCTCGGTATTGCTCTCGCGGTTTCTTGTTCCCTCGGGAAATACGCCGTAGGAAACAGGCAGGGTCTTCAGACGGTTTGCCACCTCACGGATAGTAAGCAGTGCCTCACGCGCCTCCTGGCGGTTGATGGGCAAAAAGCCGCTTTTGTGCAGCATTCTGCCGATGATGGGCTTATCAAAATTCTCGGGCTTGGAAACGAACGGAATGCATCTGCCGCGCAGGGTGACCAGCATGGACATGAAATCGTGGTCGGACAGGTGATTGGAAACCAGCAGGAAGTTGCCGTTTGCAGGCACTTTCTCCTTGCCGCGAACGCGGATCTCGATTCTGGCAAGACGGAAATACAGCGCAATGCTCTCCACAAACACAGCCATATAAAAGCGGTTGGGTCTTTCCTGAGGCTTGGACTTATCCACAAACAGCGAAAGCAGTACAAAGCCCAGCGCATACAGCGCGAAAAAGCCGATCGAATATGCAATCCACAGCAAAAGCGGGATCCAGATATCAAAGATCGAGGTGACCAGCGTTGCATTTAAGAACACGGTCAGCACCGAGCAAAGTGCACCTAACGTTAAAAACAGTTCAAGAAGCATAAATACCTCCAAAAATCATTTTTTCTGTCCTGCGAGCTCCAAAAGCCCCTGCGAAATATCGTGGAAGCGGTCCGCCTCAGCCTGCAGATGTGCAGAGCTTCTCTGCCCCTCCAGGGCAGGTCTGAGCGGCTCGGGCTCGCCGATCACCACGCGCAAGCGCTTGCCGAATAAGAAATTGTAGTTGCCGTCGATCACGGCAGGAACCACCTCGCAGCCCGCCATATTGGCAAGCAGCGCAAAGCCGGGACGGTACGGATTCATTTCCCCTGTTTTGGAAGTATGTCCCTCGGGGAAGATAATCATACTGTTCCCTTCCTTCATCACGCGCATGCATTCCTTGATCCAGCCCGTATCCAGCCCAAAGCGGTTGACGGGAATGGCGCGGTTGTTTTTGAGCACGTGATAATACAGCTTGCTTTTTTCCATCTGATCCTTTGCGGAGAGAATGTGCACGCGGTACTTCCAAAGCAAGGTTGCAATGATCAGGCCGTCCTTGTGGGACACGTGGTTGCAGGTAAACACCACCGGCTTATCAAAGCCCTTTTTCTTTCTCTCGGGATTTGCATATATCACCTTGGGACGAAAGCCCACGTAAGTAATCACCACGCACAGGCAACGGAATATAAGGCCCGCTATTTTTCCAAGGAAATTCTCCAAACGCTTCATAAAGCAATTCCTTTCCGATTATCGCACTAATAATACAGTATAATATTATATCACAGAACACGCAAGATTGCAAGAGTTTTCTCTCAATTTTCAAAAAGAGAGCAAAAGAAAAACCACTTGATACAGGTCTTCTCCCCCGAGTGTCATCCTGAGCGAGGCGAGGTCGCAAAGCGACCGACCGAGTCGAAGTTTTGCGGAGCGGATATTTCGCAGCATACGGCTGCGAAATGCAGCAGAGCAAAACCGCGAATGCCCCGCCCGTCATCCTCGAGCGTAGCGAAGGATCTTGGCGGGGCGAGCGGGATCCGCAAA
The DNA here is from genome assembly GCA_017503325.1 of Clostridia bacterium. Lineage (GTDB taxonomy): Bacteria > Bacillota > Clostridia > Oscillospirales > CAG-272 > SVQP01. The sequence goes on along the minus strand of JAFVTI010000007.1, from coordinate 14,237 downwards.
CGGTTTCTGACACGCGGCCTGCAGAAGTTGCATTGAATGCGTAATCGGTAAGGAAAATGTAAACCGTCCGTCTGTAGGGTGCGACGTCCTCGACGCACCGTCCTACATAAACTAACTTTTGTAACGCAATAATTTCTTTGCGCCTTCCCGGTGCGTCGGGGACGTCGCACCCTACAGATGGACAGATTGCATTTCTCTAACCAATTACATTAAGACAGTTCAAAGGCTGAGCAGACATGTCAGAAACCTGCGCAGATCCCGCTTCGCGCTTCGCGCTTGCGGTTTTGCTACACTCCACTTTGTTACGTTACGCAAAACTTCGACTCGGTCGGTCGCTTTGCGACCTCGCCTCGCTCAGGATGACACTCGGGGGCTTCGCATATATATCCCGCTTTTATGATTTTCTCCCCAAAAGCCCTTGCAATTGCCGCCAAAGCATGATATAATGATATTTTAGTAATACATTCCCAAGGAGGGATCTTTCATGTCTTCTTACAAGATCGACACAAAATGCGTACAATCCGGCTACGAGCCCGCAAACGGCGAGCCCCGCGTGCTGCCCATCGTGCAAAGCACCACCTACAAATACTCCGACGTTGACCACGTCGGTGACCTGTTCGACCTCAAGGCCGACGGCCACATGTACTCCCGTATTTCCAACCCCACGCTTGCCTGCGTGGAAGCAAAGATTGCCGATATGGAGGGCGGCGTTGGTGCAATGCTGGTGTCCTCCGGTCAGTCCGCAAGCCTGCTTTCCATTCTCAACATCACCTCTGCAGGTCAGAACTTTATCTCCATGTCCTCGATCTACGGCGGCACCATCAATCTCTTTGCCGTCACGCTGCAGCGTCTTGGCATCGAGGTGCGTTTTGTCACGCCCGATATGACCGACGAGGAAATCGAGGCCAAGATCGACGAAAATACCCGTCTGTTCTTTGGTGAGACGGTCGCAAACCCCGCTCTTGTAGTATTTGACATTGAAAGATACGCAAATCTTGCCCACAAGCACGGCATTCCGCTGATCGTAGACAACACCTTTGCCACGCCCGTTCTGTGCCGTCCCTTTGAGCACGGTGCGGATATCGTGGTACACTCCACCACCAAGTACATGGACGGTCATGCAACCGTTGTGGGCGGTGTGATCGTGGACAGCGGCAAATTCGACTGGGAAGGCTCGGACAAGTACCCCGAAATGAACGAGCCGGACGAATCCTACCACGGCGTCATCTACACCAAGCAGTTTGGCAATGCCATGGCCTATATCACCAAGGTGCGCGTGCAGCTTTTGCGTGACCTTGGCTGCACCATGGCCGCTCTTCCCGCATTTATTCTTAACCTTGGCCTTGAAACGCTGGCAGTACGTATGGAAAAGCATTGCTCCAACGCGCTGGCGGTTGCAAAGTATCTGCAGAATCATCCCAAGATCGATTGGGTTTCCTATCCTTCCCTGCCCGGTGACTCACAGTACGAGCTGGCGCAGAAGTATCTGCCCGACGGCTGCTGCGGTGTCATCTCCTTTGGCGTCAAGGGTGGCCGAGAGGCATCCGTGCGCTTGATGGACAGCCTCAAGCTGGCTGCCATTGTGGTACACGTGGCAGATGCCCGTACAAGTGCTTTGCACCCCGCAAGTGCTACGCACAGACAGCTGACCGACGAGCAGCTGATTGCCGCAGGCGTGCGCCCCGAGCTGGTGCGCTTCTCTGTCGGCATTGAAAATCCCGCCGATATCATCGCAGACCTCGAGCAGGCACTCGAGCAAGTCTAATTTCGTATAAAGGAGCTCTTCCGATGCCCATTAAGATTCCCAACAGGCTTCCCGCCACCACCACGCTGCTGGAAGAAAACATCTTTGTCATGACAGAGACACGCGCCATCACGCAGGACATCCGTCCTCTGCGCGTGCTCATGCTCAATCTCATGCCGCAAAAGATCGTGACCGAGACGCAGATCGCGCGTCTGATCGGCAATACCCCCTTGCAGGTTGAGCTGGAGCTTTTGCAGACCGCAACGCACAAGGCAACGCACACCTCGGGCGACCATATGCTTGCCTTCTACAAGACCTTTGCAGAGATCAAGGACAAGAGATACGACGGTATGATCATCACGGGTGCACCCGTGGAGCAGCTGCCCTTTGAGGAGGTGGACTACTGGCCCGAGCTTTGCGAGATCATGGAATGGAGCAAGACGCACGTAACCAGCACCTTCCACATCTGCTGGGGCGCGCAGGCAGGCCTTTACTACCACTACGGTGTGCCGAAATATCCGCTTGACAAAAAGCTTTTCGGCGTTTACAAGCATTCTCTTGATTACAAGCGTTCGATCCTGTTCCGCGGCTTTGACGACACCTTCTCGGTGCCCCACTCCCGCCACACCACCTGCAAAAGAGAGGACATTGAAAAGGTTCCCGAAATCCGCATCCTTGCAAGCTCCCCCGAGGCGGGTGTGTTTGCCTGCATGACCGAGCGAGGCAGACAGGTATTCATCACGGGACATTCGGAATACGACGCGGACACGCTCAAAAAGGAATATCTGCGCGACAAGAACGCAGGGCTGCCCATCGATCTGCCCAAGAATTATTTCCCGGACGACGACGAGACCCGCGATCCCGTGGTCACTTGGCGCTCCTGCGCGAACCTGCTCTACTCCAACTGGCTCAATTACCTGGTCTACCAGACCACGCCTTATAACATTGAGGAGATTCAATAAAGCACAAGTGCCGTTAAATAAAAGCAAACAAGGACCGCATCCATGTGATGCAGTCCTTGCTTTATGCGGATGTCTCCGCTAATTCATCAGCCCCATCTACAGGGGCTTTTTCTATTTTCAATCAAACACGCGGCGGGTGTAGCTTGCCTCGTTTTCTACGTAGCTGTCGTAGGCATTCATAATGATCTCAATGATCTGTTCGGGGGTGCGGGCGGTGGTATCCACGATCAGGTCGTAGTTGTTGAAATCGTAGTAGTCCACGCCGTAGATCTGCATAAATCTTGCCTGCTCAACCTGGCTGCGCTCGATCAGCTTATCGCACGCTTCCTTTTCGTCGGCATAGAATTCCTCGCAGCCGCGCTGGTTTTTCATGACGCGTCTTGCCGCCTCGCAGGGCTCGATGGTCAAAAAGATCTTGAACGACTTGACCGCAAAGTGCCATGCCATGCGCGAATCAAAGATCAGCTTTTCCTCCGCCTTTTCAATCGACAGCTGCTTGACCTTATCGTCAATAACGTAGTCCAGAGAGGGGTCCTCGCGCAGTCTCTTATTGAGCTCCAGCGTGGTGATGCCCATGCTTCTTGCAACCTCGCGCTGGAATGCGCCCGTGCTGTAAATCTCAAAGCCGTATCTGTCCTTGAGCAGATTGCAGACGGTGGATTTGCCGCTGCCAAGCTTGCCGGTAATGGAAATTAACATGATATGTATGCCTCCGAATTTTTGATTTCTGATTAAATTTTTCTGAGCTTTGCGTAGGTGGCCATCAGCTTCTTGGTGCCAACCTTATCAAACATGACCTCGTAAAGCACGTCCGCGCCCATGTTCTTGACCGAGAGGATCTCGCCCTCGCCAAATGTCATATGTGCAACGCGGTCACCGGGTGCGAACACTTCCCTTTTGCCGCCCGCTACGGGTGTGGTCTGGGGTTTGCGCACGGTATACGGGGTGGCTGCGTTGTTGGTCTGCCGCGCAGTTGCGGGCGCTTTGTTCTGCGACTCCGAATAGTAGGTCTTGTAGACCGGCTGCTGGCTGTAGGGATTTCTGATCGGCTTTTCCTCGAATTTCTCGATCAGGCCAGAGGGGATCTCGGACACAAATCGCGAGAGCGGATTGTAGGTGGTGCGACCGTAAAGCAGGCGCGATTTAGTATGGTAGATATAGATCTTTTTCTTGGCGCGCGTCAAGGCCACGTAGGCGAGTCTGCGCTCCTCCTCCATCTCGTCCGTGCCGCCCGTGATGGTCTGCATGCCCGGGAACAAGCCGTCCTCCATGCCGGGCAGGAACACGATGGGAAACTCCAGGCCCTTTGCGCTGTGGATGGTCATCATGACCACGGCATCGGCACTCTCGTCGTATCTGTCCACGTCCGCAACCAGCGCGTTTTCCTCCAAAAAGCCGGTCAAGGTAGGCTCTACGTCCTCCTCGGTACGGGATTCATATTCCACCATGGCAGATTTGAATTCGTTTAAGTTGTCAAGGCGATCCTTTTCTTGCTCGCCGCCATCAATCAGCATCTGGCGGTAGCCCGTGCGGTCTGCCACCTGATCAAACAGCTCGCCAAGCGGCATGTGACCGACAAGCGCGGTCAGCTCGTTGATGACTGCAGTAAAGTTCATCAGCGCGATTGCCGAGCGCGAGAGCGCGGCATAGCGATTGGCCTGCTGCATCACATCAAACATGGAGCATCCCTGCTCCTCGGCAATGGCCTCGACCGCCTCCAGCGTGCGGTCACCGATTTTTCTCCTTGGCTCGTTGATGATGCGCAAGAGTCGCTCGCGGTCGTTATGGTTGACTAAGAGCTGCAGGTATGCCACGATATCACGGATTTCCTTACGATCCGAGAAGCGCACGCCGCCAAGGATGCGGTAAGGCATTGCGCTCTTTGCAAAGGCACGCTCGATACTGCTTGCCTGCGCGTTGGTGCGGTACAGCACGGCAAAATCACGATAATGATATTCCCCCGAGGCAACGCCGCGGTTAACCGTGGAAATGATCTCTCTTGCTTCTGCGTCCTGCGTTTCCAACTGCTTTAAGTAGATTTTGTCACCCTTATCGCCAGCCGTCCACAGCGTCTTTCCCTTTCTGCCCGCGTTGTGCGAGATGACCTCGTTGGCAGCATCCAGGATGGTCTGCGTGCTGCGGTAATTCTGCTCCAGTCGGATGACGCTTGCATCGGCATACACGCGGTCAAAGTTGAGAATGTTCTCAATGGTTGCGCCGCGGAAGCGGTAGATACTCTGGTCGTCGTCACCCACCACCATGAGATTGCGGTAGCCGCCCGAGAGCAGCGCGCAAAGCGCAAACTGTGCGGTGTTGGTGTCCTGATACTCATCCACGCAGACGTACAAAAATCTGCGCTGATAGGAAAGGCGCACGTCCTCGTGCTCGCGCAGCAGCGTGACGGTATTCATGATGATATCGTCAAAATCCATAGCGTTGGAGGCACGCAGCTGCTCCTGATATTTCTTGTAAATCTTTGCGATACGGGACTGTCTGAAATCATTTCCCGACACCACCTCGTACATTTCGGGCGTTTGCAGCTTTTCCTTTGCCGAGCTGATGGCTGCGATGACGCTCTTGATGGGAAATTGCTTGTCATCCACGTTGCAGGCCTTCATGGCAGAGCCGACCGCCTTTTTGGTGTCGTCCGCGTCGTAAATGGTAAATTCCTTTTGGTATCCCAATCTCTCGCCGTAAATGCGCAGAATGCGCAGGCAGATCGAGTGGAAGGTGCCCGCCCAGATATCCTTTGCCACGTCGGGATCGGCAAATGTGCGGGAAAGTCTTTCCTTCATCTCGTTTGCGGCTTTATTGGTAAAGGTAAAGGTCAGGATACGGTAGGGCGGACAGGGCTGCTCGGCAAGCTCGTAAAGAATCTCGCCGATCTCTTGTGCGGGAAGATCAATCGCACGCTCAAGGCTTTCCACGTAAGCGGCGTCCACACCACCCGGCACGCGCTCGGTCATATAAGCGTCACCGTAGCGGATGATATGCGCAATTCTCTTGACAAGCACGGTTGTCTTGCCGCTTCCCGCGCCCGCCAGGATGAGCAACGGACCGTTGACGCTGTAGATTGCTTTGCGCTGCATGTCGTTCAAGCTCTGATAGTACTTATCGAACAATGCGCGCTTAGCCTTTTGGTATCTGTTGTAAAGGTCTTGCATGATGTCCTTTCTGTATGTAGAGGGTGCCGCACAGGGCGCGGCACCCCAAGTATTTGCTTCTTTAGTTCTTCTTTTTGTTCTGGCTCTGATTGTTCTGCTCATTCTGAGCGTTCTGCTTGTCCATGGGCAGCGGATTGTTATCGGGATACTGCTTCTGATTCTGCGCGTTGTTCTGATTCTTGTTTTGGTTCTGTTCCTTCTGCATACTGCTTTTCTCCTGTATTTACAAATTCACCCTTTTTCGGGGTTCGGTTACAGTATGCACAAAAAGCACGCGCTTTATTCAGCGTCCTCTTTTTGCATTGCAGGCGTTGTGAGCAGATAACGGTTGTTGATCTGCTCGGTGATATCGCCGTTCTTTTCTGCAAACAGAACGATCAGCACCACACCAAGCGCGAGATTGACCAGCCACATCACAGAGGCAAGCACGGTGTACCACTCGCCGCCCGTTCCGGCATGCGGCAACAGGACCGTATACAAAACGCCGCCAACGGCGAACAGGATCGCTGAGATCAGCACGGGCGTCAGGCCGCGGATCAGCTGCTTGTGCAACGTATTGAGCTTTCCGTAGGTCTGCATATCGGTATGCGCGATCACAAAGCCGGTATGGTTGCGGATCATATCCTTCAAGCATCCCAGCACGCTGACCATCACCATGATAAACATCAAGGCGCTGATGATACTGAGCACGATGGATACGATATAGGCGTCAGCCGCCTCTCCCTTGCCAAGCGCAGCCGTGGCCGAATACTCCTCTATCTTGAAATAGCGATACTGCCAATAGGTCTCAAACACCGACAAAACGGCATATGCGCCAATGACGCAGCAGGCAGATTTCCAGGTGCTCAGATAATAGCGCAGCGCAAGAACACCCGCAAGCAGGCAGGCTGCGCACAGCACGTCGGGCAGCACGTTGACGCCATCCATGGGCAGATCGAGCGCGAGAATGACACCCAGCATCAAAAAGAACGAGCCAAGCTTATACCTTTTTGCCACGAACAGGTCTTTATTGGGATAAATATCGCGCATGTAGCTTTGGTAAAGTGCATCAACGTATGTCTTGTCGCGGTAAATACCGATAAAATAGCGCAGCATGAGCACCAACCAGATCACACCAATCACAGTCCAGAGCAGCATGGCGGCCACGCGGAACAGCCAAACGTACTCGTAAAGGTTGACCGTCGACTCTGTGTGGTCGGTCAGCACCGAGAATTCGGGCAGGACGCTCAGCGCAACCTTGAGGATGACGAACAGCGCGGTGCAAAGCGAGATGCTCTCGGTCACCGTCACAGCCGTGTTTTTCTCGTCAAACTCGGATCTGCGGCGGATCAGGCGCGACATCAGGCGATGCCCCGGCGTCGGGCGAAAGATGCTCTCCCCCACGCCGTGTCGCGAGCCCGCATAGATCAGGCCATCAAACAGCTGCTTATAGGCGGGCAGCAGCGTCATCAGCTCCAGCACGCCGAACACAAAATTGCCAAGCAGCATGGTGGTGGGGCGGTCTGCGCTGCCCACAAGGCCGAACAAAACCAGCACGAATACAAGTCTGCCCGCGCTCAGCGCGATCATGCGCTGAAAATGCTTGGCACTCTCTTCAAAATGATGGTTGAGATAGGACAGCGAGGACATGCCAAGGGACAGCAAAATATACCCAAACACGTCGGGCAACAGATCAAACACCGCAAAATCGGCGTTGAAGAAAAAGATCATGGACAGGGCGATCAGACCGATCCCCATGTGCGTTCTTGGCTTGATTTGCATACTCCCACACTCCTCTCTCATCATTTACGGTTCTTTTTGTTTTTCTTGCGCTCCATGTATGCCGCTTCCTTCTCTCTTGCGCGGCGGTCACGCTCGTCCATTCGCGCGCGGAACTCGTTGACAAAGCCAAAGCGGGAGGGCGCGCGCTCCATGCTCTCGTCCCCTTCGGGGCAGATATACATATAACAGGTAAACAGATTATAAAGGTTGAAAATAGACCACACGAATTGCAGCAGCAGCGCAATGACCGAGAACAGCGGCAAGGACATGCCGACCAGCTCAAGAATCATCGCAAGGATATAACAGGAGCACTGGATGCTGACCAGCCAGAGTCCCCAATCGGATCTCTTGACGATCTCGGGCAGCTCAAGCTCCGAGGCAAAGCCGCGAAGTGTGCGCAAAAGCATGAAATGAAAGCGCAGGATCAAGGCACTCTCAATCATGCTGACCACGGCTGTGACGGTCGCGTTGACAAAGGGCAGCTGCACCTCGGCAAGCCCCATGCTCGGCAACAGCGAGAGCACGCTTGCAAGGATATGGTACAGGCAGCACACGCCAAGCGGGATCAGCCACCATACCGCACGCGCAAACGTGGGGCGGTAGTCCTTGAGCTTGTACAGTGCCCACGCCACGCCCGCATATCCGATGATATGCAGATAGGAGAGCGGCACGAAAAATGCTAAAAAATATGATAAAAACAGAATTCCGAAGCCCATATCCGATCCTTATTTGCCTTCGCCGCAGCAGTTTTTGTATTTTTTACCCGAGCCGCAGGGGCAAGGCTCGTTTCTGCCGATCTTGGGTGCTTCACGGCGCACGACGCTTACCTTCTTGACCGCCTTTTTCCCCTGGCCCTCAAAGCCGTCCTGCAAGGGGTTGGCTACCTGCACGCGCTGTACCTCCTCGCGGGGCTTGGGTACAATAGAGAGCAGCGTGCGGACCGTTTTTTCACGGATATCGTTGACCATGGCGTCAAATGCGTCACCGCCTACGATACGGTATTCGGTAATGGGATCTCTTTGCGCATAGGCCTGCAGATTGATGCTGCCCTTGAGGTCGTCCATGGCGTCGATGTGATCCATCCAGGCGGTATCAACGTTACGCAAAAGCACTGCACGCTCGACCTCGCGGAAGGTCTGCTCGCCGAAAAGCTGTTCCTTTTCCTCGTACTTGGCCTCTGCCTTTTCGATCAAGTAGTCCTCCAGATCCTTCTTCTTGAGCTTGGAAAGCTCCTTTTCGTCAAAGCGGAAGTCGTCATCGTCGCACAAGTATCCCATATAAGCGGCACGCAAGCCGTCCAGATTCCAGGTTGCGGGTGCGTCCTCGCCCGTATAGACGGCGACGTTCTCCTTGATCGACTCGCCGATCATGTGCAAAATACGGTTCGAGATATCATTGCCGTTGAGCACCTCTTGTCTTTGCGAGTAAATGATATTTCTCTGCTGATTCATGACGTCGTCAAAGCTCAGCACGTACTTTCTGCGCTTGAAGTTCTGATCCTCGATTCTCTGCTGGGCCGTCTGAATGCTGCCAGACAGGATCTTGGCGTCGATGGGGGTATCCTCGGTCATGCCGATGCGATCCACCATGCCCGCGATCTTTTCCGAGCCGAACAGGCGCATCAGATCGTCCTCCAAGGAAAGGAAGAAGCGGGATTCACCGGGGTCGCCCTGTCTGCCCGAACGGCCGCGCAGCTGGTTGTCGATACGGCGGCTTTCGTGACGCTCGGTGCCCACAATGAAAAGGCCGCCCGCATCCTTAACCATCTTGGCCTCGGGTGCGATTTCCTGCTTGAAACGCTCGTAAAGCTCGTTATACTGCGCTCTGACGCCCAGAATTGCGGGATCATCGGTCAGCGAGGTGCCGTTTGCCTGCGCGATCAGCGCCTCGTCCACGCCCTGTGCGCGCAGCTCAGCCTTTGCCATGAATTCGGGGTTACCGCCAAGCATAATGTCGGTACCACGGCCTGCCATGTTGGTGGAAATGGTGACTGCACCGTACTTGCCTGCCTGTGCCACGATCTCTGCTTCCTTATCGTGGTACTTTGCGTTGAGCACGTGGTGCGGGATCTTCTCTTTTTTGAGTCTTGCGGAAAGCAGCTCCGACTTTTCAACCGATACGGTGCCCACCAGTACGGGCTGCCCCTTTTGGTGGCATTCCTTGATCTGGTTGATGATGGCTCTGTACTTGCCCTCTACGCTCTTGTAGACCACGTCGCTGTGGTCGGTTCTGATCATGGGCATATTGGTGGGGATCTCCACAACGTCCAAGGAGTAGATCTCTCTGAACTCCTCTTCCTCGGTCAGCGCCGTACCCGTCATGCCCGAAAGCTTGCCGTACATACGGAAATAGTTCTGGAAGGTAATGGTGGCCAGCGTCTTGTTTTCCTTTTCGATGACCACGCCCTCTTTTGCCTCAATGGCCTGGTGCAAGCCGTCCGAATAGCGGCGGCCGTACATCAGTCGGCCTGTAAAGGTATCGACGATGATAACGCCCTTATCGTTGACGATATAGTCCTGGTCGCGGTGCATGCAGCCGTGTGCGCGGATGGCCTGGTTGACGTGATGCGCCACGCTTGCATTCTCCTGATCGGCATAGTTTTCAAGGCCAAAGAAGCGTTCTGCCTTTTTGGCACCTCTGGGAGTCAGAATGGCGTTGTTTGCCTTTTCGTCCACGATATAGTCTGCCTCGATGTCGTCGTGCTGCTCCTTGTTGTCAAGCTCCTTGACCACGTGCTTGGTCAGCGTTCTGACAAAGGCGTCGGCCTTTTCGTACATATCGGTGGGCTTGTCGCCTGCACCCGAAATGATCAAAGGGGTACGCGCCTCGTCGATCAGAATGGAGTCCACCTCGTCCACGATGGCGAACGCGTGTCCGCGCTGTACCATATTTTCCTTGTAGACCACCATGTTGTCACGCAGGTAGTCAAAGCCGTACTCGTTATTGGTACCGTAGGTAATGTCGGCAGCATACGCAGCTCTCTTCTCGCTGTTGGAGATGCCGTGCACCACAAGGCCGGTGGTAAGGCCCATAAAGCCGTACACACGGCTCATTTCCTCGCAGCCGTAGCGCGCCAGGTAGTCGTTGACCGTGACGATATGCACGCCCTTGCCCGAAAGCGCGTTGAGGTATGCGGGCATGGTTGCCACAAGCGTCTTACCCTCACCCGTTTTCATCTCTGCAATTCTGCCTTGGTGCAGCACGATGCCACCCAGCAGCTGCACGTAGAAGGGACGCTTGCCAAGCACGCGGTCGTCCGCCTCACGAATGGCGGCAAACGCGTCGGGCAGGATATCGTCCAGCGTTTCGCCTGCAGCAAGTCTGTTCTTTAAGATCGCAGTCGTGCCGCGCAGCTCCTCATCGGTCATCGCCGCATACTTGGGGGCCAAGGATTCAATGTAATCTGCGGTTTTTCTGACAGCCTTGAGCTGTCGCTCGCTGTAAGTGCCGAAGATCTTGGTAATCAAGCTCATGTATCTATTCCTCCGAAAACACATATTATCGCATTATATATCCCATATTATATACCATAAAATACTGCAATACATAAAATATTTGTAAATTTTCGGAGAATACTTGAAAAGATGCGCCCAAAACGCTATAATAAAGGCAGTAAACGAAAGGATTTTCCCTTATGAAGCACATACACATCGTTCTCCACCAGCCCGAGATCCCGCAGAACACGGGCAACATCGCGCGCACCTGCGCGGCAACCGGTGCGTCGTTGCACCTGATCCGCCCCATGGGCTTTACCGTGACCGACAAGCATCTCAAGCGCGCAGGCCTGGATTACTGGGATAAGCTGGACATTACCTACTACGACGGGCTTGAGGATTTTTACGAGAAGCACCCGGACGCGAAGGTTTACTATTTCTCCACCAAGGCAAAATACAATTACGCCGAGGTGACCTACCCCGACGAGGTTTATCTGATGTTCGGTAAGGAAACAAAGGGACTTCCCGAGGAGCTGCTTGCTGCCCACCCCGACGATTGCGTGCGCATTCCCATGCGCCCCACGCTGCGCTCGCTCAACCTCTCCAATTCGGTGGCCATCGCGGTCTACGAGGTGCTGCGCCAGGACAATTTCGAGCAGCTGCAGACCGAGGGAGAGTTGACGCAGTACAGTTGGGACTGAGAAAGGAAACATACCGTGCAACCCATTCACACAAGCATTGAAATCGGCCTTCCCGCCCCCATTCGCGTGCTGCACGCCTCCGACACGCACCTGACGCATGCCGACGCGCGCGACGGTCAGCGCAAGGTGGACCTTGCGGCAAGCCGTTTGCGCGGATTTCCCGACGCGGACGCACGTCTTGCCGAGCTTGGCCGACTCTCGCATCAGCTGGGACTGCCCATCATGCACACGGGAGATCTGATCGACTTTGTGTCTCTTGCCAACTTAGAGGCCGCAAAGGCCTTTGCCGACAGCCACGATATCTTCATGGCCACGGGAAATCACGAGTTTTCCCTGTACGTGGGCGAGGCGTGGGAGGATGCGGATTACCGCAACCAAAGCCTGGCTGCCGTACAAGCCTGCTACAAAAACGATATCCGCATGTCCTCGCGCATCATCAAAAACGGAGACGCGGCCGTCAACTTTGTCGCGCTTGACAATGGATATTATTATTTTGAGCCCCGACAGCTGGCATTCTTAAAGGAGCAGGTCGCACTTGGCCTGCCTGTCGTGCTGATGATACACACGCCGCTTTACGAGCGCAAGCTTTACGACGACGCAAGAGCGCGCTCTGGCTCATGCGCATATCTTGCAGGCGTGCCCGACGAGCTGATCGCGGATTACGACCCTTATCGCTACCGCCAGCAAAAGACCGACGCGACCACGGCGGAATTTCTTGAATACGTGGCTGGCGAGCCCGCCATCAAATGTATTTTAGCAGGTCATTTGCACGTGGACTACGACAGCACGTTTGCAGGACGTCCGCAGCTGATCAGCGGTGGAAGCGTAGCGCGCGTGGTGGAATTTTGTTGAGATAAAAGATAAGAGACAGACAGATATAAATGTTCCGTAGGGCGGGGGCTTGCTCCCGCAGTTCCGCGAAAGCAATGCAGCATTTTTCAGCAAGCACTTGTTTCTCTCATGCAATAACATGAAAAGCACACAAGAAAAACCCTGTACGTAGCTGCGGGAGCAAGCCCCCGCCCTACGACCCAATACAACAAAAAAGGAACCAAATGAATCATATAAACACACAAACAAAAAAGGTCATGGTCGCCATGAGCGGCGGTGTGGACAGTGCGGTGACTGCCCTGCTCTGCATAGAGGCGGGCTACGACGCAGGCGGCTGCACCATGAAGCTATACAGGCCGCCCACAGACGATGCCGCGGGCAGGATTTGCGGCTCGGACAAGGACGTGGACGACGCGCGCGCCATTTGCGAGCATCTAGGCATTTCGCACACGGTGCTGGATTTCGGTGCACGCTTTGAAGACGCGGTCATCCGCGACTTTATTGACGAATACCAAAATTGCCGCACGCCCAACCCCTGCACGGTCTGCAATCGCTGCCTCAAATTCGGTGCTTTGCTTGACGCGGCGCTGGACGCGGGCTACGACAAGATCGCAACCGGCCACTATGCGCGGGTCGAGCAAGCCGAAAACGGCAGATATTTACTCAAAAAAGCGGCCGATCCCACCAAGGATCAGACCTATTTCCTCTGGCAGCTGACGCAGCATCAGCTCTCGCATACGCTGTTCCCTCTTGGCAGCATGACCAAGGCAGAGGCGCGTGCGATTGCCGAGCAGCAGGGCCTTGTCAACGCGCACAAGAGCGACAGCCAGGACATCTGCTTTGTACCGGACAGTGACTATGCTGCATTTATCGCAAAAAAAACGGGGGCGAATTCCCCCAGAGGCAATTTTGTGGATGAGGACGGACGCGTACTTGGACAGCATGCGGGCATCATTCACTATACGGTTGGTCAGCGCAAGGGGCTTGGCATCGCCCTTGGTGAGCCCATGTACGTCAAGAGTAAAAACGCTACCGACAACACGGTGGTGCTTTGCCGCAACGACGCGCTGTTTACTTCGCATCTGGATGCTGACCGCATCAATCTGATCGCAGTTGAGCATATTGACGCGCCTATGCGCGCCGAAGTCAAGATCCGCTCCGCGCACAAGCCAGCCCCCGCAACCGTAACGCAAACAGGGCCCGATTCCCTGCACGTAGAATTTGATACGCCGCAAAGAGCCATCGCGCCCGGGCAATCGGTGGTCATCTACGACGGTGACACGGTCATCGGCGGCGGGATTATCAGATAAATAAATATCCCCCCGTATAACGGGGGGTATTTCAGTTTCGGGCATAGCCCTAATAATACTGGCTGCGCACAAGTGCGCCTTCAATTGGCCTGCCAGCCATGCAACTGTTACTTACTACCCATAAATGGGTCCCGTGGGTCGAACATCGCTAACTGATCACTTTCTTGATCCCTCTTCAGTTGATCCGCGATGTACTCTTTTATTGCCTTCGTGTTCTTCCCCACGGTATCAACGTAATATCCCTTACACCAAAATTCGCGGTTTCGGTAGGCGAACTTCATGTTTCCAAACTTTTGGAATATCAAAAGTGAACTTTTCCCTTTTAAGTAT
>JAFVTI010000050.1 GCA_017503325.1 Clostridia bacterium | reverse complement strand
CATTCGAAATGTTAATGTTACCGGCATTATAACTCTCGTTGTTGTCGTAGTCGTACTTTCCACCAATAGCTGAAGCATGACTACCGTGAGCACGAAGAATATTAGCATTACTGTTCGAAGTAATATTAACTGTTCCGCCCTCTGCTACGAAGATACCGCCTGCCCGTCCCCACTCGCTATCTGTATCTACAGTATTATCGCCCATAACAAATATGGTTGCGTTGCTGCCGGACGCGACATCAATAGCACTACTGCCCTTACCAACCGTAATGCTTGCATTGTTTAGAACAATCGTCGGATTTCCGCTTTCCACCTTGATTCCGTAGCTGCCGGAGCCTTCGAAAGTATATTCACCGCTGTCGCTGATGACATAAGTTCCCGTCAGCGTGGAAAGGTCGATGGCAGATTCCGTGGTTTCCGCCGCACTTGCAGTCAAGCTAAACAATCCGAGCAGGCTCACCATCATCACAAGCGCGAGCACCAGCCCCATGATTTTCAGTTTATTTCTTGTTTTGGTCATTGTTCTTTCCTCCCAATCAGGTCTATATATCGTATATACGCAGTATCTGTTCTCTTCATTCTATTCTATATACAAGGGGCGCGCTATTCGCGTTTGGCCACTATGCGCTCTGCGCTCCGCGCTGCGCTTCGCGCTTCGCACTCGCACAGCCCGATCCAGTCCTCGCCGCGCTTGTAATGTGCACATTCGCCGCAAACGCTGTTCTCGTCGCGCTTGCCCTTCCCCTTGAAATGCTCGCAAGCATCCTGGATCTCGGTGGCAAACGGTACGCCCTGCGCGGTATACAGCGGCATTGCCAGAAAGTCGGGATAGATGGGGATCGGCCTGCACAAGGGGTTGACTCGGTCGCATTCCTCGTAGTATCCGTATCGCAGCGTGAATCTCTCGCCGCAAACCTCTATCTCTTTATATAAGTCGCCTTCCTGAGCGTTGATCGGATATTTCGTAGTCTCGTTCACCGTTTGGCTCCTTTCCGAGGGCGCAAAAAAAGCGCCATCACGTTCATTGTATACATGATAGCACTTTTTGCTTATTTTGTTTATTACCCATTTGCCCGAAATTCGGACGTTTTTTTGCGCGGTTTTGGCGCGGGAATATATCTGTTTTACCTGTTTTTGGATATATTACGGCCGCAAAAATCCGTGCCTCGGCACTACAAGATGGCTGCAAACTCGCTGCGCGGCATGCCGCTCTTTTCCGAGGTGATGCGGATGGCCTGCTTGACCACGGATACAGACATATTCAGCTTTTTGGCAATTTCGGGATTTTTCATGCCGAATGCCGCCAGCTTTGCCACCTCACGCTCCTTGGCGGTCAGCGTGGTGATCAGCTTTTTGCCGCGGATCGCGCCCGACAGGTGCGACCAGCCCTCATTATATACCTTATACAGCTTTTTGACCTCTGCCCACGCCGCCGGATCGATCTCGGACAGCCTGCGCTCGATCAAGGTATCCAACGCGCGGCAGTATTCGGCAAGAACGCCGTAAAATTTGTCGGGGAGTGCCAGCGCGATGGCCTTGTCGATGTGCTCGATCGCCTCCTTATCCTTGCCGCAGTTATGATAGATCGCGGCGCACGTCATGCGTAAATAGATCTCGGACACCACGGTATTGTCGGCTCTTGCCCACGAGATCATGGGCTCGACCGCATAGGAAATGACCGACATGATGTAAAGCCCCTGCGTGCCCTCCACCTTGTGTGACCCCATTGCCACGTCATATCCAAAGGCGTACAAATACTTGGCGTAATATACCTTTGCCGCGGGATACGCATCCTTGTGCAGTGGCTCAAAGCTGCCCTTTTTGAACCATTCGGGGAAGTTTTCTACGTTATATATCATAATATCCACCGCGCTGATGGCAAGCAGCATGACGTCGCGGTCGTAATCGTTTTGCGCGGGTGCCTCGGCGATGTGGATCTTTGCCTTGCGCCACATGGCAATATCGCCCTTCCACACGGCGCACATGGCAAGCAGCATGCCCGCACCGATCACCGCGTAAAAGCCCGAATGCTTGGAGAGCAGGTAGCTTGCGATCTCGTACACCTTGTCGATCTCGCCGCGCGAATACGCCACCTCTGCCCGAAACAGCACGTATGCCTCGTGGTGGTGCGCAAGATCTTCGGCCACCTCGTCCGCCGTGCCGGGCACGCTGTACAAGTCCGACATGTACAAAAACGGCGTTTTGCGCGGCAGCGGCAGATCCGCCTCGACCATCGCCTTGGCTGCGCGCGTTCTGCCGTCTACGGGGC
The DNA here is from genome assembly GCA_017503325.1 of Clostridia bacterium. Taxonomy (GTDB): domain Bacteria; phylum Bacillota; class Clostridia; order Oscillospirales; family CAG-272; genus SVQP01. Next base: position 20,900 of record JAFVTI010000050.1, on the reverse strand, counting down.
GAAGGGCCTCGCGCGGGATCATCCAGGAGCGGCCAAAGCGTTTTGCGCCCTCGATTTTTCCCTCGGCGCACATCAGCTGCACCGATCGCTCCGAAATTCCCCATTTTTTTGCAATTTCCTGTATTTTTACGTATTCCATGCTGACCTCACCCGTTTTTGGCTCGTTTTGCCGCTTTTTTCGCTTATCCGCAAACTATATTTTTCGTTTATCCGAAACCTATTATACACCGCCCACCATTTTTTGTCAAGAGGCGGGCAAAAATCCGCGAAAAATTGTTGACGGTGACTCCCGATCCATGCTATAATGGTATCATCAAACGAAAGGAGATTTTTCACCATGGCAAAAAAGAAAAATTCCAATTCTTCCCTGATCACCTCGATCCTTTACATCGTGATCGGTATCCTGCTGCTGGTCTTCCCCGGCGAGGCACTCAACATCGCCATGACCATTGCGGGCATCGTATTCGTCGTTTCGGGTATTCTGGAGCTGATCAAGAAGAACATCGGCGGCGGTATCGTCAGCCTGATCATCGGTGTGGCCATCTTAGTCGTCGGCTGGGTTCTGACCGACATCGTCATGCTGGTGCTGGGTATCCTGATCGCCATCAAGGGTATCATCGCGCTGGTGCAGGCGCTCACGCAGAAAAAGAAGAAGGTGCTCGCCATCCTCTTCCCCATTCTGACCATCGTGGTCGGTCTGCTGCTTGCCTTTGCTTGGGGCAGCATTGCGCACATCATCATGATCGTGGGCGGCATTTTGCTGATCGTCAGCGGCGTGCTCGGCCTGATCGGTGCAATCAAGAAGTAAAATTCAATCAAAGCAAAGGGCTGAGTCCGTTCGGACTCAGCCCTTTTTCAGTTGGAAAACTCATGCTCCTTGACGTATTCGAGAAATGTTCTCAGGCTTTTGGACATCCATTTATTTTTATGGTAGATCAGCTGCTTCCAGATATCGATATTGAGGTCGCACACATCCAAGTAGCACAGCTCGCCCGACTCGATCAGCGGTGCGGTGACGAAATCCGGCAGATATGAGATCATGTCGTTTTGCAAGAGCACCGAGGTGATGATATCCGTGCGTCCGATCTCCAGCACGGGGGAGATGGCGAGCGACTTTTTGGCCAGCTCGCGGTCAAACACGCGGCGATATCCCTGGCCGTACTCGGTCAGCACAAAGGGCTCGTTTACAATATCCGTGATCGAAAGCCCCTTTACCCCCGCAAATTTTGAACGCGACGACGCCACGAAATGCATCGACAGCTTTTCCTCCCCCGCGATGACGTAATCCTTATGATACTGCCTGCGGTCCAGCGTGATAATAACGTCGGCCTCGTTGTGGTCGATCATTTCCAGCATGTCACTTGTGTCGCCTGTCGAAAAGCGGATCGAGATGCCCGGATATTTTGCATGAAAATCCGGATAATGCGCCGAGATCATCTCCTCGCACACCGAATCCGGCGTGACGATATGGATATTTCCGCGGCATTGCTCCTCGTTTGCCAGGCTGTCCTTATAATCCTCGGTCAGCGCACGGATCTTGTGTGCGTAAGAGACCAGCTCGTGCCCGCGCTCGGTCAGCGTAATGGTGTGGTTGATGCGCTCAAAGAGCAAGCAGCCCAGCTCATCCTCCAGCTGCTTGATCTGAAAGGACACCGTGGATTGCGAATAATCCAGCGCCTCAGCCGCCTTGGTAAAGCTGCCAAGCTCCGCGACCTGTATAAACGTGATCAGATTTCTGAGTTCCATATATCCTCCAAGCATCGATATTTTCGATGGCTATGATCAAAACCATTCGCTTGACTAATGCTTGAAAGTATTATATACTAAAGGCACGAAAAAGTCAAGCGCATTTTTCAAGCAATCCGCGACTTGACAATCATACACACAAGGAGCCTTATTATGAAAAAGACAGTATCCCTCATCTTAGCCCTCATTCTTTGCGCATGCAGCTGCATCGCGCTTTCCTCCTGCGACACCGCCAAGGACGACGGCAAATATAAAATCGGTATCGTGCAGCTCGTAGAGCACCCCGCGCTGGATGCAGCAACCGAAGGCTTTAAGCAGGCAGTCATTGACGCGCTTGGAGCGGACGCTGTGGAATTTGATTATCAGAACGCGCAGAACGACGCAAACACCTGCTCGACCATCGTCAATCAGTTCGTTTCGGGCAAGGTGGACCTGATCATGGCAAACGCCACCCCTGCGCTGCAGGCAGCAGCTGCCGCAACGGCCGAGATCCCGATTCTCGGCACGTCGGTCACCGAATACGGCGTGGCACTTGAGATCAAGAATTTCTCCGGAACGGTTGGCGGCAACATTTCGGGCACGTCCGACCTTGCCCCCTTGGACAAGCAGGCGGCTATGATCACCGAGTGGTTCCCGGATGCAAAGACGGTTGGCCTGATCTACTGCTCCAAGGAAGCAAACAGCCAGTACCAGGTGGACGTGGTCAAGGCAGAGCTTGAAGCAAAGGGCCTGACCGCAACGCTCTACCCCTTCACCGATTCCAACGATCTTGCGCAGATCTGTACCGCCGCTGCCGACAATTGCGACGTGATCTACGTTCCCACCGACAACACCGTTGCCGAGAATACCGGCATTATTGACAACATCTGCGCGCCCAAGAAGGTTCCCGTCATTGCGGGCGAGGAAGGCATTTGCAAGGGCTGCGGCGTGGCTACCCTTTCGATCAGCTACTACGATCTGGGCTACGCGACAGGCAAGATGGCCGCCAAGATTCTGACCGGTGAGGCCGATATCTCCACCATGGCGATCGGCTATGCCGAGGCGCAGACCCCCAAATACAACAAGCAGATCTGCGAGGCTCTGGGCATTACTCCGCTGGAGGGCTACGTAGCCATCGAAGACTAAGAACGAATCAAGGCAATGGCCGGAGCGAAGAAATTCACTCCGGCTGCCGCCTGTTTTTGAATATCATCTTTAAGAGGTACCAAACATGCAAATATTTGAACAACTGCTCAGCGCCCTGCCGGGATCGGTCTCCCAGGGTCTGATCTGGGCGATCATGGCCATCGGCGTTTACTTGACGTATCGCATTCTGGACGTGGCCGATCTGACCGTTGACGGCTCGTTTGCCACGGGTGGTGCGGTGGCGGTCATTCTGATCCTCAACGGCTGCAATCTCTGGCTTGCCATGCTGGCGGCCTTTGCTGCGGGCTTGATCGCGGGCGCCGTGACCGGACTCTTGCACACCTTTATGGGCATTCCGCCCATTCTTGCGGGCATTCTGACCCAGCTCTCGCTCTATTCCATCAACCTCAAGATCATGGGCAAGGCCAACCAGTCCATCAACGTCAATCAGACCGATCTGCTGATCTCCTTGCGTTGGGTCAAGGACTTCGCCTTTCATAACCCGCTGATCACGGTCGGCCTTGTACTGATCGTGCTGATCGCCCTGCTTTACTGGTTCTTCGGCACTGAGATGGGCAGCTCGATCCGTGCAACCGGCATCAACCCGAATATGAGCCGCGCCCAAGGCATCAACGTCAATTTCAACAAGGTGCTGGGCATCATGCTCTCCAACGGCTTAGTCGCTTTTTCGGGTGCGTTTTTGGCGCAGTACCAGGGCTTTGCCGACGTCAAGATGGGTCAGGGCTCAATTGTCATCGGTCTTGCGGCCGTCATCATCGGCGAGGCGCTGTTCGGAAAGATCTTCAAGAATTTCGCCCTGCGTCTGCTCTCTGTGGCATTCGGCTCGATCATTTACTATATCGTCATTCAAACGGTCATCACGCTGGGTCTTGACGCAAATCTCTTAAAGCTGCTCTCGGCCGTGATCGTGGCCATCTTCCTTGCCATTCCGCACTGGAAAAGACAGTATACGCAAACACACATGAAAAAGCACAAAGGGGGTAAGACGCATGCTTGACATTATTGGCGTAGAGAAAACGTTTAACCCCGGCACAGTCAATGCCAAAAAGGCGTTGAACGGATTGAATCTGCATCTGAACGAGGGCGATTTCGTGACGGTCATCGGCGGTAACGGTGCGGGAAAATCCACCATGCTCAATATGATCGCGGGCGTTTACCCCGTGGATTGCGGCAGCATTGTCATTGACGGCGTCAACGTCACCAAGCTGCCCGAGCACAAGAGAGCCAAATACCTCGGCCGCGTATTCCAGGACCCCATGACAGGCACGGCGGCCGACATGCAAATTGAAGAAAACCTCGCGCTTGCCGCGCGCAGAGGCGCACGCCGCACGCTGCGCGCCGGCATTACCCCCAAGGAGCGAAAGGAATACAAGGAGCTGCTCAAGATCCTGGATCTCGGTCTGGAAGAGAGACTGACCGCCAAGGTCGGCTTACTTTCGGGCGGCCAGAGACAGGCTCTGACGCTGCTGATGGCATCGATCAAAAAGCCCAAGCTGCTCCTGCTTGACGAGCACACCGCCGCGCTTGACCCCAAAACAGCCGCCAAGGTGCTGGAGATCTCGGATAAGCTGATCAAGGAAAACGGCCTGACCGCCATGATGGTCACACACAACATGAAGGACGCCATTGCTTACGGCAACCGCCTGATCATGATGAACGAGGGACACATCATTTTCGACGTTTCGGGCGAGGAGAAAAAATCCTTGACCGTGGAGGCATTGATTCAGAAGTTCTCCCAGACCAGCGGCCAGGAATTTGCCAACGACCGCGCGCTTTTGAGCTGAAGTCAAATCTTAATATCTTAATTCCTTCCCGATTTTATTGACATACTTTTTGCTTGGTGCTATGATGAGGGTAGTAAATTAAGGAGACTTTCGGTATGCAACTCTGGACCCCCGCTCATCTCAAAACCCTGCTGCCCGCGCTTGCCGTCATGGTCGTGCTGACCGTGATCCTGCGCCTTGTTCTCAAGGACAAGCCCCTGCGCGTACGCATGATTCCCTTGCAGGTCATTGCAATCATCCTGCTTTTGCTGGAAGTGGGCAAGCAAATCTCTTCATTTTTGCGTCCCGAGGGCTACGACCTTTACCACATCCCCCTGCACTTCTGCTCGCTGATGCTGCTCGCCCTCCCCGCGATCGCCTTTTATCGCGGCAAGCATGCACGTCTGGTCTCGGGCGTTTCCTGCGGCCTTACCGCAGCCGTCTTTCTTTTGACCGTCATCTATCCCGATCTGATCTATTCGGCCTGGGATATTGAGCATTACTTCCAAAACTATTTTGCCTTCCACACGGTCACCTTCCATAACTTAGTGCTCTTTGCCTACATGCTGCTGCCCGCGCTGCAGCTGCATACCCCAGGCAAGGGCGAGGTGCGATACTCGGCTGCCTTTGTGAGCATTTATTGCATCGTTGCGGGGATCGCCTCGCATCTTCTGCAAACCAACTACAACAACCTCTACCGCTGTAACATCGCCCCCTTGGAGAGCCTGCGCGTCACGATCAGCGAAGCGATCGGCTACGTGCCCACGCAGATTTTGTACGTGCTGGTGGTCACCTGCCTTGACGTTGCCTTTGTCATCGGTGCCTACTACTTCTACCGCCTTTGCCGCAAGCTGCTTGGTAAGAAGGTTATGCCCAATTGAACAAAAGGGCTTGATGCATCGGAATGCAGAATTAGCGAAACATTAACACGGAGATTGATTTTGGCACAATCTCCGTGTTCGTTTTTTCACTTGTAAAGATATCAACCGTAGGGGGCGACGTCCTCGACGCCCCGGGCAGGCATATAGAACTTGTTTCGTTGCAAGAAGATTTGTTTATGTAGGACGGGGCGTCGGGGACGTCGCCCCCTACAACTGTTTTTTTGCGTATCTCGGTTTATTGTTTTGACAGCAACAGGTATGATTCACCCTCATTTTACCGCTTATTCCGCAGCCCGTGTGTCAAATCTTTTTTGTTGACAAATACGCTTTGATATGCTACAATCAAATCAATAAAACAAGGAGGTTTTTCCTATGAAACTTTATACGACCGACTATATTACGGGCAAGCAATTTGAAACGCTGGGACTTGTGGAGGGCAGCACGGTGCAAAGCAAGCACATCGGGCGCGACATTGCCGCAAGCTTCAAGACCATTGTGGGCGGTGAGCTCAAGGGATATACCGAAATGATGAACGAGGCGCGTAAAATGGCGACCAACCGCATGATTGAGAAGGCCGAGATGATGGGCGCGGACGCGATTGTCTGCGTGCGCTACGCATCCTCTGCCGTCATGGACGGCGCAGCTGAGATCATGGCATACGGCACGGCTGTCAAATTCATCTGATCCAAAGGAGAATGCCTCTTATGAGAAAGCATTTTGAAGATTTTTTTGCCGAATTTGCTTATTCGGCCGAGGATACCGCGCATCTGCTGAATGCCTACGATAAGATCTGCGCCTGCGACGAGGCACGCACGCCCTTTGAGCGCGCTTATGCCGCGTACGTTGCCGATCTCAACTGCGACTGGGGTGCTCTGATGCGCGAAACGCAGGCGGCAGGCAAACTTGTGGACGTACACAACTACACCACCGATCTGCTGCTTTTCATCATGCTCTCGAAGCACCTGCACGAGCTTTACGTCGAGCACGGCATTGACCTTGCCATCTGGCACGATTCCATGCTGGATCTGCGCTACAAATTAGAGGAATGTCGCGCCGTTTACGGCATTTGCGGCTCTTTTGTGGGCGGCTGGTTCCCCGGATTTTACAATCTTACCCGCTTTGCGCTGGGCAGATTGCAGTTTGAGCTGGTCGATTCCCCTGTCGAATTTGCAGGAAACGGCATCACGCTTGCCAAGGGTCAAAAGGTAATCAATATGCACATTCCGCGCTCGGGTCAGCCTCTCTCTCCCGCGCTTTACGAGGATTCCTTTGCCCGCGCCAAGGAATTCTACAAAGCAACCTTCCCCAAAGATCAGCCCGCGCCCTTTGTGTGCCATTCCTGGCTGCTCTACCCCGACACGGCAAAATTCGTACCGCCGCATCTCAACACCTACAAGTTCCTCTCGGAATTCACGATCATGGAAAGCAACCACAACAACGGCGAGGACCTCTGGCGTCTGTTTGACACCATGGAGCAGCACCCCGACCGTCTGCCCACCGATACCTCGCTGCGCCGCGCATTCGTCGCACACCTCAAAGCGGGCGGACGCGTGGGTTACGGCTTTGGGATTCTGTTCCGCTGATCAAGGGAGCGTATGAGAGACTATTTGATTTGGTTTTTGGGCGATTTTGCGTACGATCCCGCCGATGCTGCGCATCTTCTTGCCGCCTACGACACCCTCATGGCCAACCCCGAGGCCAAGCAGCAATTTGAGGATGCGATCGCGACCTATCAGGCCAATATTGACTGCGACTATGGCGCGTTGACTGCGCAAAGCAAAAAGGCGGCACGGCTTTCGGGCGTGCACAATCACACAACAGACCTGCTCTTGTTCATTTGCATGTCAAAGCATTTACGCGCGCTTTACGCCGAGCGCGGCATTGACGACGCCATCTGGCACAATTCCATGTCCGACCTGAAATACAAATTGGAGGAATGCAAGCTCGTGCGCGGCGTGCGCGGCATGTTTGTAGCCTTCTGGATGCCCGGCTGGTTCAAAATGACCCGCTTTGCGCTGGGGAGATTGCAATTTGAGATCGTGGATTTCGGGCGCGAATACCAAAAGGATGGCATTTCGCTCGGCAAGGAGAGCAAGGTGCTCAATATGCACATTCCGCGCTCGGGTCGGCCGCTTTCCAAGGAATTGTACGAGGACTCCTTTGCACGTGCCAAGGCGTTTTTCGGGCCGCAGCTGCCCGAGGGTCAATGCACGGGCGGCAAAGTGCCCTTCGTATGCCACTCCTGGCTGCTGTATCCGCGCATGAACGAATTTGTGTCCGAGAAAAGCAACGTGCGCAAATTCATGGAGGAATTTGACATCCTTTCCTGGGACGACTCAGACGGCGAGAGCTTGTGGTGCCTGTTTGACACCAACGAGCGCAACCCCGACCGCCTTCCCACCGATACCACGCTTCGCCGCGCGTTTGTGGAGCGGCTCAAGAGTGGAGGAAGGGTTGGTTGGGGCTACGGAATTCTGTTCAGATAACCTCGATGAAAGTTTTTGTTCGCCCCACCCAAACGGATCGCTCCCACAGGATGAAAGTTTCGCTCGAGCCTTTTCAAAGGCTCGCGGGTCGAGGGCAGAGCCCTCGTCGCGCCCGCAGGCGCGAACCCTAACCATGCTGTTTTTGGTTCTTTTTGCAGCTCCTTGCTCAAAAAGAACGGAGAGAAATTTCTCAATGTTACATGTTCTAATTCATTCCATTCTTTTCTTTGACACCGCTGGCGCAAAGAAAATGAACCAGTAATTCGCTTCGCGAATTGAAACGCCGTGAAGAAGTTTCGCGCCTGCGGGCGCGACTTGGGGCTCTGCCCCAAGTCCCCGCCGCCTTTTGTAAAAGGCGGGCGAAAACTTTCATCCTGTGGGAGCGATCCGTTGTGGTGAGGCGGGGGCAACTTTATCCCTCCCAACGCAAAAACGCACGATGCGAAAGCATCGTGCGTTTTTTCTTTACATTCAAAAGCGATTAACCAAGCTTTGCTCCGTTGATCTTTACGCCGGGGCCCATGGTGGAAGCCACAACGCAGCTCTTGATGTACTGACCCTTTGCTGCTGCGGGCTTTGCCTTGATGATGGCACCCAGCAGAGTGTCAAAGTTCTCCTGCAGCTTCTCAGCGCCGAAGGATGCCTTGCCAATGGGGCAGTGAATGATGTTGGTCTTGTCAAGACGGTACTCGATCTTACCTGCCTTAGCCTCGCGAACTGCGCGTGCTACGTCGGGGGTAACGGTGCCTGCCTTGGGAGAGGGCATCAGGCCCTTAGGACCCAGAACCTTACCCAGACGGCCGATAACGCCCATCATGTCGGGAGATGCGATTACAACGTCAAATTCAAACCAGTTTTCCTTCTGGATCTTTTCAGCGTACTCAGCGCCGCCAACGTAGTCAGCACCTGCATCAATTGCAGCCTGTACGTTGTCACCCTTTGCAAATACCAGGGTTCTGACGGTCTTACCGGTACCGTTGGGCAGTACGACTGCGCCTCTGACCTGCTGGTCAGCGTGACGGGAGTCAACACCCAGACGAACGTGTACTTCTACAGTTTCGTCAAACTTTGCCTTGGAAGTCTGGCATACAAGTGCAAGAGCTTCTGCGGGATCATACAATCTGGACTTCTCGATCAGCTTTACGCTATCGGAATACTTTTTACCCATCTTTGCCATTTCGCCATACCTCCTTCTTAGTCTTCAACCACAACGCCCATGCTGCGTGCGGTGCCTGCGATCATGCTCATAGCGGCTTCGATGCTGGCAGCGTTCAGGTCGGGCATCTTGGTCTCTGCGATCTTTCTGACCTGTTCCTTGGTGATGGTTGCCACCTTGTTCTTGTTGGGCTTAGCCGAAGCAGTCTCCAGGCCGCAAGCCTTCTTGATCAGAACGGGTGCGGGAGGAGTCTTGGTGATAAAGGTGAAGGAACGGTCTGCATATACGGTGATGACAACGGGGATCGTCAGACCGATGTCATTCTTGGTTCTTTCGTTGAACTCTTTTGTAAATACGGGAATTGCAACACCGTACTGACCCAGAGCGGGACCTACGGGAGGCTGAGGAGTAGCCTTACCTGCGGGCAGCTGCAACTTGATATACCCTAATACTTTCTTTGCCATTTTTACTTAACCTCCATATGTGGTACTTTGTGCGGGAGAATTGCAGAATTTTTCTCCCTCCCACTGATTCTGTCCAAGGCGTGGACAGCTCTGCCCGTTGTTCGGACAGACATGATCCGATTGTTTCGCGGATCTTAGTTTGCCGGCTTGATCATGGATGCATCAAGCTCGACAGGCATGTCACGGCGGCCTCTCTTGACCAGAACCGTAACGTTTTTCAGGTCATCCGAGATAGACTGGACAACACCGGAATAGCCCTCGAACAGGCCATTGACAACCTCTACCGTGTCGCCGACGTTGAAGGACAGCTTTACCTTGACCTCTTCAATGTTCAGCGCCTCGACCTCTTCGGGGGTCAGAGGAGTGGGACGGGATCCGGGGCCGACAAAGCCGGTCACACCCGTGATGTTACGAACTGCATGCCAGGATTCATCGGTCATGACCATCTTGATCAGCACGTAGCTGGGGAAGATCTTGACCTCGGTGATCTTTTCTTCGCTGCCGTTCTTTTCCACAACGGTTTCCACGGGCACTCTGATATCAAAGATCAGGTCGCCCAGGCCGCGGTTTTCAACGATTTTTTCAAGGCTGGTTTTTACTTTGTTTTCGTATCCCGAATAGGTGTGCGCCACATACCATCTTGGGCCTACGTTCATAGCATCGATATCGCTCATCGCTCAATACCTATGCAATTAGTGGAACAGTCCTACGATCAGCTCCAACAGGCTCTTCTGGAACCACAGATCGCCACCGGTGCTTGCACCGCCGAAGATCTTCTCGAGTACCAGGTTGAACAGGAAGATCACCACAGTGATGATTGCAACCACAAGCAGTACCACCAGAGTATTCTTGCGGGTGTCCTTCCAGGAGCTCCATACGATTCTCTTCTTCTCGCTATTCAGTGCACGCAGATATTCGCCTGCCTTCTCTCTCTTAACGATGCAGAATACAACGCCTGCGATCAAGCCTGCGATAACCAGACCCCAAACGACGATCTTGGTTACGTATACAACGGTCTTGCCTTCCTTATTGGTGCGAGTGAAGTTCTTTTCCCAGAAATTCTTGTCGCTGTCCTCGGTAGTTTCCTCGTGATCATGACCTTCATGCTCATCGGTAGTCGCTGCCTCGGTGGAAGCCTCTTCCGTGGTTGCCTCTGTTGCCGCCTCGGTGGTTGCTGCTTCGGTGGTAGCAGCCTCAGTGGTTGCCTCCTCAGCGAACGCGCCAACGGTAAACAGAGAGATCGCAAAAACAACTGCAAGCAAAAGCGCTAAGAGATTTCTTCTTGTGTTCATAGCAGTCATTACCTCTCCCCCCAGATTACTTTGTTTCTCTGTGAAGAGTGTGCTTGCGGCAGAATTTGCAGTACTTCTTGAGCTCGAGTCTGTCAGGGTCGTTCTTCTTGTTTTTCTTGGTGTTGTAGTTTCTCTGCTTGCACTCAGTGCATGCCAGAGTAACCTTGACTCTTACGTCATTAGCCATTTGTTCGGCACCTCCCATTAAAATTTATTTGGTTTTTTCCGTTATACACGAAAAAACCCGTGTACCTCCCTCTGAAAACGGAGCACCCATTTAACCCTTTCGGGCGGCGCAAAATAGGCGCAATAAAAAAGCCCTTTTGCAGAGGTAAGGCCATTATACCACCGGATGCAAGGGCTTGTCAAGAGGTTTTTGAAATTTTCTACAATATTTTTGCATTATTTTTATGAAAAGTGCCAAGAGCGCTTCATTCATTTTTATCCAGACAGTAATCAACAAAGGCGGACAACATCTGATAGCTTTTTTCATCAAGGCTATTGATCTTACCTGCAAGGTCTCCCTCGGCCTCGGGAGAGCGGCGGCCCGTCAATATATAATCTGTGCTCACATCCAAAATCTCACTAAGGGCAACAAGATTATCAATTCGAATCGCCTTGTTTCCTCGTTCCAAATTTGACACCATTTGAACAGAGACTTCCATTTTTTCCGCCAATTGCTCTTGGGTATACCTTAGTTCTCTTCTGCGTTCAAATATCCGTTGACCAATTTCCTTCAAATCCACACTCATTTTCTCACCTCGCATATCCTTTGGTTTAAGTATATACGATTATAGAGGAATATTTAAGCACCTACGGGTTGACAAACTTAATCTACGGTGCTATAATTATCGTCAGGAGGTGATTTTTTATGGCAAATATTGAAAAAGAAATAAACACAATCGCACAATTAGAACAACAGCGCTATGTACTATCTGAATTTCTCAAAGAGAAACAACAGTTATACACAGCTTTGGCAAATCAAAACCCTAAGCCAGAACCGCCTAAGCAACCACCAAACATGACAGTAGAGTCTTACCCCGAGTATGACGAAAAAAAGTACTACGAAAAAAAGAAGAAAGGTGCCAATCCGGCAGATGGTCTTCGTGCAGTCGCAGCCTCCTTATTTGTGATAGGCATCGCTTGTCTCACAAACCTCATCACGCTGATTATCGGCCCTATAGTTCTATTGATTGCTTTAGCCTGTTTCATCCTGTCGCTTTTCGTCTCTCCCGTACACAAAAGAAAAGCAGCAAGAAAAGCTTACATTCAAGAGTGTGAAGCTATTGATCGTAGAAATCAATATGCCCAAAATGCCGTGGAGCAGTACCAAAAGGAGTGTGTTGAATATGAGCGAAGTTTGCAACACTACGAAACACTTCAAAAAAATGCTATACGGCAGAAAAATGCACTTGATAACTCAATCCAAACAGCAACAACCACTTATGTCGCTATTTCTTCAGCTTTGGAGTCTTATTACGCAAACAATTCTGCCCTAAATAGATACAACAATTACATCTCGATTATCACTATTAACTCATACCTGCAAAATGGCCAGTGCAGAAATTTAGAAAGCGCAATAGAAAAATTCAGTTTTGAAAAACAATGTGGCAGAATCTCACCTAATATTGAGTATGCTCTTAACAACAGAGCAATCACTCAAGGCAATATGGCGGCACTTTTTGCTTCACTTGATAAAGCAGCAAAAGAGCGCGAGCAGTTGCAAAAAGATTCCCTCAAATATTTCGCCCGCTTATTAGAAAATGATACCCCGCCATCTAATAATTCTCCCATTGACAACTATTGTAGCGAACTCTTGAGACTATCACATACCGTTAATTTCAATGCCAAATACTAATGCAAAAGAGGAACTAACATGAGCAAAGAATACGAAGTAAGAGAAGAATATGGGAAAATTATTATTTCTGAGCATGAATCCAGCGAGCTTCTCGATATGGATGACCTCCCTCCCGTTAGTGGTCGAGAAAAAATGGGCTTTGCTTTAGCAGATACTCCTCGTGCTCAAAAAATCACGCTTACCGCTATATTAGACATTTATGGCATATTATATCGTCTTGGATCCAATAGCGTAGTATCCGTCCTTTTCGGAATTTTACAAATTCTCACGCTGAATTTTTGCGGCATTTTCTGGATAATTGACTTATTATGCATTATTTATACCGACGACATCAAGTTTTTGGGAAGAATAAAATACAAGGACTACGAAGAATTAAAGCGAAGCGGCAAGCGGATCAGATAACATAAAGGCGCGGAGAAAACCTTTACCGGTTTTCTCCGCGCCTTTTCCTATTCAATTATTCGATCACTTCCGCGCTTTCGATGACGATGGGAGAGACCGGCACGTCGTCGTACCAGCCCACGCTGCGGGTTTTGGTAGCGGCGATGGCGTCAACCACCTCGATGCCCTCGGTAACGGCACCGAATGCGGCATACTCACCGTCCAGGTGGGGAGAATTTGCATGCATGATAAAGAACTGGGAGGATGCCGAGTTCTTGACCTGGGTTCTTGCCATGGAGATCACGCCCTTGGTATGGCGCAAATCGTTCCCTGCAAAGCCGTTGGAGCGGAACTCGCCCTTGATCGACTTTGCGGGCTTCTGGTTAAAGCCCTCGTCCATACCGCCGCCCTGGATCATAAAGCCGCGGATGACGCGGTGGAAAATCAGGCCGGAATAAAAGCCCTCGCTTACCAGCTTGACAAAATTGGCTACCGTTTCGGGTGCCTTATCGGGATATAACTCCAGCGTAATATCTCCGTACTCCTTGATATGCAATACAACCTTGGGATTGCTCATGATAAATCTCTTCCTTTCATTATATATGTATACATTAACCATTCGAATTCGTCCGGTAGGGGCGACTGCGGTCGCCCGCGGGAGACCACAGGTCTCCCCTACGAGTTATATATCCGTGTTTTCAAATTCATACGCCGCGCAAAGCAGCTCGCGCAAGCGTTCCCCTTTTCCCTGCACGTGCAGATATCCCGCCAGCACCTCCATACCGGTAGCGGCACGATATTGCGCGACGGTCGCGCCCTTGGGTACGTTTCCGTGCCCCATATTGCGCCCTCTGCGGAAGACCGCTTGCTCCTCCTCGGTCAAAAGCGGCAGGATTTTTTGCATAGCCTCTGCCTGTGCGCCCGCGCGCACGTAGTCAAGCGCCTTTTGATTGAGCGTCGCCGAGGTGGAATACCCCGCGGCAACCAGGCGCTCGCGCACGTACAGCTCAATGACCGCGTCGCCAAGATACGCAAGCGCGGGGGTGGTCAGCTCGTTGACAGGCTTCATTCCGTCCCCTCCGTTGCCTTTTCGGCAGCCTCCGCCGCCTTCTTTTTGGCCTTGCGTTCCTTTTTCTCTTCCTTCTCGCGTGCCTTGCGCTCCTCCTCGCTGGGTGGCAAGGGGTATTCCTCCAGCATGACCTCGGCCATGTTGCGGAAATAGGCCGACAAAGACGCAACCGCCAGCAGCGCGACGAAATAATCCTCGCCGTTTTCGGGGTCCAGATCCTCGGACGACATGATCTGGCGCACCATCTCGGGGCACCGATGCTTTTGCGCCTGCTTGATGGCCATGGCCTTATCGTACGCGCAGATCAGCTTTTCGCCCGAGTAATCCTCCTTGGCGTAGATGCCCTCCATGGCACGCTTGATCTCATCGATCGAAAGCGTATTTTTCAAGGAGTACACGACCAGCATCTGCACGATCTGCTCCTTGGTATATTTCTTGCCCTTGATCGGCGTGATCAACCCGTCCTTGGAATAGTTGTTGATCATATTCTTGGTCAGCGTACGGTCCGAGATGGCACTGCCCTCTTGATTCTTCTCCGCAACAAGCTGCAGAATCTGCTCCAGGTACAGATCAATGGTCGGAATCTCCGCACCCATCAGATCGGCGTCATTGATCGCCTCACTCATCAACCGATCGAGTTCTTGCACGTTCATATCCGTTCTCCTTGCGCTTCGTGGTTTTTAATACCATTATACACGGTTTCCATGCGCTTTTCAAGACCCTTTTGCATTTTTCTCCTGCTTTTCTGCCGCACGACGGCCGCCAAGCTGACGAATCAGATAGATAGACGCGGAAACCATGCAGAAAATCTCACAGATAATGCCGCCGATTGAGAACGAGATCACGATATTATTGGTCAGCCACAAGGGCGAGATCAGCCCCAGCTGGATCCAGCGGATGGCATTATCCGACCCGTACCACATGGAAAACGTGCCGATGACCTGCGGCGCAAGCGAAACAAGGCAAGCCCAGCCGTCGCCGCCCACCGTGCCCGCAAACGCAGCACCCGCGACAAAGAGTGCATTGATCAGTACGAGTGCCCACGTGCGGCGCCTCTCGCCAAGCTTCAGCATGATCAGTCCGCGCACGATGCCGATAGCGTTCATCAGGCAGCCCGCCACGTTGCCAAGCAGCAAAAAGCTGACGGCAAACAGCACGTTTCCGCTGACCTGCATGATATAATAGATAGAACGCCGCTTGAACTGGAACGACAGAATGATCAGCGACATGGCAAGGACGCTGAACACTTGCCCCGTAATTTCTGCCGGCGTCATGCCTCGTCCTCCCGGGCGATCAGCTTGACCGGGATCGCCACCTTGGCCTTTTGCACGCGTTTTGCCTGCACGGGCACAGCCCTGATCGGCGCGCATTTTTGCGCGGGCGGCAGCTCACAGGGGTCAATCTCCGACGGGCGCACCTTGACGGTGGGGAAAGCCTCCCACGAAAGGCTGTGCGTTTTGCCCTTTGTGGTGCGCTCGGGGCGCTGCGTACGCTTGACGCGCACGGCAAGCGACTTATATT
Organism: Clostridia bacterium; assembly: GCA_017503325.1. Taxonomy (GTDB): domain Bacteria; phylum Bacillota; class Clostridia; order Oscillospirales; family CAG-272; genus SVQP01. The sequence goes on along the minus strand of JAFVTI010000050.1, from coordinate 5,137 downwards.
CGCCCTCGCCCGTCTCGCTGTCGTAAGACAGGCGCAGCGGGAACAGGCAAAGCGCCAGCGCGCCGCCGATCAGCAGCCCCGCCTTGGTCGACGGTTTCATTCCGCCCACCTTTTTGCCAAGCGAGTCTGTTTTGTTGAATAAATTCACCACTTTGTCGGCAGTATTGACGTATTTGACGGCAACATCCGCCACTTTGTCAAATCCGCCCGTGTCCTTTTCAAATTTCATCAGACACTCCTTATATCAAAACATCAGTTTCTCAGGCTGTGAATGGGTGCGGGAATGCGTCCGCCGCGGCCAATAAACTTAGCGGGCGAGTATTCGCGCAGTGCCATGATGGGTGCAGTACCCAAAAGGCCGCCGAAATCGACGCTGTCCCCCACTTTCTTACCATAAGCAGGGATAATACGCACCGCAGTAGTCTTGTTATTCACCACTCCGATAGAAATCTCATCCGCGATCACGCCGCAGATGACCGCCTCGTCCACGTCACCGGGCACGGCGATCATGTCAAGGCCGACCGAGCACACAGCCGTCATAGCCTCCAGCTTTTCAATCGAAAGTGCACCGCGCTCCACAGCCGCGATCATGCCCGCATCCTCGGACACGGGAATAAACGCGCCCGAAAGGCCGCCCACGTGCGAGGACGCCATGACGCCGCCCTTCTTGACCGCGTCGTTGAGCATGGCAAGGCAAGCCGTGGTGCCGTGTGCACCCGTGCTCTCAAGACCCATGCCCTCCAGAATATGCGCCACCGAGTCACCGATAGCAGGTGTGGGTGCCAAGGAGAGGTCCACGATGCCAAACGGCACGTTCAGCGCGGCAGATGCCTCGCTGGCAACCAGCTGGCCGACACGCGTGATCTTGAACGCCGTCTTTTTGATCACGTCCGCCAAAGTTGACAGATCGCAATCGCCCGCTCTTGCAATGGCGCTGGACACCACGCCCGGGCCCGAAACGCCCACGTTAATCACCGTATCCGGCTCGCCCACGCCGTGGAATGCACCCGCCATGAAGGGGTTATCCTCGGGCACGTTGGCAAACACGACCAGCTTTGCGCAGCCGATCGACTGATTGTCGCGCGTCAGGTACGCCGCGTCCTTGATCACCTTGCCCATCAGCGCAATGGCATCCATATTGATGCCCGCCTTGGTGGTGGCCACGTTGACCGACGAGCACACCATCTGCGTCTCGGCCAGCGCCTGCGGGATGGACAGAATCATCTCGCGCTCGCCCGCCGTCATGCCCTTATGCACCAGCGCAGAATAGCCGCCGATAAAGTTGATGCCGGTCTGCTCGGCCGCTCTTTGCAGCGTGTGCGCGATCTTGATATAGCCGTCCCGATCAATCCTGCCGCCGATCAGCGACACGGGCGTGACCGACACGCGCTTGTTAACGATCGGAATACCGTACTTTTTCTCGATCTTGTTGCCTGTTTCGACCAATTTCTCGGCCTTTGTCGTAATCTTATCGTAAATACGATCACACAGCACGTCCGCATCGTCGCTGACACAATCCAGAAGCGAGATGCCCATGGTAATGGTGCGGATGTCCAGGTTTTCCTGGCGGATCATGCTGATGGTCTCTAAAATATCTCTGGTTTCAATCATGATAACGCTCCGAATCAGATATGGTGCATGGTGTTGAAAATATCCTCGTGCATGGCCTGGACAGAAAGGCCCTTTTGCTCGCCAAACGCCTCCAGCTCATCCACAAACTGTGCAAAATCCACGTTCAGCTCGTCGATATCCGCCAGCATGATCATGGCGAAATACTCCTGCAGCACGCTCTGCGAAATATCCACGATGTTTGCCCCCAGCTCTGCGCACTTGCCGGCAACGCCCGCGATAATGCCCATGCTGTCCTTGCCTGTTACAGTAATGACTGCTTTCATTGTCATACCTCCGCTTTAGTTAGTTATATTTATTATACTATAACTACGCGCGCGATGCAAGAGGGAGAGCGCCGAATTTGCGCAAAAAATCGCACAAATCGGTTGAAATCACACCCCTCGTATGGTATAATTTATACAGTAACCCTTTGGAGGTGCTTATGAACCAATACGAATACATCGTCAAACAAAAAATCGAGGGCGTATGGAAATGGCGTCGCATCATGATGATCGCCCTGTACGTCGTGTTCAACGCGGCTTATCTGCTCGCATTCCTGCTCACATTCCCTTGGGCAGTCACCTTCCTGCCCCTGCTTGACTGGGCGCTGATTTTCTTTACCTGGCGCTTCGTATCCCCCGAGTACGAATATTCCACGCTCTCGGGCGAGATCACCTTTACCACCATCTGGGGCGGCAAGACCAGAAAAGAGCTTTTCCGCATTAACATCCGCGATTTTCAAAAAATCGCACCCTACGACGAGGCGGCCGAGGCCTACGTGACCGCGCAGAAGTGCAAACGCGACTTCCGCTGCATGTCCTCGCTGCAGGCACCCGACCTCTACTACGGCATCTTTATGCTGGGCGACGAAAAATGCGTGGTCTACTTCGAGGCCACCGAAAAGGCGTTGAAAATTTTGAAATACTACAACATCGGCACGGTACTCGTTCCGACAACCAAATAAAGACAAGGAGTTATCATGGCACAGAAAAATCAGCGCGAATTCACCCTGCACATGTCCGAGGACATGCTGCGCAAGTTTATTCTGATCTCCGAAAAGGAGGGCAGAAGCCCCAACAACCAGTTCCTTTTTATGCTGCGCAACAACATTGCTTACTATGAAAAGACCAAGGGCAGAATTTCGCCCGCGGAGCTTGCAAAGATAGACCTGACCGTTTACGAGGAGAAAGGAGCCGAGGATGAAAACAGTTGACAACAAATACCTGCCGCTCAAGATCACGCACGAGCTTGTGCACAACCCGAATTGGACCGACGAGGAGCTGCGCGCTGCCGTGGGGCAGCATTTGCAATACCTTGCAGACCGCGGCTTTGGCGGCGTGGTGACCAACGTTTCCCAGAGAAATTACGCCACCGATCCCGAGGAATGGCGCAAAATGGCACTCGCCATCGACACCGCATGCGAGATGGGGCTGCGCGTCTGGCTGTACGACGAAAAGGGCTACCCCAGCGGCGGTGCGGGAGGCCTGACCGTGGACGCAAACCCCGACTTCGAGGCACTCGGCATTGCCATGCTGACGCGTGAGCTTGCACCCGGCGAGAGCATCACGCAGGAATTGCCGCGCGGGCACGAATGCTTCCTGCACGCCGCAGTCTACCCCTGCAAGGACGGCAAAATCACGGATTTTTCGCCTCTGCATATGGTGTTCGGCAAGACGACCGATCCCGTCACGCTGGACAACGACGCCGAATTCAACACCCCCGCGCTCGCTTGCTTCTTTATCAAAAAGCGCATGTACGAGGGCACGCACGCGCAGCATAACGTATGCGAGGCGCGCCGCTACATTGACGTGACCAACCCCGACGCCATCCGCGAGTTTATCCGCAACACCTACGAGCCCTGCTACGCCTACACCAAGCACCACTTGGCCGAGGGCGACGGCAAGATCGAGGCCATGTTTACCGACGAGCCGTCCTTTATGGGCTGCTACATCAATGCGGGTATTTATCCGTCCCGCGTGCACGACCAATACGACGACACGCTGCCGCTCTATCCCGTGGTCAACTTCGGCCGCGACGTGGAAAACGAATTCTCGGCACGTTACGCATACCCCCTCGCGCCCAACCTCGTCTACCTGTTCTTTGGCGAAAGCGAGAACGCAAAGCAGGTCAGATATGACTATTACCGCCTGCTCTCCGACCTTTACGAGCAGAGCTATTTTGCGCAGCTTGCCAACTGGTGCGCCGCGCACGGTCTGCCCTTCTCGGGGCACATCCTCTTGGAGGACGACATTCGCCACCACGTCATGTTTGAGGGCAATTTCTTCTCGCTTTTGCGCCACATGCACACTCCCGGCATCGATATGCTGCATTCTATCCCCACCAAGGTGCTTAACGACGCCTTTACGCCCAAGCTGGTTTCCTCGATCGCGCACGCCTACGGCCGTCCGCACGTCATGAGCGAGGTCTCAGCACACGCGCAGGGCGGCAAGGTCACGCCCATGCAAATGTACGCATCCATGAGTCTGCAGTACGCGTTGGGCGTGGACACCTTCACCTCGTATTACAGCGAGCAGCAGGCTGAGCCCGCGCTCTACAAGCAAATCAACCAGGCACTTGGCCGCGCCGAGATGATCATGAAGGGCAGACACAAGGCAAACGTCATGCTCTACTACCCCATTGAGACCTTCCAGATGCACCACAAGGGCTCTGCTGTCTTTTACGGAGAATACTGCGTCGAGGAAAACGCCTGCGCAGAAGGCTTGCGCAGTATCTTCTACGGCTTGCTTGACCGCCAGATCGACTTTGACTTTACCGATTGCGAATACCTGGAAAAATGCCGCGTACAGGACGGATGGCTGCATACGCCTGCCGGACACATTTACAGCGCGCTGGTGCTGCCTCCCATGGAGCTTAGCGACAGAGCGGCTGCAATTCTGCAAAAGCTTGCAGACGACGGTTTGACCATTCTTTCCCCACAAAGCAATATATTCACCGCCATTTCGCAGCACAAGTTCGCCACCGTTACGCAAAACGAGGCAGAATTGTTCGAAAAGCTCCCCACCGACACGCTCCCCTGCTTTGCACAAACGCCCACGCACGGCGTGGTTTGCAAGTGCGTTTTGTTCAGAGGTCTCTCCTTCCTGTTTGTCAACGCCGAGGAATTTGAGCAGCACGTAACCGTCACGCTCGGCGCGACAAAGCAAGAGGATCTCGTCCTGTACGACCCCTTCACCGAGCAGATCCTGCCCGCCACCTTTACAAAATTGGACGACGAGCACGTGCAAGCAACCTTTGCCATTGGCGCGTTGCAGACCGTGATCGTAACGGACAAGGCGAAGCTTCAATAAGAAAAAGAGCCCCATGGGGCTGATGAATTAGCGAAAAATTAACACGGAGATTGTATCAAAATCAATCTCCGTGTCCGTTTTTTTTCAAAAAAGATACCAACCGTAGGGGGCGACGTCCTCGACGCCCCGGGTAGGCACATGGAACTTATTGCATTGCGAAAAGATTTGTTTATGTAGGATGGGGCGTCGGGGACGTCGCCCCCTACAGCTGTTTTTTT
>JAFVTI010000049.1 GCA_017503325.1 Clostridia bacterium | reverse complement strand
GAGAAAATGAGCGCATGACTGCTTCTTGAGAGGTAGCCATGTGCTCAAACAAATAAATATGTAGTTGCAGCAGGTGCTGGCGATCAATGATCGCCCCTACAAGTGTTTTTGTTTTGGGTTTTATATCGTAAACCCCTTACATAATTCTCTGTAGGGGCGATCAGTGATCGCCAGCGCCTGCGGCAACTAAATATTGAAACCATATGCATAAACAAAAGCTGTCTTTTGGTTAAGACAGCTTTGTTTTTTTCGCTTATTTCTCAGCCCGATCGGGCTGCTTTTCTTTGAACTTACAGAAGATCACTCAAGGGTGCGGAGAGCGTGGGCGTTTGCTCCAGCTCGTCGGACACCAAGAACAGCGCGGAGCGTTCGGGGATCTGTACGGGCATATAAGTATAGATCTGTCCGCGGTAGGTCGCGTACTTGACGCGGCGCGCGCGGGTGACTTTACCTGTTTGCGGGTTGTAGATCAGCGGCTTGAATGCACCGCGCAGATACACCGTGTTTTGATACGGCTGATCGGTGGTGTTATACAGCATATGCGTGTGCTGCATGCCGTTGATCTTATGCAAATGCCCCATCATGCCCACGCGGTGCACGCCCTCGGGCGTGTCGATGTGGCGGTATTCGGGCAGAGGGAGATTGAACACACCGCCGTTTTCCAGGCGTCGCATGTCGGGCATGATCACGTCGTAGGGGATCTTGAGCTCGTAAAGCAGGCGCATGATCTCGTCACTTGCGGTCATAAACGTGCCGTCCGCTGCCGTGATCGAGGGGTAGAGCAGATAGGCTCGCCCGCCCTTGTCGTTGGAATTGAAGCCGCGGTTGTTGATCACAGTCTTGTCGCAGGCGCGCTCACCGAAGATGTGCTTGACAAGTGCGCGCACCTCGACGTCGTAATCGGTCACGTATTCTTCGCCATAATGGTGCAAAAGATCCTTTTCAAACTCGGGCAAAAACTCAAATGCGCTGTCGGGCAGCGTGCCCGTTGCGATCACGATGCCTCCGTTATCGTAAAACTCGGCAATGGTGCGCAGATTGTCAAGTCGGATCATGGAGGTAGCGGGCAGGATGAGCACGCGGAAGCCGTTATTGCCCTTGACGTTTTCAAAGAACAGCTGATCCCCGCGCACCTGGCAATGCTTTTGCAGCGTTTCGGGATGCAGCATGGTCAGATTAACGCCCACATAATGCGCAAGGCTGTTGGCAAGCGTCATGTAATCGCAGGTGAACGGCGTGATGGGATATTCGTAATCGGAGGCGGGCTGCTCGTAGAGCTGGGGCTTGGTGTGCAGCGCGTAGATGGGGTAGAGCATGGCGATATCGCAAACCGGAAAGCCTTTGGTCAAAAGGTAAAGGCTGCGATGCACGGGCTCGGTAAACTGGCGACTCATTTTCATGACCGTGGGGTGCATGATCAGCTCGTTGGCACCGTTGCCAAGGACTGTGATGGTCTCCTTGAGCGCAAGCTCCTCGGTATAGGCATCCGAAAGACGCGCGAACATCTCACAGATGACGCGCTGCTGAGAGCTGTCCGCAGCTGCGGAGGCGGCAAGCGTGAGCGAATTGAGGCCGTAGAGGTATGCGTGATCCATGCGTCCCGCCGCACAGTAGTTCTGATTGGCCAGCGCGTCTCCCGTGATCCAGGAGCAGGCGGGAGCCTTGGGCTCGGCCTGAATGATGATGGGCTCGAGGTGCTGCGCCAAGGCAAAATCACGCAGAGCGCGCGCAATGCCCATGCGAAGCAGCTCGGCGCGGCATTGCATGAACAGGGCACGGATGTGCTCGGTGCCGCCACCTAAATTGTGGAACAGAACGGGATAATAGGGCGAAGGATCAAAGCCGAATTGCTCTTGGAAGATCTGATTGAAATCCCTTGTCCAGTTGCGGCGGTTGGGAGAGTCAAAGCAGAGATTGTGGTAATAGATCGCGCCGATCGCGGTATTCTGCACGCCGCCGCAAAGCACGTACAGGCGGTCAAGATACGAAATGAAGGCAGTACGCGAGAGGCGATTGTGCGTATCGTGCTGTGTGCCGTCCTGCTCGGCATCGGTGCAGATATATTGCTCAACGACCCAGTTGCCGTCCGGCACGTCAAATTCCAGCACGTTGTCCTTGACGTAGGGGCGCAGGTCAATGATCTGCGTATACTCCTCGTCCAGCGCGATCAGAGAGAGTGTGGGCTTGTCGCAAAGCGTCATTTTGAAATGCTCGCGCTGCTCAGCGTAATATTCGCGGCGGGAGAGCACCTCGGTGCGGTCGTCCGGGTCACACAATGCGCGCTCGATCGGCCTTTGCGGGTGCAAAGCCAGCTTCAAGCCGGTTTCCGTCGCGGCGCGGCTGAGCGTGGCAAACCATGCAGCGTAACGCTTTGCAAAATCGTCTGTATAAACGTAATCGGTGGGCAGCGAGGGAATGACCAGTGCAAATCCGCGCCGTGCAAGGCGGGAGAACAGCTTGTGCGCCGCCTCGGGCGTAATATCCATCTCGGGACGCACGTGAGCGTACAGCGCATTGGTGCGGTACTTATACATAAAATCCATTTTGGTTGCCTTGAATTCTTTTCCTCTGCGCATGAGCTCACTCCTTTGCCCGATCTTTGCTTTATTATACCATATTCTTTGCGTTTTGTTAAGGCTTTGGCGGCAAATTCGGCAAAATATTTTACGCATGCGTTGCAAAGAGAGCGAAAATGTGCTACAATAGGGAAAAGACTTTCAAAAAGGACAGGACAGATGGCATGAAAAAAGTATTGATCACGGGCGGCTCGGGCGGCATTGGCGCAGGACTTGTGCGCGCGTTTTGCGCAAACGGCGACAACGTCGTGTTTACCTATCGCACAAATCTTGAGGCAGCCCAAAAATTGGCCATGGAAACGGGCGCGACCGCGCTTTGCGCAGATCTTGCAGACAGCGAAAACGTACGCTTTATCGTGAAATCAGCCCGGGATATCATGGGCGGCATTGACGTGCTGGTGCACGCCGCGGGGATTTCGCGGATTGGTCTGTTTGACCTGACCACCGACGAGGACTGGAACACGCTGCTGTCTGCCAATCTGTCCTCCACCTTTTATATCTGCCGCGAGGTCAGCAAGGTCATGCTCAGTACGCATACGGGCAGTATGGTGCTGATCGGCTCTATGTGGGGCAAGGTCGGTGCATCTTGCGAGGTAGCGTACAGCGCCACCAAGGCAGGCGTGCGCGGACTTACCATGGCTCTTGCCAAGGAGCTGGGCCCCTCGGGCATTCGCGTCAATTGTATTGAGCCGGGCGTGATCGATACACCCATGAACGCTTGCTTTGACGCCGAGACACGCGCCGCGCTGGCTGAAGAAACACCGCTCGGCCGCATCGGCACCCCCGCGGACGTCGCAGCTGCTGCGCTCTTTCTCGCTTCGGATGGCGCGTCCTTTATCACAGGGCAGTGCTTGGGCGTTGACGGAGGGTTTGCGATCTGACCACGATACGGTTGTCAAGGATGAAAGTTTCGGTCAAGCCTTTACATAAAGGCTTGGTGGCGTGTGAATGCTACTGAATATTTACGCGTAAGTGACGCCACCTGATGCTGAATTTCTGCGAAATTCAGCATCCAAAAGGCAACCGGCAGAGCCCCGCATTACGCCGTTTTTGGTTCTTTTTGCGGCAATTTTGCCAAAAAGAACGGAAACGGTTTTCTCACACAAATAATGATGCATGGCGCGGGATATGGATATCCCGCGCATATCTTTTGACTTTTTTTACATTGAAATATCAAAAATCAGCTCCAAACCCCGTTGCGCAACGCTGCGTTGCGGAATTTCCTGCGAAAATTGGTTGAATTCTGCCCCTGCGAATGCTATAATACAGTTATAATACAGATAAGAACAAAGGAGGTGCTGACATGGCATTTGGAGAAATATTGGCGACCTTGCGCAAAAGCAGGGGAATGTCACAGGAGCAATTGGCGGAGCAGCTGAATCTGACAAGACAAACCATCTCGAAATGGGAGCTGGATCAGTCCACGCCCGATATGGAATATATCATTAAGCTCAGCGATCTGTTTGGCGTGACTACAGATTATCTGATCAAGGGCGGCGTGTACGCACAGCCGGCCGTTCCCGAACAGCAGCAGGTACAGCAAAGCAAGCCGCCGCAAGGGTATACGTGGTGCTTTTTCGGAGGGCTGACGTTTACGTCCATGTCCTTGGTGGGTATTATTGCGCTGGCGATTTGCTCTGCATTCAATCCTTGGAGTGTGTCTTATAATCGTTATGTCTTTGATGGCTTTATCGGATTTTTAATGGGGACTAACACCCTGTGGCTGTTTGTCATGCTGACGGTGACGGCTCTGATCGGAATTGCTCTTGGCGCATTTGGCGTGATCAGGAATATTACGTACAAGGCAAAGTGATTTTGCAAAAGACGAGTCTTGTATAAAAAAGCAGTCGTATCGGGCTGTGGAATAAGAGGTAGAATCCGCACAAAACAAGGACTGCATCACTTGGATGCAGTCCTTAATTGCTTGTTTTTGAATAGTTGTCGCAGGCGCTGGCGATCAGTGATCGCCAGCGCCTGCGATAACTACTATTTGAAAGTGTTTGCATAAATAAAGGGTTGCTTGTAAAGCAACCCTTTGCTCAATTCTTTCGCTAAGTCGCAGCCTATCCGGCTGCTATTACCATTTAGTTCTTAAACTCATCAATCGGCTTATACTGCATCATGGGTGCGCCCTCGGGGATCTCGTAGCCGAAATCTGCGGGCTTTGCCCAGCGGACAGCGTTGGTGATGATCCGCTGCACGTACTGGTTGTGGTAAGAGGGGCAGGACTCGTGACCGGGCTGGAAGTAGAATACCTTGCCCGCGCCGCGCAGGTAGCAAAGACCGCTGCGGAAGATAAAGCCGTCCTCAAACCAGGAGCCGAACACAAGCGCGTCGGGCTGCGGTACGTAGAAGGGCTCGCAGTAAAGCTCCTCGATGTCCAGGGTGAAGTGATCGGGAATGCCGGCTGCGATGGGGTGGGAGGGAAGCAGATTCCAAACGACCTCCTTCTGATCTCTGCCCCAGGAGAGGTTGCCGTTGGTGCCTACGACGTTGCGGAACACCTTGGAGTGGTGACCCGAGTGCAGCACAATAAGTCCCATGCCCTTGGTATATACTCTGTGGCGGATGCGCTCCACCAGATCGTCGGGCACCTCGTGGTGTGCCATGTGGCCCCACCAGATCAGCACGTCGGTGTTGTTGAGCACCTCGTCGGGAAGACCGTTGTCGGGATCGTCAAGAGCTGCCAACGTGACCTCAATATCGTCGTTGGTCTCAAGGAACTGCTTGAGCAGACCGTGAATGCCGTCGGGGTAGATGGATCTGACGTAATCATTGTGCTTTTCGTGGCGGAATTCGTTCCAGGCCGTGACTCTGATTTTGTTTGCCATACTCTCTCTCCTTATCTCTGTGTTTTAGATTTCAATTTGCAAGCCGTCGTATGCGGGGGTAACACCCATGGGCTCAAGCAGGCGCACGACCGACGCGTGATCCCCGTGCAGCGTGCGTGCCATGTGCGAGACGTAATACTTGACGTCGGGCGCAAAGCGGTTGTACTTTTTGAACATGGTCAGCATGATCTGCAGCATTTCGGGCGTGTTGTGCTCAAAAATGCGCCAATCGTAGGTGGCGATCTCGCCGCAGGTCAGCTCCATCACCAGCGTGTTGATGGGCTTATCACGCATGAAGTTCCAGGTCTCGGTGGGCAGCCACGCGCTGTCGCAGCCGTAGAACAGAATGCGGCCGTCACGCTCGATCAGATAAACGCGCGCGATCTCACCGGGCGTGGCAAAATGGTTGGCGCGCAGAGGGGTGATGCGGTAGTCGCCGATCTGGTAGGTCTTGCCGATCTCGGTCGAGCGGAAGTTGATGCCAAAGGCAGCCTCGTTTCCAAGCGCGGCATTCAGCTCCTTCATGCATTCGGGGGCGCACCAGATGGTGCAGTCGCGGCCTGTGCACAGCTTGGCCACGGTCTCGGGGCAAAAGTGATCGCCGTGCGAGTGCGTGACGATGATATTTTTGACACCGTCAAGCAGATCGGGCGTGCCGTTCTTTTCGGCAAAATGGAATACGTGCGGGCCGGGATCAATCAGCAAGTCGTCGTTGACCAGGGCTGAGGAAAAGCGGCGGAATTCGGGCATGTTGTCAAATTGGTTGATATCCCAATCGGCAGCACCCGTACCGAGAAAAGTCAGTTTCATGGCAGCCTCCTTTGAGTCGTATATACCTATTATACAACGAAACCGCGGACTTTTCAAGAGGGGAGTGGAAAAATGCAGAATACGGTTTCGCGCGTCACAGGGGACCCGAATGCTATTGAATCAACGGACGATAAACATCCGGCCGCGGTGACCATATTGCGTTCGGCCATAGCTCGTCCTCGCGGTACCAGTGCTCTTTGCCGACCACACAGGACACGTTTTCTCCGTCCCGCAGGTAGAAAACGCAGTTGCCGTCGTGTTCATAACTCATAAAAAAGCAACTTCCGTCGGATCTGTAAAAATGCTTAAACGCCGGTGCATCATAGTTCCATCCGTCCCAAACGCTGTGCGTGTTTTCAATCAAAATCTGATACAGCTCGGGGCAAATACGGTAAAAATGCAGGTGGATCATAATATCGCCTTTATCCTTCGGCTCGGGGCGGCACGGAGGCGCGTACTCAAAGCAGGCAGGGTCAACGTTTATCTCATAAGGCTTGAGTTTTTCCGTCCATTGAATGTGAGGTGAAAACCAAACGCTGAAATATTCAGAATACCGAAAACAAGTTTGAATCAGTTCCTCATAATCTTCACCCACAATATCGTAGTCTTCTTCATCGTAGTCTTCATCTTCGGCAAAAATGGCTGTATCAAAAAATGCGTAATTCATGTTGCCTCCTTATCATGTATCGTGACAGGGCTTGTTACACAAACGTCCTTCACTTATATAGTCGCAATTTTTGAGAAAACGTTCCGAGGTTTTTGAAAAAAATTAATAAATCTTGATTACAATTGCAGTATAGCACAGAATTCTTGGCATGTCAAACAAAAAACAATCCGAAACAAAAAGAAAACCCTTGCTTTTGCAAGGGTTTTCTAACTTTATTTTGCATTTTGCATTCTGCATTTGGCAGCAAAGCTTACTTTGCAGCCAGCAGTCTTGCCTCCAGCGCATCCAGCTCTGCGTGCATGGTTGCGGGAACGCTATCGCCGATCTGTGCATAGAAGTCGCGAATGTTCTGTACGTCCTCCAGCCAGGAGTCAACGTCAACGCTGAGCAGGTCGCGGATGGTCTCGGTGTCGATGCCCTCCAGACCCTCGGTGCAAATATCCTCGGGCAGGGGCAGGTAACCGATGGGAGACATGGTAGCGCCTACCTTGCCCTCGCAGCGGTCAAGGATCCATGCAAGCACGCGCATGTTGTCGCCAAAGCCGGGCCAGATGAAGTGACCGTCAGCATCGGTTCTGAACCAGTTGACGTGGAAGATCTTGGGAGGATTGGGAATGGTGGTACCCATCTTGAGCCAATGGCCGAAGTACTCACCCATATCGTAGCCCACGAAGGGTCTCATTGCCATGGGGTCGCGGCGAACCACGCCAACGGCACCTGCAGCGGCTGCGGTGGTCTCGGAAGCCATGATAGAGCCTACGAATGCGCCGTGCTGCCAGGAGGTGGACTGGTAAACCAGGGGAGCGGTCTTTGCGCGTCTGCCGCCGAATACGATGGCACTTACCGGCACGCCCTCGGGCTTGTAGTAAGCCTCGGACAGGCAGGGGCAGTTGGTAGCCATTGCGGTAAAGCGGGAGTTGGGGTGAGCACCCGAGGTGCCGACCTTGTCGTTCTTGTCATACTTGGTGTAATCCCAGACCTCGCCTCTCCAGTTGAGTGCGTTCTTGGGGGGATCGTTATCAAGGCCTTCCCACCAAACGGTGTTGTTGTCCAGGTTGTGGCAAACGTTGGTGAAGATGGTGTCACGCATGGTAGAAGCCAGCGCATTGGGGTTGGACTGCGCATTGGTACCGGGAGCTACGCCAAAGAAGCCGTTCTCGGGGTTGACAGCCCACAGTCTGCCGTCCTCGCCGACGCGCAGCCAAGCGATATCGTCACCGATGCACTCAACCTTGTAGCCCTGCTCGGTGTAGAACTTGGGGGGGATGAGCATCGCGAGGTTGGTCTTGCCGCAAGCAGAGGGGAATGCAGCGGTCAGGTACTTCTTCTCGCCATTGGGGTAAGTAACGCCGAGGATCAGCATATGCTCAGCCATCCAGCCTTCTTTTCTGCCAAGGTAGGATGCAATACGCAGAGCAAAGCACTTCTTGCCCAGCAGCACGTTGCCGCCGTAGCCGGAGTTGACGCTCATGATGGTGTTATCCTGGGGGAAGTGGGTGATGTAACGGTTGTTCTCATCAAGATCAGCCTTTGCGTGCAGACCCTTGATGTAGTCGGCGGAGTCGCCCAGTGCTTCCAGCACGTCGGTGCCGACGCGGGTCATGATCAGCATGTTGAGTACAACGTAGATCGAGTCGGTCAGCTCAATGCCGTACTTGGCGAAGGGAGAGCCAACGATCGACATGGAATAGGGAATGACGTACATGGTGCGACCCTTCATAGAGCCGGTATACAGCTTCTTGAGCTTTGCATACATCTCTTCGGGTGCCATCCAGTTGTTGATGTTACCTGCCTCTTCCTTGGTAGGGGTGCAGATAAAGGTTCTTGCCTCAACGCGTGCAACGTCGTTGACGGCGGTGCGGTGCAGATAGCAGCCGGGCAGCAGATCCTGGTTGAGCTTGATCATCTCACCGGTAGCACATGCCTCTGCGCGAAGTGCCTCAGCCTGCTCTTCGGTGCCGTCGATCCAGATGATGTTGTCGGGACGGGTCATTTCGGCCATCTCGTTGATCCAATCAAGTACGTATTTGTTGTTGGTCATGGTGGTTCTCCTTTTATATTTCAAATTATTTTTATCGGTTCAAAAGCGGATGAAGCCCAATTTTCACCCACTATAATTATATTACAAATTCCGACCTTTTGCAAGAGCATATCGTGAAAATATTCTATGAAAATATCACAAACGAAACATGAAAAGATTGTGAAAAATGCCGCTCCCGAAAAAAGGAACAAATGTTTGCAAAATCGGGGCATGTATGTTATAATGAATTAACTGCAGAGAAACGGAGAGTTTGTTATGATGCCAAAGCTCAACGAAAGAGAACAAAGAGTTTACGATTATATTGTCAAGACCATCCGCGAGCGCGGGTATGCACCCAGCGTGCGCGATATCCGCGAGGCACTGGGCTATAAGAGCACGTCAACCGTGCATATGTATCTTGAAAGACTGGAAATGCTGGGATACATTGTCAAGGACGAGGGCAAGAGCCGCGCATTGCGTCTTTGTGACGAGACGCCTGCCGCAAGCGGTGTGCCGCTGCTTGGCAAGGTGACGGCGGGACAGCCCATTCTTGCCGTGGAAAACTACGAGGGCAGCATTTTGTTTGTGCCGCACGGCGGCTATGAAAAGGAGAACTTGTTTGCTTTGCGCGTGCAGGGGCAAAGCATGATCGATGCGGGAATTTTGGACGGCGACGTGGTCATCGTCAACCGCTGCTCTTATGCCGATAACGGCGAGATCGTGGTGGTCATGGTGGAGGACAGCGCAACCGTCAAGCGCTTTTTCCGCGAGGACGGGCACTACCGCCTGCAGCCCGAAAACAAGACCATGCAGCCCATCATTGTCAAGCAAGCAGACATCCTTGGAAAGGTCATCGCGGTACAGAGGTATTATTGATGATCAGAGGAAAAACATATGAGCATTTTTAAGCGAACGGTCAAAAATGCCTTCCGCACGGTCCTGTTCAATTGGCGGGAATATGCGGGCTTTTTCCTTGCGCTTTTGGTGGTACAGAGTATTTTCTGGTCGCTGACCTTTTCTCTTGACACCAACAATCAAATTGCAGAGAATACGGTCAGGGAGTCCTATTCCTATCACGTCATCATCCCTGAGCTGACCAAAACGCAGGTCGCGACGTTCAAAAATATGCTGAACGCGCAGGACGCGCTGGACGATTCCTTTTACGAGGTCGAGATTGTCGATCTTGGCGAGGTCAGCGAGGCGCACGTCACGCTCAAGGGAGCAGATCTTGACCGCAGCTTTTCCAAATTCCGCGATCGATGCATGCTCAAAAGCTGGGGATATACCACCACGCCGCTTTATACCTACGTGACCGAATACGTCACGCCCGGTGTGTGGAGATACGCGCTGATATGCCTTTGCATGCTTGCGCTGTGTGCGGCGGTGCTGACCGTGCTTTATAACATCCGCGTGGAAAATCACCAGTTCCAGTACGGCATTTACATGACATGCGGTGCGGATTTCCGTATGCTGTTCCGCGTGACCTTCTGGGAGCTGGCGGCCATTGGCATTCTGACCTTCGTGCCCTCTGCAATCCTTGCTGCGCTGATCATGCTGGCGGTCTACTTGCCGCAGGGCGTGCTGTTTACCTTCCATTGGGCAGCACCCGTCAAGGTGTTTGCGCTCAGCGCAGTCACCGTGCTGCTCTCGGTGCTTCTGCCGGTGCGTGCCATGGCGTTCAAAACGCCCATGACGCTGATCACCGCGCGCGATAACGCAGGCCTTGTCTCCTCGCCGCGCCGCTCGTTCCGACTTGTGGGCAAGCGCTTTCCGCGCGATTATGAGCTTGCGGGTATGTGGCGTTTTCGCAAGTACTACGTGCGCCTGGTCTGCTCGGCTGTGGCGTTTGCCTCGCTGTTTATCTCGGGGCTTTATATTGCAGACATGATCAGGACCAAGCAGGATCTTGCCGTGGGCGAGTTTACCCTGGCGTACGGTGCGATGCCGGACGAGACCGTGGTGGACGAGGAGGGCAACGTCATAAGGCCTATTTATACCTATGACCAAGCCGACGCGATCAATGACGACGCGCAATACCTGAGCGAGGCCATCCGCGCCCTGGACGGCGTGGCATACGTGACGGTTGACGAGCAGGCAAGAGCAGACGAGCTGCTTGCGCATATGCTGGTCAAGACGGAAAATGCCCCCATGACGGGTGAGTACGGCGTGCTCAGCGAGGGGGAGCGAGACGGCTACGAGATCGCTACCAATTCTTATAAATATACCGCTGTGGATCAGGCGTGGATCGACGGAGCGATCGCCTCGGGACGCTACACCTTCGAGGGCGACCCCTACGCAGTGCTGGAAAACCCGCACGCGATCATCATAAGCGAAAAGATTTTGGGCGCGCAGCGCTTTGATTTCTCGGTGGGAGACAGCGTGTATTTCGCTTCGTACGCGGATGGAAAGATCACCGACGCGCGTATGTTTACCCGCCGCGATCAGATCCTTGCGCAGCAATTGGAATATTTCACCTTTGATTACGGTGCAACAAGCAGCCATACGGGGGCGTACGTGGTGTGCGCCGTGATCACCGAAGCTCCGTCGGACAGCTATCTGACTGTGGGCGTGCGGACCGACGCTTACCGTACCCTGACCGGTAAGGACGGTGCACGCGACCTGCTTTGCGTCTATCTGGACGACGGCATCCCGCTCTCCCGTGCGGATGCGCTGGCAGGGGAGGTCTCGGATATTGCAAGCGATTTTGCATGGCAGTATCGCAGAGAAGGTCACTTTTTTGACGATCTGATCACCGATGCGCGTCGCGATCATCTGATCGCAGGTGTCATTGCCGCGTTCGTGCTGGTCGTCTCACCCTTGGTCTGGTTCTTCTCGCAGCTCTTGTTCTATCGCAGAAGAGAAGGGGAATTCTATATGCTTGGCGCCATGGGCGGCTTTGATCGTGAGATCCGCAGCCTGCACGTTGTGGCGGGTGCGGTGCTTTCGGGCGTTGCGTTTGTCGTCACGCTTGGCATGAGCTATGCGTTCAATTACGTTTTGTATATTGCCATGAGCCGCATTCTGCCGAGCCTTGGCATGGTTGCAGCCGTTGATTACAATTACTATATGCCGCTCTGGGCACTTGCGCTTTGCGCGCTTGTGTCGGTTGCTTGCGGCTTTGCATCCTGTCTGGTTCCTTACTTTGTATGGAAGCGCAGGATGGCACAAAAGGTCAAAAGGGAGGAATGATGATGGAGGACAGAAGAGTTGTTGTGGAAACGGTGGATCTGCTTCGTCAGTACAAGCAGTACGATGAGGTGGTCAATGCCGTCAATCGCGTCAATCTGCGCGTGTATGAGGGGGAATTCGTCGCCATCATCGGCTCGTCCGGCTCGGGTAAATCCACGCTCTTGCATCTGATGGCGGGGCTGGATAAGCCAAGCGCGGGTAAGGTGACCATTCGCGGCAGGGAAATTACGTCCATGCCAAACGACGAGCTGGCGCGCTTCCGCGGCAATCATATCGGCATGGTATTTCAGTCGCACAACCTGATTCCGCAGTTTACGGCGCTGGAGAATATTCTGGTGCCCACGCTGATGTGCAATAAGGAAGATACCTCGTATGAGGAAAATCTCAAAAAGCTGGTGGCATCGCTGGGGCTTGGAGACCGACTGCACCATCTGCCAAGCGAGCTTTCGGGCGGTCAGATGCAGCGCGTGGCCATTGCGCGTGCGCTGATCAATCTGCCCTTGGTGGTGTTTGCGGATGAGCCGACGGGCAACCTCGACAGAGAAAATGCCGACGAGGTGCTGGATCTTTTGCTGCAGACCAAGGATCTTTTGGGTCAGACGCTGATTATGGTCACGCACGATATGGCAATCGCCGAGCGTGCTGACCGCGTGTTCCGTATGGATAACGGACAGATTATTTCGTCAAAAGTAAACAACAGGGAGAAGACCGAATGAATATTCAAGGATTTCAGAAGCTGACGTTATTGGATTACCCCGATCATATGGCCTGCACCGTGTTCACGGGCGGCTGTAATATGCGCTGTCCCTTTTGCCACAACGCAAGCCTTGTGCTGCGCCCGGGCGAGAACCCCGCGTTTTTTGAGGAGGAGATTTATGCCTTTCTCAAAAAGAGACAGGGGATCCTTGACGGCGTTGCCATTACGGGCGGCGAGCCGCTGCTCCAGCACGGGCTGGAGGAATTTATCCTGCGCGTGCGTGAGTTTGGCTTTGCCGTCAAGCTGGATACCAACGGCTCGTATCCCGACCGCCTTGCCGCTCTGATCGACAAGGGACTTTTGGACTTTGTGGCCATGGATATCAAAAACAGCCGCGAGAGATACGCCGAGACCGTGGGCGTGGCGAATTTCGATATCGCCCCCATTGAGCAGAGCGTAGCGCTTCTTCGTGCCTCGGGCGTGCCGTTTGAATTCCGCACCACCGTGGTGCGCGAGCTGCATTCGGCCGAGGATATCGAGGACATGGGCGTGTGGCTGGCAGGGGATCACAAGCACTACCTGCAGGGCTTTATCGACTCGGGAGATCTGATCCGCGGACCCTTGAGCGGATATGACAAAAACCAAATGCTCGATTTGTTGAATGTGCTCAAAGCCTATGTTCCAAAAGCCGAATTGAGAGGCGTGGAATGACCATACCACAATATCTTGTGTTAAAATTTGAAAAAATATCAAAATATTGTGTCAAAAGGGGTTGACAAATAAATCGACTTATAGTATACTGTAAAAGCACCACCTTCGGTGCTTTTACGGTATTTTATTTTGTGACGATAAAAATTTCTAAGAATCGACAAAAGGAGAAGAGCTATGTATAAGGTATTAAAAAGAGACGGCAAAGTCGTAGAGTTTAATTTGAGCAAGATTTCGGACGCGATCAAGATGGCGTTCGAGGCACAGGAAAGACAGTTCCACCCCAGCGTAATTGACTTTTTGGCACTCAAGGTCACTGCAGATTTTGAGCCTAAGATCAAGGACGGTCTGATCGCGGTTGAAGATATCCAGGACAGCGTGGAAAACGTGCTGGTACAGGGCGGCTACGGCGACGTGGCCAAGGCGTACATCCTCTACCGCAGACAGAGAGAGAAGATGCGTAACATGAAGTCCACCATCCTCGACTATAAGGAGATCGTGGACAAGTACGTCAAGAATACCGACTGGAGAGTCAAGGAGAACTCTACCGTGACCTACTCGGTCGGCGGTCTGATCCTTTCCAACTCGGGTGCGATCACCGCAAACTATTGGCTGTCCGAGATCTATGACGACGAGATCGGCAACGCACACAGAAATGCGGACATCCATATTCACGACCTCTCCATGCTGACCGGCTATTGCGCAGGCTGGTCGCTCAAGCAGCTGATCCAGGAGGGACTTGGCGGCGTGACCGGTAAGATCACCTCGGCTCCCGCAAAGCATCTGGCAACCCTTTGCAACCAGATGGTCAACTTCCTTGGCATCATGCAGAACGAATGGGCAGGTGCGCAGGCGTTCTCCTCGTTCGATACTTATCTTGCTCCCTTCGTTAAGGCAGATAACCTCAACTATGACCAGGTCAAGAAGTGCATTGAGTCCTTCGTGTACGGTGTCAACACGCCTTCCCGCTGGGGCACCCAGGCACCCTTCTCCAACATCACGCTTGACTGGACCGTTCCTGCTGACCTTGCCGAGCTCAACTGCATCGTAGGCGGCAAGGAGATGGATTTCAAGTATAAAGATTGTAAGGCAGAGATGGATATGGTCAACAAGGCCTTCATCGAAACCATGATCGAGGGCGATGCCCACGGCAGAGGCTTCCAGTATCCCATCCCCACCTACTCCATTACCTCCAACTTTGACTGGTCCGAGACCGAGAATAACAGACTCCTGTTCGAAATGACCGCAAAGTACGGCACTCCCTATTTCTCCAACTACATCAACAGCGATATGGAGCCCAGCGACGTGCGCTCCATGTGCTGCAGACTGCGTCTTGACCTGCGTGAGCTGCGCAAGAAGTCTGGCGGCTTCTTCGGCTCCGGTGAGTCCACCGGTTCTATCGGTGTCGTCACCATCAACATGCCCAGAATCGCTTATCTGGCAAAGGACGAGGAAGACTTCTACAAGAGACTTGACCGCATCATGGATATCTCCGCAAGATCGCTCAAGATAAAGAGAACGGTCATCACCAAGCTGCTTGACGAGGGCCTGTATCCCTACACCAAGAGATACCTCGGCACCTTCAATAACCACTTCTCCACCATTGGTCTGGTCGGCATGAACGAGGCAGGCCTGAACGCCCGCTGGATCGGCAAGGATATGACCCATAAGGAAACCCAGGAATTCTCCAAGCAGGTGCTGGACCATATGAGAGAGCGTCTGTCCGACTACCAGGAGGAATACGGCGATCTGTACAACCTCGAGGCAACGCCCGCAGAGTCCACCTCTTACCGTCTTGCTAAGCATGACAGAGAGCGTTATCCCGACATCAAGACCGCAACCGAGAAGGGCGAAACTCCTTATTACACCAACTCTTCTCACCTGCCCGTAGACTATACCACCGACATTTTTGACGCTCTGGATATCCAGGACGATCTGCAGACCCGTTACACCTCGGGTACCGTATTCCACGCATTCCTTGGCGAGAAGCTGCCCTCCTGGAAGGCGGCAGCTACGCTGGTCAAGAAGATCGCAGAGAACTACAAGCTGCCCTACTACACCATGTCTCCCACCTACTCCGTTTGCCGTACCCACGGTTACATTGCAGGAGAGAAGTATACCTGCCCCGAGTGCGGTGCCGATACCGAGGTTTACAGCCGTATTACCGGTTACTACCGTCCCGTTAAGAACTGGAACGACGGTAAGGCTGCAGAGTTCAAGAAGCGTACCGAGTACGATATCAAGAAGAGCATGGATAATTTCCAGGGTCGCATGGTAAAGGAAGAGGCTCCTGCACAGGAAGTATGCGCTTGCGAGAGCGAGGGCGGCAAGCTGATCCTGTTTGCTACCAAGACTTGCCCCAACTGCAAGATGGCTTGCATGTTCCTGGATAAGGCTGGGCTTGCTTACGAAAAGCTGTACGCAGAGGAGAATGCAGATCTTGCAAAGACCTATGGCATCAAGCAGGCACCCACGCTGGTAGTCGTTCGCGATGACGGCAGCTTTGAGTGCGTTGCAAACGTTTCCAATATCCGTAAGTTTATTGAGGAAAGCGTAAAGGCTTAATTTGTTGAATACATAAGGATTACGAACATGTATGATATTGTTGTAATCGGCGCAGGGCCCGCGGGAATGACCGCGGCCCTGTATGCCGCAAGGGCGGATCGCGAAGTGCTGCTGCTGGAAAAGGAAAGCTTTGGCGGCCAGGTCGTGTTCTCCCCTAAGATAGAAAATTACCCCGGATATATGCAGATGAGCGGCAATGAGTTTGCGGATAAGCTGATCGAGCAGGTGCTTGCGCAGGGTGTGACCGTGGAGCTGGACGAGGCCGTCGAGATCCGTGACGGCAAGGTAAAGACGGTGGTTTGCGCATCGGGTACGGAATATGAGTGCGGTGCGGTGATCATCGCAACAGGCTCCCGTCACCGCATGCTGGGACTTGAGGACGAGGAAAAGTTTGTCGGCAACGGCATTTCGTTCTGCGCGGTATGCGACGGCGCGTTTTATGCGGATCAGACCGTGGCCGTGATCGGCGGCGGAAATTCCGCCTTGCAGGAGGCCGTTCTGCTTTCGGATATCTGCAAGAAGGTCACCATTGTGCAGAATCTGGATTTTCTGACGGGTGAGGGGAAGCTGGTTTCGCTGCTTGCCAAGAGAGAGAACGTGGACTACATCTACGGCGCGACTGTGGAAAAGTTCCTTGGCAGCGACGAGCTGACCGGCTTGATTCTGGATCAGAAGGGAACCAAGATCAGACTTGACGTGGACGGCGTATTTGTGGCAATTGGCCAGGTACCGGTCAACGACGCGTTTGCACCCGTGGCAGATATTGACACAAGGGGTTATATTCTGTCGGGCGAGGACTGCCTGACCAAGACCCCGGGCGTATTTGTGGCAGGCGACTGCCGCACCAAGAATATCAGACAGATTACCACCGCCTGCGGCGACGGCGCAACGGCAGCCATGACCGCATGCAGATATTTGAATGATCAATAAAGAGAAAAGGACTGACGAGCGTCAGTCCTTTTTTACGACTACACCCCTCACGAAAGTTTTCGCCCGCCGCCACCCCAACGGATCACCTCCACAGGATGAAAGTTTTTGATCGACCTTTTTTCAAAAAGGTCGCGGGCTCCAAGGGCAGCGCCCTTGGTCGCGCCCGCAGGCGCGAAATGCTCTAAACGCCGTTTTTGGTTCTTTTTGCGGCAATTTTGCCAAAAAGAACGGAAACGGTCTCCTCACATAACATCCCAACCAATCCCCCACATAAACCACGGGTTGATTGACAAAATTCCCCACGGGTGCTATAATCATATCATCACGCGAAAGTGTGAAATTCATGCCGTGGGAAACCGCGGAGAAAAAGAAAGGAGGCGGAGTTATGACAAACTCGATCAAAACCGGATGCTGTGACTCGCGCCTTACGGGTTGGCGCGAATAATCCTTTGACAAAAAAGTTGCCCACTCTTCTTTTTTGCAAAGGATCATGACACATCCATCCCCCGAGGGGCAGATCCGCACAGGGTTTGCCCCAAGGGGCGTTTTTGCAACTTTCATGCAAAGGAGATGGATTATCAATGATAGTGCTGGAACAGCTCGGCGCGCGCATTGCCGCGCTGCGTCGGGAAAAAGGGCTGACTCAGGAAATGCTTGCACAGAAAATGGGGGTATCCCCCCAGGCCGTCTCCAAATGGGAGCGCGGTTTGGCTTTTCCAAACCCGGTATGGCTGGACGAGCTTGCCGACATACTGGGCACGAGCATTGACAGCTTGCTGACCGGCAGAGTGCCGAAAAACAAAGAGGACTGATGAGAGATCATCGGTCCTTTTTGAGTATGTTGGGGGTGTGTTGGGATGTTATGTGAGGAAACCGTTTCCGTTCTTTTTTTGAGCAAGTAGCCGCAAAAAAATGAACCAGTAATTCGCTGCGCGAATTGAAACGGCGAGAAAATATTTCGCGCCTGCGGGCGCGACCAAGGGCGCTGCCCTTGGAGCCCGCGACCTTTTTGAAAAAAGGTCGATCAAAAACTTTCATGAGTGGGAGCGTTTATTTGGTGGCGGGTATCCGTTGGGGTGAGCGTCGTGTTGTTTTTCTTCTTCCTTCTGCCAAAAATCGCATGCAGCATTTCGTATTCGTCTGTGCCCACGCAGTGCGTGATCACCAAAAGCCCCACGTACAAAAGCGCGGTCAGCGTGATCTGCAAAACAAGCGTCCATACCGTAGCCTTGAGCGCAAGCTGCGTGCTGAGCAGGTGCACCGCCCAAGTTGCTCCCGTAATGCACAAGATCGGCCCGAACACGTGCCCCATCAGGCGCAGCTTTGGCTTTGTGATGGCAATCATGCGCGCAAGGCTGAGCACGGTATTGAGCGTTTCGGTAAAATAGATCGTGAAAATGTAGCCCGGGACACCGAATCTTGGCACCAATATGATGACTAAGATCACCGAGGTCAGCGCGTCAATGATATTGATGTTCATGCTGTAGACCTGCTGCCCCATACCCTTGAGTACCGCGTCTACCGCGCTGTCGATATACATGATGGGGATCAGGGGGGCAAGTGCTGCGATCATGCTGCTTGCCTGCAGCGAGTCGTAGATCACCAAGCCCAGGCCATGCGAGAAGCACAGCATCACGCCTGCCACGCCCACCGAAAACATCATGGAAATACCGAAAATGCGCCTTGCCACGCGCCGCACTCTCTCCATGTTCTCCTGAATCTTGGCCTCGGCCACCTCGGGGATCAACAGTCCCGCAAATGACGAAATAAAGGCGGAAGGGAACAGCACCACGGGCAGCACCATGCTGTGCAGTACGCCGTAGGAGGCAAGTGCCGACTCCCAGGACGCGCCGCTGTGCGCAAGTCCGCGCGGGATCAGAATGTGCTGCAGCGTGATCAGCCCCGAGCGCGCGTACGAGCTGAACGCCACAGGCAGGGTAATGCCCAGAATGGTTTTGGCTACGCCGCTTTGCGTGCAGCGCTCGGACGTGCGCAGGTGCTTTTTGTCTGTCCAATACAAAAACAGCGAGGACAGCAGCTCAAAGACCTGCGTGACAAGCGTTCCCAGCACCAAAGCAAGGCAAGCATATGCCACGCCGCGCGGTAACAGCAGCGACAAAAACGCGGCTGTTCCGAAAATGCGGACTGCTTGCGAAGAAAGCTGCACGGCGGCGTTTTTCCAGACGCGTCGCACAGCGGTAAAGTAGCCGTTCAGACATGAGCAAATGGCGACCGCAGGCAGCGTCAGGGCGAGTACACGCAAGGGCAGCACGGTGCGCGCGTCGCCAAGCCAGCGAGTGCCCACCAAGGGAGCTCCAAAAAAGAGCAGCAGCGCGGCAAGCAGACCGAATGCCGTGCTGATGGCGAGAGCCCGGGCTGCGTACTTTTTGGCAAGTGCGCGGTCGCCCTTACCAAGCGCATCGGCCACCGTGCGCGTTGTGCCCAAGTGAATCCCCGAGCAGGCCAGCGTGACGGCAAATCCGTACACGCCCGAAAGCAGGGAATAAAGCCCCATGGCCTGCGCGCCTGCCTTGCCCGCCACGTAGGCGTTGAAGCCCACGCCAATGGCGCGCATGAGCAGCGTCACGCCCACCATCAAAAGCGAGTTGTAAAAAAATCTTCCCGTCCTGCTCTTCATATGAACCTCCATACCTTTGCGCTTATTTCATCATATGAAGCAAAAAAGGCTTGTATGCCGCTTGCGCGGTGCAGGGATTTATGATATAATAGGACACAGAGGTGATGGTAATGGAAAAATATCACGTACTGTGCGGCGTTGACCGACACGATGCGCTTGCCGCTGCCGTCAAGGGAAAAAAAGTCGCCCTTCTGACCGCTGCTTCGGGTGTTGACCGCACGGCAACCCCCACGTGGAAAATATTGCGGGATATGGGTGTGCTTTCGGTGCTGTTTGCGCCCGAGCATGGCATTTGCTCCAATTTGCAGGACGGCAGATACCAGGACGAGCAGGACTTGCCCGATCCCGTGTTTGGCGTATGTGTGTATAACCTTGGTTCCAAGGGGCATCCGCGCCTTGACGAGATCCTTTCGGGTGTGGACGCGGTGGTTTACGATATCCAGGACGTGGGCGCGCGCTATTATACCTACCTTTGTAACCTGACGCAGGTCATGCGCGCGGCTGTGCGCGTGCATATTCCTGTCATTGTGTTGGACAGGCCCAACCCGATCGGCGGCGTCAAGATCGAGGGAGAGATCTTGGACGAGCAGTTTTCCTCGTTTATCGGCGAATTTGCGATCCCTACACGCTACGGTATGACCGTGGGTGAATACGCCCGCTATGTCAATGTCGAAAAGGGCATTGGCTGCGAGCTGCAGGTGATCGAGTGCGAGGGCTGGAAGCGGCACATGTACGCGGACGAGACGGATATGCTGTTTGTCAACCCTTCACCCAATATTCCGAGCGTGAATTGCGCCATCAATTATATCGCCACGGGTATTTTTGAGGCTACCAATATCTCGGAGGGACGTGGCACGACCAGACCCTTTGATATGATCGGTGCACCTTACGTGGACGCGTTTGCCTTGGCCGAGCACATGAATGCTCAGAATCTACCGGGCGTGATTTTCCGCGCCGCGCACTTTACCCCCGCATTCCACAAGCACGCGGGTGCTGTTTGCGGCGGCGTGGAGCTGCATATTGTGGACAGGGAGGCCTATTCGCCCTTTGCTGCGCTTTTGTATCTCTACGATGCGCTCTGCAGGTATCCCGAATTTGAAGCAAATCCCGCAGGGCTGCGCCTGCGCTTTGGCAACGAGACGCTTTCGGGTAACTTTGACCCCGCAGCCGTCCTTGCCGCTTCGCGAGAGAAATGTGCGCGCTTTGGTGAGCAGATCAAGCCGTATCTGATTTATGAATAAATAAAAAGCAGCCCGTAGGGCTGCGGAATAAGCGGGAAAAGCGCAATACCCCTCGTGTCATCCTGAGCGGAGAAAACATCCCGTGTGGATGTTTTCGTAGTCGAACTTTCAAAAATCTGCAACAAATTGCTGATTTTTGAAAGTCAAAACGCTTGCAG
>JAFVTI010000048.1 GCA_017503325.1 Clostridia bacterium | reverse complement strand
CAGAATATTGTGGATACCCTGTATCGCTGGGAAGATGGAAGCATGGCTGCAAACTGTCATTTTGACTATGTTCAGCATCCTCAGGTACATAACTTAGAAATTGCAGGTGACAAAGGTTATGTAAAAGGTGAATTTGCTACTGGTGAAGTAGTATTCGGAAGTATCGATGGAACCATCACCAAATTTGATGCAAGTCGTGATTTCGACAATGTTTACCGTGAACAGTTAGATCACTTTATCCGTGCAACCCGCGGTGAAGTTGAACCTGAAAACAAACCCGAATCTGCAATTGTTTCCATTTTATTACTGGAAGCGCAGAAAGAAGCAGGTATTCAGGGACGTGAAGTAAGTGTTCGTGAAATCGCTAAAAAATACGGTTTTGAATATTAATTTTGCTATAAAAAAAGACCTCTTGTTAAGAGGTCTTTTTTGTTTGTATAATGAAAACCACGCGATAGTCGCGTGGTTCAAAAGAGGTTAACCGATGAGAAAAAATCCTCCAAATATGTTACAATGGTAATGACCTGCCAGTCAAAAGAACATATTTGGAGGATTTATCTATGAAAAAAGTGAGCATAGACAATAATAGTTTAGCACATACGAGTTGGAATTGCAAGTACCATATAGTTTTTGCGCCAAAATACAGACGAAAAGTATTTTTTGAGGAAAAAAGGTTAGAGATACGAGAAATACTTCGCCAATTGTGTCAATGGAAAGGTGTTGAAATTATCGAAGGTGAAGTGTGCCCCGATCATATTCATATGTTGGTGAGCATCCCGCCCAAGATGAGCGTTTCGGGATTTATGGGATATTTGAAAGGAAAAAGTTCATTGCTGATATTTAAGAAATTTGGAAATATGAAGTTTGCATACCGAAATCGCGAATTTTGGTGCAAGGGATATTACGTGGACACCGTGGGTAAAAATACAAGAGCCATTAAGGAGTACATCGCAGATCAGTTGAAGAGAGACCAAGAAAGCGACCAGTTAGCACTATTTGATCCACGGGACCCATTTATGGGTAGTAAGTAGTAATTGCATGGCTGGCAGGCCAATAAAAAACGCACTTGTGCGTTGCCAGTAATATTAGGGCTATGCCCGAAAATGAAAAACCCCCCGTTATACGGGGGGATATTTATTCAAGGGAATCATTCAGTTAAGAATCAGTCCTTCTTCTTTGCAACGAATGCAACGCCCAGGATTGCGATCAGAGCAACGATGGGAGCAGCAACGATGGAACCGCAGCCGCCGGACTTTTCAGCCTCGGTGGTAACTTCACCGTCGGAAGGAGCATCGGTAGCATCGGGAGCGTTGGTCTCGGGAGCCTTGGTGGTCTCGGGCTCAGTCTCGGGAGCCTTGGTGGTCTCGGGCTCGGTTACAACGTCTGCGCTGTAGCCCTTGGAGGTCAGCCAAGCCTGGGTGTAAGCGGTAGCCTCTTCAACGGAGCGGAATGCGCCGATGAATGCAACGTCGAAGTTGTTGTACTCTTCGTTAGCGATATCGTCTGCTGCGAAGTCGTATCCAACACGAACGCTGTTGATTCTGCCGTACCAACCGTCCTCGTTGTAATCGGAGAAGTCCATGATACCCATGGTCCAGCCGTTACCGAAGTCATACTCGGTGGGATCCCAGTTTTCGCTGTAGGTGTTCTCTGCAGTCAGGATGGGACCTGCGCAGTAATAAACGTTACCCTGGTTAGCCCAGCAGTTTCTGGTCAGAACTGCAACGTAGGGGAAGTCAGCTGCTTCGTAGGAAACCTCGGACTTAACGCCGAAGGAAATGTAGGGAGAAACGGTCTCGGTCTTGATCTTAACGGAGCCGTCTTCGTTTACTTCATAAACACCACCGGTTACGGAGATCTTTCTGAAGTCTCTGCAGGTAGAATCCCACAGAACTGCAGGCATGTTAGCCTCAATGGTTGCGGAATCAGCGATGGGAGCCTTCTCACGGAGGTCCTCTTCGGGATCTGCGGAGTCGTCACCTACGGGGAGGTCGCCCTGCCACTCGGTGATAGCGAGCTGAATCTTGGTGTTAGCAACACCGGTCTGGCAAAGAATGCCAACGTATGCGCCTTCAGCAAATACTCTGTCAAAGTGAGCGTTGAGAGCTTCGTCAGCAACGAACTCGTAGCCGTTTACAGCGTAAACATAACCGCCGTCAACGTACTTAACGGTGAAGGTGTACTCTTCCTGGTCTTCTTCGTTCATGGGAACGTCAACAGAGGGGAAGGAAGCTGCGGGAGAGAAGCTCTTACCGGTTTCCTTATCTACGTAGAAAGGCTGAACCTGTGCGGAGCCGTAACCGCCGCCACGGACCAGAATGCAGAGACCTTCGCCGTAATCAACGGAGCCGGGGGTGGATCTGGGCTGGCTGTTCAGAGTGAACGCGATCCACTGGTCCTTCATTTCGCCGCCGTCGTAAGCGTACTCAAGTACTCTTACCTTAACGGAAACGGAGTTACCGTTGCCATCGTTGTTAGCCTTCAGATCCAGAGGATTTCTGGTGTGCATCTGAACGAAGGGAGTGGTTTCGTTTGCGTATACGGGGGGATCGAGAACGAAGCCCAGAACGGGGTCATAGTGGTAGCCTGCTGCGGGGCAGTAGCTGCCTTCATCTTCGTAGTCGGAGCCGCTTCTGGAGGACAGCCAGTCACCTTCAAGCGCTGCGGAGGTAGAAACTACCATAGCAGCTGCCAGAGACAGAACCATCAGAGAAGCGAGCAGCACGGAAAGAAATCTTTTCATGATGAAAATCTCCTTTGATAAAAATAGTTTTGGTGTCGCATACATGCGCAGTATTATTATAGCACAAAACCCGAATTCCGTAAATAGGCACAATCACCAAAAAGGGGCAAAAATTCCTGTCATTGTGGCACAAAACCCTTCACGGAAATTTCACATTTATACTTTCTTACAAAAGCATTTCGTAATAGTATATCGGCAGTGCGCTCCAACCGTGGCACAAGCTTGCGGCATGCCCGAAATCCGAAAGGCCGATGATAGTCTCCCAGAAGGTGGTTGCACCGTTTCGCAACATATGAAAATAGTCACGGTCCAGCTCGTCAATGATCACCTTCGCATACGCTTCCCTGTCATATGCAAGCAGCGCGTCAAAGCGGAAGGAGTTCATGCTCAGCGTATTGGGATGCACCGTATATCCGCAATTGTCTTTTCCATTGGTCGCGAGAATACGCAAAATATTGGTCTTATCAACGCCATCTGCCGCGCCGCACAGCATGCAAAGCGCGTTTGTCAGTACGCTGTACTCTCCTCTGCAACGGTTATCAAACGACTCGAAAAGCTTGGTTTCGGGGTTATAGAACTCTTTTGCAATTGCGGCATTGACACTCTTGGAAAGCGCACGGTACTCCCCTGCTTCACGTGTCTTACCCAACGCATCGCAGATTTTTGCCATGCTTTGCAGGGCCAGCGAGAAGAATGCGTTGAGAGGAGACTCCATGCTGCGCACCTTTTCAAAGAAATGACCGTTCATGCCGGGGCTCCACTCGTAGAAGTTCCAATATCCGCCCTCACCGTAGAAATTCTCGATCAGCCCGCTATCCTGCAGCTTGCCGATAAAGGTATGAATAATGGTATCCAGCACGGGATAGCACTCTTCTGCCAGCGTCACGTCGCCCGTATAGCGAATGTATTCCTCCATCTGGATGAAATACACGGTTGAGAAGGACGGAATGGGAAAATCCTTACCTGCGGGATAGCAAAGCGTCAGAATGCCGTCAGGTCGCAAGCCCTTGGAGATCAATTTCAGGTTAGCGCGCGGAAAGTCCTTTTCGCCAAAGGCGTAATAGCCGCAAAGCATCTGATTGCGCGAGTCCATGCAATAAAGTGCTTGCTCTCTCCAGGGACAGTCCTCGTAGTGCTCGTGCATGCATTGCAACAGCGTATTGGCACAGACCTCGTAGATGGTATTCTGCAAGAGATTTCCCTTTTCGAATTTCTTGGCGGTCACGGGATACAGCGTAGGTCTCAGGCCTGCGTAATGCACGGTAAATTCGGTGGCGTTGACAAAGAACTGTACGTATCGGCACCCGAAGCGTCGGAAGGTATGCAGGTATTGATTTCTTCCCTTTTTGGCTCTGTAATCGGCCGAGAATCCGCGCACTGACGTGCGGCATCTGCCGTCGGCCAGGTGCTCGCCGTAGCCGATCTCGATCTGACAGTCGTGCGGCACTTCAATGTCGAAGTCCAAAAATCCTGCCCATTCCTGTCCGAGATCCACAATAAAGAAGATACCCTGTGCCCCGTCCTCGGTCTTGAAATGCACCGGCTTATCAAAGCCGAAAAAGCCGCGCATATCCGAGATCTGCTCGGGATAGCGGTGACGAAGCGCTGCGTGCTGCATCATCTTATCCGGGGTTGTATGTTGCTTTTCCACGTAATCAAACAGTCCCTGCAGGCAAAGCTGCGCCTGCGTTCTCGGAGCAAGCTCCAGCATTTTGACGGGTCGCAGCGTAAAATCGGTGGAGATCATGGGCATGAGCACACTCGGCGCAAAACCGTCGGTCACGTCACAATCGATAAAGCCGTCGTACGAGGTAGCATCGTAGTGATACGTATAGCCCAGCTGACCCGAGATCAGTTGTCTGACATGCGAAATGTAGTCGCGCGACAAACGCGAAAGCGTGCTTTCGTCCGAGTAACAGATGGGAGTATCCTGCTCACGGATCTCAAAGATCACGCCCGGATCGCCGTGAATATAGGTCTGCGTGTCGTCGCCGTAGTACCACACCACGATGACCAGTCTGTTCTTGCCTGCCTTGACGAATTTGGTAACGTCCACGCGGTCACAGACCTTGTAGGTGGGATAATCGGCATATTGGCCAAAGGCAGCAAGCTCGCCATTGAGGTACACGGTATAGTTGGAGTCCGCAGCGATGGTCAGCGTATAGGGTGCTTGCCCGCTTGCATCGAATTCTTCAATAAAATCCGCAAATTCATCCGACAGGATCTCCCCTGCCTTCCAGATCCATTTAGCTTTCTGAAACATGCTCTACCTCCGATTGATAGTATTTTCCTTGGTACAGGTCGTTTTGGTACAGAATTTTGTCTACGTCATTGACCACGGCCGTCTTGCGTCTGCTCCAGTCGGGCGCAAGCAGCGCGTCGGGTGCGCCGTCACCCGTCAGCCGCGCAATCACGGTATCGGGTGGCAGCAGCGTCAAGGCCTTGGCCACGGTTTCGGTATATGCCGTTTGCGTCATGGGCTCGTATTCGCCTGCAAGGTACATATCGGCCATGACCGTATCTTTGATCACGTGCAAAAGATGCAACTTGACCTGATCTGGATGCAAGGTCGCTACGTCGCGCACGCTCTGCAGCATGGTCTGCTCGTCCTCCCCCGGCAGACCGAGGATCAGATGGATGCAGACGTGAATATCCGGGCTTGCCGCACGCAGCGCGAGATAGCCCTTGACAAAGGCAGCATAGTCGTGCCCGCGATTGATCAGCGCGGCAGTTTGATCGTCCGAGCTTTGCAGCCCCAGCTCAACCGTCAGATAGGTGCGACTTGCAAGCTCAGCAAGATACGCAACCACGTCAGGTGGGAGGCAATCGGCACGCGTGGCGATATTCAGCCCCACCACGCCCGGGTATGCGAGTGCCTGCTCGTATTTCTCGCGCAAGATTTCAAGCGGCGCGTAGGTGTTTGTATGCGCCTGGAAATACGGGATGACCTTGTCAGTCTTCCATTTTCCGCTGATCAGCGCGTGGGAGCGTTCCATTTGCTCAAGGATGGGCACGTTGGGCGGCGGCGCGAAATCCCCACTTCCCTTGTCCGAGCAGTAAATGCAACCGCCATGCGCGCATCTGCCGTCGATATTCGGGCAGGTAAAGCCTGCGTCGATGGGCAGCTTGGCCACCTTGCCGCCAAAAGTATTTTTGAGAAAATAGTCGTAGGTATAATAGCGTTTATTGGTGTCGCTGAACGCATACGGATTACTTGCCGCCTGCGTGACCTTCTTGCCCATGCCCTTCACCTCACTTTGGTTTTATTATACAGGAAATATTTTGCAATGTCAATAAAAAATAAGAATCCCCGCACAACGGGGATTCTCTATTCGATATCATTCTGCCAGCAGCTTTTCAAGTGCCGCGAGTCTGACACACAGGGTCAGCACGTTCATAGCGTCTGTCAGATCGGGGATGGACGGATAGGTGGGGGCGATACGGATGTTGGAGTCGGCGGGGTCTTTGCCGTAAGGATAGGTAGCTCCTACCTTGGTCAGCACCACGCCTGCCTCTTTTGCAAGCTCGCCTGCTCTCTTTGCCGTGCCCGGCATGACGTACAGGCTGACAAAATAGCCACCCTTGGGATCGGTCCAGCGGGCAATTCCCTTGTCTCCAAGGTCGCGTGCCAAGGTCTCTTTGACAATTTCAAATCGAGGACGCAGAATGGCTGCCTGCTTTTTCATGATGACCTTGACGTTCTCGGCTGTGCCAAAGTACTTGACGTGACGCAGCTGGTTGAGCTTGTTGTAGCTGATGGTCTGAACGGTCATTTCCTTCTTGGCGTGATCGAGATTTGCATCAGACATAGCCATCACAGCAACGCCTGCACCGGGATAGGTGATCTTGGAGGTGGAGGCAAAATAGAAGATTCTGTCCTCGTTGCCGTACTTGCGGCAGAGTGCGAAGATGTCTGCCAAGTGGTCCTCCTGTCCGTACAGCGCGTGGACAACGTAAGCGTTATCCCAAAAGATGCGGAAATCGGGGGCTGCGGTCTTCATGCTTGCAAGTCTTTCCACAGTTTCGTCGGAATAGATATAGCCGTCGGGATTGGAATACTTGGGGTTGCACCAGATGCCCTTAATGGATGCGTCGTTTGCAACCAATTCTTCAACCATGTCCATATCGGGACCGGTTTCAAGCATGGGAATGGTGATCATTTCAATGCCCATCTTTTCGCAGATCGCAAAGTGGCGGTCATAGCCGGGAGACGGACACAAAAACTTGATCTGATCCAGCTTGCACCAAGGAGTCGAGCCCTCGGTTGCAGTGCCGTACAGCATGCAGCGGCACATGGTATCGTACATCAGCGTCAAGGACGAGTTGCCTGCTACGAAAATACTGGAAGCGGGGATGCCAAGCAGATCGCCAAACAGCTTTTTCGCCTCGGGCACACCGTCCAGCATGCCGTAATTGCGGCAGTCAAAGCCACTCTCGGAAAAGCAGGATTCACGGTCGATGCAGGTCAAAAGACCGTCGATCATATCCAGCTGCTCTGTGCAGGGCTTGCCTCTTGAGAGGTCAAGTGAGAGACCTTTCGACTTGATCTGTTCGTATTCCTTTTGTAAGGATTGGTATTCGGCAAGCAGCGTCTGCTTGCTTTGTTCTGTATAGTGCATGTCTAAAAAACTCCTATTTCAATTCAACCTACACATTATACCACGGAGCTTGACATTTTGCAATAGGTATTTTGAAATATTTTCAAGAATTATTGCATTATTTATTGTGATTTCGTCCGCTTTTCCAAAATTCCGCAATAATTTTTGCAAGAGATTGCGCGTCGCTTGCAAAACGGACGTCTTCCCAATGCGGCGGAAACAGCTCGGTATAACGTGGTTCGGCATATCTTTGGTCAAGCAAAACCACAATGCCGCGGTCGGTATCCGTACGGATGACACGCCCTGCCGCCTGCAGCACGTGATTCATACCGGGGTAAACGTAGGCATATTCGTAGCCCATTCCGTTCTGATCGGCGTAATAATCGCGGATGATGTTTCTCTCGTCCGACAACCCCGGAATGCCCACACCCACAATGATGCTGCCGATCAGTCTGCCACCCGGCAGATCCACGCCCTCGGAGAACGAACCGCCCAGCACGCAAAAGCCGATCAGCATGCCGGGGTTATCCGCACAGAAGGCATCCAAAAACTGCTCCTTTTGCTCCTGCGTCATGCCGCGCTTCTGCACCAAGACGGGTACGTCGGGATAACGGTCGGTAAATGCCGCAACCACCTTTTCCATGTAGGAATATGACGGGAAATACACCATGTAGTTCCCTACCTTGCCGCAAACAGACGCAGCGATATAAGAGGCAGTCTTTTTGATCGACTTCTCTCTGTCTTCATATCTTGTGCTGATACCGTCCGCGACAGCCACACAAAGGTTTTCGCGCGGGAACGGCGACGGGAAATTGACAGAAACGGCATGCTTGCCGCCGCCCAGCGTTTGCGCAAAATAGCTTGGCGGAGTCAGCGTTGCAGAGAACATGATGACAGATTCGGCTTTATCGTGGCATTCCTCCAACTGTCTGCTTGGATCAAGACAGAGCAGTTTGAGCGTGATATCATCACCCTGAACGGTCAGATATGTCACAAATCCGCCATCGTAAAGCTCCGCAGTTGCACAATATGCGTGCAAGCTCGTATAGAAGGTCTCCATGCAATCGTATAATGCGTCATAGGTGTGATTTTTCAACCATTTCTCAACGCTTGATGCAAGAGCGGACAAAGTCTCGTTGACGTCGTCCAGCGGCTCACGCGAGAAATAATAGCCGTATTCCAGGCCGTCCGCTCCCTTTTGCAGGGTGTCGCGGCAATAGCGTCTGACCGTTTTGAAGATCCCCATGCTCTGCTTGAGCTTTTTATACAGAGGTTCGGACTCGGGCAGCATATCAAGCAAAGAGACAAAGCTCTGACTGCCAAGCTCGCAGGAAAACATATCTCTCGCTCTATCCGTCAGGTTATGCGCCTCGTCGACAAGAAGTACGTATTTCCCGTTATTTTCCACGAAATATCTGCGCAGCTTGACGGCGGGATTATACACGTAATTGTAGTCACAGATGATAATACTGCAGAATTCGGACAGATCAAGAGACAGCTCGTAGGGGCATACGCCGTATTTCTCTGCCACGCGGCGAATGAGTGCCGAGGTGTAGCCGTTTTGAAATGTCAGCAGCTCGCTGACGGCTTGCATGATCTTGGTGTGAGAGAGGCTGCGCGGGCATTCATGCTTGCAGGTTCTGTGCGTAAAGTGCTCTGCGGGGCACATTTGCTCCTTTGCGGAAAGCACGATGGTGCGCAGCGGTGCGCCTGCGTCAAAGAGTCGCTTTGCTGCAGCAAAAGCCTCGCGGCGGGTGCTGGATTTGGCGGTCAGATAAAACACCTTATCGCATTTCCCTTTTCCCATGGCACGCACAGCGGGATACATGGTGGAAATGGTCTTTCCGATGCCTGTGGGAGCTTGAATAAACAAGCGTCCGCCATGCATGATGTCGCGGTAGCATTCGCGCATGAATTCCTCCTGCCCCTCGCGGATCTCGGGGTACGGAAATGCAAGCGTGGCGGCGCGTGGTTTGACCTCGCGGTTTTGCTCCACGCAATTCTCAATATACGGCATAGCGCGAGACAGGACGGAGGTATATTCCTCCTGCAGCGTTTGTGCCGTGTAATTCACCTCGCTGCAGACGCTCTCACCCGACGAATTTACGGTGATCCTGCGCAAGGTAACACAGTCAAGCTGCTTGGCGGCAGCCAAAAAGTAGCCAAGGCAACGCTGGCGCACGGGGATGCTGACGATCTCATCGGGATCAGGCAATTTTGCTGCACGGTGGCTGTGGTCGATGATCATGCGCTCTCCATCGATTTCTATACCCTGCGCGTTGCCGCTGACCTTGACAAGCACGCCTGCGAAACGGCAGGTATGCTGCAGCTGCACGTCGGCAAAATACGAGCCGTTCTGTGCGCTGAGTGCGTCGATCCCATGCTCTGCCGCCGCCTCATCCTTGTAGTTCTCGCGCCCAAAAGCAACGGCACACAGCTCGCCAAGCTCCAGCTCAACAGCTCCCGTTTGCTCGTTATATCGCATGCCGTCACCTCCCTTGCATTCAATAAACCTATTATATCATAAGGGGCGCGCCGCGTCAATGACAATTACCATATTTTTAGGGGTACACAAAGCCGCTCATTTCGCTTATAATGTTAGTAAGATTATCGAAAGGACACGTATATATGGATTTGATCAAGATCAGCGATTCCAAGCTGAAAATCATGCTGACTTCTTCGGATATGACCTATTACGATTTACATAACGACTCGATCAGCTTTGCAGACGCGCACGTGCGCCGCGTATTGCGCAGACTTTTATCGGATGCGCGTGAGCAGACCGGATTTGATGGGGATATGACTCGGCTATACGTACAAATGTACCCTTGCGCTGACGGCGGCTGCGAGCTGTTTATCTCAAAGCCGGAGGAAAGCGAAGCGGCTTGCGATCACGGGCAGAATCTGCCCGCACCGACACGCTGTGCGCCCGTTTTGCAAAACCGCGCGCTGCGTACAACAGAAAGGCATGGACTTGACATGTGTGCTTATTCATTTTCGAACCTCAAGGATCTGCTCAGCTCCTGCCGTCGCCTGCACTCGGTCGGCTTTCCCGGGAAAAGCACGCTTTACACGGATCAAAAGCAGACCTACTATCTGATTTTGCGTGATTTTTCTCCGCCCTCTCTGTATGCTCCGGATGAATATTGCTTTCTTGGTGAATACGGCGTGCGCGAGAATGCAAGAATTATACAGACCTATATTGGCGAGTATGGTATGCTGATCTGCGAGGATAACGCCGTGCAGATCATGTCGCAACTATAATTTTTGCCAAACCCTTGCATTCCTTGCGTCTATTTGGTATAATGGTAGCATGAAAGCGAGGTGCTACCATTGACCTGGGATCAACTTTACGACGCTTGCGCTGCTTGCGAGAAATGCGAGCTTGCAAAAACAAGGACCAAATGCGTATTCGGTACGGGAAACCGCGAGGCGGACATCCTGTTTGTGGGCGAAGCCCCCGGTGAGCAAGAGGATCTTTCCGGTACACCCTTTGTGGGCAGAGCCGGTCAGCTGCTGGATAAATATTTATATGCTGTGGACATCGCACGCGAGGACGTGTATATTGCCAATATCTTAAAATGCCGTCCGCCCAAGAATCGCGACCCGCTGCCTGCCGAGGAGGACGCCTGCATTGACTATCTGCGCGAGCAGGTGCGCCTGATCAAACCCAAGATCATCGTTTGTCTTGGCAGAATTGCCGCAATGCGACTGATCAAGCCCAATTTCAAGATCTCCAAGGAGCACGGCGTCTGGTTTGAAAAAGGCAATTTTGTTATGACCGCAGTCTACCACCCCGCTGCACTTTTGCGCGACCCGCGCCGCAAGGAGGAAATGCTTGCGGATATGCAGGAGATCAAAAAGAAGCTGGACAGCTTGAAATAAAGGACTCTGTGTATGAAATTTGACTTTACTTCCCTGCTCGTAGTCATCATCGTCATGTTTTTGATGATGGTGGTCGGCTTTTTCTGCCGAAAGATAGGCTGGATCGACGATGCGGCCTCCAAAAGACTCTCCACGCTGATCATCAAGGTCGGACAGCCCATGATGATCATTGACGCGCTTGTCAACGTGGAATACACCGAAGAAAACCTCAAAAAAGGACTGCTGATTCTGGGAATCGGCTTCTTCTTGCACTTTCTTATGGCGCTGTTGGCCTTCCCGCTCTGCTTGCCCTACAAAGATATCAATGAGCGTAAGATCACCGAGTTCTCGCTCATCTTTACCAACTGCGGCTTTATCGGTTTGCCCATTCTGGGGGCCTTGTTTGGCGACATCGGCAAGTTTTACGGTGCGTTCTATCTGATCAGCTTCAACATCTTCATGTATATCTGGGGGCTTATGATCCTGGGACGCAAGAGAGACGACATTCGCATGACACCCAAAAAGGCGCTGATCAATTTTGGCTCAATCCCCTGCGCAATTGGCGTAGTGCTGTATCTTGCGCGCAATCCCGCGCTGGGCAATCCTTTGATCGGTACGGTTGTGGACGACGCGTTTTTGATGCTGTTTGCAAAGCTTGCCGCCCTGTGCCTGCCTATCTCGGTGCTGATCACGGGTGCGCTGCTGGCAACCAGATCCCCAAAACAGCTTTTCTGCTCGGGAAAGATCTATCTGTTCTCGCTGCTCAAGCTGATCCTGATCCCTGCTTTGGTGTTCGTGATCTGCAGGCTGCTCGGATTTTCGCGCGATATCATCATGTTTTCCACCGCCGTCACGGCTCTGCCCACGGCGTCCATCATTTCCATGTTTTCCGAGACCTACGACATCTCCCCCGGCTACGCCTCTCAAACCGTAGGCGTATCCAGCATGCTGTGCCTTGTCACATTGCCGCTTGTGCTGACGCTGGCAGATAAGGTGCTGCAGTTCTGGTAAATATAAAAGTAAACGCCACCGCGATGCGGTGGCGTTTTTTATTTGATTATTGGAAGATAAATTCTCCGTCGGTACAGATGATTGGAGTACCTGACGGAATGTCAGCGTACTCAATCAATTCTTCCCACTGCGCCATGGTACCTTGATAATAAATATGAGTCAAGGAGGTGCAGTTTTCCAATGCGCGTGAACCAATCTTGGTGACGCTGATCGGAATCGTCAATGTTTGCAACTGCTTTGCCTCCAGGAATGCTTGCATTTCGATTTCCGTGATCTGTCCCGGTACTTCGTAATTCTCTATACCTGTTCGGATAAACAGGCCATTCGGGATCGATGTAATATTGCTTGAAAAGGTCAATTCTTTCAGCGACGTACAACCGGCAAAGACCATCATGTCCAAACCTACGGATTGGGGCATATGTGCCTTTGTCAAGGAAATACACTCATAAAAAGCTCTGTCCTGAATGTACTTCACGCCCTCTGAAACCTCCAACGTTTCAAGCGCACTGCATCCAAAGAATGCCCATACTCCGATACGCTCCAAATCTCCGCCAAGCTTCAGATCCTTCAATCCTGTGCATCGCATAAATGCACTAACTCCGATTGTTTTGATTGTTCCGTCAAACGTGAGTGACTCTAAGCCTGTGCATCCGTAAAATGCGTCTCGCCCGATCTCGAGTACACCTTGACCAAACGTGACGTTCTTTAAAGAAGTACAATTATAAAAGGCGTATTCATCGACAACTTCCAACGTACCCGGGATTTCTATGCTTAACAATGATTCGCATAGTGAAAATGCCCTGTCGCCCATTTTGACCAACGTATCGGGAAGTGTGGCACTCTGCAACGAGACGTTTTCCGCAAATGCACTCCTCCCGATCTCGACAACACCGTTTTCTATGACCAAGACCTTCAGAGAACTACAACCGCTGAAGGTAGCATCTTCAATGTAAGAAACTCCGCCCGGAATTGTAAGCTGCTCCAACGACTGACAGCCTGTAAAAGCTTGCTCTCCGATCACGCTCAGGGATTCGGGCAGCTCTATGCCGTACAAAGACGAGCATTGCCAAAATGCACCGTTACGGATTTTTTCCAATCCATTCGGGAGATTGACTGTTTGCAGATTCGAGCATTGCTGAAATGCGGCTTCTGCTATTTCGGTCACGGTAGACGGCAGTACGACTTGCACTAAAGCACTACAGCCGGCAAAGCATTTCTCCGGCACACCCCCGATAGGTGACGCAATTGACGCATATTCCAAGGAAGTGGCGTTCAAGAACAGATTATCACCAAGCGTCGTACACGCTTCGGGGATCTCTATCCTTTTCAAGGATGAGCATTCCGCAAATGCGTTCGCTCCTATAACCTCTGCGCTTCCGGGAATATTGATCTCTTCCAAATTTGCACAAGCCTTAAAGGCATTCTTTCCGATCTCAATAATTCCCTCCGGCAAAATTACCTTGGTTACATTTGTATGAGCAAATGCATTGTCGTAAATTTCTATGACGGGAAGTCCGTCATACTCTGCAGGCACAGCAATCTCTGTGTCGGTGCAATCACCCAGGTCATACACTGCGTATGCGTTATCCCGGTAGAGCTTTTGATATTTCAGTCCCTTACTTCCGTCAACCGTGTAGCTTGGATCCACCTCGGACTCCGTTTGCTCTTCCGTTTCTGTCTCTTGCTCGGATTCATGCTCAATTGGCAGGTCAGTTTCATTCTTATGCCGCTGATAATAATCAAACAGCTTATCCAAAAGCTTACCAATTCTTTGCCAGATCTCTCCCGCAAGGACGCCATGCTCCCCGTTCATCCAGTCAATGATCGAGTGGTCCGTGCCTGCGCCCAGCGCGTTGAACACCTGCTCTGTAATCGGCCATTCGGTCCAATTGAGCAGCAGATCCTCTTGCTTGACGTCGTTATCCTCATCGTCCAGCGGGAAGATCACGCGGTCGATGGCATCCGTAACGGCCAAGTCAATGGCCTCGCGGTTTGAAATATACACAAGCGGCAACGAGGTAACAAGCAATGCGACCACCAACAGCATCGAGATCGCGGCGGCAAGCAGAGTGACAAGATACCTCTTCGTTTTGCTGCGCTTTCGGCTTCGCAGAGCCATATCCTTTAGCACGTACGCCTCGATCAGATCGGCATCCACCATGCCGACCGCGTCAATAAACATAGATCTGTTCATACCGTGTATCCCTCCTTTGCAAGTGCTTGCTTCAAAGAAGTCTTGATGTATGCGATATCCGCGTTGACGGTCGAGCGCGCGCATCCGAGTGTTTGCGCGATCTCCTCAATGGGGCGGGCATCGTAGTAACGGCTCATAAAGACGTATCGTTTGCGTTCGTCAAGCGTACGTAACCACGCGCTGATCACCTCGGCAAGCGCGCTTGCCTCCCGGGCACTATAAAAGCTGTCATCCCCCAGGGCAAAGCCCTCCAAATCCGAAAGCGGAGAGACAAACGCGGGCGGGATGCTCTTTTTTGTGTGCTTTCTTCGGTAGCGGTCGATGGCAAGATGACGGGTTATGGTGCTCAAAAACGCCTGCAGCACGCTCGGTCTGTGCGGCGGCATGGAATCCCATGCGCTAAGATAGGTATCATTGAGGCATTCCTCGCTGTCCTGCGCATCTATCAGGATATTATAAGCAACGCGCAGTAAATAATTGCGATATTTGAGATCCGTATGCTTGATCGCCGCTTCATCTCTTGCCCAATACAGCTCAACAATGGCCGAATCGCTGAGCATATAGGGGCTATTCTGATTGTTGTTCACTTTCGCGCTACACCTCCTTTTTTGTCCTTTCACTCATACAGACGAAAATGCCGCATGAAAAGTCCGACGATTTTTTGAAAAAATTTCAAAAGCAGACGAAATTTCTTTCGTCTGCTTTATTTTTTTGATTAGTATTCTGCGTTGCCGACCGTTCTGGGATAAGGAAGGACGTCACGGATGTTGGAAACACCTGTCAGATACATGATAATACGCTCAAAGCCCAGACCGTAGCCTGCGTGCTTGGTGCCGCCGTACTTGCGCAGGTTGACGTACCACCAATAATCCTCGGGATCCAGGTTGCACTCAGCCATTCTTTGGAGCAGCACGTCAAGTCTCTCTTCTCTCTGGCTACCGCCGATGATCTCACCAACGCCGGGAACCAGCAGGTCCATAGCGGCAACCGTCTTGCCGTCGTCGTTGAGTCTCATATAGAAGGACTTGATCTCCTTGGGATAGTCGGTCACGAATACGGGACAGCCGTACACCTGCTCGGTCAGGTATCTCTCGTGCTCGGTCTGCAAATCGCAGCCCCATGCCACGGGATACTTGAAGTCTGCACCCGACTTGGAGAGCAGCTCGACAGCCTCGGTGTAGGTCACTCTCTTATATTCGCTCTGTGCCAGCGTGTTGAGTCTTTCCAGCAGACCCTTGTCCACAAAGCTGTTGAAGAAGTTGAGCTCGCGCTCGCAGTTCTTGAGCACGTGCTTGATGATATACTGGATCATATCCCATGCAAGCTGCATGTCGTCGTTCAGATCTGCAAAAGCGATCTCGGGCTCGATCATCCAGAACTCAGCTGCGTGCCGCGCGGTATTGGAGTTCTCTGCGCGGAAGGTCGGACCAAAGGTATAGATATTGCCGTACGCCATAGCGTAGGTCTCACCCTCCAGCTGACCCGAAACGGTCAGGTTGGTGGACTTGCCGAAAAAGTCCTGCGACCAATCGATCTTGCCGTCCTCAGTCATGGGAGGATTGGTCATATCCATAGTGGTCACGCGGAACATCTCGCCTGCACCCTCGCAGTCGGAGCCGGTGATCAGAGGCGTGTGTACGTAAACGAATCCGCGCTCATGGAAGAAGGTGTGGATCGCGTAAGCAACCTCGCTGCGCACGCGGAATACTGCCGAGAACAGGTTGGTTCTGGGACGCAGATATGCCTGCTCACGCAGATACTCTACGGTGTGACGCTTCTTCTGCAGCGGATAATCAGGGGTGGAGGTTCCCTCCACCTCAACCGAAATTGCCTTGATCTCAAAGGGCTGCTTCATCTCGGGAGTCAGCTCTACGATACCGGTGACAACCAAAGCAGCGCCTACGTTTTGCTTTGCA
This sequence comes from Clostridia bacterium, assembly GCA_017503325.1. Lineage (GTDB taxonomy): Bacteria > Bacillota > Clostridia > Oscillospirales > CAG-272 > SVQP01. The sequence continues at coordinate 12,505 of JAFVTI010000048.1, read as the reverse complement.
ATCTCCTGGTAGTTATCGATCTTTTCGCGCTCGAAAACAATCTGCGCACCTGCAAAATACGAGCCGTCGTTCAGGTCGATAAAGCCGAACGCCTTGCTGTCACGAATGCTTCTTGCCCAGCCGCCAAGCACGACCTGCTTGCCGCTGTAGGCTTCCATATCTTCATAAATGCTTCTGATCAAATCACGTTTCATAATGATTTACTCCTTGATAGTTTACTGTGTAAGTCCATCCCGCTCACCAAAGCCAAAATCGGGGATGCTTTGACTGATGAGACTGTTCAGAAATTCGTTGTTACCGGTCATGGATTCATAAACCGATTGATAGACAGAGTCATACAACGTACCGTTTGCGATCTCGTTGATCCTCTCCACGATAGCATCCGCAATCGCTTCCGCAGTTTTCTTTGCCACATATTCGCGCAAAGCGGTAAGCGTGCTTTCAAAGGACGGAGCCGGTACAGTTTCCTGCTCAGAGGTCGGCTCTTCCGCTATGGGAGGCTCGGTTGTGGGCTCTTTTGTCTGTTCTTCCGTTGAAGTCCCGGGAATCGGGCGTCCGGAAATCATTGAATGTATGTTATCCTCAATCCAGCTCTTGATCAGGCCCCGAAGAAATTCCGAGGTGTTCTCACTGCCTATGTACTGATCGAGTACTTCACTGATGATCTTGGAATAATCGTAATCTCCGTTGCCAAGTCCGCCAAGCGAGCCAAGCAGCCCCTCAACAATATCCGCATAGCCGGGATTACTGTCATCCGGGACAGGGATTTGGTTGCCTGATTGATCGATCTGTGTTTCGGTTTCTGTCGGCCTCTCTGTCCGCTCCAGGGCATCCAGGATTGATGACGACATCTCCGATTTGAGCTGCGCTATGTCTTCCGGTGTAAGCGGGGGTTCGGTTTCTGCCTCACGCTCGGTTTCGGGTTCCCTCTCGCTTTCGATCGGGTCGTCTTTATCGCCGCCGTCACCGTTGCAAGCAACCATGACAGACGCGGTCATCAGCAATACAAGAAGTACAGCGATCACTTTGATATACTGTTTCATTGTGCATGCTGTTCCTTTCCTTGAAAATATTCGTTGATTTGGAAAACTTCTATTTATTATATCACCATTTATTTCAAATGTCAACTGTTTTGCACAAACATGATAAAATTACCAAGAAAATTCAAGGTTTATTTCAAAAAGCCTCATCCGCCAACGCGGATGAGGCTTGGATTATTGCACGTATTCTATTTCAACCGAAAGCGCGGTGCTGTCGAATGCGGAGGTTTTGCCCATGTTGATTGCAATCCAGATGCGATCACCCTTCTGAACGGTCATCTGAATGCTGCCCTTTCCGACTTCTCCGTACGGTGCATCCACATATCCGTAGCGATCTCCTTCTGTCATTGCTTGCTTTTCATGCATAACACGATATCGGATGCCGTCTCCCTCGGGAGAGGTAACGCTTACGTTGAAGGTATACAAGATATTTCCATCCTCGGGTGCTTCAAACACAAGTACGGCATCATATTCATCAGGGTGCACGGCGCTGCTCATGATCAGCGAATAGGCCGATTTTCCCTGCCAACGACTGTTGGCTGCATCGTAGGTCATTTCATAAAGCTGATCGCGTCCCGGCTTTGCGCACATATAGTACCAGCCGCCCTTTCCCTGCTCGGTGGAGTATCCACCGGGGAACGAGAACACGCTCTGCGGCTTGTCTACCGCAACGGCGGTCAGGTCGTTAATTACGTGAATATTGACGTATTCTCCATTGGGGGCAATATTGTAATACTCGGTCATATACGCATACGGATTTCCTCTGCGCAGCATCTGGGAAAGCTTGACTTCCATTTGAATGCTCGTATCCGCAGTATCTATAACAGGGGGCGGATTGTCACCAAGCCAGGTGCTTGCCAGCTGCTCCCATACCCACTTGTAGCTTTCATAATCTGCGTCGATCGACCAGTTTGCAATGCTGAGGTAGGTACAGCCACGGGAATACGCGTCCATGCCCTGTTCAAGATACTTTTCAGGCGTCGCGCCAACCTGGTTCGGGCCGTCGATCTCCTGTGCAAGCAGTACGCTTGGAGCAAAGGTTGCATCCGCGTAGTCCATGGAAAATTCGTGCTCGGAAATAGGTCCGTCATCGATCCATACCACGTCTGCATTCTCTGCAAGGTCTCCCGCATTGAGCGTGCACCTGAGCAAGGACGCCGCATCAAAGTGGCTGCCAAACTGCAGCGCGAGCTTGGACTCGGGTGCTGCATCCTTTTGCACCTTGGCAAGCGCGTCGATAAAGCCCTTGAGCTTTTGATGGCGGAACTGATACCACAGCACGCCAAGGTTATCCGATGCGGTGCAGGAAGGCGGCTCTACCCGGGAGAAATCAGAATAATCCGTCCCAAGAATGAGGTTCAACGCGGCAATATCACCGTATTTGTCCTGCAAGAAAGCGCGGAAGGCATTCTTGGCAAGGTCCGAATAATCGTATTCGCCTGCCGGCCAATACTCTGTTTCGGCAAATTGCGTAAACGCAGGCAGATAAAACAGGATATCGTCGCCGTACAGCGCGTCGTAACGCTTGATGGCATCCTCATAGAATGCTACCGCCGCACCCACGGCACTCTCGGAGCAGAACGAGATTACTGTACGCATCCCGTCGATCGAGCCACCCTGGCAAAGATTGCCCGCGGGGTCTCTCTGCATCTGATCAAGGCCGATCACCTTGTCGTCAGCGCGACGGGTCAGATCGATCGAGATCGCTACCTTGAGCCCCTTGGTCTTGACCACGTACTCGATCATGGGGTCAAAGGGCGCGTAGTCATACTCCCCTGCCACGCTCTCCACGCGGCTCCACGGAATATGAACTTTAATGGCGTTAAAGCCGGTCGCAGCTGCAGCGTCAACCGTTTTTTCAAATTGAGCCTGCGTTTGCGGCGTAAAATTCCAGATACGGTAGACAAAATATCTCTCACTAACCTCTCTCGGTGCTTTCACGTCGGTATCCTCCTGTGTGGTCTCTTCCAAAGACTCTGTCGTTGCTTGTTCTGTTGCGGGGGGATTCTCTGTTTGCTCAGTGCTCTCCTGCTCGGCGGGGTCTGGGGCAGGCGTGCACGCAACCGCTCCGAGAGCGAGCGCGCAAAGCAGCAGCATGCAAAGCAAGGTTCTGATCATTCGGGACATACGAACCTCCTGATATTTGTTTTTTAATAGAATGTGGCAACCTCTTGGGCGGGCTTGGTTGCAAACTCGGTCTTTTCTGCGTACAGTACGGGGCCGGGTCTGCCGTAAAGCTTATGAGATTCCACGCGGATCTTGGCTGTCACGATGGTCCAGTCGCGCGTTTTGAGGTTGATCGCGGACGGGAAGTTGCAAACAAGCGCGTTATACTCAATGTCATCCGCGCAGCAGGTCATGACGTGTCGGCCGATGATCAGCGAGGATTTTCCAAGCTTTGGATCGCGTGCCACAATGCCCTTGAAGCGAACGGTCTTGCCGTGATACTTGTCGGTTTCCTCGGCAAGGTCACGATACCAGATCGCATAGTCCTCGTCTTTAATATCAATGACAGGCGCATCAATATCGAAAGGAAGCGGATCCTCGATCTCGTCGTATTCCACGTGCCCGTCGGGATAATCATAGGTGATGGATGCTCTGACGCTGACGCTGCGTACGACGCGGTGGATCTCCTCCTTGTCGATGACCTCGGGCGTGCGGTTGAGCACGATCATCTCGCAACCCTGCAGCTTATCCACCATCAGCTGGCGCATGTTGGCGTTGTAGGTCAGGAATGTGTTTGCATCGGCAAACATCATATTCTGGAAAATGAACCAATCGGCAGGCAGCGCAGCGTACAGACGGTCCAGCAACCACATACCGTTATATTCAATGATCACGCGGTCAATCTTGTGCTTTTTGTAAAGCAGGGTCAGATAGTCGCGGTTGAGATCCTCGGGATCGTCGATCAACTCAAAGTAGCAGTTCTTGCCCCAGAAGCGATCAAGCTCCAGCTCCTCTTCGCCCTCCTCGCACATGATAATCAGCGTTTTTTCGCCCGAATTGAAGCGTTGATCCTCCATGGATTCCTGGATGATATGCGTCTTGCCGCCCTCCAGAAAACCGGTAAACAGATAAACGGGTATTTTCTTTGCCATATCAGCCCTCCGAGCGCTTGAGCTCTACGCCAAGCAGATTGCCGATGGCTTCAATATCAAGGCCCGAGCCGATCACGCAAAGGCGGCCGATGATGCCGGCAGCACCCGTACGGATATCGGGCTCACCGGGCACGTAGTCAAAGTGGATCCAGCTGCCGTCGTCGCCCGCAACAATGCCCTTTGCACGCAGGACGATGCCGTATTTACCCTCGTCACAAAGCTCTTCAAGCTGTTCTGCAAGCTTTTGTGCATTGAATTTTGCCGTGGTCTCAGCCCCTGCGCTGACAAATACCTCGTCGGCGTGGTGGTGATGATGGTGACCGTGGCCGCCGCAGCCGCAGCTGCAGCCCTCCTCGTGATCATGATGGTGATGATGTTCGTGCTCGTGATCATGATGATGGTGATGCTCGTGTTCGTGATCGTGGCATCCGCATTCGCAATGCTCGTCGTGATCATGATGATGCTCATGCTCATGCTCGTGGTCATGATCATGGCATCCGCATTCGCAATGCTCGTCATGGTCATGATGGTGATGATGCTCATGCTCATGATGTGCATGCGCCAATCTTGCAAGCTCGGCTTCCAGCGTATCCTTGCGCTCCATAGCCTCCAGCAGCTGCTCTGCGCTCAGCACGTCCCAATCTGTTGTCACAATGGTGGCAGTCTCGTTGTGCTCTCTGAGCATAGCTACGCAATCCGCAATCTTCTTCTCGCTTGCCGTGCCGGTATGAGACAGCACGATGCAGCCCGCATTGGCAACCTGATCGTTGAAGAACTCGCCAAAGTTCTTCATATACATCTTGCACTTGCCCGCATCCACCACGGTGGTGAACGCGTTGAGCTCTGCGCCCTCGATCTCGAGATTCTGCACCGCTCTGATCACGTCGGACAGCTTGCCGACGCCCGAGGGCTCGATCAGAATTCTGTCGGGAGCGTACTGCTCCAGCACCTGCGTCAGGGCCTTGCCGAAATCGCCAACCAGCGAGCAGCAGATACAGCCCGAATTCATTTCATTGATCTGAATGCCGGCCTCGGCCAGAAAACCACCGTCAATGCCGATCTCACCGAATTCATTCTCGATCAGCACCAGCTTTTCACCCTTGTAGGCCTCTTCAATCATTTTCTTGATCAGCGTGGTTTTGCCAGCGCCCAGAAAGCCCGAAAAAATATCAATCTTGGTCATACTTCTACCTTCTTAGTTTTTGTTCTTAGTGCCTCTGTAAACGTAGTTGAGTCTGCCCAGAGGTGCGGCATCACCCTTATCGTAAAAGTCCTCAATACTTGTCAGCTCCTCGGTGCTGTCCGCAGCCTTGAACCATACCGTGAAATCATCGCGGTCAAGTCCAAGCACCGCTCTGGGTGCAATGACCAGCAGCATATTGCCCGAGCATCTGTATACCACGTCACCGAAATCGGCAGCGCGCAATCCGTCCACGATCACAGCCACAGTGGTTTTGTGATCATCGTACGGTGTGTTATTGAGCACGTACTGATACTCCTTACCGCCGTCGGTATTGAGGTAGATCTTCATCCAGCTTCCCTGTCCGTCCCAAGGCTTGATCTCGTCCTTGGTCACGATGCCGAAATAGATGAAATCGTCATCGTGGCTGACGGTCATACCGGTAATGGCGTTGCGCTGAGTATGGTTTTCATATACCGTACCCGAGCCTTGCGCACATCTTGCAAAATCGCCGTCAGAGAAGTTATGGTACTCAGCCCAAACCTCCTCTGCCTCGTCCTGCTCGGTGTCGTTATAATAATCAACGGGAGCAAGCTGTGCAAAATCTTCGTATTCATCCACACCCTTGTACTTGCGGACGTAGTCGACAAGCTGCATGAAGTAATTGTCAAAATATCCGCCGCGCATCATTTCAATGTCACGGCTGTATTCATAGTTGGCACAATCCACGAACATGATAGGACGCTCGGGAATGCCCTGCCAATGACCTGCGATCCATTCGTTCCAGCCCGTAACCAGCACGATGGGCGGGTCGGTCTCGATAGCGCGCTCAAACTGCTCGGCAAAGTTGTAGCCGTACAGGTAAGCGTCGGGATCTGGATCGTTATGCATCTCGTGGAAGCCGCGGCCGCAGTTGCCGTTTTCCCCATACATCACCGAATCGCCAAAGCGAAGCTGCGGATGCTGAGCAACCGACACGTTGATCACCTCGTCCTCGCCCTTCAGATTTGCAAACACACGCTGCGGACGGGTAAAGTCCATCCAAGGCCAACCGCCCAGCTTATCGGGCTCATTGGGCCACTGCGACATTTTGATATTGAAGAATTCTCTGCACTCGGGCGAGCACTCGTTTTCTACTGCGATGATGACCGGCTTGCCTTCAAAGCAGAACCAGGTGTCGGGGCAATAGTTTACGGCATAGATCTTATCATAGATCTCCTGCACCGTCTTGCCCGAATGCGTGTTGGTATAAAACATCACCTTGGGAATCTTCCAACCATCACGGGCGTATTCGTCCAGCACGCGCATGACAAGCTTGACATTGTGCTCGTAGATGCAGGCATTTGTGGTGTCAAAGAACAAAAAGTCAATGTCTGCCTGGATCAGAAGCTTCATATGACGGCGCACTACCCATTCGTCATCGGAATAATAATATCCGTAGAAGGGCTCACCCCAATGGTGATAGGTGCCGATGCCGCCCCAGTAATCCGCATCCGGGTGCTGTCCCGCGTCGGGATGCTCGGCAGTGATCTTGGAGATATCGTAAGGCTTATGTCTGCCGTGCTCGCCAAGCCACAGAAAATAGAACATACCGACAAGGCGGTTTTCTCTGCGTGCCGGAGCGTTTTCGCGGTCAGCAGTCGTTCTGCCCAGCGCATCGGTGGCCATCAAGGGACCGTTTGCGTAATTTTTATATTGCTTCATGGTCGTTTCCTCCCCGAATTATTCGATATAGGACGTGACGATGATATCCGCTCCCGTATCAAGGATATTGGCAACGACAACGTCGCCCTGGCGCACGCTGTCGGATACGCGAAGCGCATTGATCTGCTTCATCGCGTCAAACAAAAGCTCCTTGGGAATGGCTTTATTGGATTTTACCGCTACCACCTCACCGCTCTCTGTCATAACGGTGGTGGTCAGGGTTCTTGTAGGACAGGTGCATTCAGCCACGGCATAGTCGTTGCCTCTTTTGCAGGCGTTGCCCTTGACAGAAAGCACGTTTTTGCCCTCGTATTCCACGGTCAGCTGACAGCCGCGAGGACAGATGATACAAGTCATTTCACGAATATTAGCCATTTTCTCAGTCCTCCAAACCTATACTGATCTCGCCCGTGCCGATCCCGGCAAGCACCTTTGCATCGAGCTTTACCGTCTCCATCTCACCGGGGGCAAGCTTGATCTTTTTCTTACTTGAAATCACGTTCTCTGCGCATCTAACAACGATCTTTTTGTCGCGGAACACGTCGGATACGCGGAAATAAACCACGGTATCCTGCGCGCTGGTGATCCTTTGCGGTACGGTATAGCGTACGCCGTTGACAGGACGCACGGAAATATCCACGCGCTCGCTCTCGATTCCCGCAATGTAATCCGCAGCGGCGCAACCCGCAATCTCAGCCTCGTCGGACACATAGTCCACAAGGTCGTGCACGTGCAGCACGTTGCCGCAAGCAAATACACCGGGCACGGAGGTTTGTCTGTTCTGGTCGGTCACGGCACCACCCGTGATGCGGTCAATATCAATGCCCGCGCCCTTGGTCAGCTCGTTTTCGGGAAGCAGACCGCAGGAAAGCAAAAGCGTATCACACGCGATATACTGCTCGGTCTCCTTGATGGGTCTGCGCTGCTCGTCCACCTTGGCAATGGTCACACCCGTGACTCTGTCCTTGCCGTGGATCTGCACGACAGTATGAGAAAGCAGCAGCGGAATGCCGAAGTCGTTGAGGCACTGCTCGATATTTCTTGCAAGTCCGCCCGAATAAGGCATCAGCTCGCAAACGGCCTTGACCTTGGCGCCCTCCAGGGTCATGCGGCGCGCCATGATCAGCCCGATATCGCCCGAGCCGAGGATGACCACCTCTTTACCGGGCATATAGCCCTTGATATTCACGTATTTCTGTGCAGTACCCGCCGTATAGATACCCGACGGACGGGAGCCTGCGATGTTGAGTGCGCCCTTGGGACGCTCGCGGCAGCCCATGGCTAAAATGATGGCGTCTGCCTTGATGTGCATAATGCCATCGGTGGAGTTGATGGCAGTGATCTCCTTATCGGGTGTGATCTTGGTGACCATGGTGCCCACCTTATAAGGAATGCCGAGCTCTTTGACCTGCTCTGCGTAGCGAGCTGCATACTCGGGGCCTGTCAGCTCCTCACCAAATTTATGAAGGCCGAAGCCGTTATGAATACACTGGCGAAGGATGCCGCCAAGATGCGCCTCTCGCTCCAGGATCAGAATATCCTTGACTCCTGCCTTGTACGCAGCAACCGCTGCGCTCATGCCTGCGGGTCCACCGCCCACGATGACAAGTGAGACTTTAAGCATTGTCCTTCCCTCCTTTGGTTCTTCCGTAGTTGATGATTGAGCCGCCGCCCGACTTGGTGACCTGCTCGTAAGGAATGCCCAGCTCGCGGGACAGGATCTCGACTACGATGGACGAGCAGAAGCCGCCCTGGCATCTGCCCATGCCGCTGCGTGTGCGTCTCTTAACGCCGTCGACGTCGCGTGCACCGGGATTTGTGCGGATCGCGTACACGATCTCGCCCTCGGTGACCTCCTCGCATCGGCAGACCATATTGCCATACGCGGGCTCTTTTGCAATAACCTCATTCTTCTGATCGTCGTCAAGCTTGCGATACCAGCCCGACGGCTTGCGAATGGGATTCCAATTCTCTTTCTTTTCAAGCACAAGTCCTTCATTGCCGAGCAGCTCAACGCAATACTCGCCAAGTGCGGGAGCACTTGTCAGGCCGGGGCTTTCAATGCCGCCGAACGTGATAAATCCGGGGGCGGATGCATGGATGATAAAATCGCCCGTGCTGCCGACTGCGCGCAGTCCCGTAAAGCTGGTGATCACGCCGCCGAACGGAATACCCTTGATATATCTCGCGCTCTGCTCGCGGATGCTTGCAGTGCCCTCGGCGGTGGTGTCAAGGTCCTCCTTGTCGGTCATATCCACGGCGGTGGGCCCTAACATGACGTTGCCGCCCGTGGTTGCCGTGACCAGGATGCCCTTGCCCTTGGGTGTGGGCGTGGAGAACAGCGTATAGCTTGTCAGAGAGGGCGTGTACGCCTTGTCCAGCACCATATACTCACCGCGTCTGGGATGCACGTCAAACGACTCATCCCCTACCATAGCGGCGATCTTATCAGAATAAAGGCCTGCTGCATTGACGACGAATCTTGCTTCGACCTTCTGATCCCCCGCATACAGCGTATAAACGCCATCAGCGGATTCGATGCGTTCCACTTCAAAATTGCGGATAAACTGCGCGCCGTTGTCCATGGCGTTGCCAAGTCCCGCATCGCAAAGACCGAACGGGCTGACGATCGCGCCCGTGGGTGCCCAGAGCGCACAGGTGACCTCCTCGGTCACGTTGGGCTCAAGTGCAAGTACTCCTTCGCGGTCAAGCACAGCAAGTCCCTCGACGCCGTTTTTGACGCCGCGCTCGTAAAGCTCTTCAAGCGTAGCCTTGTCCTCGTCGCCATAGCCAAGCACCAAGGAGCCGTTGCGCACGTACTTGACACCAAGCTCTCTGCAGACCTGCTCCATCATCTTGGAGCCCGCTACGTTAAAGCGAGCCTTGAGCGTGCCGGGCTTTGCGTCAAAGCCTGCGTGCACGATGGCACTGTTGGCGCGCGAGGCGCCCGTGCAAACGTCGTTTGCTCTTTCAACGACGCAAATATTCAGCTTGTATGCGGACAGAGCTCTTGCGCACATCGCGCCCACGACGCCCGCACCTATGATACATACGTCAAACATACCGTAATACCTCCAAGTATACATAGTAATCCTATTATAAGTATTATAGCACTATCCTTTTGATTCGTCAAGAAATCAGAGCGTTTTTATTGACAATTTTCTTTGGCTGTGATAAACTGAAATCATCACACAGCCGAAAGGAGCATACTGATGAACAAGCATTTCAAGTTAAGCCTTCCCGACTCCGGCAAGGATATTTACATGCCCAGAAAGACACAGACCTGGGGATACCGCTATGGCCCTTCGATCATGGTCGAGGGCGACGTTTGTCGCGCCTGGTTTGCCTCCCCCGGCGACTGCTTTGAGGCAGACTGGTTTACCTATCGCGAATCCCGCGACAAGGGCGAGACCTGGACCGACGAGCGCGTGGTGCTGACCCCCACGCCCGATTCCATGGACTGGTTCTCTGTTTGCGACCCTGCGGTTTTCAAATACGGAAAATACTACTACATCGGCTACACCTCCACCATCTTTGCGGACGGTGGCGGCGTTTGCAACAACGGATTCGTGGCAAGAAGCGAACACCCCGACGGTCCCTTCTTCAAATGGACGGGAGACGGCTGGGGCGAATACCGCGCTGGCTGTGCATGGATGGGTAAGCCTGCGCCCATTATCTATTACGACGAGGATTGGAAACACTGGGGAGCGGGTGAATTTTCCTTCGTGGTCAAGGACGACGTGCTTTACATCTATTACACCTGGACTTCCAAAAAGGCTGACGGAACAAGCTATTCACAGACGCGTGTGGCGACCGCCGACATCACGCGCGAGGATTGGCCGCGCACCATCGTGCAGCACGGCGTGGCTGCGGTACGCAACGGCGGCGGCAACGATTCCTACGACGTAGTCTTTTGCAAAGAGCTTGACAAGTTCATTGCTCTTTCCACCGACAAGAGGTTTTCGGGGGACAGCTTTTTGTCTGTTTCCGAGTCGGAGGACGGCCTTGTATTTACCAGAGTCAACGACATCCGCACCAACACCTGCTTTATGCTGCACAACTGCGGCATTTCGGGTGATGCACAGCACCATATAGGGCAAGGCGATACCCTGCTGCTGGGCTATGCTTACGGCAACCAATGGGGCAAATGGGGTACAAGATTGCACAGATACGAGTACACTCTCATGGACGAGGACTACTATTCCGAGCTGGATCTGCCAAATCTGGCTATGGAGAGCGAGCTTTGGGAGCGCGATCCCGATATGCAGCCCATGATCCTGACAGCCATGAAACCGCACTACATCCGCGTCAAGCCCGGCACGTCTGCGCCTATTGAGATGAAAACCTACAACTCCTGCTACGAGCCCCAAACGATCGACGCTGCCCTTTTGACCTTTGATAACTACGACACCGACATAGTGGAAATCAAGGATGGACAGATTTACGGCAAGCAGGTGGGATACACCTACGTGGATGCGCATCTTGGCAACCTTTGCGGCACGGTGCTTGTGTACGTGGATGCGCCCGAGACCTGCTACGATGCGGATACGCGCACGGTGGTTTCGTTTGAGCCGATGCTTGACACTTACGTCATTTCCCTTTCCGAGGGTGTCGCCAAGCAGCTGCGAGGACTGGCGCATTGGTCGGACGGCAGGTGGTACGAGATCTGCGAGGTCAAGGATGGCGTGACCTATCAGAATCACAATCCCGAGCTGATCAGCGTAGACGAACGCGGTATTTGCAAGGCGATCGGCGGCACGGGCACAGCCAAGGTCACCCTTCGCGCGGGAGATTTTGCATTTGTCGTCAACGTGGTAATCACAGAATAAAACAAAATTCGCCCTCGTTCCGTAATGGAACGAGGGTGTTTTTATTAAAGTAACAGCGTAACCCATCAAAGTAACACTCCAAAGGGTAGATTTTTAGCCGAAAATATGATAAAATATGTTCAGAAAGAACGGAGGTGTTTCTATGGAGTTTTCCGAAAGATTAAAAGAACTGCGTAGCGAAAAAGGTATCTCACAAGCAAAGCTCGCAGCCGATATACATATCTCAAGATCTGCCGTTGCTAAATGGGAGAACGGCTTGGGATTGCCGAATGACGAGTCACTCAAACTGTTAGCCGACTATTTTGGTATCACAACCGACGAGCTGATACCAAACAAGAGCAATGAAGAAATCCTTGTGTCGAAGAACAAAACCATTGACCAACAGAAGAAGGTCATCATCGGTTTTGCGGCAGGTTGTGCTATCGGTCTGTTTATATTGGGGTTCATCTTCATTGAACCGTTGCGAGAGAGCTTGGTTCAGTTAGGTTTAGGTGTGATTTTTGTACTGCTCGGTATCTTCAATATGTGCGGAAATATCGGCACGATCCATTGGTACAATCGCCGTAAGGTCACGAAGGAGAACCAAAAGGCATATTGTATGTTCGTCGGTCTTGGAACGCTTATCGTCGGTGTTGCTATAATTGCCGGCGCAGT
>JAFVTI010000047.1 GCA_017503325.1 Clostridia bacterium | reverse complement strand
CGGGCTCGGTGGTAACCGGGTCAGTCTCAGCGGGCTCGGTAGTGGTGGGCTCGGTTGTTGTCTCTGCACCGGATTCTACGGGTTCTTCAGGATCGTTACAAGCGACCAGAACAACGGACAGAACCATGCAAAGTGCCAACAGCATAACGAGTAACTTTTTCATGATATTTTTCCTTTCATGATGATTTTGCCTACAAGTAGGAACGATAATATGATAGCACAAGTGGAAATAATATACAAGAGGAAAAATTCAACCTTGGTGAAGATGTATAAAAATAGGGAAAAGTGAACAAATCACCTCTTTGAAAAATAGTGATACTCGCCAAAAAAATCCGCCAAAAATCAAAAGAGCACTCCCCCATTTTTGGCAGTGCTCTTTTTTTAAGCTGAAATGATTTAATATTGTAACCGTTTTTACTGCTTATACGTCATCTCGCCGTAGGTGGGTACGGGCCAAAGCGCGGAAGGCATGATGGTCTCCATGGCGTCAATGGGCGCGCGCAACGCTTGCATGGCGGGAACGACTTTATCACAGAACTCGCGTGCAACGGCCTCGTGATCGGGCTGTGCAACGGCTTGTGCGTCCGCGCGCTTGAGTGCCTCCAGCGCAGCGTATGCTTGTTCATTATAAGAGGAAAGCTTTGTTAAAAGATCCTTCTCCACGCCGATCGATCCAACGCCCAGAACCTCCCTCTTTTCCTTGGCCGTGGTGGCCAGACGGCACATATATTCCTCAACAGCCGGTATATATTCTCTACTAACCATTACAATCATGGTCTGTGCTTCGATGTTGATGATCTTGGCGTAGTTCTCCAGCAGGATATCCTTGCGCGATTCCAGTTCGGAAAGGCTCATAACACCGAACTTTTCAAACAATTCCACGTTTTCCGCATCGGTCAGGTGCGGGTAAACATCCACGGAACGCCTGTAATTGCACAGTCCGCGACGCTCTGCTTCCTCTTCCCACTCCTTGGAATAGCCGTTTCCGCTGAACAGAATGCGCTCGTGCTTGGTAAATACCTCTCGCAGGAGTGCGTGCAGCTCGGCGTCAAAATCCTCGGCCTTTTCCAGACGGTCTGCATATTCGCAGAAGGATTTTGCCACGGCGGTGTTGAGCACGATGTTGGGCATGGCGATATTTTGCGCTGCGCCCGGCATGCGGAACTCAAATTTCTTGCCCGTAAAGGCAAAGGGAGAGGTACGGTTGCGGTCGGTCGTGTCCTTACGGATGGCAGGAATGGACGGAACGCCCAGATTGAGCGTGGCGCGTCCTGCACCGGTGTAGGCTGTGCCGCGAATGATGGAATCAATGACGTGCTCCAGCTCCTCACCCACGAAAATGGAGATGATGGCGGGCGGCGCTTCGGAAACGCCCAGACGCGTGTCATTGCCTGCGGTGGCGATAGACAGACGCAAAAGCCCCTGATAATCGTCCACAGCCTGGATCACAGCCGCCAAAATCAGCAGAAATTGCAGATTTTCGCCCGGTTTTTTGCCGGGATCGGTCAGATTCTTGCCCGTATCGGTGGCAAGTGCCCAGTTATTGTGCTTGCCCGAGCCGCTGACGCCCTGATAGGGCTTTTCGTGAAGCAGGCAAACCAGATCGTGACGCTCCGCTACCTTTTTCATGTACTCCATGGTCAGCATGTTCTGATCCACCGCCACGTTTGCCGTGGTATAGATGGGAGCAAGCTCGTGCTGCGAGGGCGCTGCCTCGTTGTGCTTGGTCTTGGCGTTGATGCCAAGCGCCCACAGCTCGCGGTCAAGCTCTGCCATAAAGGCGGAAACGCGGGTCTTTAAGGGGCCGAAATAATGATCCTCCATCTCCTGACCCTTGGGCGCGGGCGCGCCAAACAAGGTTCTGCCGCAGTAGGAGAGATCCTTGCGGCGGTCAAAGTACGCTTTGTTGACAAGGAAATATTCCTGCTCAGCACCCACCGTTGCGCAAACGCGCGTGGAGGTCGTGTCGCCAAACAGGCGCAGAATGCGAAGCCCCTGTGCGTTAAGCGCATCCATGGAGCGCAGCAGCGGCGTTTTGGTGTCCAGCGCCTCACCCGTATAGGAGCAGAAGGCGGTGGGAATATACAGCGTGCCATCCTTGACAAAGGCATAGGACGCGGGATCCCAGGCGGTGTAGCCTCTGGCCTCAAAGGTGGCGCGCAGGCCGCCCGAGGGGAAGGAGGAGGCATCACTCTCGCCCTTGATCAGCTCCTTGCCGGAGAATTCCATAATGACCTTGTCGCCAAGAGGGGATATAAAGGCATCGTGCTTCTCCGCAGTCACGCCGGAGAGCGGCTGGAACCAATGGGTAAAGTGGGTGGCGCCCTTTTCGATCGCCCAGTCCTTCATAGCGGAGGCGACCGTGCCTGCAATAGCGGGGTCAATGACACCGCCGGTGGCGATGGTGTTGGTCAAGGAGCGATAGACGTCCTTGGGAAGTTTTTGACGCATCACGTCGTCGTTAAAGACGCGTGAGCCGTAAAGCTCGGGTACGTTCATGGTTTTATCCTTCAATTTTATAAAAATCGGATGAAAAATGGGTTAAGCAACCCTCAACTGGCCACTCTCACAGGATGAAAGTTTTGATCAAACTTTTTCAAAAGTTTGCGGGGTACGGGGCAGAGCCCCGAAAAACGCCGTTTTTTTGGTTCTTTTTTTGCGGCTACTTGCTCAAAAAAAGAACGGAGAGGCTTTCCTCAATGTTACACGTCCTAATTCATTCCGTACTTTTTCTTGGCTATGTAGCCGCAAGAAAAAGTACCAAAAAGAACGGCGAGTGAAAGGTTTCGCGCCTGCGGGCGCGACGAGGGCGCCGCCCTCGACCTGCGAGCCTTTGAAAAGGCTCGAGCGAAACTTTCGTGAGTTTGGGGTGTTCATTTGGGTGAGGGTTGCCCGTAGGGCGGGGGCTTGCTCCCGCAATCTTGGCACTCAGTTCCCTTTGATCTTCTTCCAATACTCCGCCGCGGCCTGCTCGGTCTTATTCTGCGCGGGAGTATAATACTTTCTGTCCTTGAGATCATTGGGCAGATACTGTTGATTTACGTAATGATTCGGGAAATCGTGCGGGTATTTATATCCCTTATTCAGCGGGCTTTGCAAATGCTCGGGAATATCATTCCCCTTGCCTGCCCGCACGTCCTCCAGCGCTGCATCCAGAGCCAGATGCGTGGCGTTGGATTTGGGCGACGTTGCCAGAATGATCGCCGCATTCCCAAGCGGAATTCTCGCCTCGGGCATGCCAAGCTCCTTGGCCGACTCGCAGCAGGCTCTTGTAATCACCGCTGCCATGGGATAAGCCGCACCGATATCCTCGCTTGCGATCACCTGCAGGCGTCTGCAAACCGAGATCAGCTCGCCCGCGTCCAGCAATTTGGCGGTATAAAACGCCGCTGCGTCGGGATCTGAGCCGCGGATCGACTTTTGCAGGCAGGAGAGCAGGTCGTAATGCGCGTCGTCACCATAATTTCCGATGCCGCTCTTGAACGCGTCCGCATGCTCACGCAAAATCTCGTCGTCTGCCGAGAAAAATGCGTTCTCAAACAGGCCAATCGCGCGTCTGACGTCACCCCCCGCGGCCTTTGCCACGTAGCAAAGCAGCTCGTCCGAGGCGGTCTTATTGGTTCCGTGCTCCTCGTTGAGGTAATTCAGCGCGCGTCTGAGCATGACTGCACCGCTTTCGGGCGGTACGGGCTTGAATTCAAACAGCGACGAGCGCGAAATGATCGCGTTATACACGTAAAAATGGGGGTTTTCGGTGGTGGAGGCGATCAGCGTGATTCTGCCGTCCTCCATATACTCCAGCAGCGTCTGCTGCTGTTTTCTGTTGAAATACTGGATCTCGTCGAGATACAAAAGAATCCCGCCCGAGCCGAAAATATTGTTGGTCTCGGCGATGATATCTTTGATATCCTGCGTGGATGCGTGCGTGGCGTTGAGCTTGCGGAACTGCATGCCCGACGCAGCCGCGATGGCAGAGGCAGCCGTGGTCTTTCCCGTGCCGGGAGGGCCGAAAAAGATCATGTTGGTGATCCTGCCGCCTGCAATCATGCGTCTGACAACGCCGCGAGGCCCGAACAGGTGCTCTTGCCCTACGATCTCATCCAGCGTTTTGGGGCGGAGAATGTCCGCCAGTTGCATATTTTTCATAAGTTCAGCTCCGGGATGCGCCTACAAACGCCGCAAATACCCTTTGCATTTCGGGGCTCTGTGTGCGGAAGATCTCGGGGTGCCACTGCACGCCAAGGTAGAAGGGGTGCCCTTCCATGTGCACGGCCTCGATATAACCGTCCTCACTTTCGGCGTCTGCCGTCAGCGTGGGTGCAAGAGCCTTTACGTTCTGATGGTGGAAGGTGTTGACCGAAAGCGCGGTTGTCTCGATCAGAGAATACAGCAAGGAATCCTTGTAAATCAAGGTCTTTTGCTGTGTGGTGGTGCCGGGATCGCTTTGTCTGTGCCCGTCAATGTGCTGGTACAGAGAGCCGCCCTCGGCCACGTTGAGCAGCTGAATACCGCGGCAAATACCCAAAATAGGCTTATTGGTGGGCTTGACGTGGCGGTAGAGTGCCAGCTCGAACGCGTCGCGGTCGGCATCGATCTCCACGCTGTCAAACATTTTCTCCTCGCCGTAGAGCTTGGGGTCCATATCGTCGCCGCCTCCAAACAAAAATCCGTCGAATACCCGTGCGTATTCCGCCAGCTTTTCCTCTTCCTCGGTGTACGCCAAAAAGACGGGAACGGCACCTGCCTCCCATACGGAATTGAGGTAATTCTGACTCATGGCGATCTTTCCCTCGGAGGTTTTGGAGCAGGTGATGCCTATCATGGGTCTTTTCATAGAAATCTCCTTAGAAAATCAATGGTAGTTGGCCTCGGGCTTGAGCAGTCCGATAAAGTTATCCAGCATTTGCAGCATATCCGGAAGAATAAAGATGATAAACAGCGCGATCAGCACCGAAAGCACGGCCACGGCAAGAACCGAGAGCCAGCCCGAGCCTCTTTTATCGTAACGGACGTCGGCTGCGTAGGACGCGTCCTTTGGAATGTAAAACGTGTCCGTTTGGTAATTGATCTTATACGCCAAGCTGCGAAAAGCGGGGTCGTCCTTGGAGGCGTTTTGCTCGTATTCGGCCTTTTTTTGCGCGATGGCGTCGTCATACTCCTTTTTCTGCGTGCAGACGACTACCTTGGAAAGCGAGCCGTTGCGCAAAGCACCGCGCACGGCTGCGTTTTTGTGAAATCCAAGCTCGTAAAGCGTTTTTGCGGTCTCGGGCGTGTGGCATTCCTCGTAGATCAGCTTGCGCACGAACTCACCAAGGCCTTTTTTCTCGTAAACGCCCAGAATGGCGGCCAGAACCATGCCAAGACACAGTGCGATGATCGCCCAAGACAGATTGATCACGCCGCCGCGTCCCAGATCGATATCAAGATTCTGATACATCGAGACGTCTAGCGTCAGATACTTTTCCGTAATATATGCCCAGAGCTCCTCAAGCAGAGATGGCTGTGCGGAGGCGTCTTTGCTCAGATTGATCAGTATGCGCGAAAATCCGGACATTGAAGTCCTCCTTTCTTAAAATAGAACGAATGTTCTGAAAATAGAACGCGTGTTCTGCAAATTTGGTCTGTAATCAGCGAATGACGTCAAGTCCGATGTACTTGCGCAGGCAATCGGGCACGTTGACAGAGCCGTCGGCGTTCTGATTCTGCTCTACAAGTGCGGGGAAAATACGGCTGGTTGCAAGACCCGAGCCGTTGAGTGTGTGCACGTACTCGATCTTACCGTCAGCGCGCTTGACACGCATCATACCTCTGCGCGCCTGGTAATCGCGAGCGTTGGAGACAGAGGAAACCTCCTTATAGCCGTTCATGGAAGGAATGTTGATCTCAATGTCGTAGGTTCTTGCCATGGATGCGGAGCAGTCCTCTGCTGCCAGCTTGACCGTTCTGAAGTGGAAGCCAAGCCCCTTGACCAGGTTTTCGGCATTGGCAACCAGCTCGTCAAATGCCTCGTCACTCTTTTCGGGCAACGTATACTGTACCATTTCTACCTTATTGAACTGGTGGCCGCGAACCATGCCGCGCTCGTCTGCGCGATAAGAGCCGGCCTCGCGACGGAAGCAGGGGGTGTAGGAAATATACTTGCGGGGCAGGTCTGCCTCGGTCAGGATCTCGTCGCGATGCAAGGAAACAAGTGCGGTCTCTGCGGTGGGAAGCATGAAGCGGCGACGCTCGTCGTCATCCTGCTGCTCCAGCCAGTAAACCTCGTCCTTGAACTTGGGGAACTGACCTGCGGTCTGGCCGCACTCGTAGCCCAGCATATGGGGTACCAGCATCAGCTCATAGCCGTTGCCCAGGTGGAAGTCGATGAAGTAGTTGAGAAGTGCCCATTCCAGACGAGCACCGACACCGGAATAGATCCAGAAGCCGGAGC
Organism: Clostridia bacterium; assembly: GCA_017503325.1. Classification (GTDB taxonomy): domain Bacteria; phylum Bacillota; class Clostridia; order Oscillospirales; family CAG-272; genus SVQP01. The sequence continues at coordinate 111,763 of JAFVTI010000047.1, read as the reverse complement.
CGGACAGCTTGGTGCCGCGCTTGTAGTCGATCAGGCCAAGATCGGTACACAGATCAACGTGATTTTTGGGCTCAAAATCAAACTTTCTGGGTTCGCCGTAGTAGCGCAGAGGCTGGTTGTTCTCCTTGCCGCCGGCCAGCAGGTCACGGTCGGGCAGGTTGGGCAGACAGAGCATCAGACCCTGATACTGGACCTCAACCTCCTTCTTTCTCTCGTCGATCTCCTTGACGCGTGCGCCCATTTCCTTCATCTGTGCGAAGATGGGAGTCACGTCTGCGCCCTGCTTTTTGAGCTGAGGAATCTGCTTGTTGATCTTATTCTGCTCAGCCTTGATTGCCTCGCCTTCCACGATCAGCGCGCGTCTTTCGGTGTCGAGTGCAAGGATCTGTTCGATCTCCTGCTTAGCGTCCTTGCCCTTCATGGCAAGTCTTGCAATGACTTCTTCGGGGTTATTCTTAATATAATTGATGTCGATCATGATAATTTCTCCGTAAAAATGTTAGATTTCTGCAAAAAAGTCGTTTCCGCAGAGGATTTTGATGATTTCTTCGAGATCCTGGTCGTCCTCATAGGACAGCTCCACGATCTTCTTCTTGGCAACGCGCGCAATTCTGACCTTTCTGCCAAGCGTGTGCATCACGCGGCGCTCCAGATCCTTCATATAGACCTTGCGCTGAGAATCCGATTCGTCGATCTCCTCGGGCTCCTCGCTTGCTTCTGCGCGAGCCTTGAAAAGACGCACGATGCGCTCGGTTTCGCGTACGGAATAGTCCTTTTCCGCAATTTTGTGCGCCAAATCAATGATCTGCGCCTCGTCGTCAAGTCCGAGCAATGCTCTTGCGTGACCGCCGGAGATGTCGCCCTTTTTGAGCAGCTCAAGTGCTTCATCGGGCAGCTCCAGCAAACGGAGCATATTGGTAATGGTAGAACGGTTCTTGCCAACCTTTCTTGCCACCTCATCCTGCGTGCAGCCGTATCTGTCGATCAGCGCCTGGTAAGCAAATGCTTCTTCAACTGGATTGAGATCCTGTCTTTGTACGTTCTCGATCAGCGCGATCTCAGAGGTCTTCATGTCGTCGCTGTCCATAATGACAACGGGAACCTCGGTAATGCCCGCCATTTTTGCGGCTCTCCAACGGCGTTCGCCCGCAATGATCTCGTAAGTATTCGAGGAAATTGCGTTTTCGCGTACGATCAGAGGCACGAGCACGCCGTATTCGGCAACGGAATCCGCCAGAGCCTGCAGGGGCTCCATGTCAAAATCCTTTCTGGGCTGGTCGCGTCTGGGCTCAATATCCGAAACACGCAGCTTTGTGATCGAGTCCTTTTTGGTCTCGAGCATATTATCGTCAAGAATTTCGTAAAAATTTCTGCCAAGTCCGCCTTGTTTTCTCGCCATTTTCTCAAAAACCTCCCTTAAATTCTGGATGCGAGCTCTTTGGCACATGCCAAATACTCTGCGGCACCCTTATTGCGCTTGTCATGATAGTAAACGGGCATGCCGAAGCCGGGAGCCTCGGATACCTTGACGCTACGGGAAATCGGAGATGTGAACAGCTTGTCCGCATAGTGACGGCGTAATTCGCTCATAACCTGCTGGGAAAGCAACAATCTTGCGTTGTACATGGTGATCAGAATGCCGGTAACCGTCAGATTGTTGTTGTAGTGCGACTTGATTCTGCCTACCGTGATCATCAGCTGGGACAAGCCCTCGAGTGCGTAAAACTCGCACTGCATGGGGATAACGACGCCGTCACTTGCCGCCATAGCATTTACGGTCAGCATACCCAGAGAGGGCGGGCAATCGATAATGACGTAATCGTAGTTGGGTTTGATGGGCTCCAGAGCCTCTTTCATACGATATTCGCTGTTTTCGTGCTGGAAAAGCTCAAATTCAGCACCTGCGAGCGCAATATTGGTGGGGACGAGATGCAAATTCTCGTATTCGGTCTCAATAATTGCATCCTGCATCGGAACATCAGCGGTCAGAACGTCATTGATGGACAGCTTCAGGATCTTCTTTGCAATACCTGCGCCGCTGGTCGCGTTGCCCTGGGGGTCCAGGTCAATTAAAAGGACTTTGTAACCCAGAATGCCGAGAGAAGCGGCAATGTTGACGGCAGAAGTGGTCTTGCCGACGCCGCCTTTCTGGTTACAAAAAGAAATGATTTTTCCCATGGGATCTATATACCTCCAAAAAATATTCTGCGACTATTATACCACGGAAGCAGGCCAAATGCAATAGTTTTAGGAAGATATTTTGTATATTTTCTGAAAATGTTTCACGTGAAACGCAAAAATCGGTATGAATATGTTTCACGTGGAACATGTAGACACCTTGAAACAATGTTTCACGTGAAACGTATCCTGATTCGCCTGCCAATGTTTCACGTGAAACATACAAAGCGCAAGTAAACATGTTTCACGTGAAACATGTACTAACCGGTTTTGATCAACAAGGTGATTTTGTGATGAGTTTCGTAAGTTTCTGTCAAAATTGATACCTTGTGCCCAAGCATTCTTAAACGATCTGCGCCGGATTGAATGTCTGATATATAATTTCTGACAGAATCAGACTCGCTTACTCTTGTAGAAACAGCTATCTCGGAATCGAAGCCGCGCACGTATTTTTCGACGAGTTCCTCGGTTTGCTGTACTGTCAGGTGCATATTTCCGACGGTTTCTATCAATTTGGCTCTTTTTGGCGGCGAAATGCGCAAAAGCGTGCGCGCATGACGTTCCGATAATCCATATTTGAGAATCTGAATCCGTTCACTACTGTCAAATTGCAAAAGTCTGATTTTATTTCCAATATTGGACTGACTGATGTGGAGCATTTTCGCGAGCGCACCTTGTGTAATATGATGTTGTGTGCAGATCGTGTGCATGACAGTTGCTTGCTCAAACATGTCCATGTCATGCTTGTTCAGACGGTTTATTAAATCCTGTATATCCATGAGTATCATACCTCACTTTATTTTTAACGATTATAACATGCGCACGTGCAGCATTTTGTTGAGGCATGAAATGTCGCGATACGGCGGATATCGGATACAATTGGCATCATTGTTGCCGATTACGTCACAAACTGCGAATAAATAAAAGAAAAAGCCGCTGTTTTATAGCGGCTTTTTTAAGATTTGAGAATATTGACGCGGGAAATTTTGCGGCGTGTGCGCAACTTTTTTGATCAAAAACAAATATCTTTCCTCCGAATTGCCGTTCTCGTCGATCAGCACAAGATGCTTTTCGGTTTCAAGTACGCCACCAAGCTTTTGGATGGCGTTTTTGGCGTCCTGCAGCTCCTTTTGGCCGGACGCGCCCTTCATCGCGATCAGATATCCGCCGACCTTCACAAACGGTAACGTAATTTCGCACAGAATCCGCAGCTCAGAAACGGCGCGCGCCGTTGCATAGTCAAAGCTTTCACGCATTTTTGTTTGTGCAAGCTCCTCGGCACGGCCGGTCAGTGCAGTCACGTTGTCAATGCCGAACAGGTGCGCGGTGCTTTGCACGTGCGCGATCTTTTTTGCCGTGCTGTCGATGGCTGTGATTTTCAAGTCGGGGCGAGCGACTGCAAGCGGCAGTGTCGGAAATCCGCCGCCCGTGCCGACGTCAATGACCGTGGCGTTTTGAGAAATATGCGGCGCAATGGTCAAGGAATCGGCAAAGTGCTTGGTGATCACGCCGGGTACGTCGCGAATTGCGGTCAGATTGTGAACCTTGTTGACCTCTAAAATGTGATTGCAAAGTGAGGCGTACGTTTGCTTATTTTGGTCGGTTGCGTATTCTAAAAGCCCGTTTTGAGCAAAAACTCTATCAAAAACCTCAAAAAACTGCTCCATAATGCCTCCTTTATTTGAGCCCGAGCCAAATCAGCAGCACGGAAATGTCTGCGGGATTGACACCGCTGATGCGAGATGCCTGCCCGATGGTCAAGGGCTTGATCGCGTTCAGCTTTTGCGCGGCCTCCAGACGAAGTCCGCGAATGGCGGCGTAATCCGTGTCCGGAGAGAGATGCTTGTCCTCTAATTTTTGCTGCCGTTGCGCCTCGGCAAAGGCGCGTTTGATGTAGCCTTCATACTTGATATCGATTTCTACAGTCTCAAGAACGCGACGCGCAAGCGGTGCACGTGCCGAGTCAACGGGTGCAAGATCTGCGTAGGTCAGCTCGGGTCTGCGCAAAAGATCCGCCAGTGAGCAGCCGGACTTGATGGGCGGCAGAGCGAAGGTTGCCAGAAAATCGTTGGCCTTTTGCATCGAAATATGCGTGTTTTCAAGTCTTTCCTTCTCATTTTTGATCAATTCCTGCTTTTCAAGGAAGGCATTGTATCTTTCCTGCGAGATCAGACCGTTTTGGTAGCCGATGGGGGTCAGGCGTGCGTCTGCATTGTCCTGACGCAAAAGCAGACGGTATTCCGAGCGCGAGGTCATCATGCGGTAGGGCTCGTGCGTGCCCTTGGTCACAAGATCATCGATCAGCGTGCCGATATAGCTCTCGGAGCGCGAGAGGATGATGCCGTCAAGGCCTTTTACGCGGCGCGCTGCGTTGATGCCCGCCACAAGCCCCTGCGCGGCCGCTTCCTCGTAGCCGGAAGTACCATTGAATTGGCCGGCTCCGTACAGACCGCCGATTTGCTTGAATTCCAGCGTAGCCAGCATCTGCAAAGGGTCTGCGCAGTCGTATTCAATCGCATATGCATAGCGCATGATCTCGGCGTTCTCAAATCCGTTCAAGGTGCGCAGCATTTCATACTGCACGTCGGGCGGCAGAGAGGTGGAAAAGCCTTGAATGTACATTTCTTCATTGTCCTCGCCCATGGGCTCGACGAAGAGTTGATGACGCGGTTTATCGGCAAAACGTACCAATTTGTCCTCAATCGAGGGGCAATAACGCGGGCCCGTGCCGTGGATCTGGCCGGAATAGAGCGCAGAACGCTTGATATTGGAGAGAATGACGTTATGCGTCTTCTCGTTGGTGTAGACGATATGACAGGGCGTTTGCTGCATAGAATAGAACAAATGTTCTACATTGTCCTGGCTGTAAGGCAGAGGATTGTCCTCGCCGGGCTGCAGCTCAAGCACCGAGAAATCTATGGTCGAACGCTTGACGCGCGCGGGTGTGCCGGTCTTGAAGCGCATCATTTTAACGCCCAGAGAGAGCAAGGACTCAGTCAGAGCGTTGGCGGGCAGCATGCCGTCGGGACCCGCAGCGTAGTTGACGTCGCCTACGAAAATGCGACCGCCAAGGTGCGTTCCGGTTGCGATAATGACGGCAGAGGTCTCCCAAAGCTCGCCAAGATGCGTGCGGACACCCGTGATTTGCGGATGATTGGGGTCATTATCGGTCAGAATCTCCACGATCTCGGCTTGGATAAGACGCAAATTGGGCGTCAGCTCCAGCGTGTGCTTCATGATATGCTGATATTTGCGACGGTCGGCCTGAATGCGCTTGGAATAGACGGCAGCACCCTTGCCGAGATTGAGCGTGCGGGATTGGAGCGTCACACGGTCGGCAGCACGACCCATTTCGCCACCCAAGGCGTCGATTTCGTAGACCAAGTGTCCCTTGGCAGTGCCACCGATGGAAGGATTGCAGGGCATGTTGGCAACGGCGTCGAGCGAGAGGGTAAAGAGGACGGTGTCCACACCCATGCGTGCAGCGGCCAAGGCAGCCTCAACACCGGCATGACCCGCACCGATGACAGCAATTTTTGTTGAAAGCTTCATAAAAAATATCCTTTACACAAAAGAATGCATAATACTTCATGATAATTATAGCACGGAACAGCAAAACAGTCAAGAGGCCAACCGCCACCCACACGGATAACCCCTTGCGAAAGTTTTGATCAAACTTTTCCAAAAGTTTGCGCGGGTCGAGGGCGCGAAGCCCTCGTCGCCTCCGCAGAGGCGAAATTCTGATCTTGCTGTTTTTGGTTCTTTTTGCAGCTCCTTGCTCAAAAAGAACGGAGAGGGTTTTCTCACATAACATCCCAACCGAATCCATGAAGGAGCGTCCGCGTGGAGAACCTCATCCGTCGCTTCGCGCCACCTTCCCCAGCGGGGAAGGCTTGGGTAGTTGCAGCGACAAAAAAGGGAACCCTCCTCCACATAAACAACCCCACACGAAAGTTTCGCTCGAGCCTTTTCAAAGGCTCGCGGGTCAAGGGCAGAGCCCTTGTTGCCCGTCGCAACGGGCGAAATACCTCGGCCTTTTTAGTTCTTTTTGGGCCTCCTTGCTCAAAAAGAACGGAGAGGATTTTTTCACATAATATCTCAACGGTTACTTCGGGCGAATCGTGAATCGCCCCAACGCCTGATATAAAAAAGAGAACCCCAACAAGGGATTCTCTTACACTTATTGTGTTCTTGTAAAGGCTTCGATCAGCTGACGAAGAGCTTGAATTTGTGCATCGGTCAGATTTTGACAATCAATCATAATGTGAGATTGATTATCTCTGCCTAAAAGATAGTCCGTGCTGCATTTGTAAAGGTGCGCAAGAGAAAGCAGCACGTCGGTGCTTGGCGTTCGTTCGCCTGTTTCGTATCCTGAAATGATGGAAGGAGAGACGCCGAGAATATCTGCGACCTGCTTTTGTGAATATCCGAATCCGATTCGCAGTGTTTGTAATTTTTCCGGTAAACCCTTGATCATGTGTGCTCCTCCAACGCTTATTGTGTTGAAATCATTATACAAGAGAATATAACACAATGGGTGATCAAGGCAACACGCAAAGAGTAGACAAAGCGCGCAGATTGTGTTATAATCGGTTTAGAACGGTTAGAGAGGTGCGATATGGCGAATATTGGGATCATTAAGGAGTTTGATACGCTGGGCAGATTGGTCATTCCGAAAGATCTGCGTGAGCGATATGCCTTGGATAATAAGGTCGAGATCGTTGCCACGGAACAGGGCGTGCTGATCAAAAGTCCGGAATATAAATTGGTCAAAAGGGAAGAGGGAGATTGAGAGGTCTCCCTTATTTGCAGCTCCTTGCTCAAAAAGAACGGAGAGGGTTTTCTCAATGTATATGAACAAGGGAGAAAACCCCACTTGTGGTTTTCTCCCTCTTTTTCGTCACAGACGAAAAATTCACCCTCTTTCGGGCGCTTTCGAACGATAAAGGAGTTTCGCCTCTGCGGAGGCGACCAAGGGCGCTGCCCTTGGAACCCGCGAGCCTTTGAAAAGGCTCGAGCGAAACTTTCGTGAGAGGTGGTCCGTGTGGTGGCGGTTGCGGATTAGCGGTGAAGGTGCATTTTATTCGCCCCAAATGCCCGAAATCACGCGAAAGTTGTCGCGAAATTGCAAAAAACGCAGATTTCAGCACTTTTTCCAAGATAAAAGTTCTCAAATCCTCTTTACTTTTTGCAAAAGTTGTGCTATTATATAAGGTGAGAAATTTTGCGGAGCATTTACGCATTTTTTCCACATTTTTCGTTTTTAATAAAATTTTATAAATGCAGGAGGAAAAAACAAAATGGCTATCCCGAGAAAAAAGCTTTCTATGGACGGCAACCAGGCTGCTGCGCACGTGTCTTACGCGTTCACCGAAGTAGCCGGTATTTACCCCATTACCCCTTCCAGCCCCATGGCTGACTACACCGACCAGTGGGCAGCTCAGGGTCTGAAGAACATCTTCGGCACCACCGTTAAGGTAACCGAAATGGAATCTGAGGCAGGCGCAGCAGGTACTGTGCACGGCTCTCTGGCTGCAGGTGCTCTGACTACCACCTACACCGCTTCCCAGGGTCTGCTTCTGATGATCCCCAATATGTATAAGATCGCAGGCGAGCTGCTTCCTTGCGTATTCCACGTTTCCGCTCGTACCGTTGCTTCTCACGCTCTGAACATCTTTGGCGACCACTCCGACGTCTACGCTTGCCGTCAGACCGGTTTCGCTATGCTGGCTGAGACCAACCCCCAGGAAATCATGGACCTCGGCGCTGTTGCTCACCTTGCTTCCATTAAGGGCCGCGTTCCCTTCATCAGCTTCTTCGACGGCTTCCGTACCTCCCACGAGATCCAGAAGATCGAGGCTTGGGACTACGAGGATCTGGCTGAGCTGACCGATATGGATGCTGTTAAGGCTTTCCGCGCTCGCTCCCTGAACCCCGAGCACCCCGTTCTCCGCGGCTCCGCTGAAAACGGCGACATCTTCTTCCAGCACAGAGAGGCTTGCAACAAGTACTACGATGCACTCCCTGCAATCGTTGAAGAGTACATGGACAAGATCAACGCCAAGATCGGTACCAACTACAAGCTGTTCAACTACTACGGTGCAGAGGACGCCGAAAGAGTCATCATCGCAATGGGCTCTATCTGCGACGTTGCTGAAGAAGTGATCGACTACATGAACGCGAACGGCGAAAAGGTCGGTCTTGTTAAGGTAAGACTGTACAGACCCTTCCGCGCTGACAAGCTGATCGAAGCCATCCCCGCAACTGCTAAGAAGATCGCAGTTCTGGACAGAACCAAGGAGCCCGGTTCTCTGGGTGAGCCTCTGTACTTGGACGTTGTGACCGCTCTTGCACAGGCAGGCATCAAGAAGACCATCGTTGGCGGTAGATACGGCCTTGGCTCCAAGGATACGCCTCCTTCCTCCATTTTCGCAGTATATGAGAACCTCAAGAAGAGAGCTCCCAAGAACAACTTTACCATTGGTATCGTTGACGACGTGACCGGCTCCTCTCTGCCCGAGAAGGTTTGCCCCGACACCGCTCCCGCAGGCACGATCTCCTGCAAGTTCTGGGGTCTTGGCGGCGACGGTACCGTTGGTGCAAACAAGAACTCTATCAAGATCATCGGTGACCACACCGACAAGTACATCCAGGCATACTTCCAGTATGACTCCAAGAAGACCGGCGGTATCACCATCTCGCACCTGCGCTTCGGTGACACCCCCATCAAGTCTCCTTACTACATCAACAAGGCTGACTTCGTTGCTTGCCACAACCAGGCTTACCTGAAGAAGTATGACATGGTTTCCGACGTTAAGCCCGGCGGTACCTTCCTCCTCGACTGCGAGTGGAACACCATCGAGGCTCTGTCCAAGAACCTGCCTGCAAAGGTAAAGGAATATATTGCTAACAACAATATCAACTTCTACGTCATCAACGCAACCGATCTTGCAACCAACCGCATCGGTAACGCAAAGGTTAAGAACACCGTTCTGCAGTCCGCATTCTTCGCTCTGGCTAACATTCTGCCTGCCCAAGAGGCTGTTGAGTACATGAAGAAGATGGCTTACAAGTCCTACATCAAGAAGGGCCAGGCTATGGTTGACCTCAACTATGCCGCTATCGACGCAGGCGCAGATGCATTCGTCAAGGTTGACGTTCCCGAGGCATGGGCTAAGTGCCGCAAGGATCCCAAGAAGCCCGCGTTCAAGTCTGACCGCGCAGAGCTGGACGAGTTTGTCAACAACATCGTTGAGCCCGTTGGCGCAATGGAAGGCGACAAGCTGCCCGTTTCCGCATTCGAGAAGTACGTTGACGGTACCATGCCTCAGGGCGCAGCTGCTGCTGAAAAGCGCGGCGTTGCCGTTATGGTTCCCGAATGGAACGCTGACAAGTGCGCTCAGTGTAACAACTGCTCGTTCGTATGTCCTCACGCTGCAATCCGTCCCTTCGCTATGACCGAGGAAGAGGCTGCAGGCGCTCCCAAGTCCACCAAGTTCGCTCCCAAGCCCGTTGTAAAGACCAACTACAAGTTCTCCATTGGCGTGTCTCCTCTGGACTGCATGGGTTGTACTCTTTGCGTAAAGGCTTGTCCCATCAACGCAATGGCTGAAAAGAAGGCTGCAGCTGCAGGTACCAAGCCCTCCAAGAAGGATCTGGCTATCTGGATGGCTCCTCAGCACACTCAGTCCGCTCAGCAGGCTGCATTCGATTACGCAGTGAAGAACGTAACCGAGAAGCCCGAGCTGATCAACGCAACCGTTAAGGGCTCCCAGTTCAAGCAGCCCCTGCTTGAGTTCTCCGGCTCTTGCGCAGGCTGTGCAGAAACCTCTTACGCGAAGCTGATCACTCAGCTGTTCGGTGAGAGAATGTATATCTCCAACGCAACCGGCTGCTCCTCCATTTGGGGCGGTAGTGCACCCGCTACTCCTTACACCGTAAACAATGCAACCAAGAAGGGTCCGGCTTGGGCAAACTCCCTGTTTGAGGACAACGCTGAGCACGGTCTCGGTATGGCTCTTGGTCAGAAGGCAATCCGCGAGAAGCTGATCGCTAAGGTTGAGGAAATGGCTGCTTCCGAAAAGGCATCCGCAGAGTTCAAGGCTGCAGCTGACGCTTACCTTGCAACCAAGGATGACGGCGCAAAGAACGCTGAAGCTACCACCGCTCTGATCGCAGAGCTGGAAAAGGCAGCAGAGGCAGGTTGCCCCGTAGCTCCCGAAATTCTCGCTGAGAAGGATTACCTGAACAAGAAGTCCGTATGGATCTTCGGTGGTGACGGTTGGGCATACGATATCGGCTTTGGCGGTCTGGACCACGTTCTGGCTTCCGGCGAAAACGTCAACGTATTCGTATTCGATACCGAGGTTTACTCCAACACCGGCGGACAGGCTTCCAAGGCTTCCAACATCGGTCAGGTAGCTCAGTTCGCAGCTGCAGGTAAGGCAATCGGCAAGAAGAACCTTGCAGAGATCGCTATGTCCTACGGTTACGTATACGTTGCACAGGTTTCCATGGGCTACGATATGAACCAGCTGCTCAAGGCTCTGACTGAGGCTGAGGCTTACAACGGTCCTTCTCTGATCATCGGTTACGCTCCTTGTGAGATGCACGGTGTTAAGGGCGGCATGCAGAACTGCCAGCTCGAGATGAAGAAGGCTGTCGAGGCAGGCTACTGGCAGACCTTCCGCTACAACCCCACTCTGGAGTCCAACAAGCTGAGCATCGACTGCAAGGCTCCCACTGCAAGCTACGTTGACTTTATCAAGTCCGAGGTTCGTTATGCTCGTCTGGCGCAGGCTAACCCCGAAAGAGCTGCAATGCTGTTTGACAAGGCTGAAAAGGCTGCAGCAGCTAAGTTCGAAAGACTTGAAAAGATGGGTAAGCTGTACGAATAATTTCGTAAACAACCAAATATACAAAAAGGCGTGCTTCGGCACGCCTTTTTGGTTTGGGACAAGGGGAACGAAAATATTCCTCCCCTACGACAATACACACTCATATTTTCTTTCTCCTCCAAAATCCGACAATTCATTGACAAACCGTGAAATTTATTATATAATTATTGTATATTTTTGTGAAAGGAGCGGGACTCTTTGAAACTTGTCATTAAATACTTAAAACCGTTCGGGCTCTCTCTCCTGATCGGCTTTTGCATCAAGGTGTCGGGTACGCTGGCTGAGCTTGCGTTGCCCTATATTCTGTCGCATATGCTGGACGTGGTGGTGCCCGAGCACGCACCTACGGGAGACTTGACGCTTGTGTTTGTCTGGGGCGGCGTCATGATTTTATGCGCGGTGGCGGCCTTGGTGCTCAACATTATTGCCAACCGTATGGCAGCCCGTGTGGCAAAAAATGCAGCACAGAAGGTGCGTCACGATCTGTTTGCCAAGACCATGCGTCTGTCTCCCCGACAGACCGACCGGATCGGCATTCCCGAGCTGGAAACCAGATTGACCTCGGATACGTACAATATTCACCACTTCCTGGGCATGATCCAGCGAATCGGCGTGCGTGCGCCCATTTTGTTGATCGGTGGCATTGCCGTGTCCTATTTTCTTGACTGGCGGCTTGCCACGGTCATGGTGTGCCTGTTACCCTTTATCGGTCTGAGCGTGTTTTATATCTCGCGTCGCGGTGTACCGTTATATGCCGCCAGCCAGAAGGCGGGGGACGACATGGTGCGCGTGGTGCGCGAGGATATCGGCGGCATCCGCGTCATCAAGGCACTTTCCAAAAAGGAGTATGAGCGCGCAAGATTTGATACGGTCAACCGCGCGCTTGTCAAAAGCGAAAAGAAGGCGTCTTTGACCATGGCGCTGACCAACCCCTTGATCACCATTCTGCTCAACGCAGGCCTTGTGGCGGTGGTGCTGGTGGGTGCATTTCTGGTCAACGACAATTTGAGCCAATCCGGTAAGATCATTGCCTTTATTCAATATTTCACGCTGATCTCCAACGCCATGATCGTCATCAACCGAATCTTTATCATGTCTACCAAGTGCATTGCGTCGGCCAACCGTATAGAAACGGTCATGAACGCACCCTTCGAGCTTGAGCCGGAGGATGGGGGATTGCCGTTGCCCACGAGCGATCACATTGTGTTTGAAAACGTATCCTTTTCGTATAACGGAGAGCAGAACGACCTTGAAAATATCTCGTTCTCGCTGCCTCGCGGAGGCACCCTGGGCATCATCGGTGCAACGGGCAGCGGTAAGAGCACGCTTTTGCGTCTGCTTTTGCGCAACTACGATCCGCAAAAGGGAAAGATCTATATCAATGGCAAAAACGTGCGCGGCATGCGTCACGAGGAGCTGTGTGCCATGTTCGGTACTGCGATGCAAAACGATTTTGTATATGCGGATACTGTGCGCGAAAACATCTGCTTTGGCAGAGAGGTGAGCGAGCAGGATCTTGCGCTTGCCCTGCGCGTGGCGCAGGCGGAGGAGTTTGTGTCTGCCTTTCCCGAGGGCGTGGAGCATGAGCTGACCAGTAAGGGCACCAACGTGTCGGGCGGTCAGCGGCAAAGATTGCTGATCGCAAGAGCGCTGGCTGGAAAGCCCGAGATTCTGATATTGGACGACGCCTCGTCGGCACTGGACTATAAGACCGATGCGGCATTGCGTCGCGATCTGCGCATGCATTTTGCCGAGACCACCACGGTCGTGGTGGCGCAGCGTGTCAGCTCGGTCATGCATGCCGATCTGATCCTTGTTTTGGATGAGGGGAAAATCATCGGCAAGGGCAACCACGAGCAGCTGCTTGAAACTTGCTCCGTCTACCGCGAGATCCGCGATTCGCAGATGGGAGGTGCTTTGCTTGAGTAATCAGAATAAGCCGCAAAAGACTCCCATGACCCCCACACAGCGCAGAAGAACGCTTTTGCGCCTGTGCAAATACATGTTCCGCTATCCGGGACTTGTGCTGCTGGCATTTGCCTTAATGATGTCGGCAAACGTGCTGGCCTTGGCAGGACCCAAGCTGTCCGGACTCGCCATCGATGAGATCGTGGGACCGGGGCAGGTCAATTTTGAGCGCGTATTTTTATTCTGCGCGTTGATGATCGCCTTTTATGTGATGTCCGGCTTGATGTCCTACCTGCTGTCTATCGTCATGGTCAACCTTTCTCAGCGCATTACCTACACCATGCGCAAGGAGGTCTTTGACCACCTGACCGACCTGCCTGTCGGATTTTTCGATATGCACCAGACGGGCGAGATCGTCAGCCGCCTGTCTTACGACATCGATACGCTCAATGCGTCGCTTTCCAACGACGTGCTGGCTATTTGCGCAAACAGTATCACGGTTGTTGGCTCAATGATCATGATGCTGACCATTTCCCCGGTGCTGATTCTGGTCTTTGTGATCACAGTACCCATCTCTCTGATCTTTACCAAGTATAAATCCACGCATATCCGGCCCCTGTTCCGCAAGCGTTCGGCAAAATTGGGCGAGCTCAACGGCTTTGCCGAGGAGATGCTGTCGGGTCAGAAGACCATCCGCACCTACGGCAAGGAGAAGGTCATTACCGACCGCTTTGATCTGCGCAACGAGGACGCGTGCAGCGCATATTACAAGGCGGATTATCATGGCTCGGTCATTGGCCCCACGGTCAATTTCGTCAGCAATTTGTCCATTGCGCTGATCACGCTGCTGGGAAGCATCTTTTATATGTTCTCGCTGGGCGGCACGGTGCAAAATCCCTTGTTTATCATCGGCCTTGGTGATGTGGGCTCGTTCGTGCAGTACGCAAGAAAGTTTGCAGGCCCCATCAACGAGTTTGCCAACATTTTCAGCGAGCTGCAAAGCGCGCTTTCGGCAGCCGAGAGAGTATTTGGCGTGATCGATCAGGCTCCCGAGCCTGCCGACAAAAAGGATGCCGTGGTGCTGGATGCCAAGGGACGGGTCACGCTGGACAAGGTCGAGTTTGGCTACGTGCAGGGAAAGCAGATCTTGCACGGGCTGTCGGTCAAGGTCGAGCCCGGTCAGACCGTGGCGATTGTCGGCCCTACGGGCGCAGGCAAGACCACCATCATCAACCTGCTCATGCGCTTTTACGATATTGACGCGGGCGAGATCACGTTTGACGGCATCCCTATCACGGATGCAACGCGTGACAGCCTGCGCAAGAGCTTTACCATGGTATTGCAGGATACGTGGCTGTTTGGCGGCAGCATCCGAGACAATATCGCATACGGACGCGAGGATGCCACCGACGAGGAGGTGGTCGATGCGGCCAAGGCGGCCAAGATCCACCACTTTATCATGTCGCTGCCCCAAGGGTATGCGACTCAGCTGTCGGACGGCGGCGTCAATCTCTCCAAGGGACAAAGACAGCTGATCACCATCGCGCGCGCCATGCTTTCCCGCGCGCCCATGCTGATTCTCGACGAAGCGACGTCCAACGTGGACAGCCGCACCGAGCATCAGATCCAGGACGCGATGCTTGCGCTGATGAAGGGGAAGACCTGTTTTGTCATTGCGCACAGACTCTCCACCGTGCAGCATGCGGATAATATTCTGGTGGTCAAGGACGGCAACATCATCGAGAGCGGCACGCACGAGCAGCTGCTGGAGATGGGCGGCTTCTATGCGTCCCTGTACGGCGCACAATTCGTGAACTGATCGATAAATCATAAAATTCGGAGGAAATAAGTATGAAGCATTTATGGATGATCATGGCAATGATCCTTGTATGCAGCCTTTTGCTTGTCGGCTGCAACAACACAGAGAATCCCGAGACCCCCGAGACCACAGCTGAACAAAAGACCGAGGCACCCGAGCAGACGACGGTCGAACAAACGACTCCCGAGCAGACGACTGCCGAGCAAACCACCCCCGAAGAGACCACAGAGGCACAGGCCGTAGTGCATCCCACCCGTGAGCAGATCAAAGAGGTGGCATCGGTCGTGCTGGAAATGGAAGACATTCTGGCAGCTGCCAACAACGAGCAGCAGGATCGCAGCGACTTTGCGGGTCTGACCGTACACGAGGACGGTACGTTTACCGCGCTGTTCCAGATGGGCACAAACGATATCTGGGACCCCTACTTCTATCTGATCAAGCAGGATACCGTGGTGGATAACATCCTGGTCATCCAGTACCGTTCCGCCATCGATCAGACGCTGAATATGTATGCAGGCACGGAAGGGTACAGTGCAACCGGTGCGGGCGACCACATTTCGGAGGAGATGCTTGCAACCGAGGGCGACGAGTGGGGATATCTGATTCTGGATCTGACCGACGTAGCTGCTTGCTATGATGCAGATGCATCCTCTCTGGGATATATGCGCTTTGGCCTTTCCATGGCCGAGAGCGGCGATTCTATTCAGTTTGGCTTTGTCGCATTTTTCCATTCCATGGACGACGTCAACGAGCATATTCCTTACTAAACAGGGAAGAGGGGCGCTTTTATGAAAAAATCACTTCTTATCGTTTTGCTTGCATGCATGCTTGCCTGCGTCATGCTTTCGTGTGCGCTGGTTGCTTGCACGCCCGATGACCCCGCCAATGATCCGGCCGATACCGAGCAGTCTACCGAAGGCGCAACACAAGGCGTCACGCAAGAGAGCTCCGAGGAAACGACGCAGGGCGAGACCGAGCCTCCTTTTGAGGAAAGCTCCACCGAGCCCGCTCTGCCCGAGGTCAACGGCGTGGTTGCAGACTTCAATTTAGTTGAGGCTGATGACCTTGCAAGCTTTTGCTCGGGAGCCAACCAGATCGACGTGACCGTTGGTGCGGACGAGGACGGCGAGCAATATCTGTCTCTTTGCACCAAGGTAGCGGGCGCGAACGACCCTTTCGTGGACTTCAGCTTCAAAAAATTCTATAAAAAGGTGGGCATGGCTGCCGTGGATGCGGATGATTATCCGTACGTAGTACTCAAGGTCAGAAACGTCAGCTGCAGCTCGGGCACCTTTGAGCTGTTCTTTTATGCAGGCCGCACGGGCGGCGCGACAGGAGGCATGGTGACCACGGCCTCCTTTGACCTTGACAATCACGACTGGCAGTACGTGCTCTTTGACCTTTCCTCCTTCGAGGGCTGGACGGGCAACGTCAACGGCTTCCGCTTTGACTATATGGTCAGCGGGATCGACAAGGGCGAGGAGCTGCATATTGCGGAAATTCAGTTTTTAGAGAGCGACGAGGCATATTACAAGCTGTTTGATATCGGCTGGGATGAGATCGGCGTGATCGCAAGCGAGCAGGCAAAGGCCGAGGCACAGAAGCTGCTGGGCTCTGTGAGCATGCCCGCAACCAAGTACGATTCCTATACCCCCTTGACGGCCGAGAGTGAGGATGCAACGCTTTCTTTGTGGTTTGATCATCTTTACAACCGCACGCCGCAGGCAACCAATACGCCAAATGGTAAGGATACGTATCAGATCCAAATGGCCAAGAACGAGATTGAGGGCTGTCAGGTGCTGCTTGGCGCACAGAACGACGTCGAGGGCCTGAAGGTTTACGTTTCCGACTTTACCAATGATGCGGGAAATACGCTGCAGACCGAGCTGTTCTGGGGCTATTATTTCAACGTGGAGGGCGAAAGGGTCATTGATCCTCTGCCTCCCGTCACGTACGAGCCGGATCAGGCTATGCTTGATTGGGTAAACGGCGGCAACGGCGCGGGCGAGATGCTGCCCTTGCTGCAGGTGTACGACGGCTTTGATGTGAGGGCGGGCGAAAACCAAGCCTTTATCATCAAGGCAACAAGCAAGCCGGACAGCGCACCAGGTGAATACAGTGCGAATGTGACGGTTGTGGACAAGGACGGCAACGAGGTCAAAAAGGCGACTGTGTTTGCTTACGTCTGGAATTTCGAGCTGCCCGAGGCAAGCTCCTGCAAGACGCTGATGAGTTTGAGCGGCTTTGACGTGTACGTGTCCTATAAGGACTGGGCGGGCATTGTGGCCAATGAGGAAGGCAAAAATCTGCCACAGATCTACTACGATTATCTGCTTGAAAACCGCGTTTGCGCGTATGATCTGCCCTTTGAAAACTCGGACGGTACCTTCTCCGACCCGAGATTTGTGGAATATCTGGATAATCCCCGCGTCGTGGCGTTCCAGCCCCTGGGCTACAGCAAGGAGCTCAACGCAAGCAACGTGGCAAATGCGTATAACTTCTTGTCGCAAAAGCAGGAGTGGCTGGATAAGGCCTACTTCTATCCCGTCGACGAGCCCTTGAACGTGGGCAGACTGGATGACGTCAACAACTACGGCAAGCTGCTCTCGGAGCATTTCCCCGGATATCAGCTGATCGTGCCCATGCACGTCAATTATACCGTGGGTGGCGGTGACTTCTTCTCTTACGTGTCCGAGTACGTCAACGTATGGTGCCCCAAGACCTTCTTCTATAACACCTTTGCGGAATGGTACGGCGACCGCACGCTGACCTACGGCTGCTCGGTCATGACCGAGCAAAAGCTCGGCTCGTTCAGAGACCGCATGTGGGCAGAGCAGGCGGGCGGCGACCAAGCTTGGTGGTACGTGACCAGAAGACCCTGTGACCCCGAGATCACGCTGATCATCAACACCGAGGCGGTCAACGTGCGCACGCTGTTCTGGCAGCAAAAGCTGTACGGCGTGGACGGATTTTTGTACTACCTGGTCAACGACTGGACCAACGGCACAAGTAAGTGGTACGTTCCCACGGCCGACGAGTTCTATTTCGGTATGGATGCGCTGCACGAGATCGAGCAAACTCAGAATATCAACGTGTACGGCAACGGTATTTTGCTTTACAGCGGTGCGTACTTTGCGCAAACCGATCCCGTGGGCTCTTTGCGTCTTGAGTGCGTGCGCGACGGCATTGAGGACTTTGAGTATCTGACTATGCTGGAGGCAAAGTACGGCAAGGATATCGTGGATGCCATCATCAATGAGTGGACCACGAGCGTCGGCGAATACAGCACGGATGAAGAGCAGTTCAGAGAGCTGCGCGCAAAGCTTGGCGCTTTAGTCGAGGCCGCGCAGTAAAAAGAAAAAGGACAGCCCGATCGGGCTGAGAAATAAGCGGAAAAAGCGCAATACCCCTCGTGTCATCCTGAGCGGAGAAAACATCCCGTGTGGATGTTTTCGTAGTCGAACTTTCAAAAATCTGCAACAAATTGCTGATTTTTGAAAGTCAAAACGCTTGCAGCGTTTTGAGGATTTACGAGGGGCAACATCATTCGCCCGTAAATCCCGACACTGCGTGTCGCGCTCCGCGTTCGACTCCACTTCGTTCCGCTCAGGATGACACGGGCGGGGCTGCGCATCATAAAAACCGAAAGCAGAAGCCTTCATCAAAGACTTCTGCTTTTTCGTTATTTTCCGCTAATTCTTCAGCCACATCGGGCTGCTTTTTTATTTTTATTCCGCCTGAATTTCTCCAAGCTCGGTATATCCCTCGTACGTGCCACCCTGTGCGATGCCGTCCTGCAGCGTGCCGCCGATCGTGCCGTTATAGCCGATGGAGTAGGTCTCTCCCGACGCAATATCCGCGCTACTGTAAACCACCGAGGCAAAGGCCTTGGGGGATTCGAATGCCAGCACAAGCTTGCCGTCAGAATCGAAAATGCCCATGGTCGTGCCGCCCGGGAAGGATGTGCGAGTCGCAAACGCCAGTACGCCGTAATTGTCTCCGACCGCCATTTCAGCCATGCCCGAAGAGCCAATGGCCAGCAGCATGCCGCCCGAGACGGTCAGCTGATCGGTGCGCGCATCTCCGTGGTCGATCGGGCCGTTGCCGTTATCGGTCGGGCCGTATACGATGACCGTACCGCCCGTGACGTTGATGCATCCGTTGGAATCAATGCCGTCGCCGCTTGCGTTGACCACCGTGTAGCCGCCGTTGAAGGTTAAGAGGGGCGTCTCGTCCGAGGAGGTGGTCGAGCTATCCGTCTGTCCCGGTCTGCCAAAGCCGCCGCCCATCATGGACATGCCGCCGCAGGCGTTAAAGCCGTCATCGGACGCAGTCAGACGGATGGTGCCGCCGTTGACCGTGATCTCGATAGCCTCTATGCCCTCGTAGCTCTTGGCGATTTCGATCACGCCACCGCTTATCACGGTACATTGCTCTCCGTGAATGCCGTCGTCGCTTGCCGAGAGGTACAGGTTTCCGCCGTCGATCTGCACCGCGCTGTCCGAATGAATGGCGTCGTCGGTGCAATCAATGGTAATATTTCCGTCCGTGACGTGCAGAAGCCCCACGGATTTGAGCCCCTTTGCGCTGGTGGAGGATTTGTTCGGGTTGCCCTCGTTCATACCGCCGGGGCCTCCGTGACCGCCGCCACCTCCCGGTCTGCCGCCGGGGCTGCCCCAATCGGCGTTTGTTTGGGTTGATGCAGCGGACGCATCCACCGTGCCCGTGGTTTGAATAGCGATTGTACCACCCGTGACAGACAGGGAAGCGGACGAGCTGATGCCGTCGCCAAAGCAATCGATATAGATCTCACCGCCGCTGATGACAAAATCTCCCTTACCCTCGTCGGTGTTGGCCGTCTTGATGCCGTCGCCCGCAGAAGAAAGCACGTGCACGTAGCCACCGCTGACTGTCACGCTGTCGTTGCCGCGCACCCCCGCGCCGATTGCGCTGACGTAAAGATTGCCGCCCGCGATCTCCAGATCATCCTTGGTGTTGATGCCCTTGTCGCAGTTGCCCGTGATATAAATGCTGCCCTCGCCGTCAAGCTTGAGATCCTCAGCCGACCAGATGCAAGCATTAGGCAAGCCGGCCGACGTGCCGTCCTCGGCCTCGGTATAGTAGTCCGTACCGTCCGAGAACAGGTTGACCGAGTCCTTGGCGGAGTACAGAATGACCTTTTTCTGCGCCGTGTTGACAAGCAGGGCAGGGCCTTGCGTGTTTGTGACGCTGACGCCGCAAAGGATCAGCTTGACCTTTTCTGCGTCGGGGGTATCTATTACCAGCTGTCCCTTGAGCTCGCCGCTGACAAGGTACGTACCTTGCGCGACAAACGTGACCGTACTGCTGTCCACCTGCACGCCGCTGCCGTCCACGGTAGCACTGTCGCCGCAAAGCGTGACCGTCGCGTCTGCCATGCCGTCGTAAGTGCCGCTGACCATTTCTGCGGCAAAGCTGACCGCGGGCATCTCGATCTCGGTCGCGGTCTCGTCGCCACTGTCAAAGGTCACGTTGTGCTTGTTTCCGTTCTTGTCCGTATAAATGATGTTGCCGTCAGCCGAGGTTTCAAGCCCCGACTGCACGTCATCCTTTGCTTTGTCCTTGCAGCCCGTCAAGGCAAGACAGGCGCAAAGTGCCAAAGCAAATGCTAAGGATCGTTTTTTCATTTTCGACCTCTCTTTTCATTTCTGAGCATAGTATATCACTGCTTTGTGAGAAAACCCTACACATGAATATGAACATTATTGAAATTATTGTGAAGAAAGTATGAGCAAGATATCCCTTGACCGACAGACGTTTTTCATGTATAATAAAGATAGATTTTTTTGGAGGTGCGAAATGATCTTAGTAGCAACCTGTATGTTCGGGCTGGAGAGACAGCTCGGAGAGGAAATAGATGCGCTTGGACTCAAACGAATCCACACCATGGACGGCAGAGTGACATTTGAGGGCACGCCTGCCGACATTGCGCGCGCCAATATGTTTTTGCGCTGTGCCGAGAGGGTCATGATCAAGGTGGGCGAATTTCCCGCCACCTCGTATGACGAGCTGTTCGAGGGCGTCAAGGCGTTGCCGTGGGAGCAGTATATCGGCTCGTCCGATGCCTTTCCCGTCAAGGGGCATTGCATCAAAAGTAAGCTGTATTCCATTCCCGACGCTCAGAGCATTATCAAAAAGGCAGTTGTGGACAGGCTTTCCTCGGCCTACGGCATTCGCTGGTTTACCGAGGACGGCGTCAAATATCAGATCGAGTTTTTCCTGTTCAAGGACGTGGTCGCCCTGATGCTGGATACCTCGGGCATAGCACTGCATAAGCGCGGATATCGCCCGCAGGCGGGCGTCGCGCCCTTGCGCGAGACGCTGGCGGCATCCATCGCGTACACCGCCCGCCCCAAGGAGGACATTTTGTTCTGGGATCCCTTCTGCGGCTCGGGCACGATCGCCATTGAGGCGGCCATGATCGCCACGCACCGCGCCCCCGGACTTGGCCGAGCGTTTGCAGGGCAGAGCTTTGCCTGCATTCCAGAGCGCGCCTGGATTGACGCTGCGACCGAGGCGCAGGATCTGATCATCCGTGACAGCAAATTTGAGGCGTGGGCCTCGGATATTGACGAGGACATGCTGGACGTGACCTACGAAAACGCGACCCGCGCGGGAGTGGAGGAATATCTCAATATCTTCCAAGCAGACGCACGCAAGATCAGGCGCGAGGACCGCAAGGGCACCGTGGTGTGCAACCCGCCCTACGGCGAGCGCATGATGGAGGAGGACGAGGTTGCCGCTCTGTACCGCGATATGGGAAAGGCCTTTGCCGAGCTTTACCCCTGGCACGTGTATATCATTACCTCGTATCCCGAATTTGAGCGCAAGTATGGCCGCATGGCAGACAAGACGCACCGCCTTTACAACGGCATGCTGCCATGCACCTTGTTCGAGTTCTTCCGCGATCCCGCCGAGGCTAAGAAGCCGTACTTTGAGCAGAAAAAGCCCTTTGAGCAGAAAAATCCCTTTGAGCAAAAGAAGAGCTTTGAGCAGAAAAAGCCGTTTGACAAACACGAAAAAAAGCCGGATTTTAAGAAAAAATAAGCGATTTGGCGGCTCTGACACGCCAATGTAACACGCCGTGTTGCAAAAAATACGGGCGTGTGGTGGACTTTGGCCGCGCTTTGGCGTATGATAAAGGCATCAGAACTCAAGGAGGCAAGTATGAGCTTTGGAAGTAATATCGGATATTTGAGAAAAAAGCAGGGCATTACACAAGAGGAGCTTGCAGAGCGTATGTACGTTTCGCGCCAGACCATTTCGCGCTGGGAGACCGATTCGGTGTACCCCGACGTGGAGACCGTGATCAAACTGTGCGAGATTTTGGAGTGCGATATGGAGACGCTGGTGCGCGGCGACGCGAGTGCCGAACACGAGCCTGTACCTGTGCAAGAGACAGAGCAGGAAAAAGAGCATGAGAATAAGCCCGGGGTCGAGTTTGAGCTTCGCCGCAGCACCGTGCTCAAGGTGGTGATGGATATGCTGTTCCCGATCGTGACGTTGGTGTATCTTGTGATAGGCTTTGTGTGGCATCTGTGGCATCCGGGTTGGCTGATCTTTGTGGCAGCGGCCGTGCTGAGAACGTTGCTCTCAGCCATCAACCGCCCGAAATTGCGCCCCAAATTGAAGGGCTCTCATTTTGGACCCGCTGTGGATTGGGATCGCATCAATGCAGCCTTTTGCGCGATTGTGTTCCTGGTTGCCATTCCCGCATATCTTGTTATGGGTTTTCTGTGGAATCTGTGGCATCCGGGCTGGTTGATCTTTGTGGCAGCCACCGTGCTTTGCGGCATTTCTTCGGTGCTGTGCACACTGGTGTTTAGTTATTTAGACCGATAAGAAAAAATAAAAAACGGGAGCAGAGCTCCCGTTTTCTTTTATGCATGAATTTTCTCGTAAATCGCGTCGGACAAAGCCACGAAATCGTCGATGGCCAATCGTTCGCCGCGGATGTCTGCGCTGTGGCCACAGGACACGATGACGTCGGTCAGCGTCTGCTTGTCAAGCTCTCCAAAGCCGGAGGCAAGCGCGTTGGGCAAGGTCTTTCTGCGCTGCTCAAAGGCCGCCTTGATGGTACGGAACATCAGCGCCTCGTCCTTGGGAT
The DNA here is from genome assembly GCA_017503325.1 of Clostridia bacterium. GTDB lineage: Bacteria > Bacillota > Clostridia > Oscillospirales > CAG-272 > SVQP01. The sequence goes on along the minus strand of JAFVTI010000047.1, from coordinate 88,815 downwards.
GATACGGCTTTTGCTTGTAGAGTCTGGTTCGGATGACGGTGGAATCCACCTTGGGCGCGGGCATAAAGCAGCCTGCCTTGACGCGGAACAGCTTTTCCGTGGTGCCGTAATACGCAAGCACCGCCGTGATCGCGCCGTAATCCTTGCTGCCGGCCTTGGCGCAAAGGCGGTCTGCCACCTCGGCCTGGATCATGACCGTGATATCCGAGAAGGGAAGTCCGGATTCCAGCAGCTTCATCATAATGGGGGTGGTGATATAATAGGGCAGATTTGCACAGACCGATACCGTACCCTGGGCAAATGCTTCACCCAGCAGCTCGTTCAGATCCGCCTGCATGATGTCCTGATTGTAAACGGTCACGTTGTCAAAATCCGCCAGCGTGTATTTGAGTACGGGGATCATGCCGTTGTCGATTTCCAGGCAAATGACCTTTTTATATCTTGCCGCCAGCTCACGCGTCAGCGTGCCGAGGCCGGGGCCGATTTCCAGGATAGTTGCATCGCGGTCGTCGCAGCAGTTGTCCGCAATGTCCTCAACCACGAATTTCTCGGTCAGAAAATTCTGTCCGAATTCCTTTTTGAAATGCAGACCGTACATGCCCATGATCTGCTTGATCGTCCTTGTATCACAAAGATTCATGTGTTTCCTCCGATGGAAAGACTGTATATGAAAAGTATATCATAAAAATGCGGGGTTGTCAATGTAATCATGGGGCGGAATTGTGTTTTACATACGATTCGCGCACGTAGGGTCGATTCAGGAATCGACCGCAGGATCCAAAATGGTGGGTGGAGGGATTGGGAACCCATATTTGCGCCAAAGGTCGAGAAAATTGTTTGGGTAACCGGCGCAAACCTTGCATGAGCGGCAGAGCCGCGCATGCGGGGTTCTGAATCGGTGCAACAGGTCGAAAAAAGAGAGTCAAGGTCTTGAAAAGACCTTGACTCTCTTTTTTGGAGCTGGTGGAGGGATTCGAACCCTCGACCTGCTGATTACGAATCAGCTGCTCTACCCCTGAGCCACACCAGCGACCCTGTTATTATATCACATCAAAATCGAAAATGCAAGCCCCTTTTGATATTTATTTTTCTTTTTTTGTGTAAAAAACAAGACCGACATCTCTGTCGGCCTTATTTTTGCCCTTATTCTGCTGCGGAAGCATCCCCATTGTCGTCAACGTCGGGTGTCTGCTCGCCCTCGGAGGAGTCTGCACCCCCGTCGGATGCGCTATCAGAGCTATCCTCGTTGCCTGCATCCGAGCTGTCCTCGGCAGGGGGCTGCGTGGACTGCTCGGGAGTAGTTTGCTCGGGAGTGGTCTGCTCGGGAGTAGTTTGCTCGGGAGTAGTCTGCTCGGGAGTGGTCTGCTCCGGAGTGGTTGCCTCAGGCGTAGTTTGCTCGGGCGTGGTGCTTTCCTGAGTGTCTGGATCAGTCGTGGAATCCTCTGCCGTCGTGGTCTCTTGCTCGCTTGAATCGGGTGCGGTTGTGCTTTGCTGTGTGGTCGTTTCTTGCGTGTCCGTATCGCTTTCATTTGTATGGTCATTGCCCTTGCCGGTCGCAGCACACGCTACGATAACCGCGACGAGCACCACTGCCCCCAGGATGGGAAGTAAAATCTTGAGTACCTTTTTGGATTTCATAAAGAATCCTCCTATGTGAGTATTGCGGCTTTGATTGCCACGCTCACATTCTAACACGCCGCACCTGCCGCGTCAACACACAACATCTGTCAGCAAAACCAGTACGAAACAACAAGGCAGGATTTTTGACAAATCCTGCCTTGCAAGGGAATATTTTCTTTGATTGATGGCCGATTACTCGGTTCTCAATGCTTCTACGGGATCCTTCTTGGATGCAAGCGTTGCAGGGAACAAGCCTGCAATCAGCGTCAGGATCATACTGATCGCAACCAGTCCGACACCACCCCACCAGGGAAGCACCGCATTGATACCCGACATACCGGAAAGCTCTTGCACGATCCAGCTGATCGGGAAGTTGAGCAAAATGGTGACGATAATACCGATCATACCGGCTGTAAAGCCGACGATGGTAGTTTCAGCATTGAACACCTTGGCAATATCGCCCTTGGATGCACCGATCGAGCGCAGGATACCGATCTCCTTGGTACGCTCCAGCACCGAGATATAGGTGATGATACCGATCATGATGGAGGAAACCACCAGTGAGATCGAAACGAACGCGATCAGCACGTAGGAAATGACGTCAATGATAATGGTGATCGAGGACATCATAAGACCGATCATGTCGGTATAATGGATGACGTTTTCTTCCATGCCCTCGTCCTCTGCGTCTTGATTATACTGATCGATCAGGGCCGTAATGTAATCCTTGGCTGCAAAATCCTTGGAGTAAATGCTGATGGATGCCGGCTTTTCGTCCAGATACCAGCCAAACATGCTCATGATACGGTCCATACTGTTGGGGGAAAGCATATTCGGCATATATTCATCGTAAAGAATTGCCTTCTGGGAGTCGTTATATGCGGCGTAGGTTTCCTCAAATGCCTGTACCAGCTGCTCGTCGGTATATCTGTCACGGATGTCGGTGGAATCCTGGCTGCCTGTCTTGATCTTGGTGACCATTGCGTTCAGATCCTCGTCGCTAAGGCTCTGCAGATATCCGCGCAGTGCCTTTTCGCTTTCGGTTGCAGACCCGCCGGATTGCGCCATGAGTGCTCCCAGCTGCTCAGCGGTCATGCTTTCGAAATAGCTTGCGTAGCTGTTATAGGCATCACCCATAGTCTGCTTCATCATGCCCAGCATAATGGATTTGTAAATGTCGGGATGCGTTTGTGCAAGCGTGGCAAATTGCTCCATGACGAAATTGATCTTATCGTCGCGGCTCATGCCTGCGATTTCGGAATTCTGATCCTGATCTTCTTCGGCTGCCTTGATATAATCAAGCATGATCTGGATGATTACCTGGTCGTTATCCTTGATAAAACCGTCAAACAGCTCTGCCTTTTCCTTGTCCGAAAGACCGAGGTATTGTCCCTCGTCAAACTCCAGGCCGGTGGTGATATCGTAACCGGGCAACTTTTCCTGTGCGCGGACTACGTCACTTTCGCGTATGATTTCCTGCATATACGTCTGCAGGGAGGTGTTGTATGCGATGGGAGAGCCGATAGATGCAGCCATGGCGTTCGCGGAGGGACGGATCAGACCCGAGATGGTGATCTCCACGCCGTTTTCCTTGACAAATTTCTCGGCGTCATAGTCGGCGTCGTTGCGGATATCCTTCCAGATATGGTGTACCTTGCCGTCTACGGTGAAGGTCTCCTCGGATTCGTAATAGTAGGCACTGTCCGGAACGACCAGGAAGGTCATACCGATAAAGTCATCCACCTGATAAGGATCGATCGTGGGAATTTCGTAATCGGGATCTGTAAAGATGTTGATCAGGATGTCCGAAATTTCAGATTGATCCTGCAGCCCAAGCATATACAGCGTCATATTGCTGATGGCGTTGTTTTTATCCAGCACCAGCATGATCTCGGTAGGATCGTCTGCCCATTCGCTGTTTTTGCCAACCAGCTCGTACTGTGACTGGATCAGCTCCTCGTTGTCGATCATCTGCTCAAAGATGGTAAAACCACCGGACATACTGCCCAAAGTTCCCATCATATCGGATATACCGCCCATAGCAGGACCCATATTCTCGAAAATCGTGGTGGGATTGACCTGTGTCTTTCCGTCCGCGGAATACACCTTGAGCGTGTAGTTGTAGGTATATCGGATATCTGATACGTACTGTGCAAGCTCTTCCTCGTGATCATCCAAGAACGCTTTGAAATCGGTCAGATTGTTCTCAATTCTTGAGGTGGAGGCAGAGACAAAGTGATTGAGTGAGTCGTCGATCCAAACTGTTTGATCATCGGGAATACGGTTTTCCACATTTTCCTGCGTCTGCTGCATAGCACCGATCAGTGCGGAATAGTCCTGCTCGGTTTTGTAAATGGTGATGGGGTAGGTGGAAAGCGTATCCTCCTGTACGTGATCGATAAAGTTATTGATACCGGTGGAAAGGGAAAGAATGAGCGCGATACCGATGATACCGATACTTCCCGCAAAGGAGGTCAGGAAGGTACGGGCTTTTTTGGTCATGAGGTTGTTGAGCGAGAGAGAGAAGGCTGTTTTGGTGGACATTCTCGCCTTGCCCTTGGCCACCTTGGGAGGTGCGGTGCGTGCGGCGTGGATTTCCTGCTCGGTCGGCTCGTAAGGATCCGAGTCGCCGATCAGATTGCCGTCACGCAGCTGCACGATTCTGGTGGAATACGTCTCTGCAAGCTCGGGGTTATGCGTGACCATGATGACTAACTTATCCTTGGAGATCTCCTTGAGCAGCTCCATGATCTGTACGCTGGTGACTGTATCCAGTGCACCGGTCGGCTCGTCGGCCAGAAGGATATCGGGGTCGTTGACAAGTGCTCGTGCGATGGACACACGCTGCATCTGACCGCCCGACATCTGAGAGGGACGTTTGCTTAGCTGATCGCCAAGTCCCACCTTCTCCAGCGCCTCACGAGCGCGGCGGCGACGCTCGGCCTTGGGCACGCCCGAAACGGTCAGCGCAAGCTCTACGTTGGAGAGCACGCTCTGGTGGGGGATCAGGTTGTAGCTTTGGAATACAAAGCCGATCGAGTGGTTACGGTAGGTATCCCAGTCACGGTCCTTGTACATGGTGGTGGATTTGCCGTTGATCAGCAAGTCACCCGAGGTGTAGCGGTCCAGGCCGCCGATGATATTCAAAGTCGTGGTCTTGCCACAGCCCGAAGGGCCTAAGATCGAAACGAATTCGCTGTTGCGGAAGTTGAGCGAAATGCCGTTCAGAGCGTGGACGACCGTATCTCCAACAGTATAGGTTTTGACAATGTTTTTAAGTTGAAGCATGCGATTTCCTCTTTTATGAAATAAAAATTCACGGTAATTATAGAATACAAATGTGACATTATTATGAATATGCATACAGACTTTGGTGAAGATGCGAGATTTTTTCAATAAATTCACATAATCTTGACAAATCGAGCGTGATTTGCTATACTGAAAGACAGAAACCATTAGGAGATTACTATGAAGATTACCGTTTTTGATAAGGCCAGCATTGGTAATGATCTGGATTATTCACCGCTTTCCGCCTTTGGAGAGCTGACCGTATATGATGCAAGCACGCCCGACGAGGTCCGGGAGCGACTTGCGGGCTGCGAGGTGGCAGTCATCAACAAGGTCAAATTGACCGCCGAGGTACTCAGCTCAGCCGATGCGCTCAGGCTGATCTGCATTTTTGCCACGGGATACGATAATATCGACGTGGCCTACTGCCGCGAAAAGGGCATTGCCGTGTGCAACGTGGTAGGGTACTCCACCGAGAGCGTGGCACAGCTGACCGTTGCCATGGCGCTCAGCCTTTGCTCGCATCTGCCCACTTATACGGCTGCCACCGCAAGTGGCTGGTATTCGCGCCAAGGCAGTCCCAATCTGCTTGTGCCCGTGTACCACGAGCTTTGCGGCAAAACCTGGGGCATTGTGGGATATGGCAACATTGGCAAGAAGGTGGGCGAGATCGCGCGTGCATTTGGCTGCAAGGTTTTAGCGTACAAGCGCAATCCCGACAGTGAGGAGTGTACCGACCTTGAAACGCTGCTGCGCGAGTCGGATATCATTTCGCTGCATACACCGCTCAATGCCGAAAGTCGCGGCATGATTGGCGCTGCGCAGATTGATATGATGGAAAGAAAACCGATCGTGATCAACGTCGCGCGCGGTGCTGTCTGGGATGAAGCAGCGGTCGCGGACGCGGTCAAGGATGGTAAGATCAGCGGCATGGGCTGCGACGTGTTCAGCACAGAGCCGTTCCCGGTTGATCATCCGTTTTTTGAGATCAAGGATGCGCCCAACGTCTGTCTGACGCCTCACATGGCCTGGGCATCGTTCGAGGCACGAAAGAGATGCCTTGACGAAATTTGCATGAATATTGATGCGTTCCGAAAAGGGGAACAACGAAACCGAGTGGATCTGAAATGAAAAAGGACGGACAGGGAAAACCTGTCCGTTTCCTTATTTTATGCCGTGATTAGCACAATTTTTTAATACGATTTGCTTAAAATGATCGTGCTTGAAAGTGTTTTTTACATCTGTAACATCAATGTATGCGCCCATCATCAAGCTTTGTATGGCGGATTCTGCTAAAAACGCCTCAAATACATAATCATCAACAAATGCGGCCTCTATGTCTGCGTTCATATTGGTATTGATCCCTTTGATTGCTGATTGGTAGATGATATTTTCCTTTCCAAGAAGAATGCCCATGCTTTCAAGAGATTTCAATCCCTTTATTAAGTCAGCGATTTTGACACTGCCTTGATACTCAATCATTTTTTCTCCACCTAACAAAATAAAATCGATGGTTGTGCCCAATACTTGCGCAAGATTCGGAAGAATCGCGGTGTCCGGTAGTGTTTCACCACGCTCCCATTTACTGACGGATTGATAGGAAACACATAATCTGTCCCCCAATTCACTTTGTGTCAACCCTTTTTGCTTTCTTAAAATCAGAATTTGATTACCTACCTTGTTCATATCCATGTTTGATCCCTCCTTGTGTAAATTTATTGTAGCATGAGAGCTCCAAATAAGCAATAACGCGGTGTTTGAATATTTGGATGAGAAATTCAACCAAAATAGTCACCAAAAAGAGTGCACAAACGATAGGGCGCGCGCTGCTAAGCTTTACCTTGTTGGGATGAGCATGTGATGAGGACGCGCAAAAAGCCTTGCCCCGCTGGGGAAGGTGGCATACGCAAGCTTGCGACGGATGAGGTCCCCATAAAACCGCTCTGATATATTTTTTGGGAGTTGCCCATAGGGCAACTAAACCCTTTCTCCCTAAAGGGAGATGCAGAGGGTAAAAAATGCGTTGAGATATCAGATTTCCAAACAATAACACAAAGCACCCTCCGTCGCTTCGCTCCGACTCCCTGAAGGGAGTAAGGGTTCTGCCATCCCATGGGATAGGCATCCAAGTTTGTTTTGAGCGGTTTTATGGGGACCTCATCCGTCGCCTGCGGCGCCACCTTCCCCAGCGGGGCAAGGCTTATTTGTGCGCATCCTTTCTGCTTTGTTGTCGGATCGGGTACACTCAAACAAAAAGGTGCTGCGCCAAGTTGTCGACGCAGCACAGAGCTTTCAGGGTTATTTATTGGGGCATAATATTTCGGCAAAGCCGAAATTGGTGCGCCCTCGGGCGATCACTGATCGCCCCTACGTTGGAACTGCAGACCATAGCTTGCAGCATACTTTTCCGCATACGATCCCGCGACGCCGCAGATGGTCATGGACTTGGGGCAGCCGTCAAAGGCGGCGTAGCCGATGGTGGTGACCGCCTCGCCAAGCGTGACCGTTTGCAGGGCAGCGCAGCCGTAAAACGCAAACCACCCGATGCTTGTCACCGATGCGGGCAGGGTCACGCTTGTCACGCTGCTGTCCTTGAACAGATTATCTCCAAGTGCCGTGACCGCGTAGCCGTCGATTTCCGAAGGCACGACCACTTCGGTGGCATTGCCCGTGTAGGAGGTCAGCGTGGCCGTACCGTTATTGACCTCATATGTAAATTCGGATGCGGGCGGTGCCTGCTCGGGCTGATTTGTAGGCTGCTCGGGCTTTGCTGAAACGCTTGTGTCAAGTGCCTGCAGCTGCGCTTCGAGCTGCGCAATGGTCTGCTCGTAGGCAAAGGCGTCCACGTAATGCTGCTGCTTGAGCGCTAAGATCTCGTCCTGCAGCTCGATCACCATCTGCTCGTAATACGCCAGCTGCTCGCGGTATACGTCGTCTGCCACGCTCTGGTTGCCGCTTGGCTGCTCGGTTTGCTGCTCCTGCTGATTAGGGGTGTCGGTGTTGGTTTGCTTGTCCCCGCAGCCCGCGCAGAAGCTGAGCAGCAGCAAGCAGGCAAGCGCAAAGGGAAGAACCTTGAAATATCTCATGCTTAAGTCTCCTTTCTTTTTTGAGATATCTCTATCATACTGCATAAGCGGTGGGGGATTTGCGCACAAGGTGTCGGGAGAAATGATGGATTTGTGAAAAATTCGTAAAAAGACTTGCAATTCTATCTTGGTTGTGGTATAATAGCAGGGCTACAGCATCATGCTGTGAAATAAGGCCATACCAGCCGGGGAAGCAGCGGAGCCCTGTACCTGAAATCCGCTACAGCAGGGGTGGATCCCTCTTCTGAGGATTGAACCTTTACGAATACAAGAGTCGTATCTGCTGTGTTGAGAAATGGGTCTTACGCAATCGGGGGCTGTGAACCATGTCAGGTGGGGAACCAAGCAGCATTAAGCGGTTACCTCGGTGTGCCGTGAGGTTGCCTGTTTTGAGCAGGAGGTACGAAGATCGCGTAGGGGCGACGTTCGATTTTGAGGTGTATGGTCTTGTTTTGCGGCAAGGTGCTGTTTTTTATGGAGGTAATTATGCATCAGGCACTTTACAGAAAATGGCGTCCGCAACGCTTTGAGGACGTTTGCGGTCAGGAGCACGTCACGTCTATTTTGCAGTATCAGGCAAGGACGGGCGGGCTTTCTCATGCATATCTGTTTTGCGGATCGCGCGGAACGGGTAAGACCACCTGCGCAAAGATCCTTGCCAAGGCGGTCAACTGCGAGCAGCCCGTAAACGGCTCGCCTTGCCTTGTCTGCGATTCCTGCCGCTCGATCGAATCGGGTGCGGCGACCGACGTGCTTGAAATGGACGCAGCCTCCAACAACGGCGTAGACAACATTCGCGATATCCGCGACGAGGTGGTCTACGCGCCCACAACGCTTAAAAAGCGCGTGTATATCATCGATGAGGTACATATGCTCTCGGCAAGTGCGTTCAACGCGCTGCTCAAAACGCTGGAGGAACCGCCCGAATACGTGGTGTTCATCTTGGCAACCACCGAGCTGCAAAAGCTGCCCGCTACCATTATCTCGCGCTGCCAACGATATGATTTCCGCCGTATCGCCACACCCGTGCTTGCCAACCGCCTTTCTTACATTGCGGGACAAGAGGGGATCTCGCTGGATCCCGAGGCTGCCGTGCTGCTTGGCCGTATGGCGCAGGGTGGTATGCGTGACGCGATCAGCCTTCTTGAGCTTTGCGCAGGCACGGGCGCGCACATCACGCCCCAGGTGGTCAACGAGACCGCAGGCTCGACAGGCAGAGACAGCATGATGCAAACGGTCAAGGCCATCAGAGAGCGCGATTTTGACGCGCTGTTTGCGCAGATCGACGCTATCGTGCAGTCCTCCAAGGATATTGCCATCTTCTGGCAGGATCTGATCACGCTTTACCGTGAAATGCTGGTGCTGCGCACCGCTAAGGACGCAGCGTCCTATCTTGACCTGACCGACAGCGAGCTTGCTGCCATGAAGGAGCTTGCAAAGCCTTTTTCGGCGCAAACGCTGCTGTATCACAGTACGCTCTTGGAGCAGGCTTACCTTTCCATGCAAAGAGCCAACGCCATCAAGAGGATCGTGGCAGAAACCACGCTTGTGCGCATGTGCGATCCCGAGCTGGAGACCTCTCCCGAGGCTCTGCTTGCGCGTATTGCGGCACTTGAAGATAAAATCGCCTTCGGGCAGATCAATATTGCCCCCGCGCCCGCGTCAACGACCGCAGGGGTGAATGTTTCGGCACAGCCGAAGGTTGATCACACGAAATCGGACGCAGACCGCGCCATGGAATCTGCTCCCGCCCCCAAAAAGGCACAGGCTCCTAAGCCACAGCCCGCAGCCGAGGGGGAGAAGAGAGTGCTTCGTCCCTTGCGCGTCTGGGCAGAGGTGCTGGAAAAGCTCAACAAGGCAAATCCTCTGCCGGCAGCCTTCTATTTTGGCGCAAAGGCATATACCGATCAGAGCGGATGCGTGGTGCTGAAATTCGGCTCGGACTTTGATATTCAGATGGCCAAGAGCTACAATGCCGTTCCCACGCTGTGCAGTATTCTGTCGGGGCTGCTTGGCGCATCCATCACGGAAAACAAGGTGCTCTTTGAGTGTGACGGCAAGACGGCCGAGTCCTCGGTGATCGACGAGATCTTAGAGAGCGCACAGGAAGATTAAAAATTATTTTTTAAGGAGATACAGACATGAGAGCAAATATTCCCAAGGGTATGGGCGGCGGACCGCAGAACATGCAGTCCATGATCCGTCAGGCACAGAAAATGCAGGAGGATATGGCGGCAAAGCAGGAGGAGCTGGATGCACGCGAGTATGAGATCAACGCGGGCGGCGGCGTTGTGACCGTCAAGATCAACGGCAAAAAGGAAATTCTGTTGATTGACCTCGATCCCGAGATCGTAGATCCCGACGACGTAGAGACTCTGACCGATTTGTTGGTTGCAGGCGTCAACGAGGCTATTAAGCGCGTGGAGACCACCAACGCAGCTGAGATGGAAAAGATCACCGGCAGCATGGGCCTGCCCGGCATGTTCTGATATGGCTGAATACATGGTAGCCCTGCGCAAGCTGGAGGAGCAGTTTGCTCGTCTGGAGGGCGTGGGACGCAAAAGTGCAACGCGTATGGCGTTTGCGGTGTTGGAAATGGAGGACGAGGCGGCAGAGGAATTTGCCAATGCCATCTTAGAGGCCAAGAGATCCATCCATCTGTGCCCGGTCTGTCAGAATATGACCGATCGCGAGATGTGCCCGATCTGCTCTGACTTGTACCGCGATCATAGCGTGATCTGCGTGGTGACCGACGTCAAAGCGGTCATGGCCATGGAGCGAGTCAAGGATTTCCGCGGCGTGTATCACGTGCTGCACGGCGTCATCTCGCCCATGAACCGCGTCACCCCCGAGCAGCTCAAGATCAAGGAGCTTTTGCAGAGGCTGGAGGACGATACGGTCAAGGAAATTATCCTGGCGACCAACGCGGACATCGAGGGCAACGCAACTGCAATGTATCTTGCGCACCTGATCAAGCCGCTTGGCATCAAGGTCACAAGACTTGCTTACGGTATTCCCGTGGGCGCAGACCTCAACTATGCCGATGAGTACACGCTCATGCAGGCCTTAGAGGGAAGAAGAGACATGTGAAAAAAGAGGTCGGCTTTCGCTGGCCTCTTTTCAGTGAATTTTTATTGCAGAACATTTTTACCGATAAAAAAAGCAACCGCTACGCGGTTGCTTTTTTTACATCATCTGATGTCTACGTTGACCTTTTTGTTGGTGCCGGTGGACGCGGCCTTGATCACGGTGCGGATCGCCTTTGCAATGCGACCCTGTCTGCCGATGACCATGCCCATATCGTCGGGGTGCACGCTCAGGGTCAGGGTAATGGTTGTCTCAGTTTCCTCGCTGACGACGGTCACGTCATCGGGGTGGTCCACGATGGCGGCTGCAATGTCACGCAAGGTGGTCTTCAAATCCGTCATGCTAAACCTCGCCCGCGATTACTCGGTGATGCCGGTCTTCTTGAGCAGAACCTTTACGGTCTCGGTGGGCTGTGCGCCGTTAGCGATCCACTTCTTAGCCTTCTCAGCGTCGATCTTGATCTCCTGGGGAGCGGTCATAGGATTGTAGTAACCGATCTCCTCGATGAAGCGGCCGTCTCTGGGGCTGCGGCTGTCGGATACAACTACGCGGTAGAAGGGAGCCTTCTTAGCGCCCATTCTTCTCAGTCTGATTTTTACCATGGTAAATTTCCTCCAAAAATGTTTTTTATATATTTTTTATTTATGAATTCCGATTGATTTAGAACGGAATGTTCATCTTACCCAAGGCTTTTCTGCCTTTTTTTGTCTTGCCCATATCGCTGAACTGCTTCATGAGCTTGCGGATCTGCTCAAACTGCTTGAGCAGGCGGTTGACCTCCTCAACCGTGGTGCCGCTGCCCTTGGCAATGCGGATCTTACGCGATGCATTGAGCAGCTCGGGCTTTGAGCGCTCCTTTTTGGTCATGGACAGGATGATCGCCTCTTGTCTTGCCAGCAGCTTTTCATCCACCTTGGCGTCCTTGAGCTGGCCGGGCTTCATACCGGGGATCATGCCTGCGAGCTGATTGAGATCGCCCATATTCTTGAGCTGATCGAATTGCTCGAGGTAATCGTCCAGAGTGAAGGTCTGCTGACGCAGCTTCTGCTCCATCTCGGCCGCCTTTTTTTCGTCGAACTGCTGCTGTGCCTTTTCAATCAAGGTCAGCACGTCGCCCATGCCCAGGATTCGGCTGGCCATTCTGTCGGGGTAGAAGGGCTCAATGGCGTCCATCTTCTCACCGATACCGATGAATTTGATCGGCTTACCGGTTACGTAGCGGATCGAAAGTGCCGCACCGCCTCTGGTGTCGCCGTCCAGCTTGGTCAGAATCACGCCGGTGATATCCAGCATTTTATTAAAGGTATCTGCCACGTTGACCGACTCCTGACCGATCATGGCGTCAACCGTCAGAAGGATCTCGGCAGGCTGTACCGCCTCCTTGATATTCTGCAGCTCCTCCATCAGGACCTCGTCGATCTGCAAACGGCCCGCGGTGTCCACAAACACCATATCGTAGCCCTTTTGCATGGCAAGCTTGATGCCTTCCTTTGCAATCTTAACAGGGGATTCCTTATCACCCATCTGGAACACGGGCACGTCGATCTGCGCACCAACGACCTCCAGCTGCTTGATCGCTGCGGGACGGTAGACGTCACACGCGACCAGAAGGGGACGCTTGCCTTGCTTTTTGTACATCAGCGCAAGCTTACCCGCGTGGGTCGTTTTACCTGCGCCCTGCAAACCAACCATCATAATGACTGTGGGGGGCTTGGGGGCAATGGTCAGCTTGGATTGCGATCCGCCCATCAGAGCGGTTAACTCCTCGTTAACTATCTTAACGATCTGCTGACCCGGGTTGAGTGCTTCCATGACCTCGGCACCGACGGCGCGCTCGGAAACGGTATTGATAAAGGCCTTGACTACCTTGAAGTTTACGTCTGCCTCAAGCAGCGCAAGCTTGACCTCGCGCATGCCTGCCTTGACGTCTGCCTCGGTAAGCTTTCCCTTGTTTTTGAATTTTTTGAAGGCATTGCTCAGTTTTTCGCCTAAGCTTTCAAACATTGTAATCCTCCATCAGAAACTATTTGTTAACCACTAAACAAGCGGTTTATTGCATGCACTCCAAAAGCTTTTCGATCTGCTCGGAAAGCTCTGCGGAAGCGTTCTGCTCACGGCAAAGCGAGAGGGCGCAGTCTGCATGCTGCTTTGCTTTCAGGAAACGGTCAGCCAGGTGCAGGGTGTTCTCATAGTGGAACAGCTCCTCCTCGCTCTTTTTGATGATATCGCGCACACCCTGTCTGGAAATACCGATTTCCTCGGCAATCTCGGAAAGGGAAAGATCGTCGTGGTAGTAGTACTCCATGACCGTCCGCTTTCGCTCGGGCAGCACCTCGCCGTAAAATTCCAACAGGTATGCGATATTGAGATTTTTTTCAAACATTTGAAGCTCCCAAATCCATCCGTGAACTCGTGTAAAGCAAAACACTTTACAGAGTATACCATACGCTTTGTGATTTGTCAATAGTTTTTGCGAAAAAAATTGTGCAATTTCACATTTTTCTCCGATGTATTGCAAATTAAGTGATCTGTGATATAATAAACATAAATGAAGAAAACCGGGAGGCTAAGCAATGAAAAAGTGGTTGAAGGACAACACGTGCAGTTTACGAGGCAAAACTGTGGCAATTTCCGGCTCAACGGGCGGCCTTGGCGGTGCGCTTTGCGAATATCTGGCTGAGCTGGGGGCGGATCTGATCCTGTTGGACCGTAACCAAGCCCGCGCACAAGCGCATCGCGCGAAATTGCTCGAAAAGTATCCTGAAATCAACGTAAAATTGATTTCTCTCGACCTGTCCGACCTGCAAAGCGTGGAAAACGCCGCACAAATGCTTGAAAATCAGCCACTCGATGTGCTGATCTGCAACGCGGGCGCGTACGCCGTACCCAGATTTATCACCACCTCCGGCCTGGACAACGTATTTCAGATCAATTTTGCCGCTCCGTACTACCTTATCCGCCACCTGATGCCGCACCTTGCCGAGAAAAACGGCCGCGTGGTGATCGTTGGCAGCATCGCGCACAATTATTCCGCCACCGATCCCAACGATATTGACTTCCGCACGCGCAAAAAAGCCTCGCTCGTGTACGGAAACGCCAAAAGGACCCTCATGTGCGCGGTCTGGGAGCTGTTTTCCAACCGCGAGGATGTCACTCTGAGCGTCACGCACCCGGGCATTGCGGTCACGGGCATCACCGCGCACTACCCGAAATGGCTGTATTTGCTGATCAAATATCCCATGAAAGTCATTTTTATGCACCCTCGACGCGCCGCACTGTCCATTTTGCAGGGCGTTTTTGAAGAAACAGCCCCCTGTGAGTGGATCGGCCCGCGCCTCTTTGACGTCTGGGGGCTGCCGCGCAAGCGCAAATTGACCACCTGCCCGGCTGGAGAGCGCAAAAGACTTGCCGCCGTGGCCGAGGAACTCTGGCAAAACATGCAGAAAGCAGAAAGAAAAGAGCAGCCCGACCATATTATATAAGGAAGAAACCCGGAAAAACGCCCTCGAGAGTTCATTTTGCCCCATTTTTGTGCAAACTGGCACAGAGCAGGGAAAAAATCTAAAATTTACCATGGAAATCAGACCAAAAACTTTGCAAAAACTATTGAAATTTGTCAGATAAGGTGGTATAATACAACTACAAGCAAAAGCCGTTAGGGGGTATATGCCCGAATGACGCATGCGAAATAGCTCAAAAAAGCCGAACTCACGTTTGCAATGTACGTATGATCCGGTCGAAAGCTTGTATTTTCTGCGAAGCGGTACGCGGATGCGGGGAGGTTTGAAGTGCGAAAATCTTCCTTTATATATTATATATAAAGCAAGCACCCAAGTAAACGCCGAGGAAGATACAGGTGCGCTCGGAAAATATTAACAAATTGTAAATTATGGTACGGTTTTATTGACAATGTGTGATACGTGTGCTATAATTCGTGCAGAAAACTCTTATGAAAAGGGATAACTGTGCAAATTTTCAGGCTCAGAAACCCTTTTGAAATAATGGTTTTTCACTATAAAGTCTAACGGTCGATCTCTGTTTGGTCGGAAACGTTCGAATGGGGAGACTCCGCTGATTTATAGTTGGAGAATTGATATGCGATTACCTGCGACTTGCGTAGGGTCGTCGGGGCTCAATAAAAGGGCCTTGCAGAACCCGCGTCGCTTGTCCACACACAAGTGCTCGGGGGTTCCGGATAGAGATTTTCCAAGTATAAGGGCTGTGGGTTTGCCCCAAAAATCCAAAAAAACATTTTTTTAGATGGAGGAAAAAATGAAAAACACGTTTGTCAAAGTGCTGTCTCTTCTGATGGCACTCATGATGGCTGTGGGCGTATTCGGCACAATGTCTGTTTTTGCTGCTGAACATGTTCACACCAAGGGCGAAGTTGTTAAGACTGAAGCTCCTACCTGCCAAAAGATCGGTTTTACCGTTTATAAGTGCGCAGAGTGTGGCGAACAGTTTACTGACGACGTTATTATGCCCAGCGCAGAATACCACAAGATTAAGGACTTTGAGCCTGTGGCTGCTGGCTGTACCACGAATGCATGGTCTGCTGGTAAGAAGTGCGAATACTGCGATTACATTCCCGAGGGAAGCTCCCGCCAGGAGTATGTTGGCACTCAGACTCAGCACTCTTTCCAGAGAAGAACTGTTGCTGCTACTTGCTCCGCTGACGCAAAAGTTGAGTACGTTTGTACTACTTGTAACTTGACTGCAGAACAACTTGTTGCAAAGAACATTGCATGGGTTGCTCCTCAGACTTATGAAGCTTATAAGGAAGTTGTTACTCCGAATAGCGCAACCGATAAGAACCATGACAATCTGTCTTGGGTGATTGTTACTGCGCCTGCAACCGGCACTCCCGGTGTCGCTTGCTCTGCAGGTACCGCAAAGGGCACTTGCGCATCTTGCGGTTTCACTAAGACTGCTACTCTCCCTGCACCTCACGAGTTCGATCTTGCTGATGGTGCAACCAAGCTGAATCCCACTAATTCCACCTGTGCAGAGTACAAGTCTGGTACTGCTTGTAAGTACTGTAAGACTGCTTCTCCTGATGCTGTAAAGTATACTGCTGAAGAGAAGACTGAGCACTGCGTTGGTTCTGCGGTAAAGAAGGCTTTCACCGGCAAGGTTGATGCTACTAACCTGCCTAAGAAGTCTGATGGTTCTACCATTACTCTGACCACTCTCCGTACCTTTGGCCTTGACAATGGCAGTGAAATGTACACTGCTCCTACTTGCACCACTACCGGCCTGCAGCTTGTAGAGTGCGTTTGCGGCGAGCTTAAGTACATCGTAGTTCCTGCTCTTGGCCATACCACTAAGGACGATGCTGCAACTTGGGATAACATTAGCGAAATTGTTTGGGCTACTGATTGTGTAACTCCTTCTGTAAAGGTTCAGAAGTGCGATCGTTACGCTACTTGCAAGCATCAGATCACTCATGTAGTTGAGGCTGCTAAGAATCCTAACGGCCATGCTTACAAGACCGTGACTGTGGCTCCCACTTGCGATGAGGTTGGTTATTCCTATCAGGAGTGCACCGCAGAGTTCACTAATCTCAAGGGCGATAAGGTGGTCTGTGGTCACAAGACTGCTCCCACGAATTATGTTGATGCTACCGGACACAATTATGGCCCCGTAGTACTCAAGGAAGGCGCAAAGTGCGACGACGCTAATGGCTATGTTCAGTATTGCCAGAACAAGGAACTGAATGAAAAGGGTGAACTCGTGCCTTGCGACGTTGAGCCTAAGCCTGCTGCTAAGCCCGCGAACGCTGCTCACACTTATGGTGATTGGCAGATTGAGGCTGGTACTTGCGTAACTGCAAGCAAGCAGTATAAGGTTTGCTCTACCTGTAACGACAAGGTTTATAATGATAAGTACGAAGGTAAGATTGATGCTGCAAATCATGTATACGTATTTGAGAAGTGGCTCAATAATGAACCTACTTGCACGACCGGTGCTACCGCAGTTATGGTATGTAAGTCCTGTACTGCTGGCGCATCCACTACTAAGACTGTAGAGGTTCCTGCTAACTCTAAGCTCGATGGTGTATTAGACTGGACTCACCAGTACACCGCTAAGTATGCTGAAAAGGTAAACGGTACGCTCTACACTTACGGCACTCACGAAGGTGCAACCGCTGCTGCTTATCCTGCAACCTGCCAGAAGAACGGCTACCAGATGGACGGTGAATACTGCGTAAAGTGCGGTGCTGTTAAGAAGGCTGCTACCGTTATCACCAAGGAATCCGTATTTAACACCATTGCAAATCACACTGATAAGACTCCTACCAAGACCAATTCCACCAAGGCTACTTGCGAGGCAGCTGCTACTGAAACTTGGCTGACCACTTGCTGCGGCCTGATCACTATTACCATTGGCAAGCCTGTTGATCACAACTACGTAGATGTTGATTTTAAGGCTCCTACTTGCACTGACGCTGGTACACATGCACACAAGGCATGCGAGTGGTGCGGTCTGCATGAGGCTAACACTACTGTAATTACTGGTTGTACTCTTAATTGTGCTAACCACAATGCTATTGAGCAGGATCTTAGTGATTATTATGTTATCGCTGCTCTTGGTCACACCATGAAGACTCAGGATGCAAAGGCAGAAACTTGCGACGCTGAAGGCACTGCAGCATACGAATACTGCGCTGTATGCGATATTCGTGTCTTCGATGGCAAGAACTACGACCTTACTAAAGCTGATCAGAAGAAAGCTTTTGAGACGGCAATTGCTATAGCTCCTCACTTTAACACTTACAAGTTCACTATCGAAAAGGACCAGGCTGCTACTTGTACTGCAACCGGTTTGACGGCAGGCCCATACTGCAAGGTTTGCGATGCTGCTAAGGCTGAAGGTGAACTTAATAAGTGGGAGACTAAGAAGGCTGACCACAATAATAAGGAATTTAAGATTAACGACCCCGCTAAGGCTGGTTATGACTGTACAAAGATGACTGCTGTTGTAACTACTTGCATGAACTGCGGAAATCATGAAGCTACTTATGCAAATGCTAAGAACAGCGCTCATAGACTTGAGACTTGGAAGGTTAATGATCAAACAACTACTTGGGCACCTGCTGCTCTGAAGCCTGGCACTAACCACTGCACAGCTCCTACATACACTTATCAGAACTGTCTTGATTGTAATGTGGGCGATGTTAATGATGTAGTAGTTGAAGCTGCTGTTGGTCACTACGATGCGTATGGTAAGATCAGCGTTAAGTGCAATGAGATTGCTGCATACATTGGCAGAACTTGCTCTGACTGCTTGAAGCCCATCGTTGATACTATGGCTGAGCATGATATGTCCACCAAGACCCAGGCTGCTACTTGTACAACTGATGGTTATGAGATTAAGTACTGCAGAGGCTGCAATGCTGCATCTCTCACTGTTACCAAAGTTCTTCCTAAACTCAGCACTAATGGCAAGCACACTCAGGGTGTAATCCTTGAAACTGTACCCGCAACTGCAACTACTGCAGGCTATGTTAAGTATGTTTGCGCTACCGAAGGTTGTGGTGTAACCGCTACCGACGTTATCCCCGCTACCGCTACTCTCGTTGTTTCCGGCATGGCTTCTGCTCAGAAGGTAACTGCTGGTACCGACGTTAACTACACTGTTGTTTACTCCGGCGTTGCTCAGACCTTCAAGACCGTTAAGGTTGAAGTTAAGTACGACGCTACCAAGTTTGATTTTGTTGAAGCTACTTCCGGCCTGACCGAGAACGTATTCGCTTCTGCAGACAATGGCGTTGTTGGTATCACTCTTGTAAGCAAGACTGATATGACCACCGCTGCTGATGGCACTGCTCTCGTAGATCTGAAGTTCACTGCTAAGAAGTACGCTATGGGCGATGCTAACTTCGAAATCAACAATGCTGCTACCAAGGTTACCGTTGTAGGTCTTGGTAACGCAACCGGCACCGGCTACATCACTGCTGAGGATGCTCTTGCAATTCTCGACACCGAGGAATTCAATGCTGAGCTTGATATCAACGGTGACGGCATGGTTGACCTGATCGACGTAGCTCTTGTTGGTACTTTCGCAGCATCCGCTCAGACTGCTAAGGATTACCTCGTAATGCTCGGCACTTATGACGAAATCCAGGCTACCATTGATGAACTCTATGAGAACGGCAAGCTGGCTGACTGCAACAAGGATGGTATCGTTACCATTAACGACTACTATGCACTGATTGCAGAGGTTGAGGTTGAAATCAACAAGCTCGACAGCTATACCAAGATCAGCTTCGAAAGCGTTGAAGAGTTCGTAATGGAAGTTATGAACGGCATGATCAAGACCGTTTACGCTTAATTTGTATTCTGTGAGGTGTAACGATGCAACTTAAAAGAATATTCGTATCGCTTTTAGTTGCTATTATGATGCTCTCTATGGCAGTTATCGCAGCTTCTGCTGCAGATACTGCAAGTACAACCTTCGACGTTGCAGTGGAAGTCGCTGACTCCACTGCAAACGCCGATGGCGTAGTGCTTGTAACTCCCGGTGACACCTTAGAGATTAAAGTAGTAATTAAAAATAACCCTGGTGCCGCTTTTGCTCAGATTTCCTTTGTATACGATGCAGAGGTTCTGACTCCTGTTGATGCAGATGAGAATGGCAAGGCTGACGTAACTCAGGGCGATACCTACACTTACACGGATAACGTTAAGAACAATGTTGTCAATGGCAATAACGTTCTGACTGTTATTTCCGAAAATGCTGGTTCTGATATCACCACTACCGGTGAAGCATTTACCATCAAGTTCGTAGTTGCAGAAGACGCTGAAGATGTTTCTCTGAACTTCTATGCAGTTGCTATGAAGAAGAACTTCTCCACTGTTGCAACTAATTATTCCAACACTAACAATGGCCTTGTAGAATTCAAGGCTGCTAAGCATAACTACGATTATGCAAATCCCATTACCGAAGAAGCTGACTGTCTCAACGATGGTCGCATCTACGTAAAGTGCACCGATGAGGGCTGCGAGGAAATCGAAGTTCTCGAAGTGCTGCCCGCTCTCGGACATGATCTCGTGGTAATTGAAGCGACTGCTCCTACTTGCACTGAGACCGGTTTGACTGCTGGTGAGAAGTGCGAAGTCTGTGGTGAAATCACTGTAGCTCAGGAAGAAGTTCCTGCTACCGGCCACACCCCTGAGTTCGTTGCTGCTACCGCTCCTACTTGCACCGAGGCTGGTTTGACTGCCGGCATGAAGTGCACCGTTTGCGGTGAATTCACTGTAGAGCAGAAGGAAATCGCTGCTCTGGGTCACACCTTTGGTGAATACACCTCCAACGACGATGCTACCTGCACCGCTAATGCAACCGAAACCGCTAAGTGTGTTCGTTGCGACGTGACCGACACTCGTACCGTTGCTGGTACTATGAAGGATCACAATGTTAAGGATTCTGAGGCTACCGAGCCCACCTGCACCACTCCCGGCTTTACTTCCGGTGGTGTCTGCGCTGATTGTGGTGCTGTTGTAACCGCAGTTGACTACATCGCTCCTCTCGGCCACACTGCCGGTGAGGTTGTAGTTGAAAACAAGGTTGATGCTACTTGCACCGACAAGGGCTCTTACGACAATGTCGTATATTGCACCGTATGCAAGGAAGAGATCAGCCGTGAGACTGTCATTGTTGACAAGCTCGCTCACACTGAAAAGGTTGTTGCCGGCACCGCTGCTACTTGCACTGCTGCTGGTCTGACCGACGGTAAGATCTGCGAAGTTTGCGAGACCATTCTCGTTGCTCAGGAGATCATTCCCGTAGCTGCTCACACCGAAGAGACCATCGCAGCTGTTGCTCCTACTTGCACCACTGCCGGTTCTACCGAGGGCAAGAAGTGCTCCGTTTGCGGCGTTGTAACCGTAGCTCCCGCTACTGTTGATCCCGCTGCTCACACCGAAGAGACCATTGCAGCTGTTGCTCCTACTTGCACCACTGCTGGTTCTACCGAGGGCAAGAAGTGCTCCGTTTGCGGCGTTGTAACCGTAGCTCCCAAGGTTGTTGATCCTACCGGTCACACTGAGGAAGTCATTCCTGCAGTAGAAGCAACCAAGAAGGCTGACGGTCTGACTGAGGGTAAGAAGTGCACCACTTGTGGTGAGATTACCGATGCTCAGGGTGTAATTCCCATGCTGCCTACCTCTTTGGCATGGCTGTGGGTTCTCATCGCTGCTGTCGTTGTAATCGGCGCTCTGGTAGTTGTATACTTCGTAGTTCTCAGAAAGAAGAAGTAATATCCCAATTTTTATAATTAATTATTAAACTCCACCCCCCGCTCGGTTCCAAAGGGATCGAGCTGGGGTGGGTTTTTTGATTTGTTGTTAAATAGTACAAAAAACAGGACGTATTTGATCCTGTTTTATTTTTTATATTATAAAATGTTAGCACTCACAAGTCGAGTATGGCAATGTTCATAAAATATTAACAATAAAAAGGGGATTAGGGACTTGACAAAAGCGCAGAATAGTGGTAAATTATATACAGAGATTAGCACTAAGGCAGCGGGAGTGCTAATATCGTAAATTAGTACGAAGAGAGGAGAACGGCATGGCAAACAAACAAAACAACCTGAGTGAGCGCAAGAAATTGATTCTGAAAGCCATAGTAGAGGCGCATATCGCTGAGGGAGAGCCGGTCGGCTCCAAATCCTTGATGGCCAATCAGCAGATCGTATGCTCGTCTGCTACGATCCGTAACGAAATGGCAGAGCTTGAAGAGATGGGATACTTGGTGCAGCCTCACACCTCGGCCGGTAGAGTGCCAAGTGAACTCGGTTATCGTTTCTATGTTGACTCTTTGATCGAGCATTACGCGATGACAGCGCACGAGATCAAGGAAATTGGCAGTTTGTTGAAGGCAAAGATGCATGAGCTTGATGAAGTGCTTTTAGCAGCATCCAGGGTTGCTTCAAATCTGACCAATTACACCGGTATTGCAATCAAGCCCCGTGCTTCCGCAGCAAGGATCAATAAATTTGAAATTATTTATATTAAGCCGACTGAATTTATCGTTGTCATGGTAGCTGCTACAAATGACGTAAAAACAAAGAGTATCAGAACTGAGAATGAAATTACGGCTGACGTAACTGCGCAGCTTGCGCACGTACTGAATGATAATATTGCAGGGCTGACTTCACACGAGATCAATCTTCCGATCATTATGAATATGGAAAATGAAATGGGAGTGCATGCATCATTTGTCGGTCCTGTGATCAAGGCTGTATATGAAACGCTGAGTGAACTTGACGACGGCGAAGTGCGCTGGAGTGGCATTGATCAGCTGCTGCAATATCCCGAATTTGAGGATCGTGATACACTAAAGCACGTTTTGGGTGCATTGGAAGGGCAGGATGAGATCTTGGATCTTGTTTCTGCCGGAGACAGAGAGGACGTAAACGTCGTATTTGGCGCGGGCGGCATGGCAGGCCCCGTGAACAATTCGGCGATGGTATATAAGCATATCGTAAAGGACGGAAAGACAATTGGTGCGATTGGTATTATCGGACCACGCCGTATGGATTACGCAAAGGTTCTTGCAACGCTTGAGAGTCTTAGCGGCAATATCGCAGATATGCTGCAAGAAAACAAACTGCTGAACGGAGGAGAGCATAATGGAGGAAACCAAAAGACCGACGGATGAGACCGTAGAAGAGGAAGTACCTCAAACGGAGATCCCTGAGGCAGAATCAGAACCGGAGGATAAGCCGGGTAAAGGTGAAAAGAAAAAGTTGAAAAAGGCAGAGGCAGAGATCGCAGAGCTTGGTAAAAAGCTGGAGGCAGCAAATGCAGAACTTGTCGTTGCCAATGATAAATATTTGCGCATGATCGCGGAGTATGACAATTATCGTCGACGCACCGCAAAGGAAAAGGACGGAATATATGCTGACGCTTATGCGGATGCGCTCAAGGGCATCCTTCCGATCATTGACAACCTGGAGCGTGCAGTTGGCGTAAGCGAAGCTGAGGCCTTGCAGAAGGGGCTTTCCATGACCCTCAAGGGCGCAGAGGACGCACTTGCCAAGATGGGTGTGACCTCGTTTGGAGAAAAGGGTGAGACCTTTGATCCCGAGAAGCACAACGCAGTCATGCATATTGAAGATGAAGAACACGGTGAAGGCGAGATCACCGAGGTTTACCAAAAGGGCTATGCAAAGGGAGATAAGATCCTCCGCTTTGCCATGGTCATCGTCGCAAACTGAATTTGGAATCTATTTACACACCATATATAAGGAGGAAAAACAATTATGGGAAAGATTATCGGTATAGATTTAGGTACAACAAACTCTTGCGTAGCAGTATTTGAGGGCGCTGAGCCCATCGTGATCCCCAATCCCGAGGGAAGCAGAACCACTCCCTCCGTCGTCGCGTTCTCCAAGACCGGCGAGAGAATGGTCGGTCAGGTTGCAAAGCGTCAGGCCATCACCAACCCTGACAGAACCGTGATCTCTATCAAGAGAGAAATGGGCACTGCCAAGAAGACCAACATCGACGGCAAGGCGTACACGCCTCAGGAGATCTCCGCAATGATCCTGCAGAAGCTCAAGGCTGACGCAGAAAGCTACCTTGGCTCCACCGTAACCGAGGCAGTTATTACGGTTCCCGCATACTTCTCCGACGCACAGCGTCAGGCAACCAAGGATGCAGGTAAGATCGCAGGTCTTGACGTTAAGAGAATTATCAACGAGCCCACCGCTGCAGCACTTGCATACGGTATGGACAAGGAGATCGAGCAGAAGATCATGGTATTCGACCTTGGCGGCGGTACCTTCGACGTATCCATTCTCGAGATCTCGGACGGCGTATTTGAGGTTCTTGCAACCAACGGTGACACCAAGCTGGGTGGCGACGACTTCGACCAGAGAATCATCGACTGGATGGCTGACAAGTTCCAGAAGGAAAACGGCGTTGACCTTCGCAAGGACAAGATGGTGCTGCAGAGACTCAAGGACGCAGCAGAGAAGGCAAAGATCGAGCTGTCCGGTATGATGAGCGCAGATATCAACCTGCCCTTCATTACCGCAACCAGCGCAGGCCCTCTGCATTTTGAAGCAACTCTGACCAGAGCTGAGTTCGACCGCATCACGGCTGACCTGATTGATCGCGCTATGGTCCCCACCAAGAAGGCGCTGGCTGATGCAGGCCTGAGCGTTTCTCAGATCGATAAGTGCCTGCTGGTTGGTGGTTCCACCAGAATTCCCGCTGTTCAGGAAGCAGTCAAGAAGTTCATCGGCAAGGAACCCTTCAAGGGCATCAACCCCGACGAGTGTGTTGCAATCGGTGCTGCAATCCAGGGCGGCGTGCTTGGCGGCGAGGTCAAGGATCTGCTGCTGCTTGACGTTACCCCCCTGTCTCTGGGTATTGAGACCATGGGCGGCGTATTCAACAGAATTATCGACAGAAACACCACCATTCCCGTAAAGAAGAGCCAGATCTACTCCACCGCTGCTGACGGCCAGACCTCGGTTGAGATCCACGTGCTGCAGGGCGAGAGAGAAATGGCACAGTACAATACCACGCTTGGCAGATTTATTCTGGACGGCATCGCTCCCGCTCCCCGCGGTGTTCCTCAGATCGAGGTCACCTTTGACATCGACGCAAACGGTATCGTGAACGTTACCGCAAAGGATAAGGGCACCGGCAAGGAGCAGCACATTGTGATCACCTCCTCGACCAACATGTCTCAGGAGGACATCGACAAGGCAGTTCGCGAGGCTGAAAAGTTTGCGGAAGAGGACAAGAAACAGAAGGAAGCCGTTGACGTACGCAACCGCGCTGAGTCCATGGTATTCCAGATGGAAAAGACCCTTGGCGAGGTAGAGGGCAAGGTAAGCCCCGACGCTATCAACGAGGCTCGCGCAGGCATTGACAAGCTCAAGGAGACCCTGAAGGGCAGCGATACCGAGGCGATCAAGGCTGATACCGAGGCTGCCGAGAAGGCATTCTACAAGGTATCCGAGGAGCTGTACCGTCAGCAGGGCGCACAGGGTGGCGCTGAAGGTGGCCAGCAGGGCGGCAATTATGACGCAGGCGACGGCACCTACTACGACGCAAACTACGAGGATAACTCCAATAAGTAATCAAATATTGCTAAGGCTGTCGCACTTTGTGCGGCAGCCTACAGCAGGTTATAAAGGATATTAAAAATGGCAGACAAACGAGATTATTACGAGGTGCTTGGCGTCGACAAGAGTGCGTCGGATGCGGATATCAAGAAGGCGTACCGAGTCCTTGCGAAAAAATACCATCCGGATATGAACCCCGGCAACGCCGAGGCAGAGGCCAAGTTCAAGGAGGTCAACGAGGCTTACGAGGTGCTCTCCGACAGCGACAAAAAAGCCAAGTACGACCAGTTTGGCCACGCGGCCTTTGACCAGAGCTCGGGCTTTGGCGGCGGTGGCTACGGCGGCGGATTCAGCGCAGATTTTGGCGATATCAGCGATATTTTCGGTTCTTTCTTTGGCGGTGCATTTGGCGGTGGCGGCCAGAGACGCCGCAACGGACCGCAGCGCGGAGACGATATTCAGATCCGCGTGTCGCTTTCCTTTGAGGAGGCGGCTTTTGGTGCCAAGAAGACCATTACCTATACGAGATTGCGCAAGTGCCCTGATTGCGGCGGTAACGGCAGCGAGGGCGGGCAAGCCCCCGAGACCTGCTCGGCATGTCGCGGTACGGGTCAGGTGCGCACCGTGCATAACATGGGCGGCATGCAGTTCCAGTCCACGGGCACGTGCGAAAAGTGCCGCGGCACGGGTAAGATCATCAAGACCCCCTGCTCCCGCTGCAGAGGCGTGGGCATGGAGCGCGAGAATAAGAATCTGACCGTGGATATTCCCGCAGGCATTGACCATGGCGAGAAGATCGCGCTGCGCGGTCAGGGCTGCGACGGCAAGAACGGTGGACCTACGGGCGATCTGATCATGCAGATCAGCGTGCAGAGCCACAAGCTGTTCAAGCGTGACGGCTCGAATATTTATTGCGATATCCCCGTGACCATCTCCGAGGCGGTGCTTGGCGCGGAGATCGAGATTCCCACGCTGGAGGGCTCGCAGAAGTTCGATCTTCCTGAGGGAACGCAAACGGGCTCGTCCTTTACCCTGCGCGGTAAGGGAATCCCCAACCTGAACAACAGCTCGCGCAGGGGAGATTTGACCTTTACGGTCAACGTGGAGATCCCTACCGGGCTTTCCTCCAAGCAAAAGGACGCAATGCGCGCATTTGCCGAGGCTTGCGGTGAGAGCAACTACAAAAAGAAAAAGAATTTTTTCAAAAAGGGTAAATGAGTATGATAGATAAGGATTACGTTTGTGAGGATTGGGGCGAGACGTCGCAGTGGACGCAGATCCGCGTCACTGTCAAGCTTGAGCAGCTGGACGCGCTGGTCGCGGTCATGAGCATGATCAACAACAATCTGATGATCGAGGACTACAGCGATATCGATCTCAAGACCTGTTACGGTGACCTGATCGACGAGAGCATTCTCAACGCGGACAAGACCATCGCGTCGGTATCGGTCTATCTGCCCATCGAACGCGATATTCGCGAGGACGTGGAATTTTTGCGCGAAATGCTTGCAAAGGACGGCATCGAGGGTGAGATCAAGATGATTGGTCTTAACGAAGAGGACTGGGCCAACGCATGGAAGGCTTACTATAAGCCGATCAAGATCGGCTCCAAGATCGTCATCGTTCCCGCGTGGGAAAAGTACGAGGCTGCTGAAGGCGAGCTGGTCGTGCGCATGGACCCCGGTATGGCGTTCGGTACGGGCACGCACGAGACCACAAGACTTGTCATCGGCCTTTTGGAGAAATATACGACGCCCGGTGTGCGTATGCTGGACGTGGGCACGGGCAGCGGTATTCTGGCGATCTGTGCTTCCAGACTTGGAGCAGGGGAGTGCAAGGCGTATGATATCGACCCTATGTCGGTGCGCGTTGCACGCGAAAATATCAAGGATTCGGGCCTGACCAATATCACCTGTGACCAGTCCGATCTGCTTCGCGCGGTGGATCTGGAGGGCGGAAAATACGGCCTTGTGTGCGCCAATATCGTGGCAGACATCATCATTCGCATGACGCCCGACGTACATAAGTACATCGCGGACGACGGCGTGCTGCTGGCTTCGGGCATTATTATGGAGAGAAGCCAGGACGTGGTTGATTGCTTTGAAGCGCATGGCTTTGAGATCGTGGAGCGCGCCGAGGAAAACGGCTGGTGCGCGTTGGCGGTCAAGCTGAGAAAATGAGAGAATATACGCTGATCCGCGCGCGTCGTAAGACGTTGGGGCTGCAGATCAAGGACGGAGAGGTCATTGTGCGTGCGCCCATGAGGCTGCCCAAGGCTACGATTGATGCGTTTGTGGTCAAGCATGAGGACTGGATCGTCAAGAAACTCGCAAAGGAGCGTGCAGCGCAGGATTTACCCAAGCTGACCGAGCAGGAGCTGATAAGCCTTGCCAAGCAGGCAAAAGAGGTCATTCCCGCGCGTGTGGCGTATTATGCGGCACTTTTGGGCGTGGAATATGGCAGAATTACCATCCGCACGCAAAAAACGCGCTGGGGCAGCTGCTCGGCAAAGGGGAATTTGAATTTCAACTGCCTTTTGATGCTCGCGCCGCCCGAGGTGTTGGATAGTGTGGTGGTGCACGAGCTGTGCCATCGCAAGCATATGAACCACTCAAAAGCGTTTTACGACGAGATCGTGCGTGTCATGCCGGATTACAAAGCCCGCCACGCGTGGCTGGGGCAAAACGGCAGGGCATTGATGAACCGCGCGGAGCGATAAAATGTAATCAAATGAAATAGAAAAACCGCTCGGATGAGCGGTTTTTCTGTGTTTTTAGCGGAGATAATTATTTCATAACGTAGGGCGGGGGCTTGCTCTCGCCGCTTCGTTTTTTACAAAATAATCTTTCGTTTTGTAGGGGCGACCATTGGTCGTCCTTTTTTGTTTATAAAAATATTCTTTCTGCGGGAGCAAGCCCCCGCCCTACGACGTGCCGTTTCTCTGCGGATAGCTGATTCAGACTTGTGCCCGATTGAGCCGGATTGCCATGCGCTATGCGTGTCTCGGACGCATTTCTACCTGCGGTAGATATCTTCCGTCTTGAAGAAGTCTCATCTTAGTGCTATAATATAATCAGCAAGCAGACGGAGGATATTATGAGAGACTATAGTTTTGGTAATTTTCTGCATGAGCTAAGATCGCGTAGAGGCCTTACGCAGTATCAGCTCGGCGCGCTCGTCGGCGTTTCCGACAAGGCGGTTTCAAAATGGGAGAACGGCTCTTCCAAACCGCAGAGTAATATTTTATATAAACTCAGCGATGTACTTGGAGTCAGCGTTGATGAGCTTCTGACTTGCAAATATCGTTCCTTTGAAAATAAGGACACAAAAGGAGTATTTGCAATGAAAAAACAGCTATGGAACAAATCCTTTGATGCCATGCGTGAACGCTATGGCAACCCAGCACCCCTCGAAATCATGAATCGTTTGCTGACAGAGCACGCGGAAATGCAGAACACGGATATGATCGTATATTTCAATCTGTTGTCTGTACTCGCAACCGAAGCAAAAAATCAAGGTGAGCATATTCGGGTAAGAGGCGGAACGGGTGCATCCTTTGTGGCTTATCTCTTGGGCGCAACAGAGATCAACCCCTTAAAACCGCATTATTACTGTTCGGAATGTGGTATGGTTATTTTTGATGACAGTGTTTATGACGGTTGGGATCTTCCGGGGAAAATCTGCTCGTGCGGAAAAGAAATGCAAACGGATGGACACAATATTCCGTTCGAAACCTATCGTTACGTGGTACACCGAAACACGAGCTTTGATGTATCAATGTCTCCATATTTTTGGCGTGTAGCAAACTCTGTCATAAAAGAATACTTCAAGGATTGCGAACTGACAGCTACAGAACGGGAAGAAAACCGAATCATAACTTATACTGTCACATCTGATAAATCTGCTTGTGCCTTTACGTTTTTAGCAGACACGGAGTTTGAGCAGTATCAAGCCTTAGAGCGAGCAACGGGGACAGCGTTTGAGCGAGTAAACTTTTCGCAGAACGAGGTGCTGAACGAATTCAGACTCGGTAATACTGATGGCATTCCGGAATTTCGCACGGATTTCTATAAAGATATGGCAGAAGAGGTATCGCCGGGGTCCTTTTACGATTTGATTCAGATAGCCGGATTATCTCACGGTACGGGAGTGTGGATTGGCAACGCAAAGGAATTGATAAACCAAGGCATTCCTGTAAGTAATGTAATTGCATATCGCGACGATGTATTCAACCATATAGAGAAGCATATGTTGCGAAAAGGCATGTCAAATACCGGATACGCCTACAAGATCATGGAGGATACACGCAGAGGTGTTTATTTCAGAGGCGGCGTTTCGGATGAGATGAAAAAACAACTCAAAGATATTGAGATAGAGGATTGGTTTATCGATTCAATCGGAAAGATTCAATATTTATTCCCGAAAGCACACGGAGTTACCTATGTCAAGTTGGCGGCAACGCTGATGTGGTATAAGATTCATTATCCTAAAGAATTTATTGAGATCATGTTGTGATTTCTCGCCCCGCCTCGCGCGGGGCGTTTCTTTGTTTTCTTTGCGTGGCGCGGACGATCACCAGTCGTCAGGCCAAGCATAAAGAACATCGTTTTAGTGAACAAACCCTCGATCAATCATGATCGAGGGCTTGTGTTTTTATGCCTGCTCCTGCTTTTGCATAGCCTGCGCAAGCTGATAGTATTCAAAGAACTTATAGATATTGTTGCCGTCGGGAGCGGTCATTTCGCAATAGGTCTTGCCAAAGCTGAAGAGCAGGAAGCGTCGGCCGCGCATGGCAAGCTCGTTGATCTCAGACATGGGCACGTGCATCTCTCCGCACGTAATGCCGTTCGCGTCCATGACGAATTTTCCTTGTGCGATCACGGTTTCCTCGTGGTTATCCACCGTGTAAACTCTTGCGTCCTCGGCAAAAATGGCTGTCTGCTCGGCTACGAGCGTCTTGGCTACGTCGCGTTGACGGGCAACAAGCTCGGTCAGCGTCCGGTCGGGCGCGCCGTGCAGGTAACCGTAGGCGTCGTAGGTGGCAGAAAAATCACACGCGGTGCAAAAAATGCGGTCTTTTTGCGAGCGGATGGTGTCCACCTTGCCGCAAACAGGGCAGATATACAGCAGATTTTCCATCTTCTCTGCAAGGTTCTTGCCCTTGTATTTTCGGGGATTCTGCGCTTGTCGCGCGTATGCATCCTCGTACAGATCCTCTCTGATGATGCGATTGACCTCGTCCTCGCTCATCTGCGCGATCTGCTCGGCGGTATAGACGTGTACCGGCTCACCGTGCAAGTAACCTCTGCGCGTGTTTTTGGTGCTCCACATGGGGCTTGCAAAGTAGCCGCCCGAGATGCAGTAGGTGACAAGTCCGCAGCGCGCCGCCTTGACCAGTCCTCCGGTGGTGGGGGCAATGTCACAGGTCTTGCCGTCCCAGGAGCGCACGCCCTCGGCAAACATGCAAACGCTTGCGCCCTTGCGCACCTTGCGCAAAATATCAATGATGGTGGCTGCTGCCGTGGTGCCTTTTTTGCGCAGAATGGGGGCAAGCGCCCAGTTGAGAATACCGAAGCCGTGCTTCCAGCGCGCGATGTGCTCGCTGGCAACGTAGTACATTTGCTTCTTGAACGAGCAGGCAACCAGCACGCAGTCGTAGTCGGTGGTATGGTTGGAGAGCACGATATAGTGATCGGGCAGATTTTTTGCGGACTCGTAGGTGTAGCCAAACTTGAGCTTACAGAACAGGGCTACAGGGCCGCGCAATAATCTCCAGATAATAGAGTGTCTTGTTTGTGGTTTCACGGACGTTACCTCCATGCCTTGATGTCGTAATTATAGCATACTTTTTTGATCTTGGCCAGTATTTTACGTGTTTTTTACGAAAAAATGTCTCTCTGTTTGGTAAGAGAGACATTTTCATTTTGCAATTATTGCGCCAGAAGCGCTCTTTCCAGCCAGATCAGACCCATGCTGAAGGCATCGTGCAGGCCGTCCTTTTGACCTTGCTTGATGATCTTGGTGGGATCCTTGGAATCCAGCACCTGAATCAGAATCTTGCCGGGAACCTCTTCGCCCTTGTCGTTCTTGACGTAGGACATGATCTCCAAAATCAGGATGCAGGGCTCGTTCATATCGCCATAGCAAATGGTGTTGCCCTCGCGAACCAAGGGCTTATCTTTATAGTAAAGGTATTCGCCGCCAACCTGCGCGCGTGTTTCTTTTGCCATGATGTGACCTCCTTGAAATCTATATTTACTGAAAATTATATACCATTTATTTATTATAACACGAAAAGCGTACAGAGTCAAGGATTTTGTGAAAAAAGTTCACTTACTCGGTCATAATCGGGGCGTGACGCGTGAAAAATCCCGCGCTTTGAGGATTTTGCATGCCCAAGGTGTACAGTGCATCGGCGCGGTCGGAAAGCTCGCGCTGTCTGCACGCGGGGGCGTCTGCGGGCTTGGTGACAAGCGGGACGGGGCAGGTGCGGCGCAGCTCGGATAAGATCGCCCGCCCGCGCGCGTTTGCCGCCAGCACGGAGAGATAGGCAGGCGTGCGGCGCAGATCCTGCTGAGTCATGCCAAGCGTGGCATACAGCACGGCGCGACGCACGTGAGCATCCGGCAGGGATTTGTGCGTACACAGCGAATAAAGATGCGTAAGGCTTGTCGCGTCAAGTGCGGCTTGCGCAATTCTTTGTCCAAGGCCGCCGCTGCAAAGCGCGGCTTGCGCAATTCTTTGTCCAAGGCCGCCGCTGCAAAGCGCGGCTGATTCGAATTGCTCTGTGGGCAGGGTGCGCAGAATGCCAAGCACAGCTGCGTCAAATGCAGTACCGTCGCCAAGCATTTCGCCGTTTTGGTATGCCTTGGCAAAGATATGCGCGCAAGCATCGGGCAGGTGGCCGATCATCTCAGCGTGTCCCTGTTCACGTCCGATCTTTCGCAGCGCGGTTGCGCTGGGAAAGCCCTCGCCGAGTGCGCTTTGGTTGTATGCAGCGCCCGTGCGCGCGATACACACAGGCTCGATTTCATAGCCGCCTGCAAGGATGGCCTTGCAGTATGCAAGCCCCAAAAGGTCGTTGGAAAGCGTGGGAAGCGCGGGCAGGGAGCATTGCTCCAGCGCCTTGGCAAACGCCGCGGCAGTGCCCATATTGGTCTTGATCAGCCGCGCGTATTCCTCCTTGAACCGGGCGGTACAAAGCGCCTCTGCGCCCGCCTTGAGAAGCTCAATATTTGCGCTCTCGCTGCCAAAAAAAAGCACGTCGGATGCAAGCGCGTCGGCAGCGGATACCCCCGCACAAGCGAAAAATTCGGCACTTGCCAAGGCCTGCGGGAAGGGCAGCTCGACCACAAGATCCGCGCCCGCAGCCAAGGCCGCCTCGGCTCTTGTGTACTTGTGCGCCACGGCGGGCTCACCGCGCTGCACGTAGTTGCCGCTCAGGATGCAAACGACCTCGTCCGCCCCCAATTCCCGAGCGCGCTGCAGGGCATACGCATGACCTGCGTGCAGGGGATTATATTCACAAATCATCGCAAAGCGTGCCATACATATACTCCTTTCAAGGCCTTCTTTGGTCAGTATACCATCCTTTTGCCCGCCTGTCAAGCGAAGGCTTGTCAGAAAGTGAAAAAAACCATGAAAATCACAAAAAACACTTGACAAAATGGCGTTTACCAGTTATAATAATTACTGTCGCTTTTTATGTCGTTTTGCATTTGTTGGGAGGTGTGCGTATGATTCTTGACATGGGCCCCATGCTTCGAGGAGAGGTTGACACCCTTGACGTGGATTATACGATCCAGCCCGAGCCCTGTGCAGGTGTGGAATTCACGGCAGAGGCGCACGTGGTCGGCAAGGTGACTGACACGGGCGGATACATGCGCTTGGTGCTGGAGGCAGACATGCCTTACAAGACCATTTGTGCAAGATGCCTTGACGACGTGATCGGCACTTACACGGTTTGCTTTGAGCGTACTGTGGCAGAGGAGCGTTCGCTGACCCAGGAGCAGATCGACGAGAACGTGGATGAGTACATCATCGTCAGAGACGGCAAGCTGGACATTGACGAGCAGCTGGTGGAGGAAATGATCCTTTCATTCCCCACGAAATTCCTGTGTGACGAGGATTGTCCCGGGCTTTGTCCCAAGTGCGGCAAGCAGCTCAAGCACGGCGCATGCGGCTGCAACACCAAGGAGATTGATCCCAGACTTGCAGTTCTTGCAAAGCTGCTGGAAGAGAGCGACGACTGATTTGAATGTAACCGAAATTCGGTGACAGATATAGTTTATAAAAAAATTGATATAATGCGGTGTACGGTATAAGCCTGTACGCCAAAGAGGAGGTGTAATTATGGCAGTACCGAAGAGAAAGGTATCCAAGGCACGCAGAGACAAGAGAAGATCCAACAACTCCAAGCTCGCTATGCCCGGTATGGTAAAGTGCTCCAATCCCGAATGCAATGAAATGGTTTTGGCACATCGTGTTTGCAAGGT
This sequence comes from Clostridia bacterium, assembly GCA_017503325.1. Lineage (GTDB taxonomy): Bacteria > Bacillota > Clostridia > Oscillospirales > CAG-272 > SVQP01. Next base: position 55,150 of record JAFVTI010000047.1, on the reverse strand, counting down.
TTGCGGTTTCTATGGCGGCAAGCAGGTAATCACCCTGAAGCAGAAGGAAGACTAATCCTTATTTACCATCAAAACACACGTAAAGGATTCATCAGCGTTATGCGGGGTGGATCCTTTTGTGCCATTATAGGAGTTTTTATGAAGTATATCAAAATCGCGGCGGCTCTGCTTGCGCTGCTGCTTTTGCTTTGCTCCTGCACCTCGGTAGACGAGATGCTGGAGGCCGAGACGGCCGATCTGACCCCGCCTGCCAAGGATTCGGCAGATCTGTTGGATATCCCGGATTACCTGTCCATGCCGCTGGAGGAGTACGTCACGCTGGGCGCGTACACGGGACAGGAGATCCGCATTGAGGGCGTGGAGCTGAGTGACGAGACAGTGCAGCGGGCGATCGAGGATATCAAAACCGCCAACGGCCTTTATAAAAAGATCACCGACGGCACGGCAAAATGGGGAGACACTCTGGTCATTTCCTATTACGACGCCATGAAGGATTCGGTTGCGGGCGAGAGCGACGTGGAGATCACGCTTGCCGAGGGCAGCGGCTATCCCGATGATTTTGTCAAAGGGCTTATCGGTGCGCCCTGCGGCATTCCCGTGCTTGTCAACGTGGAAAACGATGCAAAGACGACCTCTTACACCGTGACTGTGTCCTATATCAAGGGCGAGTATCTGGATTTCTCGGACGATTTTGTGTCGGCCTATACGAGCGGTGCCTGCACCAAGGCGAACGAATTTTTCGCCTATTATAAGGAGCAGCTGTGGAACGAGATGTACTACGATACCGTATACGACGCAATTTGGGATGTCTGTGAGGCAAATTGCAAGGCGGAGATCGTGCCCGACGAGGCGGTCAGCTACTATATGAAGTCCATGGAGGACTATTACCGCCGCATGGCCAACTCCAACGGCGTTTCCTACGAGGAGGTGCTGGCGGCATTTGAGCTGGACGAGATCAAGATCATGACGCTCTCTTACTCGTATGCCGAAAAGGATATGATCTTTTACGCCGTTGTCAAGGACGCGGGGTTGCAGATTTCGGACGAGGCGTACGACAAGGCATTGCACGACTATGCAGAGAAGTATTACAGCACCTTTGCGCCCGGTGTGGGCAAGGGCAGCGGTCAGGGCGGCAAGGTAACGGTTGAGGACGTGGCGGCATACCTGGATGCAGAGCAGGGAAACATTATTCGCGAGCTTTGCTACGACCAAATGCTTTACGATTACCTTTACGAGAATAATCAGATCTTTATGGGCGAGGTGCCCATGAATTAAGAAAAAGCCACTATACAGTGGCTTTTTCTTTTTGGAAAATCAAGCTTCCATCCCTCACCGTTGCCTGCACGCGGTCGCCTTTTTCCACGCTGCCGTCCAACAGCGCGGTGGCGAACGCGTCCTCTACGTGATCCGTGATGGCGCGGCGCAGCTCGCGCGCGCCCTTTTCGGGGGCATAGCCGATCTCTGCAATCCATTCTGCCACGCTGTCGTCAAACTCCAGTGCAATGCCAAGCGCAGCGGCGCGCTCGGCTACCTCGCCAAGCATCATGTCCGCAATGCGCTTCGCGTGCTCGCGAGAAAGATCGGCAAATACGATCACCTTGTCCACCCGGCCGAGAAACTCGGCGGGGAACAGGGCGCGCAGGGCATCGGTCATGTGATCGGCGGCACGGCTTTGCTCGTTTGCAGAAAACCCGATGCTGCGCGTGCGCGTACCTGCGCCTGCGTTGGAGGTCATGATGATGACCGTGTTGGAAAAATCCACGCGCCTACCCTGCGAATCTGTCAGAACGCCTTCGTCCAGCACCTGTAAGAGCAGGTGAAAAACGTCGGGGTGCGCTTTTTCGATCTCGTCAAACAGCAGCACGCTGTAAGGCGCACGGCGTACGCGCTCGGTCAGCTGTCCGCCCTCCTCAAAGCCTACGTAGCCGGGTGGCGAGCCGATCAGTTTGGAAACGCTGTGCTTTTCCATATACTCGGACATGTCAAGACGGATCATGGCCGTGTCCGTGCCGAACAGCGCGTGCGCCAAGGCCTTGCACATGCAGGTCTTTCCCACGCCGGTATGTCCGAGAAAGATAAACGACCCGATCGGCCGTCCCGCCTGCTTCATGCCTGTTCGCCCGCGACGAATGGCTGAAGCAACGGCGTGTGCAGCCTGCTCCTGGCCAATCACGCGCGTGCAAAGCTCCTCTTCTAAGTGCAAAAGCCGCTCCCGCTCCGAGCGCAGCAGCCCGGATAACGGAATGTGCGTCCATTGCGTGACCACCTCGGCAATCTCGCGCTCGGTGACGGTGGGCGTATCCTTGCCGGGGTCAACCGCATGATCGATCTGCAGCGAGGTCAGCTGCTGCTCCAGCGCCAGCTCCTGTTCACGGATTTCTGCCGCACGTGAAAAATCCTGTGCTTGTACGGCCTGCTCCTTTTGCGTCCCCAACTCGGCAAGCTGCTCCTTGAGCGACTTGATCTCGGGCGAGAGCTTGCAGAGCGAGAGCCGCAGACGTGCGGCCGCCTCGTCCACAAGGTCAATGGCCTTGTCGGGGAGGTAGCGGTCGGTGATATAACGCTGCGACATGCTCACGGCTGCCTGCAGCGCCCCGTCCGAGATGGCAAGGCCGTGATGCAGGGCGTATCGCTCGCGCAGGCCTATCAATATCTCCAGCGTTTGCGCAGCGGTCGGCTCTTTGACCAGCACCGACTGAAATCTGCGCTCAAGCGCCGCATCCTTTTCAATATGGCGGCGGTACTCCGCAAGCGTGGTCGCCCCGATTACCTGCATCTCGCCGCGCGCAAGTGCCGGCTTGATGATGTTGGCGGCATCCACCGCCCCCTCGGCAGCACCCGCGCCGATGATGGTGTGGATCTCATCGATAAAGAGGATGATATCGGGATCCTGCGAGGCGCGCTGCAGCACCGCCTTGAAGCGCTCCTCAAATTCACCGCGGTATTTCGCGCCCGCGATCATGGAGGCAAGGTCGAGTGAGATGATCTGCTTATTTTTGAGATTGTCCGGCACCTCACCTGCCGCAATGCGCTGCGCAAGCCCTTCCACAACGGCGGTCTTGCCCACACCCGGTTCACCGATCAGGCAAGGATTGTTCTTTTGCTTGCGGGAGAGGATCTGAATGATGCGAGCCGTCTCCTCGTCGCGTCCGATCACGGGATCGGGCGAGCCCAATTTGGCCAATGCGGTCAGATCCTTGCCGTAACCCGAGAGCACGCCCTCGCTTTTGTCCTTGCCCTTGGGCGCTTTGCCTCCCTTTTTGGCAGAGCTCATCAAGCCGTTGCAATCCGCAATCAGCTCGGAGAGGGGAATACCCATGCCGTCCAAGATGCGCGAGCCCACCGCGTCGTGCTCCGAGCAAAGTGAGAGCAGCAGGTGCTCGGTGCCGATATAGCTTTGTGCTCCAGAGGATGATTGCCGCGCCGCGCCCTCGATGATCTTGCAAAGCCGTGGTGTCATGTCCTCGGGGGAAACCAAGGAGCAAGCGCCGATGCCTGTCAGGGAGGCGACCGCATCACGCACGCGCGAAAAATCCGCGCCTCTGGCGACCAGCAGCTTTGCCGCAATGCAGTCCTGCTCGCCTACAAGGCCCATGAGCAAATGCTCCGAGCCAATGTAGGTGTGTCCCATTTCAGCGGCGTATTTTTGCGCCAAAAGCAGCGCATTTTGTGCCTTCTTGGTGAATTTGCTGTTCATACGTCACGTCGTCCTTAACTTTATTTTCAAGCCCCCAATCGCTGTCGCACAAGTGCCGCACGGAATAAGTCTCGCTCCTCTACCGAGCGCAAGGGCTGGTCGGCAGAGAGCGTCATGGTGCAGGGCATGATCTCCACGAGCAGCGTATTGAGCAGATCGGGTTCTATGTCCTGTAGTATACCCAGGCTGATGCCAAGTCTTACGTCTGCAGACAAATTCAGGAATTCATCCGCGCCAAGCAGGTGTGCGCTGCCAAGGATGGCGCGGGCACGCAGCGCGCGGTCGGTCAGATAGGGCGCGCGCTCCTTTTTTGCCTGCTCGCAAAGCTTGTGCTCACTGTCCAGTATCTGGCGCGTGGTTTCCTCCATGCGTGCAAGGATCTCTTGCTCGGATGCGCGCAGGGAGGAGCGGCAGGAAAGCATATAAAGGCAGCTTTGCGTCTGCGTGCTGCCAAGCAGGGGGCGCAGCGAGATGCCAAGCCCCGAAAGCTTGACACAGAGCGGCTCGATCCGATCGTGCAGCGTCAACGCGGGCAAGAAAAGCAGCGCGTAGGCGCGCATGGCCGTACCGCATTCCAAGGGGTCGGAGCAAAGATACCCAAGGCTGCCATCAAAGGCATAGGTCTCCTTGTCGTCGATCAGATCGTCCATCTTAAAGGCGTTTGCCGCCGCGTCCTGCAAGGAAAGCCCGGGCAGCGTGCAGCAGATTTGCACGTGATCCCGCCCGCCAAGCATGACCGAGAGATTGCAGGGCTCGTTGAGCAAGAGGGCGTGCGGCAGGCTGACCGAGGCAAATTCCTTGGTGACGTAGTATTTTTCGGCATACGAGGCAGCGGCCGTGGGGGAAATATCAGAGAAGTTGATCATGGTAAAGCCGTTGGTCTCAAGCATGCCGCCCACGCTTGCAATGATTTCTGCCGCCTGCTTTGGCGAGATGCGGGGCACAAAGGGGTATTTTTCAAGATTTCTGGTAAGCGTGATGCGGGAAAAAATGACCGTATCGTTTTCATATCCGGGGGTATTGTACCAAGCCATGTTACGTCTCCTTTCATCAGTCCTGCGCCTGCAGGGTATGGATCTGGTCGCGCAGCAGCGCAGCCGTTTCAAAATCCTCGGCAAGCACCGCCTGCTTCATCTGATCGCGCAAAAGTGCCGCGCGTGCGGCTCTTTCCTGCTTCAGACGGAATTTGCGCGGCATGCGACCGGGATAGGGCACGTCCGCAGGCAGCGCGTGCACAGCCGCCGAAATCTCGTCAAGGAAGGTTTTGTAGCAAGCTGCACAGCCCACGCTGCCGCTTTCGGCAATGCCCGCAAGCGTGGAGGAGCAAACGGGGCAGGTGCGCACGGCAGCGATGTTGTGCGGTACGGTAATGCCGCAGAGATTGCCGAATTGCGCGCTTTCCGAGCAGCCGAACGAAAACGAGGCCGAGGGAATATACACGTCCTCCAGCTCACCCGTGCGACGCATGGTCTCGGCGCAATCGGCGCAAAGCGAACAGGAGCGCGTTTTTGTGCCAAGGTTTTCGTTATAAAAGACCGTGGCCTTTTTCTTTTTACATTTTTCACACAGCATAAGAAGATCCTTTCTTTTTATGTATTTTACAGTCTTTTTCATTATAAACGCCCCGATGCGAAAAACGTGTCGCATCGGGGCGAGGGCAAAAATTATTCTGCTTCCGCCCCTGCGGGCAGAGCGTTAAAGCGATCTGTGACAGCGTTCCAGGTCAGAATATCAACAAGTCCCGTCACGGGCAGCATCAAATAGGCTTGCATGGTGCGCACCGCATCGGCGGTGGCTTGGTCGTACGTGCCCGTCACTGCGGGAGGGTCGAGCAGGTACAAGAGCGTCAGCTCACCAAGCATGTATTGCAGGGCTGCGACGTCAATGCCCACAGCACCGATATCCATGTAATAGCCCACGGGGGAGCGTTGAAACAGCGCCACTTGTGAGGGCGGCGCGTAATATTCCACCGAGTCAAGATAGTCAAGGTATAAACGGTCCCAGGTTTCGCGGTCAGCGGTCCCCGTGACGGGCAGCCCCACGTAGCCTTGGTAAGCCCTCAGCGCATCGCGCGTGGCCTGCTCGAAAATGCCGTCCACAGGCACTTGCGGAATTTCGGGGGTGTGGTAGGCTAACTGGCGCAGATATCTTTGCAGATTGGCAACTGCAGGGGAATAGTTGGGATGATTGGTTTGATCGGGCATATACGTCTCCTTTCACGCTTCTCCGACCGCAAAGCCGGGGTATTGGCCGTCGCGGACGTTGTCTGAAGCCAATAGGTCGCTGTAAAGATCGGCAATGGCCGTCCAGAGCAACGCATCCACCACGCCCGTGGCCTCCAACCCGAATTCTTGCTGAAAGGCGCGCACGCTTTGCTCGGTACGGGCTCCGAAATAGCCGGTGGGCGTGACGGGGGGAATGGTTGGATAGGTTTCGGAAATGCGGTTGAGATATTCCTGCAGGATGCGCACGGAGACCGAATCCGAGCCTTGACGCAGCACCACGCCGGGAAACGGAATGGCACCGCTGACCGTAAAGTCCTCGGGCACCGTGCCCACAATGCCTAAGTATGCGCGGTACATGGCCTCCCATGTGGCAGGGCCCACGATGCCGTCGGGCACAAGGCCGAAGGTGTTTTGCAGATCCACCACGGCAGCGCGCGTACCCTCCCCAAACGAGCCGTCTATGTCCACAGCGGGGATGGTGTTGTAGTAATTGGAAAGGAAGCTCAGATAGTATTGCAGGCTGCGCACACCCGGCCCTTGACTGCCAAGCTGTAAGAGCTGCGGATATTGTTTTGTGATCTCCTCCAGGCGAATGCCCTCGGAGTCCAGCTCGTTGAGCCGCTTGACGCCCGCGTAAATGGCCTGGATGGCAAACCAAGTCGCGCGGCCGACCACTCCGTCGGGGGTCAGATTAAAGATCTCCTGGAAGGCACGCACGGCGGCTTCGGTGTCCTCCACGAAAATGCCGTCTGTCTGTACGATCTTGGGGATGGCGGGGTAATTCTGCGAGATGCGATTGAGCCTGATCTGCACGGTGCGCACGTCGTCGCCCACGCTGCCCACGCGCAAGGGAAATTCGGGCACGCGCACGTCAATGCCCTGCACGGGCACGTCGGTCACGATATCTATGTCGTTGCCGAAGTAAGTAGTCAGAATCTCGTAAGGTGTCAGCCCTCTGTTGGCAAGCTCGACCGAGCCCCATTGCGAAAGGCCGTCGCAGCTGACCTCCACGCCGTCGCAATAGGCGGCGAACAGCGGCTCTACGCTGCCTTGGCGGCGGATATAGCTGTTGAAGATCTCGCCCGCAATCTCGCGGATGTTGTCGAAAATATCGCGTCCGTTGACAAAGGACTGATCGATGGCGGTGGAATTGGTGATGTCAAAATCATAGCCGCGCGAGCGGTAATATTGGGTATAGATGCGGTTGAGCGCAAAGGAGATCTGCGCGTACATGTTGGCGCGCAAGGCGTTTTCCGGCCAGGTGGGGTAGATTTCGGAGGAGGCCACGTTCATGACGTAGTCGATAAAAGGCACGGTCACGTTTTGCGCCTGTGCGCTCGGTGCGCCTAAGTGCACCGTGATGGTTTCGGGAATGGTGGGAGTGTTTGGCATGCTGACCTCCTTTACAGCTCGGGATTTTCCGATTCAAAGAAAATCTGCGTGGTGGTGCCCGCGTTGTCCGAGAATTTGCTGTCGGGCAGGGCCTGCAATACGGCGGGCTGCACGGCAACGATGCCGTCGAAAATGGGCACGCTTGCGTAGTAGTTTTCAAAGTAGCGGTCGGTCTTGACGTCAATGCTGTAAAGCGCGTAGGGCAAAATGGCAGAGCCGGGGGCTTGCGAGAGCGCACGCGACGGCGCGGGCAGGGCAAGTCTTTGCGTTCTGCCGCTGCGATCGGTACGCATGGATGCGATCACATTGCCTACCTCGCTTTGGCTCTCGGGGTCGTAGTCACGCACGGTCACCAAAGCGCCCGGAAGAGGAATGGCACCGCCCGCCGTGCTGACCTGCACGATCAGATATCCCATGCCCGCGGGAATCTGTGCTTGTGAGCTTTGATCCATAAGGACACCTCCTTGTCGGTTTTCTGTATCATGATATGAAGCGAGGCGGGGGAATGATTATAAAATCGCCCCTATAGACAATTCTGAAAAAATATGATATAATTTTTTCAAAACCACCAACCTTTTTCATTCTTTCTGTGTCTTAAAGACAAGCGCTTGAAGAGATCTCAAAACTACGAAAGGAGAAGCGTATGTACTATCAGAACGAAACCGACCAAACCTTGGTCATGCTGACGCTTGCGGGCGAGCAGAGGGCTTACGAGGTGCTTGTCGTGCGTTATCAAAAGACGGTGATTGCCGCCGCGGCATCGGTGACAAAGAATCACTTTATGGCCGAGGACGCTGCGCAGGATGCGTTCGTGACCGCGTGGATGAAGCTCAATTTGTTGCAAGAGCCGGCAAAATTTGCGCCTTGGGTGTGTCGCATTGCCAAGAATTGTGCCATCAACATGATCACCCGTTATCGCGGCTTTATGCCCCTGGACGCGGTGGACAATCTGGCGTTTACCGACGATCCCGAGCAAAATCCCGCCGAGACGTACGTGCGCACCGAACAAAAGGACGAGATTGGCAAGGGCATGGAAAGGCTGCCCGAGAAGATCCGACAGATCATTTATCTGCACTACTTCGAGGACCTTTCAATTGCCGAGATTGCCGATCGCATGCGTATGCCCGAGGGAACTGTCAAATGGCAGCTCCACGACGGCAGAAAACGACTCAGAAAGGAGCTTTGCGCAATGAATGAAAAGTATAGCGACACGCTTGTACAGCGCGTCATGAAAAAGGTGGAGGAGCTCAAGCTCTGGCAGATCAAAAACGACAAGAGCGGCTTTGAAAAGGTGTACAAGGAAGTACTCGCCGAGGTCGAGGAGCTGCCCGAGTGCCGAGAGAAGCAGCACGCGCTTGCCAACGTGCTGATGCGCGGCTGGTGGTGGCTGCCCGGAAAAAAGAACGATGCGCTCTTTGAACGCATCGCCACGGCTGCCATGGAGGGCAAAAACGAGGAGGTCATGACCTTTATCGTCACCCGCCAGGATTCGCAGGTGTACGGTGGCGCCAAGATTGAGTTTATCCGCGACAAGCAGATTCCGCTCTTGGAGAAGGCCGGATTTGTCAAGGCACTTGGCCGCGAGTGGTTTTGGCTTGGCTATTATCTGTACCGCGAGGGCAGAGGTGACGAGGGAAAGGCCGCTTACGACAAGGTGGAGCAGATTTTGCAAGAGGACGACAGATACCGCATCCTTGTGCCTTACGCAAGAAAAATGGAAGGCGTGCTTGCGCACGACTACAAGGGGCAGACCGAGAACCGCTATCGCATTGGCGGCACTGCAGAGGAATACCGCTATCTGAACGGTGAGCTTTACCGTTGGGAAGATAATTGCTTTGGCGAGGGGTATCTCAACTCGGTCAACGACAGTGCTGCGGACATATTCCGCAACAGCTCACGCTGCGACAGCAGATTTTTTGCGGATATTGCGCTCGGAGAGACGCACGTCGCGTCGGACGGTCGCACGCTGACGTTTGCATCTGACAATGAGACCGTAGAAACGCCCGCAGGTCGCTTTGAGGGCTGTCAGCTGTGGGTGACAACGCTTTGGAACGATAACGGCAAGCATGTTTACAAGAGCTATTACAAGGACGGAATTGGTATTGTCAGACACGAGGCGACGCACGACGGTGTGACCGATGCGTATTCGCTGAAGTCTTACGGGATCAAGGGGGGCCAAGGACTTTTGCCGTTTGCCAAGGGCAATACCTGGGCTTATGCTTACGAATACGATCCCGAATCCATTGCCTCGGAGCTGGTGTTTACCGTAGATTTTGCAAATGAGGAAAAGGTCATGCTGTCCTCTTGGGAGCAGAAGCTGCGCGTGAGGTACAACGAAAACGATTGGCTTGACATGATCGGGCAGATCCGCTGCGATTACTATTACGATAACGAGAAGGGCGAAAGCATTTTGTGCGATATCACTCCCGCAATCGAGCGTGCGGAGCAGTTAGCAGTCACGCCCATGCAAAAGGCGCACACCAAGGCGGCCGCCTCTGTGGCGCGCAGAATTCTGACGACAGATCCCGTATACAATCCCAAATGTTCGGCTACGGGGCATTGGAATTTCTTCTCGCGCAACGTGGTGCAGCGCAAGAAGGATTGCATGCATCTGACGCACAATTACCGCTGGTCGTTTGAGTGGAAGTGCATGGGAGGAATGGGCCCGGCAGAGGATCCGATCCTTTACAACGACCTGTACGGCATCTTAGAGGATGCGACAAATTGTCTGTGGTCGGACGAGTGGCGCGTGGGTGCTTCGCCCGTGGTGGAGTATACCAGATTTTCGCATGAGGTCAGAACACAGATCACCTGCGAGGATGGCGGCAGCATCACGACCAAGGCAGGCACGTTCCATCATTGCCTGAGACTGCGCTTAGAGATTGGCGGCATGACCGACGGCTGGTCGTATCGCGGCGGCAACAAGACGTATTATTTCGCGCCCGGTATCGGCATTGTGCGCACTGAGAACGAGTATTGCGGCGGTGCAAGAACGGCTGTGTACGAGCTGAGTGCATATGAGGGTGTGGGCGAAGGATACATGCCCATGGCGGACGGGCTTATGCGCAGATACGACGCGCTGGATCTGACCGACGGCTTTGTGGGCTCTGCGCTTTACACCTACGTGGCAGACGAGGATGGCGACATTGTCATCTTTGCCGACCGCACGGGCATCCGCGAGATCCCTTCGCCCATCACGCAGTACGGCGCGATCCAGGGTGAGGTGATTGAGGACCGTCTGTGGGATCAGGGCAAATGGCAGGAGGGACACGCCAAATATGGCATCAACAACTTCCACCTGATCATGCATATGCTGTCAAGACCCTCGCACAACGTGTACGACTCGCCAAGATCGGTGGCGCTGATGGGCTTTTACATGCGCATGCTGGAGCAGCTGGGCGACGGGGAAGTGCCCGAGGCATGGGTAGGCAGATACGGCTGGATGGCTACCATCCGCGCGGCAGCGTGCTTTGGCGCGGGCATGAACGAGGAAGGCTACCGCATGCTGGACGTGGCCTTTGAGTACTGCGAGAAATCGCGTGTGCACAAGGGTGGCGACCTGCTGGATACGGGTAACCCGCACGTCACGGGTGGCGTCAAGTACGTGTTTGCGCGCGGCATGATCGAGCTGCCCGACGGCACGCGTGAGCCGATTGCGGACAACGACTACTGGATGGCGTTCAACGAGCATAATCTGACCTTCGCCATCACCACGCCCAACGGCTGGGCTTGGTTTGACCTTGTGCGTAACGAGGACAGATTCAAGGGGTACGTGGATCGCGGCTGGGCGATGATCAAGAAGTATAATCAGTAAATAACCGCCGAGAGTAACCTGTTGGCTACTCTCAGCGGAGTTTTTCATGTAGGGGAGGATCCTCCCGCCAGCGTTGGTTTTATGTATCGTCACCCAATCGGAAGCCCAATGCCATTACTGGCGGGAGGATAATATCCTCCCACAAACAAGAAGTGTTGCGTGTCCGAAAAAACACCGCCATAGAGTAATCTCAGCGGTGTTTTTTGTTTTACGTTAATCTTTCTTTTTCTTCAGCACAAGCACTGCGCAAGAGGTGATAACGGCAAATCCTGCAAGGCAAACGCTTGCGTTACAGCCCTTTTCGGGGGCGGGAGGCTCTGTTTCGGGCTGCGTAGCGGGGGGCTCGGTGGCAGGTACTTCGGTCGTGGCAGGCTCGGTGGTTGTGGGCTCTTGGGTGGTGGGTTCTTCGGCTGTGCCGTTGCCGATGACGTTAAGCTCCAGGTGGAACTGGTTTTCTCTATGGAAGTAAGCCTGCCTGTCGGTGGAATAATACTCCACGTCCACGCTTCTGCCGTCCTTGGAGAAGTACATCATTGCCACAAGTCCGACGCCGTCCATGTTTTTATCCGTGCCCTGCGGGTCTACCATGATCTGCACGACCTCATTTCCATGCACGCCTTTAGTGCGCGCAACGGTGATGTAATCGGTTGGCTTGTGTCCGCACAGAACCAGCACGATATTTTCATGCTTGGAAATGAATTTATCCCACATCTGATCTCCCGTATTGAATCCGCCACAGGTCAGGGCATTGCCGCTGTCCTCTGCATCAAGCGTAGTACCGTCAAGGGTGAGATAAATGTGCGTGGTGACGATGACGTTGTGCTCGGGATATTTTTCCACGACCTCGTTTGCCCATGCAAGCACGTCATCGGAGGGGCCGTAATCAAGGTTGACCACAAGATATTTGATACTGCCTACGATCAGCTCCTGGTAGGTGTTGCACATGGTGCCGTCGTAGCTGCCCAGCACGTTCTTGCCGAACTTTTCATAGGAAAAAAACTTGTTGAACATGTTTTCGGGTCTGTCGTGATTGCCTCGAATGATGGAATAGGGCACAACGCCTTCCATTTTGAGGATCTCGCGCTCAGCACGCTTCCATTCACCGTTGGTATTGGTATCGGTGATATCGCCCAGCCCGAACACGAACTTAATCTTCTTTTCCTGCACGTTTCCGACGATCCAATCGTACATGGCGGTCAGCTTGTTGCCGTGATATTTGGTCAGAATCTGCGTGTCACCGACAAGCGCAAAGGAGTAGGCGTAGTCCGTCACGCCTTGGTAATTCTGCAAAAACGCGCCGCTGTAAAGAAAATCGGGGCCTTTGCCGCCGGCGTCGGTAAAAGTATCCTTGCCGTTTGAAAGCGCATAGTGACCGATCAAGCCGTTTGTGTCAAGCGTTCCTTGGCTGTCTGCCGCAATTTCTTTTGCAGATCGTGCATCCTCATAAATAGTCATGCTTTTGAGTGTGCCCTTAAAGAATTGCCCGTTATCTTTTCTGACATCACCGCCAAGCGCGATAGGCTTCGCAAGCGCGACGTTTGCGGGCGTGGCAAACTCCTGCGTTTCTGCAAGCTTGCCGTTGACGTAGCACGCAACCGTGCCTGCAGCCGAGTCCTTGACGATGGCAAGGTGCAAAAATTCGCCCGTGCACACGTTGACGGTCTTAAATCTGACATCGTAGACCGTTAAGTCCTCGTCGATGATATACAGACGGGGCACACCGTTCTCGTGCACCTCAAAATTCACGCAGGAGACCTTGGAGGAAAAGAAGCAGCCGAGTATTACGCCACCGCGTCCTTCGGTATTGGTCGGAAGCATGAGCGTGGCTTCAAAGGTTGCGGGGAGCACCGAGAGGGGCTCTTGCGTCCTGTATTTATCCTCTGCGGTAAAGGCAATTCCCGTTTCGGTGTCGTTTGCAGAGAGGGGGAGTGCGCATACCGTGCTCAGCAGAAGCACGAGAAAAAGAACAAAAGAGGTGATTTTGAAGGCTTTCACGGTGGATACTCCTTTACAAATAAGCATAAGACCGCCGAAAAGGACGGGGAGGTCATTCTCGACGGTCTAATTATTTAAATTACAGCAAATAACTGGGCATAGGATCGGTCAGCTTGACCTTTCCGTCCTTGGGATCGGGCGTTTGCTTGCCGACCACCTTTTCGATCACCTCGGGATCGATATTGGCGATGACGTGCTCTGTCACGGCAGGGATCTCGGGTTCGGTGACAACCGGGGATTCCTGCTTGGGATCAACCTCGGGAGGGGTCAGCTTGACCGTTTTTGTGCGGGGCGTGCCGGACGTGCTTTTTTTGCTCGTAGCGGGCTTTTTCTCCTTTACAGGCTGTTCTGCTGCTACGGGCTTGATCTCTTCCGTATCGGCCTTTTTGGCTACTCTGTTGATGCTTTGCTTACCGATGGGCATATTTGAGAACCTCCTCTGTGAGTTTGATGTATTCGCCTGCCGCGCGGCTGGACTTCTTGTATGCACACACGGGCTTGGAGTTATCCTGTGCCCATTCAACCGTGCTGTCTACGCGGATATAGTTTTCAAACAGTCTGACGTTGTCAAGCTCGGAAAGCGTTTCCATGGTCTGACGGAAATAATTCTTGCGCTCGCTTGCCTTGGTGACCGCAATGCCGAGCAGCTCTAACTTGGGTGCGATCTGCTTGACCTGCTCGTAGAATTCAAACATGTTTGCAAGACCGAACAAGCCCCAGGGAGAGGCCTCGACGGGCACGACCAGATAATCCGACGCGCACATGATGTTCATGACCCAGCAGCCCAGAGTGGGGGGCGAGTCAATCAGAATATAGTCGTATTTGTTGAGCGCCATGATCTTGGTAAGTCCCTGACGCAGGATAAATTCGCGCTGCCACTTGGTAAACAGCTCAAACTCGATGCTGCTCATGAGCGTGGAGGAGGGGATGATATCCAGGTTTTCGTACTCTGTGGGCACGATGAAATCGTACAGATCCTTCTGCTCGCGCATCGCGGTATAGAGGTTTTTGCCGTTCTTGGCGTACTCCAGTGCTTTTTCCTCATCAAAGAAGGACAGCGTCAGATTCATCTGCATGTCGCCGTCGATCAAAAGCACCTTTTTACCCATTGCGGACATGGCGTAGCCCACGTTGGAGCAGGTGGTGGATTTTCCGCTTCCGCCCTTGTTGTTGGCAAAGCAAATTACCTTTGTCATGCTCATTTTTCTATATTCCTTTCGGTTGGTTATACGGGTCTTGCGTCGGGGGCATCGTCCGGCTCACGCAGGTATTCGATGATCTCGGTCAGCCCCTTGCCCGAATACGAGCTGACCTCAAAGATCTTTTCGCAGCCGCAAAGCCTCAGCCAGCGGCGCACCTGCTCCACGTTTGCGTCAGGCTTGTCCACGCCCGAGATAATGCCGATCACCTCACGGTTGACCAAGCAGGTAATGGCGGGAGCAAAGACGCAAAACGGCTCGTTGGCACTTATGACAATACCGACGATGTCTGCCTCGTAAGCGTAGAGTGCGAGTGCCGCGCCCAGTTGCTTGACTTCGGTATACTCGCCGGGTGTGTCAATAATGGTGTCAAAATAATTGATATACTGAGTTTTGCAGTAGTGCAGCTGCTCACCCTTGAGCGCTTGCGTCAGGGTGGTTTTGCCTGCTGCAACTCTGCCGATTAGGATCAGCTTTTTCATGATCAGGTCTTGGTCACGTCGCAGACAGCGAAATGCAGCGTATCGCGGAAATAATCAGCGATGGCATGGAATGCCGACTCCACCTCGGAAACTCTGCCCGTGATGATCAGCGTGCCGGAGAAGCGGTCCACAAAGCCGAGGTCCACGTTGGCATTCTTCATGGCGATATCTGCCGTGATGACGGCGGTTTCAGCCGGGCTGACGGTAAGAATACCGATTGCCGCGTGGGTGTAGTCCAGCTTGGGGTCAAGACCCAATTTCTGATATAGAATGGGATCGGGGTTTGCGATGATGTGCAGAATGGTGATCTGTCGTCCGGGAACCAGTTCCTGAACGATGCGCATTTTGTCTCTCATCTCCAGATCCTTGGGGAGATTGTTCATATTAGCCTCCAATGAAAAGTTTAGAAATCCGCCCGTGCCGTTTACGGCAAACATGGGTTGGGTCCCATGTTTAGGAAGGATTTATGCGTGAAACAGCAACCTTGGGTTTGAGATGGCTGATGCTTTCACGCTATCCTCCAATGAAAAGTTTAGAAATCCGTCCGTGCCGTTTACGGCAAACATGGGTTGGGTCCCATGTTTAGGAAGGATTTATGCGTGAAACAGCAACCTTGGGTTTGAGATGGCTGATGCTTTCACGCTATCCTCCAATCTGTACGTGCAGGTCGCAGACGCTCTTGGCAGCTTCGACCAGCGACTCCATCATTCCTCTTTCGGGAGGGAGAATGTCAGGCAGGGTGTACTCTCTGCCGATGCCGGTATATTTATCTGTGCCCAGGCGGTGATAGGGGAGAAGATGGATCTCCTTGACGCCGGGCAGCGTGCTTGCAAATCTAGCGATGTCGCGGATCTCCGCAGCGGTCGCGTTAAAAGTGGGAACGGTGGGCACGCGCACGGTCATGCTGCTTGCATTCTCGGCGATCCACTTGGCGTTCTCTAAGATCAACTCGTTGGGTCTGCCGGTAAAGGCCTCGTGCTTTGCGCTGTCCATGTGCTTGATGTCCATGAGTACGTAGTCCACGTGCGGGATGATGCGCTCAATGATCTCTCTCTTGGCAAAGCCCGTGGTCTCGATTGCGGTGGTAAAGCCGTAATCGTGGCAGGCACGCAGCAAAGCCTCGGTAAACTCGGGCTGCGCAAGACACTCACCGCCCGACAGCGTAATGCCGCCGCCCGAGCGCTGAAAATACATGCGGTCCTTGGCCAGCTCTTCCATCAGCTCGCGTACGGAAATGTCGTAGCCGACCGTTTTTTGCTTGCCGCCCTGTACCATTTGCTGGATCTTGAATTCCTGCGATTCGGGGTTGCAGCACCACTTGCAGCGCAAGAAGCAGCCCTTTAAGAATACGATGGTGCGGATTCCGGGTCCGTCATGGACCGAATAACGCTGTATATCAAAGATACGACCGACTCTGTCGTAATACTGTTCCATGACAAATCCTTTCAAAATAATTTTGATACGTCATCTACGGGAGTTCTCGTAGGGGCGCACTGCGTGCGCCCGCGGGCGACCACAGGTTGCCCCTACGGACGTCACATAGTTTTTACCATCCTTGCTCGGTTCTGTTGATGATATCATCCTGCAGCGAGCGGGAAAGGGTGGTGAAGAGTGCGCTGTAGCCCGCCACGCGGACAACCAGCGTCTTGTAGTTTTCGGGATGTGCCTGAGCGTCCAGCAGCGTGTCCTTGGAGACTACGTTGTACTGCACGTGCATGCCCTTCTGATCAAAGAAGGTGCGCAGGTAGGCAACGAATTTTTCAAGTCCGCCCATGCCCGCAAGTGCGGAGGGGTGGAACTTCTGATTGAACAGCGTGCCGTTGGAGGCTGCTGCGTGGTTAAGACGGGATACCGAGTTGGCAGTTGCGGTCGGGCCGAGCGTATCTCTGCCGGAGGCAGGGCCGACACCGTCCGCAATGGGGGTGTTGGAGAGTCTGCCGTCGGGGGTCGCACCGGTCTGGTAGCCCAGCGGTACGTTCGCGGATACGGGGTACAGACCAGCCTGGAAGATACCGCCGCGGCAGTTGGTGAACTTGGGCAGGATATCGGTGTAGGTTTCGCCAACCTCGCGTGCGAAGGTGTCAACGTCCTCAAGGTCGTTGCCGTACTTGGGCAGGTTGGTGATCATTTCTCTGATCTGCTGATATCTCTTCTTCTTATCCTCGGGGATAAAGGAGGCGGTCAGGAAGCTCTGATAGATCTCGGCGATCTGTGCGTCATTTACGTTGACGCCCGCGAGCACCAGCTGCTTGACCGTTTCCACAGTCAGCTCCTCGGCCTTCTTGGGAATAAAGCCCTCACCGAAGTTGTTCTCGATTGCTTCCTTATATTCAGCCATGGTGACCTGCTTGGTGTCATAGACCAGTGTCTTGACAGCCAGCAGACCGTCGGTATTGTTGGCGATACCAAAGCCCTGAGGACCGGTGAAGTTGAATCTTGCGCCGCCCTCCTGGTTGGACTTGCCGCGTGCCATACAGTCGTCGATCAGGGACGCCTGGAAGGGCAGGGGGCAACGAACGCTGTGCGCATAGTCCACGGCGTTGTCAGCCTGTACCATCATCTTGACAAAGAATTCCTGCTGGGTCTTGTAAGCCTCGAAGAAGTCCTCAAAGCGGCTCATCTTGCAAACGTCACCCGTCTTGGGGCCGATCTGCTCGCCCTTGTCCATACCGTTGGAGAAGACCATTTCCATAGGACGGCACATGTTGAAGAACGCAGCATCGTGCCAGCCGTCGGTATAGTGGGGAACGCAGGGCTCAACGCAGCCGATGATGCAGTAGCGGCGGGCATCCTTGAGAGAAATGCCGCGATCCATCATAGCGGGGATGATGACCTCGTCGTTATAGAAGGCGGGCACGCCCATACCCTCGCGGGTAACGGCTGCAGCCTTGATCAGCAGATCGTGGGGGGATTTGTTCCATACGCGGATGGAAAGCGAAGGCTGGGGCAGACGCACGTGGCACTGTGCCTCCATGCACATAAAGGACAGCTCGTTGGTGATGTCGTAGCCGTTCTCGTCCTGACCGCCGACGATCAGGTTCTGGAACATGCCGTAGCCTGCAAAGCCCTCAGCGGACGCTGCGTCACGCACCTTGTTGAGGTCGTTGAACTTGACCCAGATGCAGTCCAGCAGCTCCTGTGCGGATTCAAGGGTCTCGATACCGCGGTCGATATCGTGCTTGAACCAAGGATACATATATCTGTCAAAGGTACCGGGAGAGATCGAGTGGCCGCTGGATTCCAGCTGAAGGATCTGCTGCACGAACCAGAACGACTGGCAAGCCTCGTAAAAGCTTCTTGCGGGCTTACCGGGAACCTGCGAGCAAGCCTCGGCAATGCGCAAAAGCTCCTGCTTGCGTGTGCCGGTGGTCTCGGCAGCCATGTTATAAGCAAGCTCTGCATATCTGTGACCGTATGCGGTGACAGCCTGCGCGCTCTCAATGACAGCCTCAAGGAAGTGCTTGCGGGACAGGTAATCACCTTGGCCCATATCCAGCTTTGCCATTTCCTGCTCAGCCTGGCCGATCACGCCCTCCATACCGAGGGTGATGACCTTTTCGTAGTCTACGCAAACGTGGCCGATGCCGTTGTAGAAATAGTTACCGACCGTGAAAACGCCGTGGTTGAGGAAAATATCCAGGCAGTCGGGGTCCATGTTGGCGGCAGCCAGGTCACTGACCGTCTTGCCGTACCAGTAGGGATGTACCTTTTCCAGTCTTGCCACGGTCTCGGGCGAGATGTAGAAGGGGTCCGCCTCACGGGTTGCAACAGTCTCGTACTCGGGGCGCAGCCATTCGAAGGAGTATTCGGGATAGGTCTGACAGCCGCGGGGGGAGACCGAGTTTGCACCAACGATCAGCTCGTCGGGACGGATGACGATCGGAATATTCTCAAGAATGTGACGCAGAGCGGCACTTCTTCTTTTAATAATGGGGAGATTTTCGGTTTTCTGATAGCTCTCTGTCACCAGCTCTGCGCGGTAAGGCTCGATCTCGGGGAGCTTTGCATACAGATGCTCGACAAGGCGGGGGATACGATCGCTTTTGGCGATCTGAAATTTGATTTCTGCCATAATACGTCGTCTCTTTCTTTAGATTTGGTCCCAAAGCTCCTTATGGGGAGCGGCAATTACGGTGGAATATGCAAACATGCTCTGATCCTTGGCATGTCTTGCGCCTGCCTCGACGGCAGCGGTCACGTCGCCCACGTCACCAACGACCAGCACGATGCCCTTACCGCCCATACCGCGAGAGGTACGCAGCTCGTAGATCTCGACCTTGGCGGTCTTGACGGCAATATCGGCTGCCTTGATGGCACTTGCGGCAGAGAAGGTCTCGATGATGCCAAGGCTGCCCGTCTTTGGAGCGGCCTGCGTGCCGAACATAGCGGCAACCACGGCAGGGTCGATACGGCCCATGATGCTGGAGTCGATCAGCTTCTGATCAAATCTGCCCTTGACGTGCTCAATGGCAGCGGTCACGTCCGCAATGGCACCCGTGAGAATGATCTCAAACTTACCGGGGCATGCAGCGTGTGCAGAGATCAGCTGAACGCCTGCGCTCTTGAGCGCGGCATCGGTTGCTTCAACGCCCTGTGCAATGCTTTTCAGTTCAATAATTCCGATTGCTTGATACATATCTATACCTACTTATTTTTATTTCATGCTTCAATGATGATCCGGTTCTCGTCCACGAAGGTGACCGAGCCTGTGATCGATGCGTACTGGGGAACCGAGAGACCGGGGCCTGCGGTTGCGATCATCTGGCCGACCTCCACCTTGTCGCCGACTGCGACGCAGGGAACGGAGGGCACGCCGATGTGCTGCTTCATACGGATCTCCACCTTGTCTGCAACCAAATTCTGGGCAATGTAGGTGGGGTGCTTGTCAAACTTGGCAACGCCCAGCACCTCTTTCCACTTCTGGGAGACCAGCATACAGCTGTCGCGGTTATCCTCGGGAATGAATTCCTGACCAGGAGCGGCTACGTATTTCATGCCCTTTTCGGCAAGGATCTTCTTGTATTCCTTGATGACCATCATGGGCGAGATGCCCTGACAGCAGGAGAAGGTGCCGCAGATGTCGCAGCTGCAGCAAAGGCTTGCCGTACGGATCAACTCAGGATCCTCCTGTGCGGGATAAAGCCCTGCACGGATCAGCTTATGCGGCTCGAGCGGGTAGCCCAGCAGGTGTCTGGGGCAAAGATCGGTGCAGCGAGTGCAAGAGCAGCAGGTGGATGCGGCAAGGCGCAGATTCTGCTCAAGCGTGCGCTGCTTTTGCACGACGGCGGGAATGCTGTCCGGCACGATGATCAGCGCCTTGGTGGTCTTGACCACGACGTCCGACGCGGGGTTCTTGATAATACCCATGGAAGGGCCGCCGTCAAACATAACGTAATTCTTGGGAACGGTGACGTTGATCGCCTTGAGCACGTCCGAGATACGCATACCGACCGGTACCTTGACCGTGTATGCCTCGGGAATGTCACCGCCGATGGTCAGCCACTTGGTGATGACCGGCATATTTTCATGAACCGCATTGCGGATATTGAAAACGGTTTCGCAGTTATAAACGATCACGCCCTGCGTAATGGGCAAGTTACCCGGCTTGATCAGTCTGCCGGTGACCTGATAGATCAGATTGATCTCGTCACCCATGGGGTAGATATTAGGAACGGTCTTGACGCAGATGCCGGGAGCAAGCTCCTGACTGTCGGTAAGCCCCAGGGTCATAGCGCGGTATTCCTTGATGGCAAGCACCGCGCGGCTGATGTTGGTGTGCTCCATGACCAGCTGTGCGCCCTGTACCACCTCGGGCAGCTTTTCGCGTACAAGCTCATAGTCGGTGTACATCAGCGGCTCGCATTCGATGCAGTTGATGACCAACAGGTCAGCGCCCTCGGTCAGCTTGGCGTAAGAGGGAAAACCCGCACCGCCTGCGCCGACAACGCCGTTCTTTTGCAGTATGGATTTTAATTTCAATTCGGGCATAACAATATTTCCTTAATTCAGAATGGGGTTACACCGAAACATTCGGCGATCTTAGTCGGTGGGCTTATCAATGACGCCTACGATCACAGCGTCTACGGGTGCATACTCGCTGCCTGCGGCAACGCGTGCGCTGCTGCCTGTGACAACCAGTACCTCCTCGCCAATGCCTGCGCTGATGGTTTTGTCCACCGCTACCATGAATTTATCGGTCAGCGTTTCCTTTTCGATGATCTGCACCTCCAAAAACTTGAAGCCGCGCAGAGAATCAAACTTGTTGGTGGAAACGATGGTGCCAACTACTTTACCTTTTAACATAGTATGTATTACCCTCCGGAAAATCAGTTCTTGACCACGGTTACCTTGTAGCCGTTCTTGTAGCCGACTGCGTTTGCGTCGTCGGTATCCACGTGCATCTCGAGTGCGAAGTCGTCGCGAACGCGCACCTGAACGCCGTACCATCTGGTCTTTCTCGTACCCTGGAGTGCGTCTACGTCGATGTAGTCGCCGTCCTTGACGCCGTATTTGACAGCGTCGCTTGTATGCATATGGATATGACGGTTTGCAATGATGCAGCCTTCCTTGAGCTCAACGATGCCCTTGGGGCCAACGATGGTCACGGGGGCAGAGCCTGCGATGTCACCCGATTCGCGCACGGGGGGCTTTACCTTGAGCACAAAGGAATCGGTCAGAGAGATCTCGACCTGGGAAGCCTTGCGCACGGGACCCAGAACGCGCACGTTCTCGATAGGACGCATGGAGGGACCGATCAGAGTCAGGGTCTCCTTGCAAGCATACTGGCCGGGCTGGGAGAGATCCTTGATGGGGGTCAGCTCGTAGCCTTTGCCGAACAGGGTCTCAAGATCCTGCGTCGAGAGGTGGATGTGTCTGTTGGAGATGCCTACGGGGATGCCGTCGTCCGCTTTGCCTGCATCCATTTCAGCGATCACTTTTTTGACGATTGCAGCGATGTCGCCTGTGTTCATTGCCATAACTGTTCCTCTTTCTTATACTTGAAATTCCGCCCGGGGGCGGTCACATATTTACACATATCGGTGCACCTCGAAAAAGGGAAATGCACTCATATGCGAAAATATGACCGGGGTCTCGGAAGGGCGAAGGATCGCCCTTCCGAGGACTGCCGGAAACGAACTAATTCTTACTATTATATAATTAGCCGATCTTGGGCAGCAGCTTTTCAACGTCAGCGTGGGGTCTGGGGATAACGTGGGTTGCAACAACCTCGCCAAGACGGCAAGCAGCTGCACCGCCTGCTTCAACAGCAGCCTTAACAGCGCCAACGTCGCCACGAACCATAACGCTTACCAAACCGGAACCGATCTTCTCAGAGCCGATCAGAACAACGTTTGCAGCCTTTACCATTGCATCAGCTGCCTCGATAGCAGCAACAAGACCTCTGGTTTCAACCATACCAAGAGCTTCCATTTTGAAATCCTCCTAAAATGTATAAATATAATATTTTTTAATTAAAAACTTGTTTGTGTGCCGTTTCCCGTGATCTTACAGGGAATCGGTCTTTAAGAACTTCATGATGTCGGGATGAGGGCGGGCGATGACCTCACAGAGCTTGACGTTGCCAACCTCCGCTGCGGCCTTGGCACCGGCCTCCGCTGCCGCAGTGACAGCGGATACCGAGCCTTCCACCACAACCGTGACAAGTCTGCCACCCAGGCGTTTCTCGACATGAATCAGTTTTACGTTGGCAGCCTTGACCATTGCGTCAAGACCCACGATGGCCGTGACCATCGCCTGTACCTCGAGCAACGCGATTGCTTCCATGATTTAAGTACCTTTTAGCGTTTGGGGTTAATAATTAGCCCAGCTTGGGGAGAAGCAGCTCAACATCGTCGTGAGGAGCGGGAATAACGTGGGTAGCAACAACTTCGCCAAGACGGCAAGCAGCAGCACCGCCTGCTTCAACAGCAGACTTAACAGCGCCGACGTCGCCACGAACCATGACGCTTACCAGTCCGGAACCGATCTTCTCGGAGCCGATCAGGGTAACGTTAGCAGCCTTAACCATTGCATCAGCTGCTTCGATAGCAGCTACGAGACCTCTGGTCTCAACCATACCAAGTGCGAGTTTCATAATTTGTTATCTCCTTTTAATTATTTACTTTTTTTCGAGGAAGTCTTCTTAGGAGCAGCCGGCTTTTCCTCAGCGGCCGGTGCCTCGTTTACTTTTGCAGTTTTGGGGTAACGGAGCTTATCTCGACCCGTTGCGGTCAGGTGAGCGAACCACTCAACCGAGGGATCAAGTCCTGCGATGATCTTGGATGTAATATACAGGTTTCTCTTCTTCGCCTCATCCACGCCTCTGTCGTGAGCTGCCTGGACAGCAGAAGGATCACCCATGAACTTGACTACCATAACCAGCGGCACCTCGCATTTATCTGCGTTGGCGGGCTTGTTACGGTCGATAGCCACTACCTTGACGTCGGAGGTTTTTGCCACGACGTCGGCAACGATGATGGATGTCGTAAAGCCGTATACCTCGATCATTCCGAGAGCTGCCATGTCGTCAACTCCTTATCAGTCTGCAATGTAGCAGATCTTGATGCCCTTCTGAGCCACGTTGGTCTCCATAGCCTCGTTCATCTTATCGAGCGGGAAGGAGTGTGTGATCAGATCTTCGATCGGAATGTTCATTTCCTTGCACTGGTGCAGGAATGCCATGGTCGTGGGATAATCCTCGGCGCTGTAGTCCCAGGAGCCTACGATGTTGATTTCCTTGTTGCACATTGCAAAGTGGGGGTTGATGGAGTATTCGCCGTTGTTTACGAAGAAGCCCATCTCGCACATGCCGCCGCCGCGACGGATGTAGCTGAAGATATCAGCAGCCGCTACGGGAGCGCCGGTGCACTGGAATGCGAAGTCAACGCCTACGTCGTTGGCAACAGCCTTGACCTTGGCAACTCTCTTTTCCAGGGTGTCTTCATCGGGTCTGCGGAAGCAAACGGTGGTCTTTGCACCCAGCTTCTGCGCGAACTTCAGACGGTCCTCGTTACCGTCCACAGCGATGATGTGGTTAACGCCTGCAGCGCGGAGCACGCAGATCATCATCAGACCTACGGGGCCGCAGCCCTGCAGAAGAACCTTAGAGCCGAACTTGATAAGGCCCGTAGACTGTGCACGCTCCAGAGCGTGTACGCAAACGCAAGCCAGCTCAAGCAGCATTCTCTGGTTGAGGTTGAGGTCGTTGACCTGGAAGTAGGTCACGCCTCTGCCGCCCTTGATTACCATGTAATCAGCGAACCAACCGTTGAGGTGGTCGTCGGGCTTGTCACCGATCAGACCGAATACGCCCTGCTTGTCGCAGAGGTTGGTTCTGCCGGGAACCATACGGCACGCATAGCACTCGCCGCAGCTGATAACAGAGGTGACGATCTTATCGCCAACGCCGATCGGCTTGCCTGCGGTATCGAACTTGACGTTCTTACCAACGGCTACGACCTCGCCGGTGCCTTCGTGGCCAAGCGTTACGGGGATCAGACCGAAGGGGTCGGACTTCCACTCGTGAACGTCGGTGCCACAGATACCCGCACCCTCTACCTTAACGAGGATGTCGTCGTCACCCAGCTCGGGGACGGGGTATTCCTTGACTTCAATTTTCTTTTCGCCTGTCAGCAGGGCTACGTGAGCGGTCTTGGGAAGCGCGCCGTGATGGCCATGGCCGCCGCACTTGCAGTTGCCGTTGCCGCCACACTTGCACTCATGCTTCTGACCGCCGTTGTTCATGCCCTCAAGGACCTGACGGACGATGCTTTCAATCTGAGAAGCAGAATAGTCCATGTAGTTTCTTTCCTTTCTGCGTATTTGTTAAATGATTCTGAAATGATCTGCCATGACGCAGCGGCGGAGTCTGGTAAAGCTTCTTGCGGAAGTGATACCTTCACCGGTCGGACCTGCGATGGTGAAGGTGGTGTGACCTTCGCCGCCAAATCCGATGCCCGCATACGAGGGCGCGTTCTTGACGAAAATGGTGGTCTCAACAGCCTTTGCAAATCTGGAAAGGTTGTCGATGTTCTTGGAGTGCATGTGAGCCGTGTGACGGTTGCCATGCTCTGCCTTGACCGCCAGATCGATTGCTTCGTCGATGTCCTTGACGCGAACGATGCCGAGGATAGGCATCATCAGCTCTTCCTGAACGAAGGGATGGTCGAAATCAACCTCTGCAATAGCACAGCGGATCTCGGGACCGACGTTGATACCGATCTTTGCGAGGATGACGCGAGCGTCACGGCCTACGCAGTCACGGTTGACCGAAAGGGTGGTCTTGCCGGTCTTGGGATTGGTCTTTTCGTCAAGCACGACCTTGACAAGCGCGTCGGCCTGTGCACGGGTCAGCTTGTAGCATCCGTTTTTGAGCATGCCGGCGATCAGTCTGTCTGCGACGTTGTCGAAGACGAAAACTTCCTTTTCGGCGATGCAGGGAAGGTTGTTGTCAAAGGTGCAGCCGTCGATGATGTCCTTGGCTGCCTTTTCGATGTCAGCGGTGTCGTCAACGATAACAGGGGGGTTACCCGCACCTGCACCGATCGCCTTCTTACCCGAAGCAAGCACAGCCTTGACAACGCCGGGGCCGCCGGTGCAGACCAGCAGGCGGATTGCGGGATGCTTGTACATCACGTTTGCGGTGTCCAGCGTGGGCTTCTTGACAGAAGCGACCAGGATCTCGGGGCCGCCTGCAGCGTGTACTGCGCGGTTGACCAGGTCAACTGCATAGTTGGAGGTTGCAATGGCACCGGGGTGGGGGTTGAATACGACGCCGTTACCTGCGGCGATCATACCCATGGAGTTACAGATGACGGTTTCGGAGGGGTTGGTGGAGGGAGTGATCGCACCGACGACTCCGAAGGGTGCACGTTCTGTCAGAGTCAGGCCGCAGTCACCGGTCTTGGCCTCGGCAACGATGTCCTCGGTACCGGGGGTCTTATCGGCAACCAGAATGTGCTTTGCGACCTTATGCTCCACGCGACCCATCTTGGTTTCGGCAACGCCGAGAGCCGCCATGGCGGGAGCTTCTGCGCGAGTGTACTCGCGGATGGTTGTAATCAGTTTTTCTCTTTGCGCAACGCTCATGGCACGAATGGCCTTGTAGCCTGCTTCAGCAGCGGCAATCGCTTCTTCCATGGTGTCAAAGACGCCAATCAGTCGTCTGCCGTGATACTGGGTGCTGTCCCATTCCTTATCGGAGCTTTGAGCGGGGGACTGCACCTGCGCCAGTACCTTGGATACTACCTCGGCAATTTGCGCTTCGGTCCAGTTAATAGCCACCGTTCTTACTCTCCTTTCGGTAAATTCTTCGTTCCGGGAAGAATTACTTACCCAGAGAAGCGAGAACCTTCTTGGTGATCTCAGCGACCAGAGCAGCGTCAGCGCAATCGGATGCGCCCTTTACGTTGTCCTTGCAGCGGCAGTTAGGGGTGCCGAGGTTCTTGCACTTCTGGCAGCCGGGGTGCTTGCCGGGCAGACCCATCTTCTTACGCAGCTCCATGAGTCTCTCGAGCTCTTCGCAGGAGATCTCGTCGATGCGGCTGTTTGCGCCTGCACCGATCTGGCGAGCGTACAGGTTGATCTTTGCGTTGAACTCAACCTCTTCCATGGTGAAGCAAGCGCGCAGCAGAGTGTTACCAACGGTCAGAGCACCGTGGTTCTTGAGCAGGAATGCGTCGTGCTTCTGGATGTAGGGCATCAGGGAGTCCGGGATCTCCATGGTGGAGGGCATACCGTAGTCACAGGTGGGAACGTTACCGATGGTCAGAATAGCCTCGGGCAGGATGTACTGGTCAAGCTCTACGCCTGCAACCGTGAAAGCGGTTGCTACAGGGGGGTGAGCGTGTACAACTGCGTTAACGTCGGGTCTTTCCTTGTAGACTCTCATGTGCATCTTGATCTCGGAGGAGGGGTTGAGTCTGCCGTCGATCTTGTTGCCGTCACCATCGATACGGATGATCATGTCGGGAGTCATGTAGCCCTTGGATACGCCGGTGGGAGTGCAGTAGAACTCGTTGGGGCCTACCTTGACGGAGATGTTACCGTCGTTTGCTGCTACGAAACCGTGATCGTAAATTCTCTTACCGATGTCGCAGATTTCTTTTTTGATTTCAAAAGGTGATTGAGCCATAGTTTTTTGTATCCTTTCAATAAATTTATTCTATGTTGAGGCAGCGACACGCGAACGTCGCCGCGGGGATTCTGTTTTTCGTGTCTTACTTGACCAAAGCCTCGGTGTCCTTTGCGATCATGAACTCCTCGTCGGTGGGGATGACCAGCACCTTTGTCTTGGAGCCCTTTGCGGAGATCTCGCAGTTCTGTCCGCGCGGGAAGTTCTTGTTGGCGTCCACGTCAAATTCAACGCCCAGATACTCCATATCGGTAGCGATACGCTCTCTGATGCGGAAATCGTTCTCGCCCATGCCTGCGGTGAAGACGATGACGTCCACGCCGTTCATGACTGCTGCGTAGGAGCCGATGATCTTCTTTGCGCTGTGAGCCAGCACGTCAAGCGCGAGCTGCGAGCGATGGTCGCCGGCCTCGGCTGCATCCCAGACGTAGCGAGCGTCGTTGGAAACACCGGAAATACCAAGCAGACCGGACTTCTTGTTGAGCGCGTCGTTGACTTCCTTGACGCTCATGCCGGAGTTGGTGCAGATGTACTCGATGATCGAGGGGTCGATGGTACCGCAGCGGGTGCCCATAGGCAGGCCTTCCTGGGGAGTGAAGCCCATGGAGGTGTCAACTGCCTTGCCGTACTTGACGGCGGAGATGGAAGAGCCGGAGCCGATGTGGCAGGTCACGATCTTGAGCTCCTCGATCGGCTTGCCCAAGAACTTGGCGGCCTCAGCTGCAACGTAGCGGTGGGAGGTGCCGTGGAAGCCGTAGCGGCGAACGCCGTACTTCTCATACCACTCGTAGGGCAGAGCGTAGATGTACGCCTTTTCCTCGACCGTGCTGTAGAACGAGGTGTCGAATACGCCGACCATGGGAATGCCGGGCATCAGAGCCTTACATGCGTTGACTCCCTTGATGGCGGGAGGTCCGTGCAGAGGATTGATCGGGATGATGGACTCAATGTAGTTCATCTCCTCATCCTCCAGGATGCAGGACTGCTTGATTTTGCCGCCGTGTGCAAAACGGTGACCGACTGCGTTGATCTCGCTGACGTCTGCGATGACGCCCCACTCGGCGTCGGTCAGCAGCTTGAGCACCAGAGCAATGGCTTCGTTATGAGTGGGCATGGGGTAGTCCGCCTCATAAGTTTCCTTGCCGGGGCGCTTGTGCGTGATCGCGCCGGAAAGGCCGATCTTTTCGCAAAGGCCTTTGGCGAGAACCTTGTGCTCGTCCATATCAAAAAGCTGATACTTGAGCGACGAGCTTCCGGCGTTAACGACCAGAATCTTCATAGATATTCCTCCTCGGATGAAAAAATCTTATTCAAGATATATTATATCAAAGATAGCAGAATATTGCAATATGTACGGAAAAACTTTTGTATCCGAAATTTTCATAAAATTTATCCGTCATTTTTATGTAAAATTACCACTGATAAAAATTTGTCAAAATTTTCCGCAAAAACAGCGAAAATCCCTACATTTAATTATATAATTCCAAACAGTCCGGTTAAATTTTTAACAACGAAATGACAAAAAAATAACAATCGGCAGATTGTGAAAATCTTGTCAGATGCGACAATCGTTGGGCATTCCGACCAAAGGGAAATGTCGCACGCTTTTTTGCGGTGGAGCCGTTATGGAAAATTACTTTTCGGGAATTTGTGCAATTCCTCTTGTAAATTGGAAAAATCTTTGCTATAATGATCATGGAATATTATGTATGGCGCAAGGAGGTATTTGCTGTGAATCTGTTTTTTGAGAACGTAAACGTATATCACAGCGGCAGTATGCGCTTTTTACCCGGAGCGGTACACGTCGAGGACGGCGTGATTGGCGGTGTGTTTGCCGCGGGCGACGCAATGCCCGATGCCGGGGCTGCGACCGTGATTGATGGACAGGGCATGTATCTTGCCCCCGGTCTTGTGGATATGCATACCCACGGTATTGTGGGCGGGGATTTTATCACGGCCGACGGGGCAAAGCTTGCCGAAATGGCGCGCGCGTATCTGCGCGGCGGCGTGACCAGCGTGATGCCTACGTTAGCGTCTGCGACCGTGTCTGACATGCAGGCGGCCATTGCGCGCATCAACGCTGCCGACGACTGCGGCGTGTTCTGCGGTGTGCATTTTGAGGGACGCTATCTCAATCCCGCCAAGCGCGGTGCGCATGCACCCGGGCTGCTCTCGGGGCTGGATCCCGATGAGTTGGAGGGATTGATCTGCAACGTTTGCGGCGCAGTGCACGTCAGTGCCGCGTTTGAGCTGGACGAGGACGGTGCGTTTGCCGCGCGTGCGCTTTCCAAGGGCGCTACGCTGGGTCTTGCGCACACGACCGCGACCTACGCGCAGGCAAAGCGAGCGATTGCACGCGGCGTGCGCAGCTTTACGCATCTGTTCAACGCCATGCCGCCCCTGCATCACCGTGACGGCGGTGCGGTCTGCGCCGCGTTTGATTCGGACGCTTACGCCGAGCTGATCGTGGACGGCGTGCACGTCTCGCCCGAGATGGTTGCGCTGGCATACAGAAATAAAAAAGAGCAGCTGGTGCTGATCACCGAC
Source organism: Clostridia bacterium (assembly GCA_017503325.1). Taxonomy (GTDB): domain Bacteria; phylum Bacillota; class Clostridia; order Oscillospirales; family CAG-272; genus SVQP01. The sequence goes on along the minus strand of JAFVTI010000047.1, from coordinate 25,666 downwards.
TCGATGGAGGCGACCGACTGCGCGGACGGCGAATACAGCATTGCGGGCATGCCCGTGACCGTCAAGGACGGTAAGGCTGTGACGCATGACGGCGCGATTGCAGGCAGTACGCTACATCTGATGGATGGCGTCAGAAATCTTGCAAGTTTTGCGGGGATTCCGTTTGAGACGGCGCTTTATGCTGCAACCATGGCACCTGCCAAGTCTCTTGGCATCGACGGCAAGGTTGGTGAGATCGCAGCGGGCAAGCGTGCCGATCTTTTGCTGCTTGACTCGGATTATCGCATTTGCCGCGTGTTCAAGAGCGGCGCGGAGGTCCTGCTGTGAGCGTACAAAGCCAAAACGTATCGCAGCTGATCAAGGATTGCAAAAGGCGGGCAAGAGTGCTTCTAGATACCGATCATAATCGCCTGTGGCTGATTTTTGCTCTTGGCCTTTGGCTGGCGACTGCGGGATTTATCTATATGCTGGCCGGTGCGCTTGTGTACGCTGCGGATGATTCGGTGTTTACCGAGCAGCCGAGCGTGCTTGCAACCGTGCTGTTGATCGCATCTTATGCGCTGATGCTTTTGCTTGCATTCTTGTTGCTTGTGCCTATGAGCGGCGGCGTGATACACGTATCCGAGCAAATCTATAAGGGCGAACGCGTACAGGGCAGGGATCTGTTCTATGCGTTCGGGTCTTTCGGACAGTACGTGCGCTGCATGAGAGCCGGACTTCGCTCTCTCGGATTTCCGATTATTTCAATCGCTGCGATCTTGCTGACCAGCCTGCTCCTGGCTTCTTCGGTCGGGCAGATGATCTTTGATATGACCGCAATATATGTCTTTGCGGATCTTGCCTTTATCGGCATCATTCTTGCGGGGCTCGCGCTCTGCTTTCTTGTGTTTTTTCTGTTCCGAAGAGCTTTCGTTGCGGGCGTGCTGATCATGCGCGGACTTTCCAGAAAAGAGATCAAAGCACAGAAAAAAGAGATCTGCCGCGGCAGAGGCGGCGCACTGCTTGGATATCACCTCAGCTTTTTCGGCTGGGCGGTACTGGCCGTTGCCACGGTGCTTGTCAGCGCGGTGGTGGATACCGTTCCGTACCTGTTATTATGTAATCAAATGCTCTGTGACGCCTTGAAGTCGCAGGAAATTCAAAACGATAATTAAAAAATAAACCATAAATTAACAAGAGGACTACTGACATGAATCAACAGAAACCCAAGTTTTATATCACGACCGCGATTGCGTATGCGTCCAAAAAGCCCCACTTCGGCAACACCTATGAGATCATCATGACCGACGCTGTCGCACGCTACAAGCGCGAGCGCGGATACGACGTGTTCTTCTGCACCGGCACCGACGAGCACGGTCAGAAGATTGAAAATTGCGCAAAGGAAGCAGGCGTCACGCCCCAGAAGTACGTTGACGGCGTAGCCGGCGAGATCAAGGCGATTTTTGACGGCATGGGCGCAAGTTATGACCACTTTATCCGCACGACGGACGACTATCACGTCTCGGCAGTCACCAAGATCTTCAAGCGTTTCTACGATCAGGGCGATATCTACAAGGGCTATTACGAGGGATGGTACTGCACGCCCGACGAGTCCTTCTATACCGATTCTCAGGTGACCGACGGCAAGTGCCCCGAGTGCGGCAGAGAGCTGGTCAAGGCAACCGAGGAGGCGTACTTCTTTAAGATGAGCAAGTATGCTGACCGTCTGATCAAGCATATCGAGGACAACCCCGAGTTTATCTGGCCCGAGTCCAGAAAGAAGGAAATGGTCAATAACTTCCTCAAGGTCGAGGGCGGCCTGCAGGATCTTTGTGTGTCCCGTACCTCTTTTACCTGGGGCGTACCCACCTTCGATCCCAAGCATGTCATTTACGTTTGGCTGGACGCGCTGACCAACTATATTACCGCCATCGGCTACGATCCCGACAAGTCCTTCGAGGAGCAGAGCGAGCAGTTCAAGAAACTCTGGCCTTGCGACGTGCACATGATCGGTAAGGACATTCTGCGTTTCCATACGATTTATTGGCCCATCTTCCTGATGGCCCTGGATCTGCCCCTGCCCAAGCAGGTGTTCGCACATCCTTGGTTCATCGCAGGCATTGAAAAGATGTCCAAGTCGCGCGGCAACGTGATCTATGCAGACAAGCTGGCCGAGCACTTCGGTGTGGACGGCGTGCGTCACTACGCGCTGGCCGAGATGCCCTTCAACGCTGACGGTACCATCACTTACGATAACGTGATCAAGAGATTCAACACCGACCTTGTCAACAATCTCGGCAATCTTGTCAAGCGCACGCTTGACATGCAGAAGAAGTACTTTGCAAAGCAGGTAATCGCACCCGCAGAGTATAACGAAACCGATAAGGATTTGATTAACACCTGCGTGGAATGCTACAATAAGTACATTTCCTGCATGGATTCTTACCACATCGCAGACGCTGTTGCGGCTGTATTCGACCTGTTTGGTAGAGCCAATAAGTATATTGATGAGACCACTCCCTGGACGCTGGCTAAGGACGAGGCCAACAAGGAAAGACTGGGTACTGTAATGTATAATCTGCTCGAGGCTATCCGTTGGGGCGCCGTTATGCTGCTGCCCTTGCTGCCCGGTACTGCAAATGAGGTGCTCGGCATGCTGAACGCACAGGCTCGCAGCTTTGAGACTATCGGTGCGGCCGATAAGTTCTGCGGCATTGTTGCCGGTAGTGAAGTCGCTGATTCCAAGGTGCTGTTTGCAAGAGTGGATGAGGCAAAGAAGCTGGAGGAGATCGCGAAGGAGCAGGAGGCAGAGGCTGCCAAGAACGCTCCCGCACCCGCTGTAGAAAAGCCCGAGGGCTGTGCGCTGATCGGCATTGACGCGTTTATGAACGTGGAGCTGCGCTCGGCACAGATCCTGTCCTGCGAGAAGGTGCCCAAGGCAAAGAAGCTTCTCAAGCTGACCGTGGATTTGGGATATGAGCAGAGACAGGTCGTTTCGGGTATTGCAAAGTGGTACGAGCCCGAGGCATTGATCGGCAAGAAGATCATCTTGGTTGCAAACCTGAAGCCCGCAACGCTTTGCGGCATTGAGTCCAACGGCATGATCTTAGCAAGCGGCGAGGAGACCGTCCGCGTGGTCTTCCTGGCGGAAGACACGCCTCTTGGCGAACGCATCAGATAAGAATTTGCAAACGGGGCTGCCGCAGACGCGTCAGCCCCGAACATCATTCGGACAAGTAAAACAGGGTGAAAGTTTTGATCAAACTTTTTCAAAAGTTTGCGGGTCGAGGGCAGAGCCCTCGTCGCTCGTCGCAACGAGCGAAACTTCTCCAACGCCGTTTTTTGGTTCTTTTTTGCGGCTGCTCCGTCAAAAAAGAACGGAGAGAGTTTCCTCAATGTTACATGTCTTAATTCATTCCGTTCTTTCTTTGAGCAAGTAGGCACAAAGAAAGAACCAAAGAAATGCCGTATCACGGGGCTCTGCCCCGAACCCCGCCGCCTTTTGAAAAAGGCGGGCGAAAACTTTCATCCGAGAGAGCTTGGCCGTTTGGGTGAAGGTCGACGCAAAAACTTTCATTCATGACAACCTAATTTGAAAGGAGCCCCATGAAATTATTCGATTCTCACGCTCATTACTTCGATCATAAATTCGACACGCTCGAGGGCGGGGCACACGCCATTCTGACCTCTCCCGAATTTGCCGATGCCGTCAGCCACGTTATCAATGTCGGCACCAATCCCGAAACCAACCGCCGCTGCATTGAGCAGACCGCGCACTATGACTTTATGTGGTGTGCCGTCGGCATTCACCCTCACGATTGCCAGCACCTTGATCAAACGCCCGATGCTGTTCTCGCTGAGCTTTATGATATGATCCGCGACCCCGAAGCCCGCCGCCGCGACAAGATTGTGGCCATTGGCGAGATCGGCTTTGATTACTACTGGCCGCCCGTCAACAAGGAGCTGCAGCGCGAGTATTTCGCCCGCCAGCTGGAAATGGCGCGCGAGCTGGATCTGCCCGTCATCATCCACGATCGCGAGGCGCACGGCGACAGCTTTGATATGGTCAAGCAGTACCCGGGTGTGCGCGGGGTGTTCCATTGCTATTCCGGCAGCGATGAGATGGCCAAGGAGCTGCTCAAGCTTGGCTGGTATCTCTCGTTTGGCGGCCCCGTGACCTATAAAAATGCCGAAAAGGTCAGACGCGCAGCCGCTGTCGTGCCGCTTGACCGCCTGCTGCTTGAAACCGATTGCCCATATCTTGCACCGCAGCCGTATCGCGGCAAGATCAACCACTCGGGGCTGATGTCTTGCATTGCCGAAATGCAAGCCGAGCTGCACGGTGTTGCATTTGAACAGATCGCGTCCGCGACCGCAGATAACGCGAAAAAACTGTTCAATATCCCGTGAATTTGTATAAAACGAACAAAAAAGAGGGCGTAATTTTTACGCCCTCTTTGCAAAAAAATCAATCGAATGTCTTGAAAAATGTTTTTTGGTGCTGTATAATAAAATAGTATGCTGTATAAATATTGGCGTATATGCACATGAAAAACAATTTCGTTTTGCAATAAATTCAAATGAAAGGGATCCCTCGTCCCGGCATGAGTCGGGAAAAAGGGAACAAGGAACACTACCATGGCAACTTTTAACACCAAGCAGATCAGAAACGTAGCTCTGATGGGTCACGGCGGCTCGGGCAAGACCTCTCTTGCAGAGTCTATGCTGTACGTCTCCGGCGGCGTCGACCGTATGGGTAAGACCACCGACGGAAACACCGTTTGCGACTTTGACGCAGAGGAAAAGGCAAGAGGCTTCTCTCTGTCCGCATCCCTTGCTCACGTTTTCTGGAAGGATATTAAGATCAACGTGATCGACGCTCCCGGCTACCTCGATTTCGAGGGCGAAGTCAACCAGGCAGTCCGCGTTGCTGACAGCGCGATCATTATGGTTGACGGTAAGGCAGGCCTTGAGGTCGGTACCGAGCTCGCATGGGATAAGGCATGCGCTATGGGCATTCCGAAGGCATTCTTTATCAACAAGTGCGACGATATGGATGCACACTTCAACAAGACCTTTGCACAGCTGCACGAAAAGTTCGGCAACTCCCTCTGCCCCGTATTCATTCCCGTCGGTAAGAACGGTAAGGATATCACCATGATCGACCTGATCGACATGAAGGCTTACGTTTATGACGACAGCGGCAAGAGAACCGAAACTGCCATGACTGCTGAGCTGGAAGCGAATGCAGAGAGATACCAGGAGGTCCTCAAGGAGGCTCTGGCAGGTACGTCCGACGAATTGATGATGAAGTTCTTCGATGGTGAGGAGTTCACCAAGGAAGAGTCCATGGAGGCTATGCACCAGGGTATCATCGACGGTACCATCACTCCCGTATTCTGCGGCGCTGCTACCAGACTCTGGGGCGTTGTTGCAGTGATGGACGCTATCGTGGAGTCCTTCCCCAGACATACCGCTAAGAAGGTTGAAAAGCTGGCTGACGGCTCTGATATTGAGATCAAGGTTGACGGCGAGACCTCTCTGTTCGTATTCAAGACCATCGCTGACCCGTTCCTTGGCAAGATGTCTCTGTTCAAGGTTATGAGCGGTACCGTTAAGAGAGATATGGTTCTGACCAACCTCTCTAGCGACGCACAGGAAAAGATGGCTCACATCTATATTATGAAGGGTAACAAGCAGACTGAGGTTGACGAGCTGGCTTGCGGTGATATCGGTATGGTTGCAAAGCTGTCCGACACCAACACCAACGACACCCTGACTGCAGGCGGCAAGGCTTACGCTGCTACCAAGTATCCCAATCCTTACATGTGCCAGGCTATGATGCCCGCAACCGCTAAGGACGAGAGCAAGATCTCCCAGGCTATCGCAAGAATGACCGAGGAAGACCTGACTCTGAAGTATGAAAACAACCCCGAGACCAAGCAGATGCTGATCTACGGTCTGGGTGATATGCATCTGAGCGTGCTGGCTGCCAAGATGAAGGGCAAGTTCGGCGTACAGATCAAGCTGGACACTCCCAAGATCGCTTACCGCGAAAAGATCACCAAGAAGTGCGACGTTGAAGGTAAGCACAAGAAGCAGAACGGCGGTTCCGGTCAGTACGGTCACGTTAAGGTAAGATTTGCTCCCGGTGAAGAGGACGGCCTGACCTTTATCGATGCAACCGTTGGCGGTTCGGTTCCCAAGAACTTCATTCCCGCAGTTGAAAAGGGTCTGCAGGATGCAATGGCAAAGGGTATTGCAGGTTATCCTATGGTCAACCTCAAGGCAGAGCTGTACGACGGCTCTTACCACGCAGTTGACTCGGATGAACTTTCCTTCCGTACCGCTGCTAACCTGGCATACAAGAAGTGCCTTGAGCTGTCCGCTCCCGTACTGCTTGAGCCTGTGGGAAGCCTGTTCATTACCGTTCCGGACGGCATGGTTGGTGATATCATGAGTGATATTCCCAAGCGCCGCGGTAACGTCATGGGTATGAACCCTGCAGAGGGCAAGCCCGGTTACACGGTTGTTGAGGCTGTTGCTCCCAAGTCCGAGCTTGTTACTTACCCCATCGACCTGCGTGCAATGAGCCAGGGCCGTGCATCCTTCGAGTATGAAGTGACCGGTTACGACGTAGTACCCGCGAATATCGCTCAGAAGGTTATTGAAGAGAACAAGAAGGCTGAATAATGGAATAGCTTTTAAGGGCTGTCGCTTTTGCGACAGCCCTTTTTGCGTCTACCCATCTTTTTCACGAAAGTTTTTGCGTCGCTTTTTTCAAAAAGCGACTGGGGTTCGGGGCAACGCCCCGTTTACCGCCGTTCTTTTTGGTACTTTTTCTTGCGGCTACATAGCCAAGAAAAAGTACGGAATGAATTAGGAGATGTGACATTGAGAAAATTCTCTCCGTTCTTTTTGAGCAAGGAGCTGCAAAAAGAACCAAAAACAGCGTCTTGTGGGGCGCTGCCCCACACCCTGGTCGCTTTTTGAAAAAAGCGACGCAAAAACTTTCGTGAGAAAGGTTGTCAAGATGGTGAAACTTTTTCGTCGCGCCCGACAGGATGCGACGATTTTTTTGCGTCGGACATGCTATGATGTAAGTAATCATTAGGAAAGGATGTAAGAGTATGGGCAGAGCTACATTTACTTACGAGGAAACCGGGTATTTTCTGCGCGTCAAGCTGAAAGGGGACATCGACCACCACAGTGCGGTGGCCATTCGAAGCGGTATGGACTCGTTACTTTATAAGATCCGCCCGCGTCGGTTGTATCTCGATCTCTCTGGTGTCGATTTTATGGATTCGTCGGGCCTCGGTCTGATCATGGGACGCTACGCCTTGATGAAGGAGATCGGGGGAGACGTGGTCGTTTGCGACCCTTGCCCGGGTGTGGATCGCGTCATCAAGCTGGCGGGACTTGACAAATTAGTGCGCATTGAGCGTTCCAAAACGGATGCAGCCGGGCAGGACAAGCCCCGCAGCCGTCGGGTCAGAAAGGAGGTGCTCAAATGAAATCAAACAAATTCAACGCCAAGGTGGTCAATAAAATGCAGCTCAAGCTACCCTCGCTTTCGGTCAATGAGGGCATGGCGCGCGCAGCGGTTGCCGCATTCGTGTCACAGCTTGACCCGACCGCCACCGAGCTTGCGGATATCAAGTGCGCGGTGTCCGAGGCGGTGACCAACTGCATCGTGCACGGCTACCGCGACTCGGTTGGCTACGTGCGCATGACGGTCAAGCTGTGCGAGGGACGCATCGTGCGCATTGAGATTGCGGACAAGGGCTGCGGCATTGCTGACGTCAAGCAGGCAAGGCAGCCGCTGTTTACCACCGATGCTGCGGGAGAACGCAGCGGCATGGGCTTTACGGTCATGGAAAGCTTTACCGACGGTGTGCGCGTGTCCTCCAAGCTGGGCAAGGGGACTACCGTGACCATGATCAAGGTGCTCGCCGATCTCGATCTTACATAACGCTTGATCGGGGTGATAATGATCGAAAATACGGTTGCGCAGGAGCGCATTGAAAAGAATCGGGAGCTGTTGATCTTGGCGAGGGAGGGTGACGAGCAGGCCTTGGAGAGACTGGTCGTGGAGAACATGGCACTTGTGCGCAGCGTGGCGGTCAAATTCAAGGATCGCGGCACGGAGTACGAGGATCTGGTGCAGATCGGCACGATCGGCATGCTCAAGGCCATTCGCAGCTTTGAGGTGGAGCGCGGGACTGCATTTTCCACCTATGCCGTGCCCTTGATCGTGGGGGAGATCCGCAAGCATTTGCGTGATGACGGTCCGATCAAGGTGGGCAGGGAATATAAACGCATGGGAGCCATGCTGCTTGGCGAGAGAAATCGGATCATGTCCGAGACGGGCAGGGATCCTTCGATTGGAGAGCTTGCCGCGTGCTGCGGCGTTTGCCCGGAGGATGCCGCTGTTGCGCTTGATGCGGTTGCTCCCGTTTCATCTCTTTCCGAGACTGTGTATGACGACGGCGGTCTTACCCTGGAAGGAACGCTGCCCGATCGCGACAGCGCAGATGAGACGGATCGCATGCTGGACAGGCTTGCGCTCTCGCAGGCAATCAGCCAGCTTGACCCGCTCTGGCGCAAGATCGTTCTGCTGCGTTATTGGCGAAATATGACCCAACAGCAGGTTGCCAACACGCTCGGACTCTCTCAGGTCAAGGTCTCCAGAGAGGAGAAAAAGATCATGGAGAGGCTGCGCGAGCTGCTTGGCGGCGCGTAAAACCCACACAAAAAGTAAAATAACAATTGAAAAAACAACGAAAAATTACAAAATCAAAGAAAAAATGAAGGGGCGACCATTGGTCGTCCCTTGTGATTTTGACATATGTTCGTGAATTCGTAGGGGCGACCTGTGGTCGCCCGCGGGCGTTCACAGAACGCCCCTACGTGTAGTCGATGAAAAATCAAATCCTCTCGATCCTGCCAACCTTGGCCTTTTCGTGGATCTCATATTTCTCGCTGTACTGCAAAAGGTCGATATCGCAGCCCTCGCCAAGAGTCACACATCTGCCCGAAACGCGGGGGCAAACTACGTACTCGATTTCGATCTCGTCGCCCTCAATCTCGTTTTTGACGGTCAAAACACCGCTGCCGCGACGTCTGAAAAGCTTGTGATTGTTGCGACGCTCCACAAAAAGCTTGCTGCATCCGATGCTGCCGATGCTGCTTTTTGCGTTTTGCTCGATCTCGATTTCAATATCCTCTGCGTTGAGCAGCCCGTCGCAGCCGATACCTCCGTGAATGCGTACGGTTTCCGCTTCGATATTCTGCTCCGCTTGAAGCGCACCTGCGACGTAAAGCTCACCGCATTTGAGATTTCCCTCGCAGCGGGAGCCGCCCGAAAGCTTGATTTCGTGTGCCACGGTGACGTTTGCACCGCAATGTACTGCACCCGAAACGTAAAGGGAGGCACTTGTAAGCTCTTTATCAAAATGTGCGCTGCCCGATACCTTCACGTCGCCCCAGCACTCCAAGGCTTCGCCGTGTGCAGAACCGGACACGTGAAGACTTGAGCATTTCACTTGCCCTGCAAGTCTGCCGCTGCCGCTGATTTTAATAACGTCGTATTCGCCTGCGGGTATATTACCGCTGCCCGAAATTTTCATATCCATACTTATTTCCTCCAATATCAATGAATCAGATGTGTCAGATCGACCACTGTGCCGTCACCCTTGTCAAGCGCGATGCTTTGCACGTCGGAAAGGGAAAAGGTGCGGTCTCCGTATACGGTTTTGACGGTCAGCACCGCCGTTTTTTGTGATGCTTGGTTGAATTTTCCCGCAAGCTCGTCAAGTGAAAGCTCGTCCTTTTGGTTTTGGATCAGCTCCACGCGCTCGCAGATCAATGCTTTGGGAAAAAAGGTTTCCTGCCCCGTGACCGTGGATTTTTTGATAAACCAATCCTCGGGGATCAACCCCTTTCGCTTCCAGCGGTACAGCGCGCCGTACGAGATGCCGTACTTCTCCAAAAGCTCCTTTTTTGAAATGAGTTCCTGTTCCATAACGCCTCCTTTGTCGGTGCGTAACATTGTTACGAGCATAGTATAGCATAACAATGTTACGCTGTCAAGAGTTTTTTTGAAAAAAACACAAAAAGGGCACCGCATTTGCATGCGGTGCCCAAAAGTTTCTGTTTGGTGAAGCTTTATGCCTGCTCGGAAATAACCACGATTTCGCAATCGCCGTGTCCGTTCATACACTTTTCAAAAGCTTCTTCGTCATCCCATTCGAGAATCAGCTGCTTTGCAGCCTTCTTTTTCTTGATGACCTTAACCAGAATTACGACGCCTGCGGCTACAACTGCGGCAGCTGCCAGGGAGATCAGAACGATCTTCCAAACGTTACTTTTGTTCTTTTGTTCCATGTATGTTACCTCCGTAATGATTTCCACCTACAGTATACTATAATTCCGACAGAAAATCAATAGCTTTTTTCTCAAAAAAAACATGTTGGGCAAAAAAGTTTTCATTTATTTCACATTTTGGACGGGCTCGGTTGGTTATATACGAAAATTTTTGAAAAATATCCGGAAAAAGGTGTGACAGAAACGCGTTCTTGTGATATAATGATTAGCAGCGAAAAGGAAGGAGGCGGGATGCATGAACTACCGTGAGATATGTGAGCTTTTGAGCAGTGCGGGGATTGAGAACGCGCAAGCTGAGGCGGGACTTTTGCTGGAGCATTTTTGCGGGGTGCGTGCGTCTGAGCTGATCTTCCGTAAATGCGAGGATTTTTGCGATCAAGCCCTGCAGGATGCGGTGCAAAGACGCATGCGGCGCGAGCCGTTGCAGTATCTGCTCGGGGAATGGGAATTTTTCGGGTTGCCGTTTTCTGTCAGCCCCGATTGTCTGATCCCGCGCCCCGATACCGAGCTTTTGGTAGAGCTTGCTATCAAGTATCTGCCTGCGGGCGCATATTTTGCGGATTTTTGCACGGGCAGCGGATGCATCGTCACTGCCGTGCTTGCAAACCGTCCCGACACCACCGCCGTCGCTGTGGATGCTTTTGAAAACACGCTTGAAATGGCACGCAAGAATTGCCAAGCCAACGGTGTTGGTGAGCGCGTGACTCTTGTTTTGCGCGATTTGCTGCAGCCGATGGACAGCGCATTTGAGCCAAAGTTTGACTGTATTCTGTCAAATCCGCCCTACATTCCCACAAAGGTGGTCAAGGGGCTTGCCCCCGAGCTTGCGCACGAGCCGCAGGTCGCCTTGGACGGCGGCGCGGACGGCATGCGCTTTTACCGCCATTTTCTGAGTGGGAGCGATAAGGTGCTCAAGCAAAACGGACTTTGGCTGTTTGAGATCGGCTACGACCAGGAAAAGGCGATCTGTGATCTTTGCGCGGAGCTTGGCTTTGCCTGCACGGTGGAGCGCGATCTTGGCGGAAATCCGCGCGTGGCTATCATACGAAAAATGAATTGACAAAAGGAGAAATATATTTTGAATATCGTGGTTTTGATGGGTGGACTTTCCCCCGAAAGAGACGTTTCGCTGACCTCGGGCTCGCTGATCGCCAACGCGCTGATCCGACGCGGGCACAGGGTCTGCCTGCTTGACGTATATCTTGGCATGCAGCTTGGCCAAAAGGGTATGGATGAATGCTTCTTGACCGAGCCCTATCCTGCACACAGCGTCAGTGAACAGGTGCCCGATCTGGAGGCGATCAAGGCGGCAAGCGGAAACGGAGAGGCCAAGATCGGGGCAAACGTCATCCCGCTTTGCAAATATGCAGACGTGGTGTTTATGGCTCTTCACGGGGATATGGGAGAGAACGGTCAGCTGCAGGCAACGCTGGACTCCTTCGGCATCCGCTATACCGGCTCGGGCTACGTGGGCAGCCTTCTGGCCATGGATAAGGATCTTGCCAAAAAAATGCTGGTGGGTGCAGGCGTGCCCACGCCTACATGGGTGCTGGTGGATCTTGCGCACGGCGTGCCCGAAGAGGTGCCCGCACATATCGGATATCCTTGCGTGGTCAAGCCCTGCTCGGGCGGCTCGAGCGTGGGCGTTTCCATGGTGGATGATGCAGGGCAGTTTGCCGATGCCATGCAGGCGGCTGCGAAATATGAAAGATACGTACTGGTTGAGCAGAGAATTGCGGGCAGGGAGCTGACCGTGGGCATTCTTGCAGGCGAGGTGCTGCCCGCCATCGAGATCATCCCGCGCGAGGGCTTTTACGATTACGCAAACAAATACCAGGGCGGCAAGACCGAGGAGATCTGTCCCGCGCCCATCGGGGAAAGCACGCGCGTGCAGGTGGGCGAGCTGACGCTCCGTGCCTTTGACGCACTTCGCCTGAGTGGATATGCGCGCTTTGACTGGATGCTGGACGAAGCGGGCGGACTTTGGTGTCTGGAGGCCAATACCTTGCCGGGCATGACGCCCACAAGCCTGCTCCCGCAAATGGCTGCCCAGATCGGTCTTGATTACGATTCGCTTTGCGAAAGATTGGTGCAGCTTGCATTGTAATAAACGAAATCAAATATAGAATCTGCCGCGTGCCCGAGGGTGCGCGGCAATCTTTTTTCGGCAAACTGCCCGATTTTGAAAATTTGCATTTGTGAAAAACGCAGAAAAGTTTGTCAGTATGACAAATCCGGGAAAAATCCCTCGCAATCCTGCTCCGAATATGATATAATGTTATACATATAAGTGTACCCCCATCAGAAATACGGAGGGATCTGCTATGAGAATCAGAGGACTTTGCGCAATACTTGCTTGTCTTATGCTGATCGGATTGCTTGCGGCTTGCGCGACCGATCCGTCAGGTCAGGAGGAGCAGACGACGGCTGTGGAATACGAGAATGAATACAAACAGGCCCTGGCAAAGCTCCCTGTGGACTTTGGCGGGCAGGATTTCGTGGTGCTTGGCCGCGGTGACGCCGGAAGCTCGGTTTCCGAGATCCGACAGGAGGAGGCCAGCTCCGAGCCGTTGGAAAATGCGGTCTATAACCGTAACCGCGAGCTCTCAGAGCTTTGCAAGCTCAACTACATAGCCAAGCTTACGCCCTCGGACGGGCTTTCCGAACTGGTCGTGGCCGATATCAAGGCGGGCACGGGAGAGTATGCCATTGCATTCCCCGATATGCGCGTCGCGGGTACCATGGCCACCAAGAGCATGCTCAAGGATTTCAATGATCTTTCGTTCATTGACCTGGACGCCGAGTGGTGGGACGCGGGGACTGCTTCCATGAGCGTGGTGGGCAGGACCCTGTGGATGAACAGCGATATCAACTACATGGCACACGACGTCACCTTCCTTACGCTGTTTTCCAAGGTCATGGCCGACCAGCAGGGGCTGGACGATCTGTATGGGACGGTCAACAACGGTGACTGGACGATCGATCTGCTTTCCACGTATGCCAAGAAGGTGTCCTCGGATCTGGACGGCAACGGCAAATATGACGAGAGCGACGCTTACGGCATGATCGGCACCTCTACGCTGGGATACGCCATGTTCTACGGCTCGGAGATGCGATACGTTGCCTGTGACCCGGAGGGTGAGCCCTACCTTGCCATGACCGAGACCGACCTGCTCAAGGCATCGGATCTGCTTGATCGGGTGCTGGATCTGCTGTATACCGGCCACAATTCCTACATCGTCGCGCCCGGCAAGGAAAAGGACGCGCTGAATATGTTTATCAACAATCAGGGGCTGTTCTACTTTGAATGTGCAAGCTATACGGGTGCGCTGCGCAACATGTCGGACGATTTCGGTGTGCTGCCGTTGCCCAAATATGACAAGAATCAGCAGAATTATGCAACCTACGTCAATCCCATCTCTTCTACCATGGTCATTCCCGTAGGACCCAAGAATTACGACGATCTTGGAAAGATCATTGAGAGCATGGCGATCCTGTCGTCCGAATCTGTCATTCCGACCTACTACGATCTGGTGCTCAAGCGCAAGACTATTCGTGACGAGGAGTCGGCACAGATGCTGGACATTATCTTCTCCAATCGCATCTACGATCTGTCCTGCTTCTATGAAAGGATCGGGCTGATGCACACCTTCCAGGAAGCCATCAACAGCAAAACCAACAACTTCTCCTCCAACTATCAGTCAAGGCTGAAAAAGGCGGAGAAGGAGATCAGGCATATCGTAGGCAAGATCGAGGACATGGAATAAAAAAGCAAAGAAACAAAAATAAAAAAACTAAACGGAGGATGTTATGAAACTCAAAATGATGAGTGCTTTCTTGGCAGCGCTGATGCTGCTGGCTTGCTTTGTCGGCTGTGCCGACGTGGAGGACGAGCCGAGTGAAAGCGAAGCCGGCTCTGCCGAGGTAGAGGTGGATGAATATCAGGTTGCGCTGGATGCGATCGACGTTGACCTGGGCGGTCAGGATTTTGCGGTCGTTTGTCGTAACGATGCGGGAAATGCGCAGAATGAAATGATGCGCGAGGAAACCAGCTCCGATCCTCTGGAGCAGGCGGTCTACACCAGAAACCTGGCTTTGCAGGAAAAGTGTAAGATCAATTACATCGTCTCTCCCGTAGCCACCCCCGACGTCATTACCACCATAGCCAACGATATCAAGGGTGGCACGGGCGAATACAGCCTGGCAATGCCCGATATGGTTGGTGCAGGCACGATGGCATCGCGCGGACATCTGCGTGATTTCCATGATCTGCCTTACGTTGATCTGGATGCGGAATGGTGGGATCAGGGTACGGCTGAGATGAATATCGGCGGCAAGCTGTTCTGGATGAACAGCGACGTCAACTTCTTGGCGCACGACGTGACCTTCTTGATCCTGTTCTCCAAGGTGCTTGCCGAGAAGGAGGGCCTTGACAACCTGTATGAAACGGTTGAAAACCAGGAATGGACGCTGGACGTGTTCAGCTCCTACGTCGAAAAGGTCACCCAGGATGCGAACGGTGACGGCAAGTACGACAGCAACGATATTTACGGTCTGATCGGTACCTCCTCCATGGGCTCGACTATGTTCTATGCATCGGGTCTGAAGTACGTTCAGTGCTCTGCGGACGACGATCCTTATCTGTGCATGACCGATTCCGATTTGCTCAAGGCAACCGACCTTTTGGATAAGGTGCTGGAGATCTTCTATGCCGGCAATTCCACCTATATCGTAAAGGCAGGTGACGAGCCCGTTGCAAAGGGCATGTTTGCTGCCAACCAGGGTCTGTTCTACAGCGAGGTTGCAAGCTATATCGTAAACCTCAAGGATATGTCTGACGATTTTGGTGTGCTGCCCGTTC
Organism: Clostridia bacterium; assembly: GCA_017503325.1. Classification (GTDB taxonomy): domain Bacteria; phylum Bacillota; class Clostridia; order Oscillospirales; family CAG-272; genus SVQP01. The sequence goes on along the minus strand of JAFVTI010000047.1, from coordinate 10,440 downwards.
CGAAGTACGATAAGAACCAGGAAAACTACCAGACCTGGGTACACGGTATTTCCTCCACTATGGTCGTTCCCCAAGGACCGCAGGATTCCGAGCAGGTCAGCAAGGTCATGGAGAGTATGGCCATTCTGTCCGGTAAGCACGTCATTCCCACCTACTACGAGCTTGTGCTCAAGAGAAAGACGGTACGTGACGAGGAGTCCGCGGGTATGCTGGATATCATCTTCTCCAACCGTACCTATGACCTTGTCAATTACTATACCGAGCTGAGCCTTGCAGGCACCTTCCAGGGAGCTGTCACCAAGGGAACCAACTCCTTTGCGTCTGCTTACTCCAAGGCTGCAAACAGAACCGAGAAGGCACTCAAAAAGCTGATCTCCAAATTTGAATGATAAAAGAGTGATAGGATAAGAAACGATGAAAAAGTATCTGCTTCCCGAAAGCGGTACGTTTTATAAGGCAAATCTGCATTGCCACACGACCTGCTCGGACGGAAGATATACGCCCGAGCAGATCAAAGAGAAATACGCAGCAGAGGGTTATGCGGTTGTGGCATTTTCGGATCACAACCGCATTTTGCCCCATCCCGAGCTGCGCAGTGATGATTTTTTGCCTCTGACCGCTATTGAAATCGACTTTAACGCGCCCATAGAGCCCTGGAGCCATGCGAGCGTGTATCATCTGAACTATTTTTCTCCCGATCCCGACAGGGATACCTTTGTGCCGTTTGATCGCGTGTATGACGTTGACGCGGTCAGCGATCTCAACCTGCGCGCCGCCAAGGAGGGCTTTTTAGTGCAGTATAACCATCCCAGATGGTCGATGCAGACCCCGGCGGATTTCCTGCCTCTCAAGGGACTATGGGGCTTCGAGGTATATAACACCGGCTGCGAGATCGAAATGCAAAACGGCTGGGGAGATTACGAATTTGAGCTTTGCTGCCGCGCGGGCATGAGAGTGGTGCCCACGGCAACCGACGATAATCACAACGTCGCCATGGACGAGGCCTCCCCCTACAACGATTCCTTTGGCGGCTGGAGCATGATCAAAGCGGAGTCGCTGACTTATTCGAATATTTTTGAAGCCATGAAAAGGGGAGATATGTACGCTTCCACGGGCCCCGAGATCCGCGAGCTTTGGGTGGAGGATGGCGTCTTGCACGTCGTGACCTCTCCTTGCTGTGCCATTTCGTTTCTGACAAGCGGCCGCGAGACCTCCACGACGCGTGCGCACGGTGATTCTTTGACCGAGCACAGCTTTATGGTGCCGCCGCACGTCAGATTCGTACGCGTGCAGGTGGCTGATGCCAAGGGCGGACGCGCCTTCTCGCGTCCGTATGACATTTCAGAATTACTGTAAAGGAGCAAACGAATGGATTTTTGGTGCAAATCATCAGCCGAGCGTGTGTATAAGCACACAAGAAAGCAAAAGGCGGATTGTGCAAGGATCAATCTGCATACGGGAAAGAATATGTGCGTCAGCGCGCAGCTTTTGTTGCGTGAGGTAGAGGGTGCCTTTGACGTCACGGACGTCACGCTTGCGGGCGTTCCCGAGGGTGTTGAGGCCGAGATCTGCGTGCAGGATTACGCCGTTTTCAACGACGGTCTGCCTTATCCGGATATTTTGAAGCCGGGCAAGAGCGTGCACGTGCCCTCCAATACCACGCAAGGGCTGTGGGTGCACCTGTGGGTGTCCGGGCAGGCAGCAGAGGGGATCACTCCGGTTACTTGCACGGTCAAGACCTCGCGCGGTGATTTTATCGCGAATTTTTCGCTGCGCGTCTATCCCGTAGTCATTCCCGAGCCTGCAGAATCTGCGTTCGGGCACGAATATTTCTTCTGCACTACAGGCTTTTTCCCCCCCGAGGGAAAGCCCTGGACACCGCCCGTCACGCCCTTTTACGATACCTGCCGTTATACCGATCGGTGGTGGGAGCTGTTGGCAAATTACGCGCGCGCCATGAAGGTGCTGCGCGTCAACAGCCTGAATATCACTCCCATCGATTTTCTGATCGACGCGGGATCGAAGCGCATCTCCGAGACCGAGTGGCACTTTGACTATACGCTGCTGGATCAATTCATTGAACTGTTTTTACGCGAGGGAAGCTTCAGATATCTGACGCTGAGTGCTCCTGTCAGCTCGGTATGGGGCAAGACCATTCTCGGCTGCGGGGATCACGGTGACATCGTTTGGTACGAGATCGGAAAGCCCGAGGCTGAGCATTGGGCACGCGCGTACTGGGGCGGTATATACAAGCATTTCGAAGAGAAGGGCTGGCTTTCCATGCTCAATCTGCGACTGCAGGACGAGCCCCACACCACGGAGTATTGGTATTGGGCAAGAGAGATTGCCGAGCAGGTTTGTCCCGGAATTCCTTGCGGTGAGCCGCTTGATACGCATGAGATCGCGCTGCAGCTGGCAGGCAAGTGCAACCAGTACGTGCCAAGGCTTGAGGTCTATGCCTCCGATCCCTATTTCTATCGCGAAAGACAAAAGGCAGGGGATACCGTCTGGTGCTACAGCTGCTGTTTCCCCGAGGAGAACTGGTGGCTCAACAAGTTTATCGATCTGCCGCATTCCTACAGCCGCATGATCAAGTGGGCATGCTTTGCACAGGGCATTACGGGATTCTTGCACTGGGGATTTAATCATTGGGGCGAGAGAACCATCTACGGCATTCAGCCGAATGCCAGATATAAGGGAGATGGCTATATCGTGTATCCCGATATTGAGAATTTCGGTGTGCTGCATTCCAATCGAGGCGTTGCCACCCGTGAGGGACTTTACGATTGGGAGCTTTTGCACATGCTTGGGCAAAAGGACATGGCATCGGCGCTTGCCATTGCACGCTCGGTTGCCCGCACTTTTGAGGACTTTACACACAACGAAGCAGACATTGATGCTGCGCGCATCGCTCTGCTTGAAGCACTCTGCCAATGATCTGTATTTTATGGAGGTAACAAAATGAAGAAGATCTGGATTGCATTGATTTCCGCATCGGTCGTGCTGGCTCAGCTGGCCATGACGCTGGTTACCGGTGCTACGGGTATTCTGTACCTGCTTTCCATTATCACCGCGGTAACAGGGTGACAGCTTGGCTGTCACCCCTTACTTTGTAAGGAGGCAATATGAAGATTCAATCAAAGGGAAGGTTCTATTTCGCGCTGGTGCTGTTTGGCCTGCTTGGTCAGATCGCATGGGTGGTCGAGAATATGTACCTGAACGTGTTTATCTATAAGATGTTTGCCGCCTCTCCGGGCGACATCCGCCTGATGGTGAGTGCGTCTGCCATTGCGGCCACGCTGACCACCGTGTTTATGGGTGCGCTTTCGGATAAGATCGGCAAGCGACGCCTGTTTATCGCGGGCGGCTACATGCTGTGGGGCATTTCGATCTTAGCCTTTGCCGTGATTCGTCTGGACGTGATCAGCGCGATCGTGCCCATGACCGTCTCGGCTGCAGCCGTGGGCGTTTCGCTGACTGTAGTGATGGATTGCATCATGACCTTCTTTGGCTCAACTGCCAACGACGCAGCCTTCAACGCCTGGCTGACAGACAGCACCACCGAGAAAAACCGCGGGGCTGCCGAGGGGCTCAACGCCATGATGCCGCTGATCGCTATTCTGTTTGTGTTTGGCGGCATGATGCTCATGCCCGCAAGCATTTCTCAGGACATGCCGCTTTATTGGACGATCATGTTCTGTATCATCGGCGGCATCGTGCTGTTGGCGGGTGTGCTGGGCTTTTTCCTGATATGCGATCCCGATATCAAGCCCTCGTCGGACGGGTATTTTTCCACCGTGTTCTACGGATTCCGCCCGTCCACCGTCAAGATGCACGCGTCGCTGTACGTGCATCTGATCGTATTCGTGCTGTTCAATATCGCCATTCAGATCTTCATGCCCTATCTCATTATCTATTACGAGGTCTCGCTGGGTATGGCGGATTACGTGCTGGTCATGGCACCTGCCATCATTCTTGCGTCGGTTGCCACCGCGCTGTGGGGCAGGGTATACGATAAAAAAGGATTTAAGCTGACGGGTATCCTTGCCATGCTCTGGATGTGCGCGGGCTTTGTCCTGCTGTTCTTTTTCAGAACAAAGCTGCTTGTCTTTATCGGCTCGCTGCTGATGATGTGCGGCTACCTTTGCGGTGCGGCGGTATTTGGGGCAAAGATCCGTGATCTGACCCCCGAGGGCAAGGCGGGCAGATTGCAGGGCGTGCGCATTTTTGCGCAGGTACTGCTGCCCGGTGTCATCGGTCCTTGGATCGGTGAGCTGGTGCTCTCAAACGCGGAAACAATCGTCAACGGCGACGGTACGGAATCCTTTGTGCCGAACGCAAATATCTTCCTTGCCGCGCTGGTTGTGGCCGTGATCGTGCTTGCTCTGATTTTGCTGATCAAGGACAAAAAGAAGCCAAATCTGCAAGCGATGCACACGCCCTTTGAGGACGATGAGCACGCCTGGGAAAAGCACTACCCCAGACCTTCGATGCGCCGCGAGTGCTGGCAGAGCCTGTCTGGCGAATGGGAGCTTTCGGTGCAGTCAAAAAAGGGAATTGAGCCTGTTGGCAAGATCCGTGTGCCGTTCCCGCCCGAAAGCAGACTTTCGGGCATCGAGCGCGCGCTTGGTAAGGGCGAGGAATGGCTTTACGAGCGCGAATTTGACTTGCAAAAGAAGCCGAACAGCCGTGTGCTTTTGCACTTTGGCGCGGTGGATCAGGTTTGCACCGTAATCGTCAACGGCGAAAGAATAAGCCGTCATGAGGGCGGATATATTCCGTTTACCGTGGATATCACTGCGTTCGTCAAAAACGGAAAAAACAGCATTGCTTTACAAGTGTCCGACACGCTTGATCACGACCTCGGCTGGGGCAAGCAGAGAGTGGATCGCGGCGGCATGTGGTATACGCCCGTCAGCGGCATCTGGCAGCCCGTATGGCTGGAGCAGGTACCCGAGAATTACATTGAATCCATCAAAATCGACACCACGACCGAGAAAATGACGCTGCACGTCAAGGGTGGCGATGGGCTCAAGGAATTAACCGTACATACCCCCGAGGGTACCGAGGTAATCAGCTTTACGGGGGACTTGGTGGAGTTTGAGCCGTTCAATCCCGTGCTGTGGACCCCCGAGCATCCGTATCTGTATCAATTTACGCTGACTGCGGGCGAGGACAGAATTCATTCCTATTTCGCACTGCGCACGGTTTCGGTGGAGAGTGTGAGCGGTACGCCCCGCCTGTGTCTGAACGGCAAGCCGTATTTCTTCCACGGACTTCTCGATCAGGGCTATTTCCCGGACGGCATCTACCTGCCGGGCAGCCCGAACGGCTACGAAAACGACATTCAGACCGCCAAGAAAATGGGCTTTAACATGCTGCGCAAGCATATCAAGATCGAGCCGCAGGTGTTCTATTATCTGTGTGACAAGCTGGGCATGATCGTGTTCCAGGATATGGTCAACAGCGGCGATTACAGCTTCCTTGTGGACACCGCGCTGCCTACGATTGGCTTTAAGCGCGGCATTACCCATAAGGCTACCAAACGCCGCAAGAAAGCCTTCTTTACAGAGAGCGCGAACACAGTGCGGCTGCTTCATAACCACCCCAGTGTGTGCTATTACACCATTTTCAACGAGGGATGGGGACAGTTTGAAGCGGATGGAACTTACGTCGTGCTCAAGTCACTTGACCCGTCGCGCATCTGGGACACCACCTCGGGCTGGTTCTGGGGCAAAAAGAGCGATGTGCAGAGTGAGCACATCTATTTCAAAAAGATCAATATCAAGCCGTGGGGCGACCGCCCCGTGGTGCTGTCCGAGTTTGGCGGCTATGCCTGCCGCGTGGAAGGGCATATCTTCAATCCCGATCACAACTATGGCTACAGCACCTATCCCACCCCCGAGGCGTGGCAGACTGCCACCGAGGCACTCTACCGCGAGCAGATATTGCCCGCCATTGAGAAGAGCGGTCTTTGCGCAGCCGTGCTGACCCAGATCTCGGACGTGGAGGATGAAACCAACGGTCTTGTGACCTATGACAGACAGTTTGAAAAGGCAGACGCTGCCGCTATGGCCGCGCTTGCCAAGGAAATCTACGCTTGCTACGATAAAGCTGCAGGAAACTAAGGAGACGTTATGGAAAACAAAATGGCATTGCCCTCACAAGAGGAAAAGGAAATCGTTGCTGCCGGAGCGGCGGATTGGAAAGCACCTGCGTTCAAGGTGTCGGGCGTATTCGGCTCGCACATGGTGCTGCAAAGAGAAAGACCTATCCGCATCTGGGGCTTTTCGGATACGCCCGGGTCAGTGATCACGGGTGAATTTATGGGGGAGAGAGTGAGTGCCACGGTAAGTGACGACTGCCGCTGGACGCTGCGCTTCGTGCCGCACAGCGCGGTTTGGGAAGGCAAGCAAATGGTTATTTATGACGATCGCGGACACAGCGCAGTCCTTGAGGACGTGCTGGTGGGCGACGTTTGGTTGATCGGCGGCCAATCCAATGCCGAGCATAATCAGGGAGGATGCCTTGATTGGGCTCCCGAGCAATGGTACGATAAGGACGAGCCGCTGCGTCTGTTTGCGCAAACGCGCCAGTACGCCTTTGAGCATCAGGATCTGTGCGCATCGCCGCAGCCCGATATCATTTGCCCCGATTGGGGCTGGCAGCTGCCGCTTGAGCAGGCCGCGCACACCTTTTCGGCCATCGGTTGGTTCTTTGGCAAGGAGCTGTTGCGCTATATTGACGCACCCGTGGGGCTGATCATGATGGCTGCGGGCGGTGCTTGCATCCGTGAGCTGATGCCCGCGGAGCTTGCAGTTGAGCTTGGCTATAACACCACGGTGGCCGTGCCGCTTGGCGGATTTTATAATTCGCTCATTCATCCCTTCGTGCCCCTGCAGTTCAAGGGACAGATCTTTTTCCAAGGGGAGAGCGAGGGTTGCTTCCCGGATCACGCTCCCGTATACGATAAGGAGCTTGCGCGCCTTGTCGAGGATGAGCGCGCACGCTTTGGACAGGATTTCCCGTTCTATAACGTGCAGCTTTCGGACTATCGCGACGAGTGCTATACCTATTTTGCCTGGCTTGATACCGTGCGCGTCAAGCAGCTGGATGCGCTGGCAACCATCAAAAACAGCACGCTGACGCCCGCGATGGATCTGGGCTCGCCTGACACCCATCCCGATTTCGCGCACTCTCCCCGCAAGTATGAGCTTGCCATGCGTCTTGCCAAGCTGGCGCTGGCACGTGAATACCGCATCGGCAGCGAATACGACGCACGTGCGCCAAGACCGACGCAAGCGCAGAAAAGTGCGGACGGGGGGCAGATCACGATCGCCTTTACCGACATCGGTGACGGACTTTGCGTGCTTGGACAGTCGCCCAAGGACAGCATCGGGCAACAGGTCAAGGGCTTTACGCTCGGAGAGAGAGGCAATCAGATTCCCGTGCGTGCCGTGATCGAAACGCGCGGCCTTGTCACGGTCGACGTGCCAAAGGGCGCGGACGCGAGCGTGGTGTCGTATGCGTACAATATCCGCGTATCGGCTGAGCATGCCGACCTGCGAAACAGCAACAATTTGCCTGCATTTGCATTCTCCATGCGCGTGGATTGACCCGAAAGTCATTGACAAGTGCGTGACTTTGTGATACAATACACTCGAAAAATACGATAAAGGACGGAAAAGATCGTGTTTCAATACTTTTTTGAAACAAAGGACACAATAGAGAAGGGCGTTGGCTTTGAGCATTTTGATCTGACGCATATGTTCTGGCTTGTTCTGGCGGTCGTGCTGACTGTGGTTGGCTGCATCGTTTATAAAAAACTGGACGAGAAGGGAAGGCGAACCTTCCGCCGCGTGCTGGCTGCGCTGATCGTGGCGGATGAGCTGTATAAGATCATCGGACTTTTAGCCATCGGAAAATATACGGCCGGGTATCTGCCGCTGCATCTTTGCAGTATCAATATTTTCATCATTGCCATCCATGCGATCAAGCCCTATCGGGTGCTTGAAAATTTCCTTTATACCGTGTGCATTCCGTCTTCGCTGGCCGCGCTGCTGATGCCGAACTGGACGCAGCTGCCGCTGCTCAATTTCATGCATATCCACAGCTCGACCGTGCATATTCTGCTGTTGCTCTATCCTTTGATCCTGACGCTTTGCGGAGATATGAGGCCGCGGCTTCGCTATCTGCCGGGGAGCCTTGGCTTGCTTTTGGGGCTTGCGATCCCGATATATGGCGTCAACGAGTGGCTTGGCAAGAATTTCATGTTTTTGAGCAATCCGGGCGGTGTTGCACCCTTGGTATTTTTCGAAAAGCTTTGGGGAAACCATCTGTACGGGTTTCCCGTGCTGATCGCAGCCATTGTGGCGGTCATGTATACGCCCTGGCTGATCATGGATTTTGTGCAGAAAAAACGCAAAAAGTGTGTAGAATAAAGGAGACAATATGGCAAATTACAGAAGAGGCAGAATCAACGACGAGATGCAAAAGGAGCTGATGGTCATTTTGCGCTCAGTCAAGGACCCTCGCGTCAGCGATGCGTTTGTCAGCGTGACGGCCGTGGATACCACGCCCGACCTCAAGTACGCAAAGGTATATTATTCCTGCCTTTCGGGCAATAAAAAGGACGTGGCCAAGGGGCTGCGTCAGGCAAGCGGCTATATGCGTACCCAGCTTGCAAAAACGCTGAATCTGCGCATGACACCCGAGTTGACCTTTATCGAGGACGCCTCGGTAGAGCATGGCGCGCGCATTGCAAAGATCCTTGAGAACATCGAATTCCACGACGAGGTTCTGGACGAAAATTCTGAGGACTGATCTTGGCAAAAAACTGAATAAAATATCCTTCCCGGGGAAACCATAGGCTTGTCAAAGAACAAACCATGAATCGAAGGGAAGGATATTTTTATGGACAAAAGGATACTTACGGGCGGCGTGATCTTGCTTTGCGTGCTTGCGCTGATCAGCGTGCTGCCCGTGCACGGAGAACAGGAGATCTACGACAGCGTCGTGCGCTTGCACGTGCTGGCCAATTCGGACAGCGACGAGGATCAGGCACTCAAGCTGCAGGTGCGCGACGAGATTTTGCGCGTCACAGGGCCCTTGCTCAAGGATTGTACGGATCGTGAAAGCGCGATTGAAATCATAAATGCGCATACGAACGAGCTGCAAGCAGCGGCAGAGGCGGTGGTGCGCGAGCAGGGGTACGATTATCCGGTCACCATTTTGCTTGGAGAAGAGGACTACCCCACGCGTAATTACGAAAGCTGCTGTTTTCCCGGCGGCAGGTACGTTTCCTTGCGCGTGTGCATTGGAGAGGCCGAGGGGCAGAACTGGTGGTGCGTGCTGTTCCCGCCGCTTTGCCTGTCCGCGGCAAGTGCCGAGGATGACGACAGCCCCGAGGACGCGTTTATTTCGGTGGGCTTGACGGGGGAGCAGTACAAGGTGATCACCGAGACCGACAACGTGAAATACCGCATCCGCTTCAAGGTGCTGGAGGCCTTGCAGGAGCTGTGGAGACGGGAGTGAAGTGAAGAATGAAGAGAGAAGAGAGCAGAGCGCAGAATGAGAGATCATAAATAACAAAGAAAAACGCCCAACCGAACGGTTTTCTACCTTCATTCTTCATTTTTCACAAGGCAAATAAAAAAGGCTGCAATGCAGCCTTTTTTATTTGCAATTATTCCTCAGCAGTCACGATTTCCAGGTCTGCGTCGCCCTCTTCGAAGCTAAGCTCCTCGGGAATCTCGTAGCTGTCGTCAACTTCGATCTCAACGTTCTTCTTTCTCTGCAGCTTAGCTTTCATGTTCTTAGCTACAGCAACGCTCTTGTCCTTGACACGAATCGCGGTCGCCTTGATCTTATCTCTGTTCTGAATTGCAAAGATAATGCCTGCAGTCAGAGCTGCAGCGGAAACTGCGCTGATGATCGCGGTCAGTACGATAGCACCGGTGTTGTTCTTATTCTCCATGGTTTACTCCTTTCATCCCTTGCAAAGCAAGAGAAATGGTAATACACCATTACTATACCACATATTTTTGATTTGCGCAATGGGTTTTTCTGTAAATTCACAAAAAATTAAAGCATGTCACATCGATATGGATCAGCATGCGGTCAGTTCATGTCTTAACGACTACCGTTCGCGCGCATATTGCACAACGAATATTGACAAGTTAAATGATTTGTGGTATAATATTCCTGCCAAAGGCCGTGCATAACAGGTGCGCGAAGCAACAATTTTTAGGCAAGATCAAATTGCACAGAGAACCGTCCCCTGTGCTCCGCAAAATCTTCCTAGATAGGAGTCAAACAATGAAAAAAGTATATGTTTCTCCCGCCTTTGTTATCAACAGTGTCATTATGGGTGTAATTTTGCTCATCTCATTGATATCTCTTTTTGTATTTGCCATTATGTATCGGATTGAGTTCATCGGT
>JAFVTI010000046.1 GCA_017503325.1 Clostridia bacterium | reverse complement strand
TTTACGATATAAAACCCAAAACAAAAACACTTGTAGGGGCGATCATTGATCGCCAGCACCTGCGGCAACTACATATTTATTTGTTTGAGCACATGGCTACCTCTCAAGAAGCAGTCATGCGCTCATTTTCTCCGCTAATTCTTCAGCCCGATCGGGCTGCCTTTTTTATTTGGAAAGCTCGCGGAAGCTTTTGATTCTGTGGAAGGTGGAATAATTGGTGTCATGGTAGCTGCGCGCGCCGCCCGTGGCAGTTCTGCAAAGGAATATGATGTCCTCGCCCTCTATCTCAAAATCTGCGTATTGAAAGCCGAAAAGGGCGCTGTCGCGATCGCGGTAGTCGATCAGGTCGGTCACGACCTCCCAAGCATGCAGATCGCGCGAGCGCATCAGCGAGAGCAAATTCCTCGCGCTCGGCAGCTCCTGCGAGTAAATCCGCGTGGCAACCGTGTAGTGATATCCCGTCCGCTCATCGCGCTTGATCATGAATTTGGAATAGTTGGCGGGGAAGGGCATCAGACGCGAAAATCGTAGGGGCGCGTCGGGGTTGGCTGTATCCACCTCGTAAACAAGGGCGGTATGGAATTTGCCAAAGCGCATGACGTCCAGCAGCTTTCCGTCGGGGGAGATGACGGGTGTGCCTTCAATAGTCATGGCGTTTTTTGGTAGATTTTGCAGCTCGGGCACAAAGTGATCAAATGGCACGGGCTCTGTAAAATGCCAGCTTTCGGGGCGCAGCAGATCGTCGTTTTCGTCACAGGACATGACCATTGCCGCGTGTCCGTATACTTGGTTGTGCCAAGTGCCCCATTCCAGCGTACCGTAAAGTCTGCCGTTGTGATAAATGAGATTTTGCGGATTTTTGTGCACGCCCGAGTTGCCGTTTTTGCCGTTTGATCCGCGCAACAGGCACACGGGGGCAGAGAAGGTCTTGCCGCCGTCGGTGGATTTGCCGATCAGCAGATCGCCATACTCGGTGGAAACGGCCAGCATGAAAAGCTCGCCCTTGTGGATAAAGAGCTTTCCCCAAAAGCAGGGCATCAGCTCGCTTAAGTAGTGCCAGCTTTGCCCGTCATCATCCGAGCGGAAGATCAGTGTCAGATTTTGCGGATGATCGCCTGCGAACAGATCCATGGATGCAAGCAAAAAGCCATCGGGATGGCGAACGAGTGAGGGCGAGCAAAGATATCTCCCCGAAAAAGCGTACGCCTGGTCGTCCGGGTGCAGGTAATTGACCACGGTTCCCACCGTTTCTGCGCATCGCGCCAGCCGCACGCGGCTTTTCTTTTGCCCCGATGCGACGAAAAATTCGTAGTCGGTATCGGTGCACAAGCCGTCAAGCTCGCAAAAGTGAGCGCAAGTCTCGCCCCAAAGGGTAAAGTCGGAGTCATGGCGTTTTCTGTAGTATACGGAATAGGTCACGTCTTCTCCCAACCACGCAAAGCGGATGTTGTTCTTGCCCGGTGCCACGCGGCAGATATAAATATCCCCCACATCTGTCAAAAACGGACGGTAAGGGTGATAGCTCCAGGTGTTTTGTCCTTGCATATTGTGACCTTCTTTCGCTTGTTTTCTGCATTCATTATATTGCTTTTGCACGCTTTTGTCAAGATAAAAGGCAATATCAAACCGTCAAGGAATGATATTGCCTTTTTTGTTTCGGTTTTGTTATGTCGCTTCCTGCCTTGGCCTTTGTGCCGCGCTGAGCATATTCTCAATAAAAATCCCGTAGCCCGTGGTGGGATCACCGATCAGCACGTGGGTCACGGCACCGATCAGCTTTCCGTTTTGAATGATGGGGCTGCCCGACACGAGTGTGGTCAAGTAGGGACAACAGTTTTTAACAAAAAGTTTAAAAGTCAAAAGCGAAAAATAAAGAATAAAATAGTAAAAAGTTGCAAAAATCTATTATAGTTTCCTTGACGAGAAAACTTTTTTATGGTACAATATAATTGAAAACAGCAAAAGGTTGCAAAAATCTATTATAGAGGTGCTTATGGAGATAAAACGAGAATTATATTTACAACAATTGATCAGCAGAAAAGGCAACGGCTTTATCAAGGTTGTCACCGGCATTAGAAGATGTGGTAAATCCTATCTCTTGAACAATATCTTTTATAATTATCTTTTGGAGAGCGGTGTTGATAAAGAGCATATTATTCGTTTTGCCTTTGATTCTGCTGATGATCTGTATTTGATTGGCGAGAGTTTGATTGCTCTCGAAAAAGAAAAGCGCAAGGTCGATCCCGAAAAGTTTATGAGCTATATTCGATCTGAAATGAGGGACGATAACACCTATTATCTGCTCTTAGACGAGATTCAACTTCTTGATTGCTTTGAGGCGGTTTTGAACGGCTATCTCCGTAAAGACAATATGGACGTTTACGTTACGGGAAGTAACGCAAAATTTTTGTCTAAGGATATTATTACTGAGTTTGCGGGACGCGGTGACGAGATCCATATGCATCCGCTTTCCTTTGCGGAATTTATGAGCTATTATAAGGGAGACAAATACGAGGGACTCTCGGAATATATGCTTTACGGTGGTATTCCGCTTGTAGTTTTACGTGAGAATGCACAGGATAAAGCAAAGCTTTTGTCAAATTTGTTTGGTGAGATTTATATTTCGGATATCGTAAAGCGAAACAAGATCAGAAATATCGGCGAGCTTGAAGATCTTTTGAATATTCTTTCGTCCTCTATCGGTTCTCTTACCAATCCCGAAAAACTAAAAAACACCTTTAAGACGGTCAAAAAATCAAAGATCACCGCCGCAACCATCAAAAAATATATTGATTGCTTTGAGGATTCCTTCTTGATTGATTCAGCAGAGCGATATGATATTAAGGGAAGAAGCTATATCGAAACGCCCAAAAAATATTATTTTTCCGATCTCGGACTCCGCAATGTGCGTATCAATTTTCGTCAGTTCGAGCAAACGCATACAATGGAAAACGTGATCTACAACGAGCTTTGTATGCGCGGATACAGTGTTGACGTGGGTGTAGTACAATTTGCCGAAAAAGACAAGGACGGAAAGGTGACGAGAAAGCAGCTTGAGGTCGATTTCGTGTGCAATCTTGGCTCAAAGCGATTCTATATTCAATCGGCATTTTCCATTCCCGACGAGGAAAAACGCTCGCAAGAAATTCGCCCCTTCCGTAAGATTGATGATTCTTTTAAGAAGATTATCGTAACTAAGGATATTGTTGCGCCTTATTATGACGAACACGGAATATTGACAGTTAATATTTATGACTTCTTACTTGAACCCACTTGTATAGAGAATTAAATGAAAGGTGAAATTTTTATGGGGAATGGATTTTTTACAGTGTGCGGAATTGTTGAAATAAATGGTAAGGTATTACTTGTTCGCCATACCTACGGAATTGCAAAAAATAGAATTTTATGTCCGGGCGGATATGTAGAGGAAAATGAATTGCCCACGTGCGCTATTGAACGTGAGTTTCTTGAAGAAACAGGAGTAGTCGTAAAAGCAAAATCACTATTATCTATGCAGTTCAAGTCAAATCAATGGTGTGCGATTTTTGATTGTGAATATGTTTCAGGTGAACCGAAATCCGATCATTATGAAAACAGCGAGGTGCTTTTGCTTTCTCCCGAAAATGCAATCAATCGTGAAGATATTACGAATATGAGTCGCGAATTGCTTAAGATTTATGTGAATAACAAAGATCATACATTACAAAGAAATACGTATATTCCTAAATCTTCAACTGATGCAGATTACGTTTTGTTTGGATAATAAAATTGTTTTTAAGAGGAATCATCCAAGGAAGAGTAGAATGTTATAATAGGGACAACATTTTTACACACAAAATTTTATAATTTTCGGACAAAAGACTGTTGTCCCTATTATAACTCACTCCTGGAGTGTGATCAAATAGGGACAACTTTTTTCATATATTTTCTTGCTTTTTCACTTTATGACGCCCTCGCCATTGGCCTTTGTGCCGCGCTGAGCATATTCTCAATAAAAATTCCGTAGCCCGTGGTGGGATCGCCGATCAGCACGTGGGTCACGGCACCGATCAGCTTGCCGTTCTGGATGATGGGGCTGCCCGACATGCCCTGCACGATGCCACCCGTCTTTTCGATCAGCTTGGGATCGGTGATCTTGACCGTAAAGCACTTGGAGCCGGTGGCGGTCTTGTCAATGTCCGAGATGCGGATGGAGTAGCGACAGGGCTTGCCGCCGTCCACCGTGCACAGGATAAAGGCCTCGCCCTCGCGGACCTCGGAGGCTTTGGCGATGGGCAGGGGAGAGTTTTCGGTCGCGGGAGCTTTTGCAAAGATGCCGAACACACCGCAATCGGTGTTCTGAAGCAGCGTGCCTGTCTTGGCCGTGCCAAAGTAGCCCTTGAGCTCGCCCGGCTTGCCCGAAACGCCCTTTTGCACGCCGCTGATGGTCACGCCCGAGACTACGCCGCGCGTCATGCTGACAAGCGCACCGCTTTCCGTGTCGCAAATGCCGTGCCCAAGGCCGCCGAATTCGCCCGTTTCGGGATCAATAAAGGTGACTGTCCCAATGCCCGCGCCGCTGTCACGTACCCAAAGTCCTGTTTTATAGCGGTTTTCGGAAAGCGAGAGAGCGGGAGTGAGCGTGGTGCTGTAGGATTTTCCGCTGCGCGTGTAGGTCAGGGTCAGCGGCGTTGCGCCCGCGCCCTCGATCATGCTGCCAAACTGTGCAGCGTCGGCAATTTGCTTGCCGCCAAGCGAGGTGATCACGTCGTGCTCGCGCAAGCCCGCAGCATAGGCGGGATTGACCTGTCCTCCCTCGGCATCCACGTCGCAAAATCCGACCACCAGCACGCCCTCGGTGGAGAACTTGACGCCAAACGGCATGCCGCCCGGGATCAGCCGCGCACCGCTTGCAGGGGCAGCCGACGCCCCGATGACAGGCAAGGGCAGACCGAGCGCACCCAGCACGCAGACAAGCGCTACGGCAAAGAGCGCAAAGCGCGTGATTTGTTTACATTTGATTTTCATGAAAGTACTCGTCCTTTGTATTGTGAATGTGGAATGGTTCCGTTTTTATCATGCCCAAAGACATGGCAATCATGCTTTGTAATTATTGCTCGAGTGTTGACAATTTGAAATTTTATGATAAAATTAGTTTGAGTGACAGAGAGGATTTTCATGTCAAGAAAAACAAGGGCAAGGAGGGGAAGATTTTGGCAAAATCAGCGAAAAAGACCGTCGAGCTTGATGCCGTGGCGCGCGCGGACGCCATGCGCTTTGCCGAGGTTTGTCTCTCTTACGTCTCGCGTGGCGTGCACCTTGAGGACGGCATCGGCACTTTGGCGGAAAAGCGCATGCACGCCATTTTGAAAAATTTTGTGTGCGCGGATACGGCTTGTCACGAAATCCCGGTGCTTGCGACCCTGCCCGAGCAAAAACGAGAGGCGGCGACCAACAAAAAAAGCACGCGGTACGTGGCCGACGTGCTGCGCGGCAGCAATATCTGGGAGATCCAGACGGGCAGCTTTTATCCTTTGCGTGAAAAGATTGCGTGGTACATGCAGCACACGCCTTACGTGGTCACGGTGGTTGCACCCGTGCCGTACCGTAAGTATATCAACTGGATCGATCCCGAAACGAGAGCGGTGCAAAAGCGTTCGGCAAAGCCGCACGTCACAAAGCCCACGGCCATGGCGGACGAGCTTTACTGGCTGCGCGAGCATTTGCAAAATCCGAGGCTGCGCTTTGAGCTGCTGCTTTTGGAGGTGGAGGAATACAGGCTGCTGGACGGCTATGGCAAGGAGCGAAAGGCGCGTGCGTCCAAGTATGAGAAGATCCCCACCGCGCTTTGCGGTACGGTGACCTTGGAAAAGCCCGAGGATTTTCGCATGTTTTTGCCCGAAGATTTGCCCCGGCAGTTTACCGCCGCGCAGTATGCCAAGGCGTCGGGGATTCGGGGCAGATACAGCTATTATGCGCTGCACATGTTGGTTGGCGCGGGCTTGCTTGCCGAGGGCGAGAAGATAGGCCGCGCACAAAGCTGGGTGCGCACGCAAGAGTGATAGATATCAAAAAGCAGCTCCGGGGCTGTGGAATTAGTGGCAAAATCGAAAGCAGAAGTCTATCATTAAGACTTCTGCTTTAACTAAATAACGTTTATTCCTCAGCCCCACGGGCTTCTTTTTTATTGATCCGGCTTGATATATTTCGCGCCGCCTGCCAGGTAATTGATGCCCGACCAGACTGTGATCACGATCATAGCCGCGGTCGTAGCAAGCGAGAGCGGCATATAGGTGGTCATGAATGCGGGAACGCTCAGGTCGGGGATCGCATAGATCAGCGGCTCGATGATGACCGTGCAAATGCAAACGATTTGCAAAACGGTTTTGATCTTGCCAAGCATGTTGGCCGCAATGACCTGTCCGTCACCCTGCACGGCCAGCAGGCGAATGCCTGTCACGGCCAGCTCACGGAAGATGACCGCCACGGTTGCCCAGATAAAGAGCGGGTGAATGGCCTCGTAGTCGGATTTATACAGGATCATGAGCATCGCGCCAATGACCATCAGCTTGTCTGCCAAAGGGTCCATGAATTTGCCGAAGTTGGTGACAAGGCCGTATTTACGTGCAATTTTGCCGTCCAGCATATCGGTCAGCGAAGCTGCAATGAACAACACCACACCCACGATATTGCAAATGACGTGCGCGGTCGAGCCGATCGCGAACAGCTCGGGGATTGCCATGACCGCCATGAAAATGGGCACCATGATCATGCGCAGCACGGTCAGCTTGTTGGGAAGATTCATTTTCATAATAACCTCCATGCTTTCTTATTTCTGTACGGCCTCTCCGAACAGGTCGTAGTCAATCACATCGGAAATCTGCACGTCCACGTAAGAACCGGGGGCGGGACGGTGGGGCGCACGGAAATAGACCTTCCCGTCAATGTCGGGAGCATCCGCATCACTTCTGCCGTAGCAGGTCTCGCTGACGGGGTCGTAGTCCTCGCAAAGCACGCGCACCACGCTGCCGATCTTTTGCTCGTTGAGCTCAGCACCGATCAGCATCTGCTCCTTCATGATGATGTCATATCTGTCCTGCTTGATCTGCTCGTCGATCTGATCCGGGAAATCGTATGCAGGGGTGTCCTCCTCGCGCGAGTAGGTGAAAACGCCCAGGCGGTCAAATCTTGCCTCCTTGACAAATTCGCAAAGCTCCAGGAAATCCTGTTCGGTCTCGCCGGGGAAGCCCACGATAAAGGTGGTACGCAGCGTCATGCCGGGGATAGCGCGCAGTCTGCTGATCGCATCCTTGATCATGGCGCTGTCGCCGTGGCGGTTCATGGCCTTGAGCATATGGTCACTGATGTGCTGAATGGGCATATCGATGTACTTGATAATGCGGTCGTTGTCGCGGATCTCTGCAACCAGCGCGTCGGTGATCTTGTCGGGGTAGCAGTAAAGCAGGCGAAGGCGTACCGACTTTGTAGCGTCGGTAATGGCGCGCAGCAGCTTGTCTAAGGCATATTCGCCGTAAAGGTCAAGGCCGTAGCGGGTGATGTCCTGGGCAATGATCGAGATCTCGCGCGCACCCAGCTGCTCCAGCTGCACGGCCTCTTCCACCAGCTCTTCCATGGGGCGGGAGCGGAACTTGCCGCGAATGCCGGGGATGGCACAATAAGCGCAGCGGTTGTCGCAGCCCTCGCTGATCTTCAGGTAAGTGGCGTATTCGGGGGTGGTCAGCACGCGGTCGCCGCCAAGAGCCACCGTGTTCTTATCCTCTTTGGAAAAATATTTCTGCGGATTTTTGGCAGTCACAGCCTTGATGGCGTCCACAATATTGTGGATCGAGCCAACGCCAAGCACGGCATCCACCTCGGGCATCTCCTCTATGATCTGCTCGCCGTAACGCTCGGCAAGACAGCCCGTGACGATGATAGCCTTCAGGTCGCGATGCTCCTTGAGCCATGCAACGTCCAGAATGTTGTCAATGGCCTCTTTTTTCGCGCTTTCGATAAAGGCGCAGGTGTTGACGATGATGACGTCCGCCTCAATGTCCTCGGGGGTAATTTCATATCCGGCCTCTGCCACGTGATGCAGCATGACCTCGGTATCCAGCTGATTTTTGCAGCAGCCGAGAGAAATAAAACCAATTTTCATATATAAAACCTCATTCTCGTAGTTTACCACCTTACATTATAGCATATACACAGAGGATTGTCAAGGAAAATGCGGAATGCGGATTGCGGAATGAAAAACGCATGTAGGACGGGAGCAAGCCTCCGCCTTACGTATGTTTCGCATTTCGCATTTCGCACCTTGCATTTCGCAAATTTCATTGACTTATGCCAAAAAACGTGATAGAATGTAAGGTAGCGAATTATCTTTCCGGAGGACCCCATGGCACTCATCAAACCCAACAGATTGATCGGCGACCGCACGTTTTACAAAACGCTGATCACGGTCGCGCTTCCCATTATGCTGCAAAACGGCATTACCGAATTTGTCTCGCTCCTTGATAATATTATGATCGGCCATACCGGTCCCGAGCAGTATAATGCGGTGGTCATTGTCAACCAGCTCGTGTTTGTGTATATGGTGTGCGTGTTCGGCGCACTTGCGGGCGCGGGCATCTTTTCCGCGCAGTTCCACGGAAACCGCGACGACGAGGGCGTGCGTAATTCCTTCCGATTCAAGCTGTATGCGGCGGGGAGCGTGGTGCTGATCGGCGCGCTGATTTTTGGCTTTGGCGGACGTCAGCTGATCTCTTTGTACCTGCACGACGTGGACGACGGCACCGATCTTGCGCTGATCACCGAGTACGGTCTGAAATACCTGTATATCATTATGACCTGCATGATCCCGCACGCGCTGAGCATGGTGTACGCATCCACGCTGCGTGAGACGGGCAAGACCGTCCCGCCCATGATCGCGGGCAGCGTTGCGCTGCTCGTCAATCTGCTCGGCAACTATCTGCTCATTTTCGGTAATTTTGGTTTTCCCGAGCTGGGCGTGCAGGGCGCGGCAATCGCAACCGCTGCCGCAAGATTTGTGGAATTCGGCATTTTGTTCGTATATACGCATGGAAATAAAAAGAAAAATCCCTTCGCCAAGGGACTTTACCGCACGCTGCTTGTGCCGCGCGCGCTGATTGGGCAGATCACGGTCAAGGGCCTGCCGCTACTGTTTAACGAGGTGCTGTGGTCCAGCGGCATGGCGGTGCTGGCGCAGTGCTATTCGGTGCGCGGCACGGTTGCCGTGGGTGCCTACGGCATTACCAGCACCATGAGCAATATGTTCGGCATTGCCATGATGGCGCTTGGTAACGCGGTGGCCATTATCGTGGGCCAGAAGCTGGGCGCGGGCGAGATCGAGGAGGCAAAAATTGCCGATTCCCGCCTGATCTTTACCTCCACAGCCGCCTGCGCGGTCATTGGCGGTATTATGGCACTCACCGCACCCCTGTTCCCGCAAATGTTCTCCGAGGTTTCGGAAGAATCCCGCGTGCTGGCGGTACATATGATCCGCATCGCGGGTCTGATGCTGCCTTGCAACGCCTTTGCACATTCGACTTACTTTACGCTGCGCTCGGGTGGACGCTCGCTCTTTGTCTTTGCCTTTGACAGCGGCTTTATGTGGCTGATCTGCGTGCCCGTGGCATTCATTCTCGGCCATCTGACCTCGATTCCTCTTGTGCCCATGTATGCCATCGTGCTCTCGCTGGAGCTGATCAAGTGCATTCTCGGCTTCTTCTTTGTCAAGTCGGGCTTCTGGGCGAAAAATCTGATCAAGGCAGGTTGATGTTATGAAGCATTTATATTACACGACTGATCTTTGCGTGGTGGGCGGCGGCCTTTCGGGGCTTTGTTGCGCCGTTGCGGCGGCAAGACACGGTATCAAGGTCATCCTGGTGCAGGACAGACCCGTGCTTGGTGGCAATGCGTCCAGTGAGATCCGCATGTGGGTGTGCGGCGCAAACGGTGACGGCAACCGCGAAAGCGGCATTGTCGAGGAGCTGATGCTGGAGAATTATTATCAGAATCCCGGGCTGAAATTCACGCTTTGGGATAGCGTATTATATCAGACGGCCATGGCGGAGGAGAATCTGACGCTGCTGCTGAACACCACTTGTCTGGACGCCACCATGCAAGGGGATCGCATCGTGTCGATCAAGGCGTGGCAGTCAAATGCCGAGACCTTCCACGAGATCAAGGCCACGTATTTTGCCGACTGCTCGGGCGACTCGATCTTAGCGCCCTTGAGCGGCGCGGAGCACACGTACGGCCGCGAGGCGAAGGGTCAGTACGACGAGCGTATTCCGCCCGACGTGGCCGATCAGAAAACCATGGGCATGAGCTGCCTGTTTCAGATCCGCGAAACCGATCATCCCGTCAAATTCACCCCGCCCTCATGGGCGTACAGCTATCCGACCGATGCCGATCTGCCGCATAAATCGCACACCAAGGAGAGCAACTTCTGGTGGATCGAGGTGGGCGGTGAATGGGATTGCATTCACGATACCGACCGCTGCCGCGACGAGCTGCTCAAGATCTGCTACGGCGTGTGGGATCACATGAAGAATCACGGCGACCACGACGTGGAGAATTGGGAGATAGAATGGATCGGCTTTTTGCCCGGCAAGCGCGAGAGCCGCAGGTATATCGGGAAATACGTGGTCACGCAGAACGACGTGGAGGCCGAGGGACGCTTTGACGATATGGTGGCCTACGCGGGCTGGACCATGGACGACCATTTCCCGGCAGGCTTTTACTATAAACAGGGGCATCCCACCATTCATCACCCTGCACCCACTCCCTGGGGGCTGCCGCTGCGCTGCATGATCTCTAAGAATATTGAGAATTTAGTGTTTGCGGGACGTAATATCAGCGTCTCTCACGCAGCGCTTTCTTCCTCGCGCGTCATGGCGACCTGCGCGGTGCTTGGGCAAGGCTTGGGTACTGCGGTCGCGCAGGCAATCAAGGATGGCTGCCACGTGGAAAACGTGGATATTCCCCGCCTGCAGCAGACCTTGATGGAGGACGACTGTTATCTGCCCTGGCATACAAGAGAGATCCCCGCGCTGACTAAGCGTGCTTTGTGCAGCGCCGAGGTGGTGCGCAACGGGCAGGACCGCCTGGAGCAGAACGTATGGATTGGCGGGGCAGGGGATAGCGTCACCTATACCTTTGCGCAAAACGAGCAGGTGCGCGAGATCCGATTGGTGTTTGACAGCCACCTGGATCGTCCGTACGACAATATGCCCTGCAATTATCCGCTGGTGCAGCCCAAGTACAAGGTGCCCTACACCCTGATCGACGCATACCGCATCGAGGGTGAGAGCGAGGATGGCGAGCAATTCTGCTTGGAAGTGGGCGAAAACCACCAAAGATTTGTCAAGCACCGCGTGGATTGGCGCGTCAAGACCGTGAGATTCGTGCCGCTGACCACCCATGGATGCGAGCAGTTCAGATTGTTTGCGTTTGATGTGAGATAAAAATGACGGGACCGCCCCTCGGGACGGTTCCGTTTTATCTCGTAGGGGGAATTATTTCGGCAAAGCCAAAATTCGTTCGCCCGCGGGAGACCGCAGGTCTCCCCTACGAATGGGTAGAATTATTCAATAATCTCGTAGGGGCGAACTGCGTTCGCCCGCGGCTTGCGTTTGCCCGGTAAACAAATAGTATCTCCCGACAGAGTAGATCTGTCGGGAGATATCTTTACTTGGAATATTTGATGTTGCATAATAGTCTATTTCAGCAATTCAGCTTTTTTCCAGCTTTTGAAAAAATGTTTTCTCATAAACGCTTGCTTCTGCTCATCTGTTGTGTAAAATTTGTCACGAATAATGGCTTGTGCTATTACATCAACCAACTCTTGTTGTCTCTTCGCAGATTGATCGTTATACCTGAGAACAACAAAAAAGCCCTCTGCTTCGTATTTTAACAATGCTTCGTACACATCCGGAATGAATATCTCTTCATCCACTTTAGTTTCCGATGTACAATAAAACATGTTCGTTCTATCTGCTACAGCTTTAATATCCGCGCTGCCCGAAATTCGATATAGATAACCTGAAACACCTTGATAAAAGGTCTTTAACTGATCCGGAAACTGTTCTTCGTAATATGCAATGTCATTTTTAGTCCACCCGGTTACATGCTTTGTACTGCAAGCGTTATGCTCCGCATCCCATATATAAAAAAGTGCGTAAGGAATACTATCCGTTAAATATACGACTCGCTCTTGGGCGTTATGAAGATGCGAGCGTGCTTCAAGTTGTGTGATACCGGATGTGCAGGAACCGTGATAATAATTTTTCAATATCTCCACCTACCCATTCTTAATTATCATTCATCAGATAAAGCTATACCTTATTCTTTTTCATATAATTCGTCGTAATACCATTGTAGCGGATTTTCGTAAAGATAATTCGAACGGGTTTCGTAATCCTTTTTATTTCGTATCACGTGTTCAATATAGGATTTTTGCCAAATTGATGCGCCAATCTTTTTTGTAGCCGTACCTTTGAATTGTTTTACCATCCGCTCCACCGTAGGGGCGACCTGTGGTCGCCCGTATTCATCGGCAGAAATAACAACCATTATATGTAGGTGATTCGGCATAATCACATAGGAATATAGTGATACTGCAGGATATGTTTGATTCCATCGTTCCAATTCATCTAATACGATCTTGCCTATATTTGATAATGGCAGATTTTGCGGGCGAACGCAGTTCGCCCCTACGGAACGCCAATAAAAACTCTGTGGGTCAATCGAGCCATTCCAAAAGCAATTCTTTCTGTTTTTCGTACAGATGGTTACAAAATATGCCCCGGGAGAACTATAGTCATAATCTTTGAGTCGTATTTCTTTTCTTTTCGGCAATTGTTGTTCTTTATCCATTCCTATCACCTGTTCCATTATAACACGGATTGGCAGAGAAAACAATCCCTTTGCTGATTTTTATTTGGATATCCGTAGGGCGTTCAAAGAACGCCCGCGGGCGACCACAGGTCGCCCCTACGGGCAAGAGAATAGCGCCAATCGGGGACTTTTCGAAGGTGTCGAATGCGGTATCCTACTTTTATTTCTCCAACTCATGCAACTTCTTGGCCGCGCCGGCATGTCCCTTGGCGGCTGCTTTTTTGTAAAGCGAGAGTGCCTGATGCAGGTCGCGCAGCGGCACGCCCTCGCCGCTTTCGTAGCATTCGCCAAGACTGAAGCAGGCGTGCGGGTGCCCCGCGTCGGCCGCGATCTTCAGGTGCTTGACCGCCGAGGACAGATCCTGCGCCGTGCCCTTGCCGTGCTTTTCGCACCAGCCAAGGCTGTAGTTGGCCGCAATATTGCCGCCCTTGGCCGCAATTTGGAAGCAGCTGACCGCCAAGGGGAGATTCTTGGGCAGATCCTGCCCGAAAAACCAAAGGTCGCCCATGTGATTGACCGCCTCCATGCGCTTGGCGTCGCTTGCGGGCAGCGTAGAGCCCGAAGGGATAGCCGCGTAATAGTCCTCGATCTTTTTGCCCGAGATCAGAATGCGGGCCATTTCGTCCATGGCGTTTCGGTTGCCCTCGATCATGGCGCGGCCGTAGTATTCCAGCACCAGCACAAAGTTGTGCTCGGGAAGATTTCCCGTTGCATGCAGTTGCCCTAAGCGGAACAATGCCTCGGCAATGGCCAGCTTGTCCGGGTTTTCGTAAAACGTGACCGTCTCCATGCGCTTCGCCTTGCCCAGGGGCTCGCGGGGCTTGCTGTCCGCAGCCTTTTCCAAAAACGAGCGGCAAAGCATGACCGAGATCGGCGTGCCCATTCCGAGTCGGTGGCAATCCGCCAGCAGCAAAAGCGAAGAGACGTTGCCGTCGTGCGCGGCGCGTTTGAGTGCAGCGATCGCGCTTTCGGGATCTCTTTGCGTGCCAATGCCGTAAAGCAAGCATCTGCCCAGGTGGTAAAAGCCGTCGGCTTCTCCTGCCTTGGCCGCTTTTTTGTATAGTGAGAATGCAAGCGGCTTGCTTTGCTCGGTGCCAAATCCCTGCTCGCAGCAGTTGGCCAGAGCCAGGATGGCGGGAGCACATCCTTGATCTGCCGCCTTTTTGTAGCAATCTGCGGCACGTGCGGGGTCTTGTGCAACACCCACGCCGTATTGTAAGCAAAGTCCGAGCAGGTAAAGCGCACGGACGCTGCCGCTTTTTGCGCCGTCCTGCAGCCACTTGGCAGCTTCGGAGAGATCCTGCTTGGTGCCCACGCCGTGCAAAGCGCACCAGCCAAGCCAATACATGGCGTCCGGCTCGGCGTGTCCCGAAATGATAGACGCGCGGAACCACTTGATGGCAAGCAGCGGGTCGCGCACCAAGCCCTCGCCATCCAGGTAAGCCTCGCCCAGATCGCAGCACGCGCGGGGATTTTGGCTTTGCGCGGCCATGTGCAGCCACTTGACGGCCTGCTCGGCGTCACGCTTGACGCCAATGCCGTTTTTATAAAGCAAATAGACTTGATACTGTGCCGGAATGCAGCCTGCCATGGCGGCCGCCGTGCAAAGCGACGCACCCTTTTGCGCGTCCTTGGCGACTCCCTTGCCCTCAATGCAGAATAGCCCCAGGCGGTATTTTGCATACGCGTCGCCAAGCTTGGCAGCCTCCGCATAGCGGGCAGCCGCCGCACGCAGGTTTTGCTCACACCCAAGCCCCTGCTCGTAGCAAAGCCCCAGTCGGTAGCAAGCACCCGCGTGCTGCGCGTCAGCTGCCTTTTGCAGCCACTCCCGGGCAAGCATCGGGTCTTTGCGGCAGCCCCTGCCGTAAAGGTAGCAGCCTGCCAGATTGTTTTGGCCGTCCGCGCAGCCGTTCTCAGCCGAGAGCGTGTACCATTTGACCGCTTCGCGCAGATCTGCCTCCACGCCGTCGCCGAATTCATAACAGGTGCCAAGCGCGTATTGTGCACGGGCCACGCCACTCTCAGCAGCCGTTTGCAGATATGTAAAGGCTAAAGTAAGGTTCTTGGCCGTGCCGATCGCGTTGGCAAGGCAGAGCGCGTAGGCGTAGCAAGCGTCGGGATCTCCCGCCTCTGCGGCGGTTTTGAAATGCAGCGCAGCGCGGTCGTCATCACGGTCGACCCCTCTGCCGTCGCGGTAAAGCGTGCCGAGATAATAGTGCGCGCTCATGCTGCCAAGCGCAGCCGCATCCTCCAAGTGATGGTGTGCACGCACGGCATCCTGCGCGATGCCAACGCCCTCCAGATAGCAAAGCCCCAGGCGCAGGGAAGCGTTGACCTGTCCCTGCTTGGCCGATTGCTGCAAAAGCTGCACCGCGCGCTTGGGATTTTGCTGCGTGCCCGTGCCCTCAAGCAGGCAGACGGCGGCGTAGTATTGTCCGCGCTTGTCGCCAAGAGCGGCCGCGCTCTCCAAGAGCTTGAAGCCGCGCAAAGCGTCCTTTTGCGTGCCCTGTCCGTCCAGACAGCAAAGACCGAGCGTGACAAGTGCCAGCACGTGCTGCTTTTCTGCCGCAAGCGAGAGCCAATGCACGGCCTGCTTGTCCGAATAGGGAAGGAGCTGTGCACGCAGGTATGCCTGAGCCAGCTCAAACATGTCGTCGCCGTGATCGCTGTACGCGCCAACGGCTGTGGCGATCAGCTTGCCGGTTTCGTCGTCGCGGCAGCGTTCGGCGCAAAAGGCGTCAGGGCAAGTGCAAAGCCCCGTGATAAACAAGCGGTGGAGCAGAGAAGGATCGGGATGCTCCCGGGTGTCCTCGGTGAGCTTGACAAACACGTGGGGATAAGATGCGCTTGGCGCAACCGTACCCGCTTGCAGAATCTGCAGCTTTCTTTGTTCGGCTGCCACCAGCAGCTGCTCGCCTATCGGATCTTTCGGCAATTCGCCCACAGCAATCATCAGCCCCGCGCGGCACGCGTCGCGACAGAGCTCTGCGTGCAAGCGGTCAGTAGGCCTGACCGAAAAGCCGTATGCGCCCAGCATGCGGCAAAGAGATTCGGCAAGGCTTTTTTGCGCCGGAGTATAAAAAAGCGGAATAAAGATCGGGGAAGTGAGAGCGTTTTGTTCCCGGATTGACTGCATAAGCCGACTCCTTTCACATAATTGCAAAAAAATCGCGAAAATTTGAAAAATTTACGAAAAAGGTCTTTTCAATTTCGGTGTTTTGTATTAAAATATATATAACTGGTATTATATATAAAATTATACATGTTTTATCGTATAATTGCAAGATATCCGGCAAAAAAAGAAAAATTACGATAGATAACACGGAGGAAACGGTATGAAACAAAAGTACACCTTGGTCATTGCGGACGTGGAGATGAACGTCGTGACCGATGCGTCGCGCGAAGCGGTCGATAAGATCGTAGGAATTCTTGACAGAAAGATGAGAGACATCAATCTCAAGAGCCGCCGCTGTACCAAAAATCAGGCCGCTTTGCTGTGCGCTTTGGAGTATTGCTCCGAAAAACTCGCTCTGCAGGAAAGAAATGCAGAGCTTGAGGAACTGGCCGAGCAGGATGAGGCCACCATCGGGGAACTGGAGAGCAAGATCGCTGAGCTGGAAGAAAAGCTGGCTGCTCTGCAAAATGAAAACGAGATCATGAACGGCATTCTGGAGCGTGCCGCTGCCAACACCAAGCGTCTGATGGCTAAGCCCGATCCCGAGCCCGCCCCCGCTCCCGCGGAGGAGGTAGCCGAGGTCGTTGAGGCTGCACAAGAGCCCGAGACTGTAGAAGAAGCCCCTGCTCCCGAGGCGGTTGAAGCCGCCCCTGCCGTGGAAGAGGCTCCCGCTGTTGAAGCTCCCGAGGCTCCCGAGGTGCCCGAGGCACCCGAGCAGCTGAGCGTGGATTTTGAGCAGGCTGCCGAACAGGAAGAGCCTGTCAACACCAAGGCCGCACAGGTCATTGGCGAGATCGCAGGCGAGGAGGCTGCTCCCGCCCCCAAGGCAAAGGCCAAGGCTAAGAAGACAAAGAGCCGCTCCCGCGTTGGCTCGATGTTCGATCTGCTGACCTTTAATGATGTGTAACGTGAAAAATCCGTATAGTCGATCCTTGCCCGAGCTGCTCTCTCCCGCAGGCTCGCCCGACGCGTTACGGGCAGCGATTGACGGAGGAGCCGACGCCGTATATCTCGGCGGCGGCTCTTTTCACGCTCGTATGAACGCGGACAATTTCGGCACGCTTGCGTTGCTCTCCGAGGCCATCGCGCTGGCGCATTTCTGGGGTGTCAAGGTGTACGTCACGCTCAATACCATGGTGTATGACCGTGAAATTGACGCAGCGATCGCTCAGGCAGAGCAGGCCGCGCTTGCAGGTGCGGACGGACTGATCGTGGCGGACTTGGGGCTGGCAACGCTTTTGCGCAGGGCTCTGCCCGAAATGCCGCTGCATGCAAGCACGCAGATGTCGATCCACAGAGGCGATGCGGGGAGGCTGCTGGCCGATGCGGGCTTTAGTCGCATGGTGCTTGCAAGAGAGCTGCCTGCCGATCAGATCGTGCGGGCGGTCAAGGAAAGTCCGATCGAAATTGAGATGTTCGTGCACGGTGCGCTTTGCGTCAGTCAGTCGGGACAGTGCCTGTTCTCCTCTCTGGTGGGAGGACGCAGCGGCAACCGAGGCGAGTGCGCGCAGCCCTGCCGATTGCCTTTCAAGGATGCAAAGGGAAAGGATTTTTATCCGCTCTCGCTCAAGGATCTCTCCTTGGCAAGATACGTGCCCGAGATTATCGAATCGGGCGTGGCGTCGCTCAAAATTGAGGGACGCATGAAATCTCCCGAATACGTATATACTGTTACACGGATCTGGAGAGAGCTGCTGGACGCACGGTGCGGTGCGGACGAGCAACAAATGGCAGAGCTTGGCCGTGCTTTTTCGCGCGGCGGCTTTACAGACGGATACTACCGCCGCCGCAAGGGTGAGGGCATGCTGGGCGTGCGCTCGGCCGAGGACAAAACGGCATCCGACTCGGTGGAAAAATTCCGCGGGATCTCTAAAAAGATCCCGATGGAAATAGAGGCAACCTTGCGCGCAGATCAGCCCATGGAGCTGACGGCACGCGCAAACGGGCAAGAGGTGCACGTGATCGGTGTTGCACCCGAGACGGCACATACGCGTCCGATCACCAAAGAGCAGGTGCAAACCAGCCTTTCCAAGCTTGGCTCTACGCCTTTTGCCGCAAGTCGGGTCGATGCAAGCATCGAGGGCGAGGTCATGGTGGCCGCGTCTGCGCTCAACGCGCTGCGCCGCGATGCGGCAGAGAAGCTGGAGGGTGCGCTGAAGGATGCTTGTCGTCCCGCACCTGTCAATCGAGTAAAATTTGACGCGCCCGTACCGCGCGGGGAGCGCGCACGTACGCGCACGGCAAGGTTTTTCTTCCCCGAGCAGATCACAAGTGCAGCCGAGGCGTATTTTGATATTCGCTATCTGCCGCTTGAGGTGGCAGCAAACCAAAAGGTGCAGGGCTGTAACGGCGTGGTGCTGCCTCCCGTGATCTTTGATTCGGATTCCGAAAAGATCAGGGAGCTGCTGGCAATCGCGCAAGAGCAGGGAATCCGGCACGTGCTGGTGGGCAATATCGGCCACCTTGCACTGCTTGAGGGCTTTACTTTTATGGTGCACGGCGATTACCGTCTCAACGCAGCAAACGACGCAACGGTCGCGGCACTTGAGCAATTGGGATTTGTCGACGTGATCGCATCGGCCGAGGCAAGCCTTGCCAAGCTGCGTGACCTGGGCGGCAATACGGCCGCCATCGTGTACGGCCGCGTGCCGCTGATGACGCTGGAGCGCTGTATCAATAAGCAGGCGGCGGGCTGTGCGGCATGCACGGCGGGACGCGCCCTTCTGGTAGACCGCAGAGGCGTCAAGTTCCCGGTGCTGTATGAATACGGTCACCGCAATCTGGTGCTCAACAGCCTGCCCACAGGCATGTCGGATAAGGTGCGGACGCTGGAGGACAATGGCATCACGGCACAGCATTTCCTGTTTACCGTAGAGGGCGCACAGCAGGTCGATCGCGTGATCTGTGCATACAGAGAGGGCAAGGCGTTGCCTTTCCCGGTCAGAAGAATTTGATTTTTCAAGGTGAGAATAAGAATATGAAGCAAAAGTGGACGATAATCATCATCGCAACCTTGGTGGTCTGCCTGCTGATCGCAACGCTGGTCAGCACCGGGCGTGCCAAGGATGCAGGGCAAGTGCCCCAGGGCGAGGGCGAGAGCCATCCCGAGACCGATGCACCGGTCGAGACGCCTACCGAGGCTCCGTCCGAAACGCCTACCGAGGAGTCTACCGAGGCGCCAAAGCCGTCGGTCCCCGCACTTGACTATACCGAGTATACGGGAAATGCCCATCCCGGCACCGGCATTGCGTACAAGGGCAGTGGTGAAAATGCGCACAAGGTCATTGTGATCGATGCGGGACACCAGCTGCACGCGATGTCCGAGACCGAGCCCAAAGGCCCGGGTGCGGATGAGCAAAAGCCCATGGTGTCGGGCGGCACGCAGGGAAGCGTGACCGGCCTTGCCGAATATGAGCTGAATTTGCGCGTTGCTCTTGCGCTGCGCG
This sequence comes from Clostridia bacterium, assembly GCA_017503325.1. GTDB lineage: Bacteria > Bacillota > Clostridia > Oscillospirales > CAG-272 > SVQP01. The sequence continues at coordinate 11,682 of JAFVTI010000046.1, read as the reverse complement.
ACGTACTGGTCGGCAAGGGATATACGGTTGTGATGGTACGCGAGACAAACGAGGTGGAGATCAGCAACGCAGAGCGCGCGAAGCTTGCCAATGAGGTGGGCGCGTGCGTCAATCTGCGCATCCACGCAAACGGTGACGCGGATGCATCGGTCAAGGGGGCAATGACCGTTTGTCAGACACCCCAAAATCCTTATAATGCAGAGATCTACGAGCAATGCAGACGTCTTTCCGACGAGGTGCTGGAGGCGTTCTGCCGGGGTACGGGCATTGCACAGCGCAGCGTTTGGGAAACCGATACCATGACGGGCACCAACTGGGCAAGTGTTCCCACTACTATTCTGGAAATGGGCTTTATGACCAACGCTGAGGATGAGGCGATCATGGCAGCCGAGGATTTTGCAGCCAAGGCAGCGGACGCGATCGCGGCAGGTATTGAAGCGTATCTGGCGCAAGCTCCGGAGTCCGAGGGCGGCTACGAGATCAACTACGAAAGAGAAGCAGAGCTTGGCGAGAGCTTTACCGAGGTGTATATGACCATGGAGGCTACCGCCACGGTCTGGGTACGCACCGAGCCGAGCACGCAGGGCGGTGAGGATACCAAGATGCACAATATCGCCATGTACGAGGGCAAGCGCGTGATCTGCATCGGTCTTGGACAGAACTGGAATCGCGTGCTGATCGACGGACACGTATACTACATTTCCGCGGCATATCTGAGAGAGGTCGAGGAATGACCGATAAGGAGGCAAGAGAGACCATGAATACGGAACGCTTGGAGGATATATTGGCGCAGATCGGCGGACGAATGATTCTTTGCGCGGAGCTGGCCAAGGAGCAGGTACAGCCGCTGACCGATAAGGTATCGGCAGAGCTGCGCGCTGCCATTGACGAGGTGCGCACGGATATTGACGCCGTCAGACAGCGTGACCCTGCAGCAAAGAGTGACCTTGAGGTCTTGCTGCTTTATTCGGGCGTGCATGCGCTGCTTGCTTATCGCGTGGCGCACAGGCTGTACGTCTCCGAGCATTATTTCTCGGCGCGACTGGTCAGCCAGCTTGCAAGATTTTTCACGGGCGTGGAGATCCATCCGGGTGCGACCATCGGCAAGGCCTTGATGATCGACCATGGCTCAGGCGTCGTGATCGGTGAGACGGCCGAGATCGGTGACAACTGCACCTTGTATCAGGGCGTGACGCTGGGCGGTACGGGCAAGGACGTCGGCAAGCGACACCCCACGCTTGGCAACAACGTCATGGTGGGCGCGGGTGCCAAGGTGCTCGGACCCTTTACCATCTCGGATGGCAGTAAGGTCGCGGCAAACGCGGTGGTGCTCAAGGAGCTGCCCGAGAACAGTACCGCGGTGGGTATTCCCGCACGCGTGGTCAAGCGCGACGGCGAGAGAGTCAGCGCACCGGGCGCAGACCTTGACCAGGTGCACATCCCCGACCCCGTGCGCGAGGAGATTGCACGCCTGGAGCAACGCTTGGCAGAAATGCAAGCACAGTTGGACGACTTAAAGAATGCAGAATAAACGAGGAAAAACCGCTTGAAAGAGCGGTTTTTCTGTCTTTTCATACATATTGTAGGGGAGGAATATTTGCAAGCAAATCCATCCTCCCGCACGAAAACGGTTTTTGATTGTGATTTTCGAACGCTCTCCCTCTCTCAATGCGTGCGGGAGGATGATATCCTCTCCTACACAAGGTGTTGTTCGTCTATTTTATTCTTCCGTCATGCATTTTTCTCCCATTGCTCACATATATTACCATAGGTCTTGTCCGCCCGAAAGGGTTTACAACAAGACCTTCCTGTGTTATAATGAACGTGGAAATAAAAAACCTATAATCTGACATATAAGGATGGATTTCAATGAATTTACGGAAAATTTGCGCAGGGCTGCTGGCAGCTGCCATTGCATCGGCATCACTTTGCATGGCTGCGAGCGCGGTCGAGCCCTCGTACAAGGTGTCCTCGGATTACAAGGACACGCTATATTATGACAATCTTCTTGCCTTTGAGCTGACGGGTGACGGCGCAACTGACGTGGTTGCCGTGGCACTCTCGCAGCTGGGATATCACGAGGGCAACAACACAGGTGACCTGGACGGCGGCAACGCGGGCGGCAATCGCAACTTTGTGGAATACAACGTGTTGTTCGGCAAGTTAGATAACGGCGAGGGCAACGGCTACAGCTACGGATACGCGTGGTGCGCGGCGTTTGTCAACTGGTGCTTGCGCCAGGCGCGCGTGGATCAGGAGCTGACAGGCGGGATGTACGTATCCTGCCACGCCTGGAGAAGCTGGTTTGTCACGGAAGGGAAGCAATACGGAGCGTCCTATCACGCCCGCACAGACGATTACATACCAAAGAAGGGCGATCTGATCTTTTACAAAAGCCTCTCTGCCACGCATTCGCGTACAAGTGATCACATCGGCATCGTGATCGGATGCGAGGATGGCATGGTGTATGCCATAGAGGGCAACGGAGACAATCGCGTGGCGTTGCACGAGTATTCGCTGGGCGATCGCTATATCGTGGGATATGGCAGCATTGCTTACAAAACGGCCAACATTCCCGCGGTGGATCATGACAGGACCGAGGACCATCTGCCCGGCTTCATGATCGCGGGCAAGGGCGCGCTGAAGGCTTACGCAGCCCCCGATCTGAACAGCGGGACGGTGGCAAGCATGACGGCGGGTGCGGTGTACCGCATCTTGGAGGTGCAGGGCAAGTACGGTCGCGTGGAGACCGAGGATGGAAAGCGTGGTTGGGTGCCGCTGACGCGTTTTACGCCCATGACCACCGACGCGTATTATACGGTCAGGATAGTCAACGGTGCACAGGTTTATGAGATCCGCGTGGCGGCGGGGCAGTCCTGCACCATTCCGAGTACCGATTTTCTTGCTGAAAAGATAGGAGAGTTGACCTACCTGACGGGCTGGCGCACAGATACGGGCGCGGTGATGGGCGCGGGAGAGGTGCTGACGCCGACTGCGGATACGGTGCTCATGGCCGTGATCGAGAGACCCACCGAGGCCGCGACCGAGCAAGAGACCGAGAGTGATGCATCGAGTGCCGAGGCGGGAACGACTCATGCGCCCGAGTCCGACAGCATGACATCGGATGCGGGCACACTGCCCCAGGCGACGACCGACGCGATGACCCAAGCGGGGAGTACAGTACCCGCGCAGACGGGCTGCGGCGGCGTGATCGGCGCAGCATCCGTGCTGACTTTGCTGACAGCGGGGATCGCACTTGTATTCGGAAAAAAGAAAAAATAACAGCAAAAAGGGCTGCTTCCAATGGAAGCAGCCCTTCAAATATGTGTAAATTACTTCTTCTTGAAATATGCACCCAGATCGGAGTACAGCTTCTCATCCGTGAAGGAGAGCATGCCTGCATATTCCAGAATGTCCTGCATGCCCATAGCGGGATCCTCGTCCACGTAAGTGAACAGCTTGAGGTACTGCTCTCTTGCGACGTCGAAGCCGTCGGTCTGTGCAACCTCGTAAAGCTGCATGACCGAGAGAGCGGAAACGCTGTAGGAAACGTAGTAGCAGGGGGAGGTGATGGTCATACCGTACTTCCAGTAGCCGTCCAGCGCGTCCTCAATGCCGTAGTCAAGGCAAATGCTGTCGTAAAGCAGGTTGTACTCGTCAGCCGTGATCGTGCCGTCAGCCATGATGGTATCAGCGTTGGTGCCCTCGTACTGATCCAGGTAAACTGCCTGCTCAAATGCGTCAACGGTAAAGCCTGCAACTGCAGCGTAGAACATGTTGACCAGCGAGTAGGTTCTGATCAGGGTGTTTGCAACCTGAGGATAATTCTTGTTCTGCTCCAGGTAGCACAGATACAGGAGCTCGTTGCCCTGGGAGTGCATTTCCAGAAGGTCGTAGGACTGAGAATATTCACCGTCCGCATAGATCTCGGAGCTGTAGACCTCGTTCATGTAGTGGCCGAATTCGTGGATAATGGTAAAGCAGTTGTCATAGCCCTTACCAAAGTATGCAATGGGAAGATTGGGAGCGTAAATGGTGGTCACGAATGCGCCCTCGTAGTCGCCGCGGAACATGTTGCCCTCGCTCATGAGCTTGTTGAACTCGTCAGAGAAGGTGATGACCTTATCGGGATTGGAGTCAAACGCCATCAGATCGATGTAATCGTTGACCGTGGTATTGCCTTCAAGGTTGGTAAAGAAGGGCTTGGTGCACTGGCTGTTGTAAATGGCCAGCTCTTCGTCGGTGTAGCCGGTCAGGTTTCTGAAGGTGGTGTAGAGATCGTTGAATACGGGAGCGATGTGCGTCTTGACGTAGCCTGCAAGCTGTGCAACGTCCTCGTAGGTGTAGTCTCTGCCGTATACGTTTTCGTAAGCGTACTCCAAGTAGTTGTCATAGCCCATCAGCTGCGCCATCTTGTTGTTGTTCTCTGCAAATTCCTCATAAAGAGCGGGCAGCTTTTCGCCCTGCTCAGAGCCGGGAAGTGCCAGGAATTCGGTCTCAATGGCGTTGTTTCTTTCCTTGAGTGCGGTGTATTCGGGGTTGGAGATCGCATCGGAGTCAAACAGGAATGCGTTGATCTCCTCTTCGGTCATGCCGTAGTAGTAGAAATCGCGGTAGCAGGAATCGTAGAAGGGGCGGGAAAGGGTGTAGAACTTTGCAATCACTGCGGTCTGGTAGTCCATCATGTAAGAGTAGGTCTCTTCCAGCTCGGTGTTCTTCATGTCGCAGTAGTAAGCAACCATAGCCAGCTGCTGCTGGGACATGGCGTTCATGACCAGATCGTAAAGCTCAGTGTGAACTGCGTCCACAGCCTTGTACTCATCGGCCAGTGCGCCGGTCTCTGCGTATGCGTGCAGGGCGGGGTCGTACTTGGGGGCTGCGTCAAGCAGTGCCTTAACCTGGTCGTACTTGGCGTCGATTGCCGCCTCGTCTTCCTTGGTAAAGTGGAAGGTCAGGGTTTCCTTGTGCTTGTCGCCGGGCTCGTTCCAAACGCACTCGGTGCAGCCCTCGTTCAGGCAGCGTCTGACACGGGAGGGCTCGGAAGGAGTCTCTTCGATGTTATGACCCAGAGCTTCAATGTTGTTGTATTCCATCTTGCCGCACTTGGAGCACTTGTAGTCGGTCGAGCCGGTTTCGGTGCAGGAGGGCTTGGACTCCATGGAGAGCTTCATTTCGTGGCCGGTAGAGGGGATTACGGTTTCCTGCTTTTCACCGCAGGAGCAGAGCTTGACCTCAATACCGTCCTCAGTACAAGTCGCTTTTTTGGAATCAGTCTCGGAAAGCACGAACTCGTGCACGTGCTCCTGGCATCCCACAACCGAGGATACCACCGAGAACAACATAACGAATAAAAGTAAAAGTGATAGTGTTTTTTTCATAGCCATTCTCCTTTGCTGTAATGCCATAAAAGTATATGAACATTGTACCACAACTAAATGCATTTTGCAACCGTAAAAGCAACAAATTCTTGCTTGATCTGCAACATTTTATTTGGAAACCTGCAAAAAAGGCCGACGCGGATTGCCCGCGTCGGCCAAAAGGGATATCGGAACGGAATTATTCTGCGTCGAAGTTCAGGGTGTTGAGTACCTTGCCGTCCTCGGTGATGACGGAAAGCACGCAGCCGCGCCAGTAAGTCTTGCTGTTCCAGTTGCAGGCTGCCACTTCAAGCGTGATCTCCTGTCCTGCGAACTGTTCAAGGAATGCATACTGGGTAGCACCGCTGTGATACAGAGAGAAGGAAGCGTCACCGTCATTGATGGTGATGGAGCCGTAACCGGAGGGGAAGCTGACGGTGCCCTTGATGACGAACACGGTGGTGGAGTAGTCTACAGTTGCATCCAGGTCGTAAAGATCCTGAACGGTCATGCCCGAAACAAAGCTGTCGGTGGAGTACTCGTGTGTGCCGTAGTAGTTGGCGAGCACGGTCACCTGGTCCAGGTGGGTCTGGCCAAAGTAGTTGGCGCCGCCCTTGGTTCTGTGTACCTTGGTACCGCAAAGAATGATCTCGTTGCCAACCTCAAGCGTAGCCATCACGTCACCGGTGGTCAGGATTGCCATGACACCGGTCTCGTCGATCAGGTAGAAGCCGGTCTGGTTGACCAGGGAAGGACCAACGATGCCCTTGATGGTCACGGTTTCGCCAACGGCTGCGTCGATCGCGGTCTTGACGTTGTCTGCCTCAATGACGATGGGGGCTACGACCGTGATTTCAAACGTGTCGGTAGCAGTTACGTCGCCAAGCGTTGCGGTCACGGTGACGGTCACGGTAGTGGTCTCCTCTGCGCTGCAGTGCATGATGGTCTTGCCATCCTCGACAGCAAAGCTGAGCACGGCCTCGTTGGAGGAGGCGTAGGAGATGGACACTCCCTCAAAGCCAAGCAGCTCGGAGAAAACGGAGGTGATCAGCTCAAGTGCGGGGTCAGCGGAGTACTCGGTACCAAACTGATCCATTGCGTGGTACTTGAGTGCATATGCGGGAGCGTTTGCGGGATCAAAGGCAAAGCCCTCGTCCTTGACCTCGATGGGGAGGAGGCGGAAGAAGCAATCGCCTGCGGTGGACTTGCAGTTGATGGGAGAGATGTAAACGGTGCAGATCTTGCCGTCGAATGCATCCAACCATTCAAAGTCAGCGCCGTTGCACTGGGTGTAGGTGTAGTTGCCGGTCTCGCCGTCCAGGTCGAAGAAGTAGTAGTTGGTAAAGCCGGTGCCGTCCACTCTCTTGACAAGTGCGTTGACCTTGTAGATGGTGGTGGTCACGTTTTCGGAAACGGGAGTCTCCAGGATGTCCTTGATGCAGGATTCGGTGATCCAGGACTTGTCGAATGCATAATCCTGACTGCTATCCTGATCCAGCAGGTATGCATTGGCCAGCTGGCAGCTGCCCTTGTAGCCAAACTTTTGTGCATTGGATTGCTCGGTTTCTAAGATCCAGTAGTCCTTGTCGCCTGCAACCGTGATCTTGTCACCCTCGGAAACTCTCTGTGCAAGGTCGCCGTCAAAGACGTAGATAGAGCCGGTCTCGTCAACCAAGAACAGACCGTTGGGCTTGAATCCGTTTGCAAAGGTGATCTTGGCAACCACGCCGTCTACCTTGATCTTGGTGCCGGTGGCAGCCTCTCTTGCATCGGCGATGGACATGTCGGTGTATACCGAGAAGTCAACGTCGGGCTCAACGTGGGTAAACTCGATCAGGCGGGCGTTCTTGACTTCCTTGGTGCCGTTGTAGTTCTGCAGGATGCAATGCAGTACGACCTGGTCACCGCGGTAGGGCTTGTCCTCCATTGCGCTGTAGTTGATCTCACCGTCTGCGCTGTAGGTGCCGTAAACGGAGATCTCGCCGGTCTCGTCTGCGATCACCATTGCGCCGTAAGCTGCATTGGTGATGGAAACGACGGTTGCGCGGATGTAGTATCTTTCTTCTGTAATGTTGCCCTCTTCACCGCAAAGCTCAAGGGCTTCGGCAATGGTGATGTAGGTGATAGCGGGCTGCTCGGGCTCGGTGGTCTCCTCTTCGGTAGAGGTCTCGGGCTCGGTAGTCTCGGGCTCGGTGGTCTCGGGCTCGGTAGTTTCGGGCTCGGTAGTCTCGGGCTCGGTGGTTTCGGGCTCAGTAGTCTCGGGCTCGGTAGGAGCGTCGGTCTTTTCCTCGGTAGTTATTTCGGGGGCTTCGGTGCCTTGGTCGGTGGTGGTCTCGGGGGTCTTGTTGCCGTCGCATGCAACGATCATCGAGAGCATCAGCAAAGCAACCAGGCAAAGGGAAAGGATTCTGGTGAACTTCATCTGCAAATTCTCCTTTATTTATTTTTTGACATCTTTATTATATAGGATAATTCGACAAGGGTCAACATGGTTGTGGAAATTTCTCCCAAAGACACAAAAAAGCAGGGCAAAGCCCTGCTTTTTATAACCCTTTTAACAAATTACGCCTCGGGTGCGCGCCAATCAAAGATCAGCTCGGGTTCTTGGAACGAGGTATGGAAGAATTTTTCATCTGCGGGAGTGCCCAGCGTTTTTTGCTTGATGATGTTGACAAGCATGCGGACGTCCACCGGCTTGTGCCCGTGAACACCGGGGCGATAGTACCAGTACAGGTTTTCGGGCACGCCCAAGTATTTGAACACCTCGGCGGCAGCCATGGTGGTCTGCCACGAGCCGATGGGACCGCTCCACAGGTCGCCTGCAGCCTCCGAGATAAACAGCGTGCGGGGGGCGATCATGGCCTTGAGCGAATGTGCGTCAAAGGGAAGGTCCTCGGGGCGATCTGCGTAAGCTCCCAGATCCGGACCCATCCAGAAATCAAAGTTTGCCCAAAGGTCGCAAAGGCGCTCGCTTCTTTTTTGCATCAGCGGGCGGTTCGGGTCGTCGTTGCCCATGTAGTTGCCCTCGAGATAGACGCGATAGCAGGAGCAAGCCCCCGCGCAGGTCTCGTTGGGGTTGACGATGACAGCTCGCTCGTCCAAAGCACCCGCCAAGGCTGCGGTCTTGCCGCCGCGCGAGTGACCGGTAAAGATTACCATGTCGGGATTGGTCAGACCGATCTTTTCCAGCGCGTCCACGCAGCGGGAATATCCCCAGGCCCACGCGCCGATCGCACCGAAGGTGTATTCGGGGTAAACCTCGTGTAAAGGACCGTGTCCGCGCCCCTTGAACTGGATGTCCTGTACGATCTCGGTGCGGTCAAACATCATCCAGGCAATGCCCTCGTCAAGCGCTGCGTGCAGGTATTCCTTGTCGTAAACGTCCTCAAACGAAAGGTCACCGTTCACGATCACGGGGGGCAGGGGAGTGGGGGTGGGCACGCCCCAGTCGGGCAAAAACAGCCTTGCGGTAAAGGAAATCTGCTTTTCCTTTGTGCCAGCCGTAATGCGGTAGGTGTTGTGATGGCCCTTGCCGCCAATGTAAAGCTCCTGTACCTCGAGCACCTCGGGCTTGGGCGGCATGGTGCCGTATTGCAGCTCAACTGCCTGCTTGTAGATCTCCTTACGGCGTGCAGGCCACTCTGCGGGAGAGGTCATGCGCGTGCCGTCGTCAAAGGTAAAGAGGTCGGGCAATTTGCCGTATACCTCGTATTTGGTCAGGTGAAGCATATCCTTGGATACTGCGTAGTTTTCCATGCTAACCCTCCTTGTTTAACGGAATTTTTCCAGAACGGCGTAAGCTTTGGGTGCGTCCAGGTTGATGTCCACGTAAACAGGCTCCAGCGAGATCTTGTCGCCGTAGCCGCAGGCACGCAGCGCGTCGCGCCACACAAGGCAATCGTCCAGATCCTCAATGCCGGGCGCATGACGGTCGGCCCGGGGACGCGCGATGTGCGCGTGGAACAGGTACTGCTTGTATTTTTCCAAGTTGGAGAGCGGCTCGCCGCCTGCCCAGATATGGAAGATGTCCATGGTCAGGCCGACGTGAGAGTGTGCAACCATGTCGCAGATCTCGGCACCTTCCTCGAAGGTGTGCAAGAAGTTGGTCTCCTTTTGCTGCAGGGGCTCAATGGCCACGCGAACGCCTGCCTTTTTGCCCTCTTCGCCCAAAATGTACATCAGCGAAGCAAAACGCTCCTTGGCTTCGGCAAGCTCCATGCCCTCGGGCACGTTGCGTGCATAGCCAGAGCCCATGACGGCCACGTCCGCGCCAAACATGGCGGCGCGCTCAAAGCCCTTGGCCGAGTACTCGCGCGCGTAAGCTTCAATGGCGGCGCGATCCGCACCAAACATGATAAAACCGCCGGGGAAAAAGCCGTTGAAAGAGGGGATTGCGATATCCAGCTCCTTCTTTTGCGCCAGAGTCTGCTCCAATTGTTCCTTGGTGTATGCTGCGGTGACCGAGAAGTTCCATTCCGCATAGTCGTAGCCAATGTTTTTTACAAGCTCCCAATGCTGGGGCGGTGCACAAATGCCGATCCTCATAATTTTTCCTCCTTACAGGGGTATTGGATACCTTTATTTTATAACATTTCGGTATGCTTGTCAATTCGCAGGGCTGCAAAAAAAATATTTTTGAAAAATTTTTCAAAAATACAGAACGTTTCGCCAAATTCTGCGTCTATATATGCAAAGGGAAGAATACCCTGCTTGACAAGCTGGGCTTCTTATAGTATGATAAGAATATCAAAGTTTGGAGGACATTATTATGGGAAGATTTACAACGGGCTTTCGCGGCATGTCGCAAGTCGAAAAATATGAGGCGCGTTATAACAGCGCGCGCAGCAATTTGCTGATCGCCATCATATTCACGGTCATCAACTGCGTGCTGGCTGCACTTGGTGCAAACGTGTATTTTCTGTTTTCCATCTCTTTTCCGTACGCCATGGCGTATGACGGTGCGCTTTTTACCGGGCTTGCATGCACCGAGGAGGAATTCCTGGCGTTGGGCTTTACGCAAAGCGACATGATGCCCATGTGGTATCTGTACGTCATGCTGGTCCCTGCCGTGATCGCGATCGCTTTGTACGTGCTTTGCTGGGTATTTTCCAAAAAGCGCGTGGGTTGGATGATCGCAGCGACCGTACTGTTCGTGCTGGACTCGCTGTTTATGCTTTTGTATTACATACCGCACGTCAGCATGATTTTAGATTACCTGTTCCATGCATGGGTGCTGTTCCTTTTGATCCGCGGCATTGTCGCGCACTTCAAGCTCAAGTCGCTGGAGGCGCAGCAGACCTTTGTGCAGACCGACGTGTTCGGCACCACCGCGACCGTCAACCCGGTTGATCCCGCGGGCATGCAGAATATTTATGCAGGGCTTGACACCGAGGAGAAAAAGCAGCCTGAGCCCGCAGCGGATGATTCTCCCGTGCTGCACCGCGCGGATTACAGTGCCAAAAACCGCATTTTGCTGATCGTTCAATGGGAGGAGTACGAGATCTGCTATCGCCGCGTGGGCAAGGTCAACGAGCTGGTGGTCAACAGCATGGTTTACGACATTCTGGAAACGGGTGCGTTTGAGACGGCACACGAGCTTTCCTGCAAGGTGGGCGGACACGAGATCACCGCAGGCACGGGCGCGGATTCGTTTATGTACATTACCTTTGACGGACAGGTGATCAAAAGAAAGCTTCGCCTGGCGTAAGAAATGCAAAAGGCAAAAAATTAGCGGAGAAATCCGCACAAAACAAGGACTGTATCACACGGATGCAGTCCTTATTTGTTTGTATGTATTTAGTTGCCGCAGGCGCTGGCGATCACATATTTCGGCTTTGCCGAAATTCTCGTCCCTACAAGTGTCTTTGTTTTGGGTTTTATATCGTAAACCCCTCACATAACTCCCTGTAGGGGCGATCAGTGATCGCCCGCGCCTGCGGCAACTAACTTTTTATTCTTTTTCTTCTGTTTCCTCCGAATCTTTTTTCTTTTTCTTATTCTTCCTGTTCTTAAAAGCATCCATGGCGGCGCGGTGCATGTCTTGCAACACGCCCAGCGTGTGCTTGTCCCGAGGGAAGAGCAGCCGCAAAAGCAGGATGGCAATGGCGCAGGTCAGAATCTTTTCGGGTGAGGGCAGCCACAGAATGGTCAGATAGGCCGAGGCGACCGCGATCATCCAGGGGATCCCCAGCCAGGTGCCCACAGCCAACGTCACGTACGACCAGCCGTTGGTGATCATCCACGCAATGCCAAAGCAGAGGAGCAGGCGGGGGTTTAAGATAAAGTAGACCGCTTTTTTGAGCAGCTGCTTGATTTTTTCACGCAT
>JAFVTI010000045.1 GCA_017503325.1 Clostridia bacterium | reverse complement strand
CATCGCATCACCGAAGGAGAAGAAACGATACTCCTGCTCCACCGCGGTTTTATACGCCTCCATGACCTTATCCTTGTCATAGAAGGCCGAGACCAGCATGATCAGCGTGCTTTCGGGCAGGTGGAAATTGGTGATCAGCGCGTCCATGGCCTTGAATTTGTAGCCCGGATAAATAAAAATGCCGGTGTCTCCCGAGATGGCGGGGATGGTGCCGTCCTCAAGCGCGACGCTCTCCAAGGTCCTGCAGGACGTGGTGCCCACGCAGATGACTCTGCCGCCCTTGGCGCGACGCTCGTTGATGATATCCGCGCTCTCTTGGCTGACCGAAATAAACTCGGTGTGCATGACGTGCTCGTCCAGTCTCTCTGCCTTGACGGGTCTGAACGTGCCAAGCCCCACGTGCAGCATGACGGGTGCGATGGCCACGCCCTTATCGCGGATCTTTTGGAGCAGCTCGGGTGTGAAGTGCAAGCCTGCGGTAGGTGCGGCCGCCGAGCCTTCCTCGCGCGCGTAGACCGTCTGGTATCTGCTCTGATCCTTGGGCTTTTCGGTGATATACGGAGGCAGAGGCAGAATGCCCACCTTGTGCAGCACGTCGTAAATGTTGGCGTGCGCCTCGCGGTCATAGTCAAACGCGATCAGACGGTTGCCCTCCTCGGTGATCTCGGTTACCTTGCCGCAAAGCATGCCCTCGCCAAACACCAGCTCCATGCCGATCTTGGCGCGTTTGCCCGGCTTGACCAGGCATTCCCATGTATCCAATTCTCTCTGACGCAGCAAAAGCAGCTCAATGTTTGCCTCGTCCCTGCCTGCCACGTGACCGTAAAGGCGCGCGGGGATGACCTTGGAATCATTGATGACCAGCACGTCCTCGGGGCGCAGATAGTCAATGATATCGTAAAAATGCTTATGTTCGATCGTCCCCTTTTCTCGGTTCAGCACCATCAGTCGCGAGCCGTCGCGCACCTCGGCGGGGTGCTGGGCGATCAGTCGCTCGGGCAGATCGTAATAAAAGTCCGCAGTCTTCAGATCGGTGGGGGCTTTTTTGTTGATAATAACGCTCATATATAATCCTTCCGAAATTTCTGTCATATACTGTCATATAGGTGCGAAGTGACCACACCTATACAGGATACATTATACTATAACTTGTTCCCTTTTTCAACTCTTTTTTGAAAAATCACAAGCACGGAGGACTTTTTGCATGAACGCTTCTGACTCTTTACTCTTTCGCGGTAGTGCGACCGCTCTGATCACGCCGTTCTCGGACGGCAAAATAGATTATGACAGCTTTGCAAATCTGATTGAAACCAATATCCGCGGCGGTGCGGACGCTTTGGTGGTGGCGGGCACCACGGGCGAGGCCTCCACGCTCTCCCCCGAGGAGCAGGCCTCGCTTTGCTCCTGCGCCGTACAGGTGACGGGCGGGCGCGTGCCGGTCATTGGCGGTGCAGGCTCAAGCGACACCGAGCACGCTTGTCACTTGGCGCGCATGATCAGCCGCACCGGCTGCGACGGCCTGCTTTGCGTGACCCCCTACTATAACAAGGCCACGCCGCGCGGCATGGAGCTGCACTTTGAGCGCATTGCCGAGGCCTCGGAAAAGCCTATCATTCTCTACAACGTGCCCGCCCGCACAGGCTGCTCGCTTTCTCCCGAGGTCTGCCGCACGCTTTCGGCACATCCGAATATCAAAGGCATCAAGGAAGCCTCGGGCGATCTTGGGCTTGCTGCGCGCATGATCCAAATCTGTGGAGACGCGCTGCCGCTCTACTCGGGCTGCGACAATCTCACGCTCCCCCTGCTCTCGCTTGGGGCTGCGGGCGTGATCTCTGTGGTGGGAAATATCATCCCGTCCCTCATGCAGTCGCTCTGCCACGCTTACTTTTCGGGCGACACCGCGGCCGCTGCCCGCGCGCAGCTGGGCGCGCTTGCGCTGATGGACGCCTCCATGGCGGTGGTCAATCCCATTCCCATTAAGACCATGTGCGCCATGATGGGGCTTTGCCGCGAGGAATTCCGCCTGCCGCTGTGCCCCATGCTCCCTTTGCAAAAGCGCGAGCTCTCCGAGCTGCTGCGCAATTATGGCTTAACGGATTGATCAAATAAGAAAAACAGCCCCCATGGGGCTGCAAAATTAGCGGAAAAATATACGAAAAAAATTAGTTGCCGCCGGTGCTGGCGAACACAGTTCGCCCCTACGGGAATTCGTGTAAAGAGTTTACAATATGAAACCCAAAACAAAAACACTCGTAGGGGCGATCATTGATCGCCAGCACCTGCGGCAACTCTATATTTTTTGTTTGAAAACAGGGCTGCCTCAAATGAAGCAGCCCATTTTTTATTCTCATCCCGCTAATTTTTCACGCCCATCGGGCTGTTTTTCTGATTCATTTTGCATTTATTGCAGCGCATCCAGCTTCTCGTGCATCTCGTCCAAGGACTTTCTGATGCTCTTGGCAAGCTTGGAATACGTGGAGGACACGGTATTCTGCTTGGATGCGGCAATGTCGCGCAGCAGCGCGTGCGGTCCGCCGATGACCGAAACGTACACGACACCCGCATCGATGCGGACGGTATCAAAGATCTTATCCAGCATTTCCCACGCCACGGGATCACTCATATACTTACGCTTGAGCGCAACCTCATAATACGCGGGCTTGACCGTGCGTGCACTCTCCGAGGCCATGACCTCAAGCACTGCACCCAGCATCTCGACTCTGTTCTCCGCGACTGTTACGGGAATGCCGTACACCGTGATCTGGTCGTGCTGAAGCGTGCCGTAATCCTTTTGTGCCTTGTCAAATTTGGGCATAGGCACGATGCCGTACGGATCCTTCATGTTACGCACGTCTGCCTGCTCGACAGCAACCAGGCGCGTGGTGATCATTGCCGCCTTGCCTGCCGTGAAATCGCGGCGGAGCTCGTCCTGCTCGGTATCGGCATCGTCACCGGCGTATACGTAAGAGCCGCTCTCGTAATACAGATTCAAAATTTTATCGGTCGCATCCGACAGCTTCTGCAGATCCAGCACGTATTCGTATTCGCCGTCAGGATTCTTTTCCAGCAGCGAAATATCACAGGAGACCCAATAGGGGTCGGTGCTGATGCCCGAAGAGGTGATCAGACCGTAAAAGTCATCCTTGTCCGCCTCTCCGTTACCATTGAGGTCACGGTAGAAGTTTTCGGACAGCGTTGCCTGATAGTCCAGCGTCCACTCGCCGCTATCAACAGCCTCGTACAGATACGGCAGGCTTCTGTCATCAAACGCGGTCTTATTGAACGCGGTCACGAACGCAAAGCGGTAGTTCGAGAGCGCGATCATACCCGTTGCGCTGTATTGTCTGCCGTCATAGGACAGGGTGTTGTTATAATCCTGCGTCCAATAGTTCTGCGACAGGTCCAGATACGTCATCTGGGTCAGATCGCGGAAATTGCCCTCCAGCGTGGTATACATCACCAGATAGCACGCACCCGCCAGCAGATCGTACTCGTCCGATCCCGCCAGCACGGCGTCACGTACCGCCTGCACGGGCGGCTCGGGACTGGGATCGTCCAGAGCATGGGACACGATATTGACGCCCAGGCGATCGTTGACTACAAGATTGCGGTTATAGATGGCATCGTTGACCGGCTCGGAATTGAGCTCGGGTACCGAGACCTCATCCCACGTCCAGCCCTGCAATGCGCGGCTGATGATGACGACGTCTTCTCCGTCAAAGTCCAACTCATCCGGTACGGCGTCCAGAAAAGCAGTTTCGGCCGACTCGGCAGAAGCCGACGTCTGCTCTTCTTGCTCGCCGGGATCCACACAGGCAGCAAGCACCGAAAGCATGGTTGCAAATAACAGAAGTACTGCGAAAAGCTTTTTCATGGCAATGACTCTCTTTCGTGATTGATTGGTTTCAGTATAACATATCTGTTTGATTTTGTCAAGAAAAAAGCAGAGCGGCTTTTCGCCGCTCCGCTGCTTTTCTTACTGCTCCAGCTTTTCAAATTTCTTTTCCATCTTGGACAGATTCTTTGCCACAGTTTTATCCATTCTCTTATACTTGGAAGCAACCGTGTTCTTCTTGGAGGTAATGATCTGTCGCAGCTGGTCGTGCGGGTTGCCCAGTGCGTTGGTGTACACGATGCCCGCATCGATTCTGACCGTGTCAAAGATCATATCCAGCATCTCCCATGCAACGGGGTCACTCATGTACTTACGCTTGAGCGCGATCTCGTAATACGCAGGCTTGACCTGGCGCAAGGACTCGGACGCCATGACCTCCAGCACCGCGCCCAGCATATCGAATCTGGTTGCGTCTGCCGTGGCGGGAATGGCATATACCGTGAACTGGTCGTGCATCAGCGTGCCGTACTTCTCCTGCTCCCGATTGAATTTGGGCATGGGTACGATTCCGTACTGCTCCTCCATATTACGCACGTCTGACTGCTCGACCGCAACAAGACGGGTGGTGCACATCGCACCGTTGCCTTTTGCAAACGCAATACGGATATCATCCTGCTCACCGTCGTAGTTGGTGTGCGGATATACGTAGGTGCCGCTTTCATAAAACAGCTGCAGGATCTTGTCGGTCGCATCCGAAAGTCTTGCCGAATCCAGCACGTATTCGTATTCGCCGTCCGCATTCTTTTCCACCAGGGTCAGATCGCAGGATGCCCAATAGGGGTCGGTGCTGATATAGGGCGCGGTGATCAGACCGTAGAAATCGTCCTCGTCCTTTTTTCCGTCACCGTTCAGGTCCTGATAAAAGTCCTCGGCAAGCACAGACTGATAGTCCAGCGTCCATTCACCGTTATTGACCGCCTCGTACAGGTAGGGCACGTTCTTGTTGTCAAACTGGTTCTTATTGAACAGCGTTACAAAGGCAAAGCGATAGGTAGACAGCGCGATCATACCGGTGGCGCTGTACTGCCTGTCGTGATAAGAGATCACGTTATTATAATCCTGCATCCAGTAGTCCTGCGAAAGATCCAGGTAATCCAGCTGCGTCATATCGCAGAACAGACCCTCCAAAGACTCCTGCAGCACAAGATAAGCAGCACCCGCCAGCAGGTCGTATTCGGCAGAGCCCGCCAGCACGGCGCGCTGCACCTCTGCGATCGGCTTTGCCTGATCTGCATCGTCAATGGCGTGAGAAACGATATTGATGTCAAGTCTGTCCCCGACCGTCACGTTTCTGTTAAAAACGGCGTCGTTGACCGGCTCGGAGTTCAGCTCGGGTACGGCAACCTCATCCCATGTCCAGCCAAGAAAGGCACGGCTGACAATGGTAACGTCCTCGCCGTCATATTTCAGGCTGTCCGGAATATTGTCCAGCTGCAAAAGCTCGGTGTTCTCCTCGGCAACAGTTGAATCCTCTGCCTGCTCGTCCCCTGTGTCCGCACAGGCAACCAGCACAGAGATCAGTGTAGCGAAAACGAGAAGCAATGCAAAGAACTTTTTCATCGGGGGATCACACTCTCTTTCCTGATTATTATATCCAGTATAGCACATGCAAACTGATTTTGTCAAGCGAAAAAAGTGCCGAACCCGACCGGGCTCGGCACTTTTTATGCATGCGATGTCAATCCCCCAGATTCTCCAGCTTTTTTTGCAGCTTGGTGATCTGCTTGGAAACGGTATTGTTCAGCTTTTTGCACGAGGATGCAACCGTATTTTTCTTGCTTTGCGCAATGTTACGCATGGTGTGATGCGGGCTGCCCATGTAAGTGATATACACAAACGAAGGGTCAGTACGCATGACCGCGAAGATCAGATCCAGCATATCCCACGCCACAGGGTCGCTCATATACTTGCGCTTGAGCGCGATCTCATAATATGCGGGGCGTACCAGACGCAAGGACTCGGAAGCCATAGCCTCCATGGCAGCACCGATCATATCGTACTTGCCAGAAGCAGCCGATGCAGGAACCGAGAACACTGTGAACTGGTCGTGCATGACCGAGCCGTATTCGGGCTGCGCAGCATCATATTTGGGCATAGGCACAATACCGTATGCCTGCTCCATATTACGCACGTCGGGCTGCTCTACTGCCATCAGACGCAATGTGATCATGGCACACTCGCCGCGGGAAAAGATCTCTCTCATATTATCCTGCTCGACGTTGTACGTAATCGGGCTGTGTATGTCGGTGCCATTGTATCCGTAAAACAGATACAGCACTTTATCCATGACGTTGGAATAACGCTCCAGATCCAGCACGTACGCATATTCACCGTCCTCGTTCTTTTGCACGATAGGCAAATCGCAGGACGCCCAGTATCCGTCCACGCTGATGCCCCAGCAGGACACAAAGCCATAGAAATCGCCCTCGTCTGCTTTACCGGAGCCGTTAATGTCCTGATAAAAATCCTCAGCAAGCGTCGCCTGGTAATCCAGTGTCCATTCGCCGGCAGAAACCGCATCGTACAGGTACGGCACACTCTTGTTGTCAAATGCATCCTTGTTGAACATGGTTACAAAGACAAAGCGATAGGTGGACAGCGCGATCATACCCGTTGCAGAATGCTGCATGCCCTGATACGAGATCGCCTCGTTATAATCCTGCATCCAGTAATCCTGCGAAAGATCCAGGTAATTCAACTGTACCAGGTCGATAAACGTCCCCTCCACTACGGCAGGCGCGGTCACATATGCAGCCGCAGCCACCATGTCGTACTCGTCCGATCCGGCCTTGACGGCACGCTTGATCTCGTCGATCGGCAGCTGCTCGCTCGGGTCCTGAAGGGCAGCGGATGCAATATTGAGATTCAGTCTGTCGGTAATTGCCACGTTTCTGTTGAACATGGCGTCGTTGACAGGCTCGGAATTGAGCTCGGGCACGGCAACCTCGTCTGCAGTCCATCCTTGCAGCGCACGGTTCAGGATCACGATATCCTCCCCGTTAAACTTGAGATCCTCCGGAAGATTGTCGAAATACAACAGCTCGGTGGTCTCCTCGACGGCAGAGCCGTCGGTTCCGGCCTCCTCAACGGGCGCATCCACACAAGCAGCCAGGGTAGAAAGCAGGGTCACTAAAACAAGCAGTACTGTCAAAAATCTTTTCATATCTCGGCTTTCCTTTTCTTTATGATATTCTCAGTATAGCATACAACTCCCTGCCTTGTCAAGGTAAAAAGGCCTCGCGCAGCGAAATTGCTGCGCGAGGCCCTCGTTCATACGGGGATCAGATCATTCTTCCAGATTCTCCATCTTATCAACGATCTTGGCAAGCTGCTTATTCATCTTATTCTTGGACTTACCGAAGGTCGAAGCCACGCTGTTGCTCTTACTATCGATCATAGTGCGCAGGTGGTGGTGGGGATATTCCAGCGAATCGGCGTAAATGACGCCTGCATCCACGATCACGTGCTCAAATGCCATATCCAGCATATCCCATGCAATCGGGTCGCTCATGTACTTTCTCTTGAGTGCGATCTCATAGTACGCGGGCTTGACCATACGAAGGTTCTCGGATGCCATGACCTCCATGACAGCGCCGATCATCTCTATCTTGCTCCGGGCAGCCGATGAAGGAATTGCAAATACCGTGAACTGGTCGTGCATCTGCGTTTGATAATTCTTCTGCAGCTCGTCGTACTTGGGCATGGGCACGATGCCGTACTCCTCTTGCATATTGCGAATCTCATCCAGCTCAACAGCCAGCAGACGCAGCGTGGAGGTAGCGGCTCTGCCCTCTGCAAACATCTCGCGGATCGCAGGCTGAGCGGAGCTGCCCTCAGTCTCCTTGCAGAGATAGGTGCCGCCACTCTCGTGGATCAGAAGCAAAAGCTTATCTACCGCGTTGGAGAGCTTTTCGGTATCCAGTGCCCAGGTATAGGCACCTTCCGCATCCTTATCTACCAGAGCGATGTCGCATGCGCTCCAATAAGCGTCCACGTTGATCACGGCGCTGGTCACAAGACCGAACAAGTCATCCTCGTCATGCTTCCCGTCACCGTTGAGATCCTGATAGAAGTCCTCAACCAGAGAAGCATGGTAGTCCAGCGTCCATTCGTTGTTCTCTACCGCCTCGTACAGGTAAGGCAGGCTCTTGTCGTCAAACAGCTTCTTATTGAACAGCGTAACAATCGCCAGGCGGTAGGTAGAGAGTGCGATCATGCCCGTAGCGGTATATTGGCTGTCACCATAGGAGATCGTATCATTGTAGTCCTGCATCCAGTAGCTCTGCGAAAGATCCAGATATTCCAGATCGCGCAGATTATAGAAGGTGCCGCCAAGTGCTGCGGGCAAGGTTGCATAGCACGCACCGGCGAACATGTCGTAATCATCGCTGCCCGCCTTGACCACGCGCTCGATCTCCGCCACCGTTTTGAACGGGTCGGCATCATCAAGCGGCTTGGACACGATATTGACGTTCAGGCGATCGTTGATCGCGATGTTACGGTTAAACATAGCATCGTTTACGGGATCGGAATTGAGCTCGGGAACTGCAATCTCGTCCTGGGTGTACTTCTGCACACCGCGGCTCAGGATCACGATGTCCTCTCCGTTGAATTTCAGATCCTCGGGAATGGCATCCAGGGGTGCATCCTGCTCGGTTGTTGCCTCCCCGCCCGTGGTTTCGTCTCCGTTTTCCGGGTTGGGCGTTTCCACACATGCAGCAAGTAACGCGAGCAGCGTCAGCAGCGCAAGCAGCATTGCAATTGTCTTTTTCATACTTCTTCTCTCCTACAATTTCTATTATGGGCAGATTATACCACTTTTTCTTGACTTTGTCAAGAAAAAAAGCGACCGCCGTTCCCGGTGGTCGCTTAGGTTTATTTGATCATTCCTCCAGCTTTTCCAGCTTGCCCTGCAGCTTGATCAGAGATCTCTTGCACGATTTTGCCACGCTTGCAAACTTGGAGGACGCATTGTTCTTTTTGCCGTTTACGATGGTGCGCAGCGTATGATGCGGGAAATTCAGCGAGAGGCCGTAAACCACGCCTGCATCCGTGATCATTCTGTCAAAGGTGAGATCCAGCATCTCCCACGCGATGGGGTCGCTCATATACTTGCGCTTGAGCGCGATCTCATAATACGCGGGCTTGACTGTTCTTTGCGACTCGGAGGCCATGACCTCAAGCGTTGCGCCGATCATCTCAAGCTTATCCTTGGCTGCAGAGACAGGCACACAAAATACCGTAAACTGGTCGTGCATCAGCGTTCCGTAGTCCTCTTGATCCTCGTCGAACTTGGGCATGGGCACGATGCCGTACATCTGCTCCATGTCGCGCACATCGGGCTGCTCCACGGCAATCAGGCGCAGCGTGGTCATCGCGCTGTGACCCTCAGCAAACATCCGACGAATCTCGTCCTGCTCGGTATTGCTTGTCTCCTCCTTGTAAAGGTAGGTGCCGCCGCAATCATAGAACAGGATCAAAAGCTTATCCACCACGTCCGACACGTGTCCGATGTCCAGCACCCAGACGTATTCGCCCGCATCGTTCTTTTCCAGGATGGGCATGTTGCACGAGCTCCAATAAGGGTCGGTGCTCAGTCCCGGGCAAGAGATAAAGCCGAACAGATCCGCCTCGTCATGTCTGCCGTTACCGTTCAGGTCCTGGTAAAAATCCGCTGCCAGCGAGGCCTGATAATCCAGCGTCCACTCGCCGCTGCTGACCGCATCGTACAGGTACGGAACGTTTTTGTTATCAAACAGATTCTTGTTGAACATGGTGACAAAGGCAAAGCGATAGGTAGAGAGCGCAATCATGCCCGTGGCGGTATACTGGCTCTGTCCGTAGGAGATCAGCTCGTTGTAGCTCTGCATCCAGTAATCACGCGAAAGATCCAGGTACTCAAGCTCAGTCAGGTCGTAAAACGTTCCCTTGAGCACAGAGGGCATGGTGGTGTAGCAAGCGGATGCGACCAGGTCGTAATCCGACGATCCCGCCTTGACAATGCTCTCAATCTCGGTAATGGGCTTGTATTCGTCGGGATCCTCAATGGGAGCGGATACGATACTGACGTTGAGTCGGTCAAACACCGTAATATTTCGATTGAAAATCGCATCGTTGACCGGCTCGGAATTGAGCTCGGGCACCGCAATCTCGTCCTGCGTCCAGCCCTGCTTGGCGCGGCTCAAGATCACGATCTCCTCGCCGTTATATTTCAGATCCTCGGGAATGGCATCCAACTGCGCGGGCTCGGTGCTCTCCTCGGCGGCGGTGTCGGTATTTTGCTGTGAGGCATCTCCCTCGGCACAAGCAGCAAGAGCCATAAGCAGCGTTGCCAATAGCAGAAACAACGAAATGATGCGTTTCATCAGCACTTCTCCTTGAGTCGTTTTTTTCAGTATACCAAAAATCATCTTGCCTGTCAAGAAGAAAACCCTTGCTTTCGCAAGGGTTTTCAAACACTTGTGCTGCACGAAGGCGGGAGCGAGCCCCGCCCTACGTATTTTTGCATTTACAGTCTGTTCTTGAAGTAGCGAAGCACCATGCGTCTGCCAAACGGCACGCGCTTGTGCACGTTTGCGCGCAGATCCTTATACAGAGCGGACACCAGCTTCATCTGTGCGATGCTCATACCGTGACCGAATTCCTCGGCGGCAATGGCATCCATGATCTGACCCATTCTGTGCGGGCTGACGGGCAGCTCGGCGGCAGGAGGCGTGTTCGGATCAATCTCTTCGGCCTGCACCTCGTACTCGGGCGAGCGGCCGAGAATATCCTCCAGCTCGTATGCCAATCTGCGTGCGTACTCATCCTTGAATTCGCCCGGCTCGGGAGAGAGTCCGTAGATATCCAGAATATTGTGCAGCGCGTCAATGACCGTGTAGCTCAGCTCGCGGCGATCGTCCTCGCTCGTATTCTGTCCGAAATGCTCCGAAAGAACGGTATCCACCGCGCTGTTCTTCTTATATTCCGCAGCCGCCGCGCGACTTCTGAGCCAGGAAAGCACTGCTATCACGCCGCCAACCACCAAGACCACCGAGACAAACACGATGGACGCGATGATGACCGAGCGACGCTGCATTTCCTCCTCCAGCTCCTCCTCGCTCATCTGATCCTCATCCTCCTCGTCGGGAGCGTTGACAATGTCATCAATCTCATCCTTGATCGAGGGAGGAGGCGTCGAGGCGCTTCCCTCTTCGCTCTCGGTGCTGTCCGCGCCACCGTACATACCGGCATAATACGCGGGCGTGCACTCATACTGTACCCAGCCGATGCCGTCGAAGAACACCTCGATCCACGCGTGTGCCTCGTAGTCGTGTACGTAGGTGGCGGATCTGGCAACTCTGTCGGGATTGCTGTTGGTATTGAAATCGCAGGCAATATAGCCCTCAACGAATCTTGTGGGAATGCCGTATTCACGCAGAATCAGCGCAACAGCAGAGGCAAATTGCACGCAATAGCCCTCTTTTGTGTTGGTAAGGAAGTTCTCCACACCGTCAAGATCTGCGTTGACAAGCGCCAGATCGGGCGTCAGCGTATACGTGCAGCCCATGTCCTCAATGATATAATCGATGACGGCCTTGACAAGGTCGTGTCTCTGCGCGGTTGCAGCGTCAAACGTAGCTCCCTGCATTGCAGCATAGGTGAAATCGAAGGGATACTCGGTAATGGCGTAGATCGGCTGATCGTAAGCCTCCTCGTCCACCACGGTCACAAGCTCGTAAAGCAGGCCTGCCCATACCATATTTTCATCAAAGGCCTCGGCAGGAAGGTATTCCTCTCCGATCTCCTGGCCGTTTTCATCCACGATGATCTCCTTGGTATAGTACACGGTCTCGCCCGACCAATCCAGGTCAGCCACGGCCTCGACCAGTCTGTACTCCTCGTGCGTCACCGCCTCGATATGCTCAAACTCACCGGTCTCTTCCTTGACCTTGTAAGTAGCCTCGCGATAAATCTTATCCGCAAGATCTGCGATGATCTTGCTCTCGCTCTTACCGGTATAATACGTATACACGTAATTGGTATAGTTGTTGCCGTCCTCCTGGTCGTCCAGATCCCCGCCAAACAGAATGCGATCGATCTCTCGCTTGTCGGAGTCCTTGCCCGTGATATAGCGGTGCAAGAGCGAATTCTCGTTCTCGGTGCTCACGCGCTCGACCTTGTAGTTGCTGTCCAGCTCCAGCACGTATTCCGTACCGTCCGCACCCGTCAGGATGATTGTCTTTTCCTGCGTCAGATACTCGACGCAATCACTTTCATGGATAAAGGATGCAACCACCTTGCCGCTTCTGCGGTAGCTGATAGTGGTAAGTCCTCTTTCGGGCACGTCCTCTTCCACCTTGACCGAATACTTGGTATTGACGTCGGTTCCGTACGAAAGCTCGACTACCTCGTAAGAGCTATACGCAAGGATCAGCTCCTTTTGCAGATTGTACTCTGCAACGTCAGCGGCCAGGATCCCGATCCAGTCCTTGTCGGTCTTGATGGGAGCAAAGGTCATGGCACTGTACTTGGTGCCGCTCTCGGCAAAATCGCGGCCTGTCAGCACGCCGTCAAAGTAGTTGACAAAGCTGTGCTCGCTGGGCTCGTTGTTGCCGTAGCCGTACAGCCCGCGGCTCTGATCGAACACGCTGGGCAGATACAGATGCGACGAATAGCTGTTGACACGGCGCAAGTGCACGCGCATAGCCACAAAGCCAAGGTCGGCTTCCTTATGATACTTGTTCAAAAAGTCGTAGTCCGGGTCAAACATCTCAAGCTCTGGGTGAGAGAGCTTGTAGAAATCGTAAAACATCTGATCCGAGGGATGCTGCTTTGTGCCGTACAGATCTCTCCAGGTATCAAATGCGCTCGGATTTTCCTCGTCGTCCGACGACTGCGCGGGATACCACGCGCCGTCCTTGTAATCCACGCCGATCCAGCCGCGCAAATACAGGTTGGCCGGGTACTGCGATTCGATAAAGAACAATTGCGTGCCGTCAAAGGTAATGTGCTCAAGCTCGGTGGAATGCGGCAGGAAATTGTCGTTATCCAGCTCGTATTCCAACTCGTCCAGACGTTCGTCGTCGCCCATCAGCGCAGCGGTCACGTAGGCTCTTGCATAAGAGATCTTTTCATCAAGCAGCTCGATGACCATGTGATTCTTGATGGTCAGCGCGGGGATGATGATCACGATGACGCAAACCGCCAGCATGATTGCCGATGCAAAGCCGCCCATCGCGCTCTTGGCGCTGTCGGTCACCTGCTCGTAGCGGCGAGCGATGCGCACCTGCCTCCGCACCTCTTTTTGATGCAGCTTCTCCTGCTTTTTCTGCAGCTTGAGTGCCTTCTTTTCCTGCTCGGTCAGGCGCGGCTTTTTGACCTTGACCTTTTTCTTGGGGGTATCGAAGTAGGAGGAGATTTCTTCCTCTACCGTCTTATCCTTTTTGCGTTTTTGCTTCTTTTGCTCGCGAGCCAGCTTCTTTTGCAGCTTTTTCTCGGCCTTTTCGCGCTTTTTCTGCAAATACTCCTCGGGGTAAGCGGGCTTATCCTGCTCGGTAAACATCTGCAGCTTGGTATCGTACTTGTCCGCGTCCGCGGGACGGCGGAACATTTTGTCGTATGCCCACATGACCAGCACGGCGGCAACCGACGCGATCAGCATGCCCGCGCCAAGACCGCTGGAGGCGATATTGAATACGCAAACGGGCACGATGATGACAAGACAGACAATGGTGGGCAGCACGGGGCGCGTGCGCTTGGCGATCAGCGGAACGAATACCGCCGAGAGCAGCAGCGCCATGACCAGCATGCCGTCCGCACCGTAAGCGGTCAGCTTTTCAAGGTAATACCCTGCCAGCGACTCGCCCGAGGTCAGATTCGGCACGCCAATGCCCAGATTGGACAGATACAGCGTGAATCTGGACAGATACAAGCGGCACAAAAAGCCGTTGTAGAGTGCCAGCACGCCCTGTACGACGTTGGGGGAAAGGATGGCAATGCCCGCAGCACCCAGCGCAAGACCGCCAAGAGCGGTGTAGCGGTTATAGCAGATCAATCCAAAGACTGCGGTTGCAAACAGCGCAAGCCCCAGCATGGTGAATTCGGAAACGCCGACCCAGAAGCCGTACGATCCCTTAAACGAGCCGCCAAAGAACATCATCAACGCCCAGCAAAGGCACATGACTACAAGGCAGCGGCATACGTATCCCAGAATACGCGTGCGCAGTCCTCTGCCCGCCTGATCGGGCGGACAGATCAGGGGTCTTTGATGCTCGGGAACGAGCGGCGCTTGCTTTTTCTGCTTCTTTTGCTTTTTTACTTTAGGCTCTTTGACCTTTTTTTCTTTTTTAGCCATGCCGCTCACCTCCCCTCATTTTGCTCGGGCAATCTTCCCTCTACAAGCACAAGGCCGTTCTCTGCCAGCTGCGCGCGGCAGCCCTCGATATAGCGCAATCTCTGTGCGCGGTTGGCAAAGCGCTCCTCGGGGTTATACAGCATGACCTGCGAAGAGCCGAAGGTTGCGCCCTCGGTCATACCGGGAATCGAGCAAAGTGCGCTGACCGACGCGCGGTCCACAGCACCCGTGACAAAGATCTGCTTGGTGCTCTGCGTCTCGGCCGCCATGGCGCAAAGTCTTGCCACGGTGTCCTCGGGAGCGCACAGCGGTGCGGTTGCAAATTCGCGGAAGATCAGCTCGAAATCCTCCTTGCCGTGCAGCGTGACGCAATACGCGCCCGCCTCGCTGCGACGGTCAAACCACATCAGATTGACGATCTTGCCGTTTCTGAATTCCTCCAGCAGCACGGCTACGGTCAGCTCGACCACGCCGTCCGCCAGGTACTCGTTCATATCCTCATAGTAAAGCTCGGATGCAAGCAGGTTTTCGTCCTCTTGGGCAGGGATCTGCTGCGCTGTGCGCTTTTCCTCGGCAGACGCATGGATATCCTCGCGCATCTTTGCCTTTTGCTCGCGGCTGAGCTTGAGCCCCTGATCCTTGGCAACTGCCAGAGCGGACGCATACTGCAGCTTTTCGGCCTTTTTCTGCGCCTTGGTCTGCTTGCGGGTCATCTCCTGTTCGGTTTGCTGTGCGGGCGGTGCGTCCGGGAAGGTGCGCGCCAGGTCACAGTAGACGTTGGTGATGTTTGCAGTACCCGTATTGTACTCCTTGACGATCATCTGCTCGCTCTTGGAGGAAAGCTTCCAGTGGATGCTCTTGAGCGAGTCGCCCATGCGGTAATCGCGGATATCGCTGACCTCAAGTCGGTCGTAGGAAATGGGCGAGCGCACCGTTCTTGCCACGCTGTCCGAGATGGCCTGCGCGGCCGCCTCGTCCAGATTCAGCTTTCTGGGCAGCACGTAGACCTGGTTATAGTTCTCAATGTCCACGCGCACGCGCATCAGGCGGAAGAAATCGTATACGTAAAAGCACTTGACGCCGATATCATACGTGCCGCGGAAGCGGAATTTGACCTCGTTGCCCACGTCGTAGCTTGCGAAGGGAGACATGGACAGGCGCACCGTACGCAGCGTGCAGCGCACGCTGTTTGCCTGCGGCAGCCACATCATGGCCTCTACGAAGGGATAGGCAAAGATGGAGTTGTTGTTAACACGGAAATGATAGACGTAGGGTTGGTTCTTTTCCACGGTCTCTGCGTCCGACATCATGTATACGTTGAGTGCCATCTTGGCAGTCAGCATATAAAGGAAGAGCACGGGCAGCAACAGCACCAGGAAAACGAACAGAATATGTGAGAAGGGGTTGTTGAGTGCCTGGGTAAAGACCAGCACAGCACCCAGAATGGCCAGATACCACCAAAAATTCTTGGTCAGGCCAATGGTGGCGCCTCGCTTGCCCATATCCTTGCCGCGCGCATAAGCCTCGCGCTCGCGCTTGGTGGAGGGCAGGCGGATCTTGGACGCCAGCGCAATTGTTTTTTCGTTGACAAAGATCTCCTTTAAGGTCTTTTCCTTGGCACTCGGTTCCTGCTTTTTGTAGTAAATGAGATAAAGCACGATCAGCGTGCCAAACACCAAAAGTGCGGGAATCAGCACAAAGGCGGTGACGTTGGCTTGGCTGATGCCGTCCTCCACGTACCTCTCCACGGCACGCAGGCGGGATGCAAGACCCGCACCGCAAGCAATGCACAGCACGCTTGCCAGCAGATCAAGACCTGCGACGATGCCAGCCCAGCGCGTCATTTGCTTGACGCTCTTGGGGCCCATGTGCATCAGATTGAAGCCCACGATCAGCGCATAGATCAGGCTGCAGATCAGCGCAGCGAAATACAGCACGCCCGCGGCCTGCAGGCCAAGCAGCGCGCCTATGACATCTTCCTCGGACAGCTTGAACAGGCTAAGGTAATCCTCAAGTCCTGCCAATTCCCCTCCCGAGAAATAAGCGAATAATCCCATGCCACCGGCACGCAGGTCCAGCACGTCGGGGACCGTGATGCGAATGGCGTCCAGACAGACAAACACGATCTGCGAGACGATCAGAATGCCCGAAAGCACCCAAAGCAGGATGCGGTAAAGCTTGGCGTAGTCCACCGGCTTTGTCTTTTTCTTTGCTTTGACTGTCTTTCGCACAAACGAATGTCCGCATCCGTCGCACACCTTGGGATTCAGCGGCAACATCTTGCCGCAATCGGGGCATTTGACCGCCACCGTCGCACCGCAGCTCATGCAGTACGTTCTACCCGCCGGAATGCTTTTGCCGCATCTGGGACAGAGTTTGGACTGTTCCATTGAAATTCTCCTTAGCGTAAATTATACGGTGGTCTTATTGTCTCTTTTGCCCTTGTAAGGCACTTCGGTCGTACGCAGGATCTCTCCAAGGACGTCGTTTGCGGTAATATGATTGAGCTTTGCCTCCTGCTTGAGCATCAGACGGTGGCCGATGGCTGCGCGGAAGATGGCCGCAATGTCATCGGGCAGCACGTAGTCTCTGCCGCGAAGGAATGCATAAGCGCGCACCAGGTGCATCAGCGCAACGGTTGCACGGGGGGATGCGCCCAACGCCAGAGAGGGATGCTTTCTGGTTGCACAGATCAGATCCACCATATACTTGTACAGCTCGTCGTTGATCTCGACCGTGGTGACCAGCTCGCGGATCTCGCGGATCTCCTGCTCAGTGAGCACCGCGTTGACCTCATCCAAGGGGCTGTGATCGCGGCGCGCCTTGATGATGCTGATCTCCTCCTGTGCGCTGGGATAGCCCATGAAGATCTTGAGCGCAAAACGGTCCAGCTGTGCCTCGGGCAGCGGATAAGTACCCACGTAGCCGGTGGGGTTCTGGGTTGCAATGACCATAAAGGGATCCGGCACGGACATGGTCTCACCGTCTACCGACACCTTGTTCTCTTCCATTGCCTCCAAGAGCGCAGACTGGGTCTTGGGGCTGGCGCGGTTGATCTCGTCCGCCAGCAGCAGATTACACATCACAAGACCCGTGCGGAACTCGAATTCTTCCTTCTGTCTGTTGTAAATATGGAAACCGGTGATGTCGGAAGCCATAACGTCAGGGGTAAATTGCGCACGCTTGAAGGAAAGGCCGGTGGTCTTTGCAAGAGCGGATGCCAGCGTGGTCTTACCCGTGCCGGGAACGTCCTCGATCAGCACGTGAGAGCCGGAAAGCATGGCGGTCATGAGCATGATGATCTCATTTCTTTTGCCCACGATGACCTTTTCCACCTCAGAGATGGCAGCCATGATCTTTGTATGCGCGGCCTGCATTTCGGGAGAAAGGGCGGGAGTGTTATTTTGGCTTTCGGTATTCATATGGTTTTACTTCCTTTCAAAACAATATCATGTTATTATAGCATATTTTCCCATTCCTTTTCAAGGGCTTTGCGGGCATGCTGCACAATTTCTACATCCAAAGAAAAAAATTTACAATTTCCCGAAAAGAAAAACAGCCCCATGGGGCTGATGAATAAGCGAAAAATCAACACGGAGATTGTATCAAAATCAATCTCCGTGTCCGTTTTTTTCCAAAAAAAGATACCAACCGTAGGGGGCGACGTCCTCGACGCCCCGGGCAGGCACATGGAACTTATTGCATTGCGAAAAGATTTGTTTATGTAGGATGGGGCGTCGGGGACGTCGCCCCCTACAGCTGTTTTTATGCGTATCTCAGTTTATTGTTTTGACAGAAACGGGTATGATTCATCCCCATTTCTCCGCTAATTCATCAGCCCCATGGGCTGTTTTTTAACAATTCGCAAGGCGGGAGCAAAGCCCCCGCCCTACACTATCGGTTCATTATCCGAGTGATCCCGGTTTGCCCTTCTGCGAGAAATCAATGAGCGCACCCTCACGGTAGTGCGTAATACCGTACTTTTCGCAGATCTCGTACATTCTGGTGACGTACTCCTTGCGCTTTTGGCCTCTGAGCTGGCCAACGTAATACGCCTGGACCATGGATTTCTCCACGTGCGCCTTATGCACCTCGGTATCAGCCTCCTCATACGCCTTTTCCCACATGTCCACAACGTCCTCGCCAAAGGCGATCATTTCATCGTTGCTCATGCCCTGCTGCATCATGTGTCTGACCGTATCATAAATACCGACCTCGCACTTGGCTGCAGCCTCGGTGGTCATGTCGATATACACGCGGATATGCTGCCAGCCCGCACCGTAGTAGTCCTCCAGGAACTCGTTCATGTGACGGTTGTACTCCTCCTCGCCCATGTCGGGATTCCAGAGCAGCTTTGCAAGCAGATATGCGCGCAGCTCACCAAACTCGCCCGAGGTGGACTGATAGTTGCCCTGCTCGAACATGCCGATGACGTGATGATCCTTATAGAATTTGACGTTCTCGCGCAGCACGCCGAGATTGGGGAACGGCGCAAGATAATACATAAAGTTGGTCGTATAATCCCAAATGTAGAGATTGTCACAGATCGCGCTCCACTCCTCAATATCCTTCTTGAACGCTGCGTTGTTCGCACAGCTTTCATCCGAGAGAGGATGGCCGAAGCAGCACTCGATCGAGCAAAGGCGGATGATGACGTTGTCCGCAGGCTTGATGGTCTTGGGCGCCTTACGGGTATAGCGGTACGCAAGCGTATCTACGTAAACGTCCGGGAATTCGTCCTTGATATCGCCCGCGATACGGTTGACAAAGGTCAGAAGCGAGCCCATGGGCGTGCCCTCGCGATCGTCGATCGCCTTACAGTTGGCGCATTGGCAGCCGAGATGCTCTGCTGCAGAGTCGTTCTGCGAGACCGAGATGATCTTGGCCTGCGGATTGGCGCGCAGCCATGCCTTGACGTTTGCAAGCACGGTCTGATATACCTTTTCATCGGTCAGACAGGGCTGCTTGCCTATTTCATGGGGCATGCCCGACAACGCTGCCAGCGTGTGTACGAAGCTGCCCGCATAGCTGACGCCGCCCTCCATTTCCGGTACGTATTCGCTGTTATCCTTCAGGCGGTTGGCCAGCACTTGATTGTGGCTGACGTCATACCAGAAGGTATCACGCATCAGAAAGGCGGGGCTGTAGACCTCGCAGTAATCCTTGGGAATACGCGAGATGGGATTGTCGCGCACGCAGATGAAATCCTTGGCATAGAAACGCACCCCAAGGTAATTCTCCATAAACGTATACACGCCGTATACCGTACCTGCAGTACAGTTGCCCGTGATGTAGAGCTTTCCGTTCTGCTCCACAAAGGCGTAGCCGTCGTTCTTGATCTGGCCGCGCGCAGCCTTGACCTCCTCGGTGTCAAGCTCGGTCATGCCGATAACGATCACGTGCTCGGCAGAGGCATCCTCTGTGACGGCAAGCTTGTGCCCGGTTGCCTGCTCGGCATATTCGATCAGCAATTCCACCGCATCGGTCATACCCTTGGCCGCAGAGGGCTGCACGAACAAAGAGAACTCGGAAAACGCCACTCCGCCGATCTCAAACAGATCCACGGGATAGCCGGTGTCCGGCACGGTCTCCTCTTCGGTAGGCGTCTCGGGTGTTGTGCCAAATCCGCTCGGCTCTTCGGTAGAATCACCCGGATCGGTCTGATGCCCGGGATCAACCGAGGGCGCGCAGGCTGTAAGGCAACCGAGCGGCATCAACATGGCCAAAAGCATTGACAGTGTTTTTTTCATACAGGATCTCCTTTTTACCATTTCAGTCCGTGGAAGTAATGCCCCGTTCCGATAAATCCGACCTGGCGGAAATCCTCGGGATTGTGGCGAATGATATAGTCCATGTAAGAAACGATCATGCGCGCGGTCAGCAAGTAGCCTTGCGCGTTGAGATGGCCGCCGATCCAGAAATGATCGTAGAATTTCTGATCATACACGGGGCCGTACTCGCGCAGGTCAATGACGTAGGTGTTGTCAAAGTACTCCGCCAGATCATACATCAATTTCTGCTGCGCGTCTGCCAACGCCTCGGGCTCCTCGCCGTGGTGCGGCGTCCGCGGCATGGTGACAAGGAAGAACTTTGCCTTGGGCTGGATCTGCTTGTATCTCTGCATCACGGCCGCAAATTCACCCGCAAAGGTGGGCGCGTTCTTGGTGTAGTCCTCGCGGTTGATGTCCTCCACCGAGCCGACGGGTAAGCCAAGTCCCCACAGATCGTTGCAACCCAGCGCCATGATATAGCACTGGCAGGCAAGCTCGGGATTCCAAAATCCGTTGGCCTCGCCAAAGGATTGCAGATATTCGCGCGCGGTCATGCCGCCGCGGGAGAAGTTATATACCTTTGTGCCCGCCATGCGCGCAATGAATTGGCCCCAGGAGATGTCGTAAAGGTCGTGATAGCCACGCTGGCCATCCTCTGTCATGGATTCCAGCTCACCCGAGGAAAGGCTGTCGCCAATGCAGCCGATGGTGCGGAAAATGCCCACAAAGCCACCGTCATTTACCAGACGATCCAGCGGCTTTTCGTCAGGTGTTGCGTAAAAATCATTGATATTCATAGGATTCCTCCTTTTGCACGAAGCGTTTTTTTCAGTATAGCATAAAATCAAATGGTTGACAAGACGAGGAAAGCACGAAGTTTGGACTTGATTTTTGTGCAAATTTTTCAAGTTTTTTTGAGAAAAAGTACTTGACAAACACCCGTTGCTTGTGCTATGATATATGGGTACGCGAAAGCGTATGGCTTGCGGCGTTAGCTCAGCTGGATAGAGTGTTTGGCTACGAACCAAAAGGTCGGGGGTTCGAGTCCCTTACGCCGCGCCAATAAACAAAAGAGGATGTCCTACGGACATCCTCTTTTGTTTATTCCCGCCGCCTCACGACTCAGAACCCTGCACGCGCGGCTCTGCCGCTCGTGCCGGGCTTGCGTCAAATACCCGAACGCTTTGTGTGGCTTCCACGCGCAAGCACGGGTTCTGAGTCCCTTACGCACGTGACCTTCCCACGGCAGGAGCAAGCCCCTCGGGCTGTCGAGGACTGTATAGTGCAGTATGATAGTATACAGGTAGTGCAAGATGATTGTATACAGTTTTTGTGATATAATGAAGGCATAAAAGAACCCCAAAAGGAGGATTCTAAGATGCCTTGGAAGGACAAAACTGTGGAAGAATTAAGAAAAGAATTTGTAGAGGCAGCAAAGACCTCAAAAAACTTCAGCTCACTCTGCCGTGAGTTCGGTATCACACGCGCAACAGGCTACAAGTGGGTGGAAAGAAACAATCAATCTTGCTCGATGTCAGACAGAAGTCATGCACCGCTTCACGTTCCCGGCAGAACGCCTGCCGAAATTGAAGAGGCTAT
>JAFVTI010000044.1 GCA_017503325.1 Clostridia bacterium | reverse complement strand
GAACCCGTAGAATCCGGTGCAGAGACAACAACCGAGCCCACCACTACCGAGCCCGCTGAGACTGACCCGGTTACCACCGAGCCCGTTACCGAGCCCACTACTACCGAGCCCGTTACCGAGCCCGACACTTCTGAAACCGAGACCGAAACCGAAACCGAAAAGCCCGCTGATCCCGTAACCACCTGCCTGTCCTTCGACGAGCTGTCTATGATTACGGATGGCAATTCTGTCGGCTTCTTCACCCCCGGTCAGTCCGCTTCTTGGGACAAGATCGCTAACGTAGAAGACTACAACGTCGATACCATCAAGGTATGGGGTTGGGTAGGCTTCTTTGCTGAAGAGCTTGGCCAGTTTGGTTACCAGATCGGTGACGCTGAGCCCGTATTCGGCGAGTTCACCTTTGCTACCGAGGACGCAGTTATTGCTGCAGCTTCCGGCTCCGGTGCTAAGTCCGCTTCCAGATTTGCTATCATGATCCCCGTTGAGTACGTTGGCGGCGAGGGCATCGTTGTTAAGGCTCTGGCAAGAGACGCTGTCGGCACTGTTGAAACTCTCGTTGAGTTCACTCTGAACAAGCCTGCTAACCCCAATGCTCCTGTAGCATTCGTTCCCGCAGCTGACATGGCTGCTACCATTCCCGGTTCTCCCGGTATCAACGGCTGCACTCTGAGCGCTGATGGCAACTACGTTACCATCGACACAATTGGCCAGGGTGACCCCTACTACCAGCTGCCCATGCTCAACGGCAAGGGTCTGGTTGCTACTCACGCTGTTATTAAGTACAGATCCACTTCTACCCACACCAAGTCCGAGATGTTCGTCGGCTCCGGCGGCGGCCCCTCCGGTGCAGGTGACAACATCCAGTTCGATCTGACCTGCGATGGCAAGTGGAACCTCATGATCGTTGACCTGTCCGCTGTTTCCGCAGTAGCTGACGGTGTTGTCAACTATCTGCGTTGGGATCCCTTCGCAGGCGCTGCTGACGCTACCATTGACATGGCTTACATCGGCCTGTTCAACTCCGCTGAGGCTGCAGTTGCTTACGACGCTCAGTTCAAGGGCGTTCTCATCGACACTCTCAACGTTCCCACCTCCGCTTGGACCGTAACCGGCCACCGCGAAGGCGTTCAGGACGCTTCCGATCCTATGGTCGCTGCAGGCGGCGTTGAAGCCGGCGCTCTGCTGCACCAGGGTTACATCGCTCTGGGCGATATCAACCTCGCTGAAATGTCCAAGGTAGTTATCTACTTTGGTGTTGACGGCTCTCAGGTTACCATTGATGCTCACGCTGCTAACGCTCAGAACCGCATCATCCTGACCTCCGCTGACCAGGCTATGACCATGTCTCCCACCGAAGACGTTGTCATCGCTGCTGCTGACTACACCGAGCTCGGTTGGGCAGTTCATGCTGTCGAGATCGATCTGACCGGTGTTGATTACAACGGTCCCGTATTCGTAACCTACGACACTCTGCCCGGCACCTTCATGCTGTTCAGCTCTGTTGAGTTTACTTACGATCCCGACTACGTAGCTCCCATCGTTAAGCCCGAATTCGGTTCCGAGGAGCTTCCTCTGACCGTTACCGAGACCCTGAACGCTGTAGCAGGCCTTGAAGAGGGCGCAGCTACCGAGAACCAGTACTACACCACCGGTGTTGTTACTGAGATCGGCCAGACCGGTTCTTACTACAAGAACGTTTACTTCACCGACGGTGAGCAGACCATGCTGATTTACACTCTGAATCCCATGGAAGGCATGCCCGAGCTGAAGGTTGGCGACACCATTACCGTTTTCGGTTACATCAAGAACTACAACGGTACCATTGAGTTCGCTTCCAAGTACGTTGACGACGCTCAGGTTTACGTTTACATCGTTGCTCACGAAGCAGCTCCCGTTGAAGAGCCCGCAGTATTCGAAGGCAACTGGCACACTTCCGTTGACTCCTTCATGTACTGCGTACAGGACGACTTCTCTGACGTCGTAACCTTCGCAGGTGCAGCTACCAACAACGCCAACGGTACTACCATTGCAAATGCATCCGGTTCTCTCGCTTCCGTAACTGCTAAGTACGTTTACTTCGCAGGCGGTTGGATCGCAGTTGACGGTTACTCTCTGGAGAACTGGGCTTGCGATATCATCGCAGCTGACGGCACTGTGCTCAAGACTGTTGAGCTTGGTCTGAAGGAAGCTGAACAGGGCGTTTTGGATCACGTTGCTAACAACATGGGTTATGCAGGCGTTCCCAACAGACTTGGTAACGAGTCTGAGATCATCGCTCTTGGCGAATATGCAGGCCAGACCGTTAAGGTTGTTTACAGAGTTGGTGCAGGTGAGTACACCATCAACCTCATTGAACTGGAAGTAATCGTTCCCTAAGATTTCTTCATAAATCAAACAAATTTGGGCTCTCCTTCGGGAGAGCCCTTTTTGATGCGTATTTTTCTATTCTATGTATTTGTTTATTTTTTAATCATCAATTGTTATTTGATACGCAAATAGATCGTGCAGAAATATGATAACAAAAGGAGCTTCTTCAGCATACCTTTGCAAAAATGATTTCCGTTGTGAATATAGCTAAATTCTACAAGAATACGTTGTGTATTCCGACTAAATTTCGTATTATTATATAGTTTTTCAGAAAAATCAGTTGCAAATTTCAAGCACCTGTGCTAAAATAAGGTATACCTATCTGAGCGTAGGTAAAATCTGTTCATGAAAGGAAAAGTATCATGAAAAAGTTACTCGTTATGCTGTTGGCACTTTGCATGGTTCTGTCGGTCGCTCTGGTCGCTTGTGAGGATCCTGAGCAGCCCGTAGAATCCGGTGAAGAGACAACAACCGAACCCACCACTACCGAGCCCGCTGAAACTGACCCGGTTACCACCGAGCCCGTTACCACCGAGCCCGTTACCACTGAACCCAACACCACCGAGCCCACTACTACCGAGCCCGGCACCGATGTTCCTCCTCCCACTCCCGTGAAGGTTGTCATCGCAAAGTCTTGGGACTCCATGTACACCGTTGTTGACGGCACTGAGGCTGATGCTATCTTTACCGACGGCGTCGCTTACATGACATGGGAGACCAATCCCGTTGCAAACATCGACCAGATGGCAGAAGCTCTGCGCGTTTGGGGTTGGATCGCATACGCAACCGAGGTTGAGGGTACTGTTGGTTACACCATCAACGGCAGCGACGTTGTTTACAACGAATCCTTCACCTTCACCGCTGAGGTAGGCGTACAGGATCACATCAAGAACAACGTTCCCGGCGCTCTGAGCGCATGCAGAATGAAGTTTGACATTCCCACCGCTGATCTTCCTGCAGGTGAGCATACCGTAACTCTCGTTGCAAAGGATCCCGATGGCAACGAAGAGCTCATCAAGGAATTCAAGGTTATCAAGACCCTGCCTTACGTAGAGAATGCTTATGCTAGCTTCTCCATTGACAACATCTCTCTCAACGGCAACGCATACGTGACCGAGGGCCAGGTCGTTGCAGAAATGACCGCTAAGAACAACACCGTTCTCATTATGCCCGATGATGCTAAGGAAACCATCAGCATGAGAGGTTGGGCAGCATTTGCTGCAGCTCCCGCTACCGAGTTTGGTTACTTCATCGGCAGAGAAATGGTTATCGTAACCGACGCTGCATTCAACCAGGATCGTCCTGACCTTGCAGCTGCAGGCATCGTAAACGGTGCAGGCTACAACGTTACCGCTCCTATCGCTGATCTTGGCGCAGGCGTATATCCCGTAGGCGTGATTGCAAAGCAGGCTGACGGCACTTATGCTCTGCTGTACTCCTTCTATCTCCAGATCATCCCCACCTGCAATGAAGCTGTCATCGACCTTGGCGTTCGTAACGGCGGCGGTCCTTACAGTGGCGTAAAGACCTTTGGTCAGAAGCTGCCTCTGGGCGACAACTACCTGACCGGCATCACCGTGAAAGAAATGGCTACTTATGCTGACGGTAACACCAATACCTGGTCCCTCAAGGTCTGGGCATGGGATACCGACTATGCAACCACCGTTGCAGGCAAGGTTCTGTATGAGACCACCGGTGAAAATCACACCGACAACACCGACTTTGTCGTTGAAATTCCCTTTGAAGCTCTGATTTCCGGCGACGTTTACTACGAGATCGAGTATCTGACCGGTTCCGCACAGTTCACCGGCTGGGCTGCTGAGTCCATTCTGGTTGAAGGCGTTGAGACCTATGGAGGCGGCACTCTGATGGAAGGCACCTACGCTTCTTCCGTTAAGATTGCTATTCCCGAAGTGATCGTTCCCCCCGCAGAGCCCAAGCCTCCCGTAGCTGAAGGTACTGCTGACTATCTTGCAGACCAGGCTAACAATACCGGCATTGGCAACAACTTCATCGAGTCCGCTGTTCTGAGCGAGGATGGCAGCTACGTTACCATCACCACCCCCGGCGGCGACCCCTTCTTCTGGGTACTGACCGGCGGCGCAGGCATTGAAGGCGTTGGCGCAATCGGTCTGAAGTACCGCACCACCGTTGACGGCGGTGAGGAATTCGACGGTGAATTCTTCGTAGGCTCCGGCGGCATTACCGGCGGCTCTGACGAGGTGAAGTTTGAGTATATCAATGACGGCGAATGGCACGTTCTCGTTCTTGACATCGCTTCTTACCTGAACGCTGCAGGTAAGGTGAACTACCTGCGTTACGACTTCTTCGCAGGCTCTGCAGGTTCCATCGATATCGCAAACATTGTTCTGTTCGATACCGTTGTTTCCGCTAACGCTTACTACGGCATCGTAGTAGAAGAGCCCGAAGAGCCCACTCCTGAGGAGCCTACTCCCGAAGTGATTCTCTCTACCGACAAGACCACCTATACGGTTGGTGAGTCCATTATGGTTACCGCTATCGGCGGCGGCACAGACTGGGTAGGTATCGCTAAGAAGGGTGAAACTTCCTCCATGCGTTGGTGGTATATTGATCCCGTTGACGGATACGTAAGCGTTGGTTCCGGTGTTCCTTTTGATGCCGTAAACGGCGAAACCAACTATAACGTGGAAGACCCCCTCACCGCAGGTGAGTACGTTATCGTAATCATTCCCAACGATCAGCCCTTTGCTTCGGGCGATTTCAAGGCTACTGTAGAAATTACCATTACCGAGTAATTGATCTTTCACAAATTTGGGCTCTCCTTCGGGAGAGCCCTTTTTTGAGCTTATATAAAAAAGAAAACCCTTTTGCAAGGGTTTTCTTTGTTTTTCAGGTAGTTTTTATTCTTCGGTAGATTCTTCGATTTCTTCGATCTCTGCCTCTGCGTCGATAATTTCAGCCTCTTCGAGCGTTTCAGTCTCGGGGATCTGATCCTCGGGCAGAGCCTCGCTTTCGGAGATCTCCTCCTCCAGCTCATCCTGACGTGCAAGCTTTGTGAAGTTGACGATCTTCTGACCCTCGGCAAGTCTCATCACGCGAACGCCACCCGCGCTTCTGGAATAGGTGGGAATGTCAGCAGCAGAGGTACGGATCATGGTACCTGCATCGGTAATGATCATGACGTCGTCGTTATCGTCCACGATATTGATACCCGAAAGCAGACCCGTCTTGTCGGACAGGGCATGGCAGGAGACGCCGTGACCGCCGCGGTGCTTCATCTGACGGAAATCGTCAAATTCGGTACGCTTGCCGTAGCCGTTTTCGGTAATGGTGATCAGCGATTTGCCTTCCACCACGCTTGCAACGCCCACAACAAAGTCGTCACCGCGCAGCTTGATACCGCGCACGCCGGTCGCGGTTCTGCCCATGGGACGGACAGATTCGTCGTCAACCGTAAATCTGACCGCGCTGCCTTGTCTGGTGGCAATCATCAGATCGGTGGGATAGCCGTACGTGTGGGTCACAAATACCAGCTCGTCACCCTCCTTGAGTGCAAGCGCGATCTTACCGCCCTTGCGGTGGTATGCGTATTCGGTCAAAAGTGTTCTCTTGATGATACCGTACTTGGTCACCATAGTCAGGTATTCACCCTCGGCAAACTCGTGGATCGAGATCATAGCCGTGATCTTTTCACCCTCGGAGAGCTCCAGCACGTTGTTGATATGCGTGCCCTTGGCGGTTCTGGACGCCTCGGGAATCATAAATGCACGCAGCATCTGCACGCGG
This sequence comes from Clostridia bacterium, assembly GCA_017503325.1. GTDB lineage: Bacteria > Bacillota > Clostridia > Oscillospirales > CAG-272 > SVQP01. The sequence goes on along the minus strand of JAFVTI010000044.1, from coordinate 13,387 downwards.
CCAAGGTTAGTAAACAGCATCAGATTGGAGTGCGAGTGCACCACGACCACCTTTTCGATAAAGTCCTCTTCCTTGGTGGTCAGCGCAGCCTTACCCATGCCGCCGCGGTGCTGTGCGGTATATTCGGACGCGGGCTGACGCTTGATGTAGCCGCCGTGCGTCAGAGTAATGACGCAATCGTGCTTTTCGATCAGATCCTCCAGCACGATATCGTCCTCGGATTCCTCAATTCTCGTGCGTCTCTCGTCACCAAACTTGCGCTTGATCTCGGTCATTTCATCACAAATGATAGAGCGAATACGATTGATATCACCGAGAATTGCTCTGTATTCCACGATCGCAGCGTTCAGAGCAGCCAGCTTTTCTTCAATCTTCTTGCGCTCCAGGCCGCAAAGACGACCCAGCGTCATGGAAACGATGGCCTGCGCCTGCTCCTCGGAGAGGTGCGCATCCTCTGCCATGGCAAATGCCTCCAGATTGAGCGCAGCGGCCGAACCGTCGTCGGTCTGCTCACCGTTGAAGCGTGCCATCAGGTTTTTCTTGGCGGTAGGCTGGTCCTCGGACGCACGGATGATGTTAATCACCTCGTCGAGATTATCAATCGCCAGTTTATAACCCTCGTAAATATGCGCCTCACGCAAAGCAGCATCCAGCTCGTGCTGCGTGCGGCGGGTGATGACAGACTCCTGATGGCGGATATAATGATCCAGCATCTGGGAGAGGTTGAGCGTTTTGGGCTCGTTGCCCACGATGGCAAGCATGTTGATCGAGCAGGTATCCTGCAGCTGAGAATACTTGTAGAGCTGATTTAAGATGATCTGACCGTTTGCATCACGCTTGTATTCAATGACGATTCTCATGCCGTTACGGCCGGACTCGTCACGCATATCGGTAATGCCCTCTACTCTCTTGTCCTTGACAAGGTTAGCAATCGCCTCGCAAAGCTGGCTCTTGTTGACCATGTAAGGGATCTCGGTGATGATGATGCGGCGGTTTTCCTCGTCGATCTCAGCCTTTGCGCGCACCTGGATCTTACCCTTACCCGTCAGATACGCTTCCTTGATGCCGTTGGTACCGTAAATGGTGCCGTAGGTGGGGAAGTCGGGACCCTTGATAAACTGCATCAGCTCCTCCACCGTGCACTCGGGATTGTGAATGCGGTAGATGGTGGCGTCAATGGTCTCGGAGAGATTGTGAGGGGGAATATTGGTGGCCATACCGACCGCAATACCCACAGAGCCGTTGACTAAGAGATTAGGGAAGCGAGCAGGCAGGACGCTGGGCTCACGCAGACGGTTATCATAGTTAGGCACCATGACAACAACGTCCTTGTCCAGATCCTTGAGCATTTCATCCGAGATCTTATCAAGGCGTGCCTCGGTATAACGGTATGCTGCAGGGGGGTCGCCGTCCACGCTACCAAAGTTACCGCTACCCTCGACAAGAGGATAACGCAGCGAGAAGGGCTGAGCCATGCGGACGAGTGTGCCGTAAACCGAGGAGTCACCGTGAGGGTGATAACGGCCAAGCACGTTACCGACCGTCTTTGCAGACTTCTGCGTAGGTCTGTCGTGCGTGGCGTGATCCTCGTACATCGCGTACAGAACGCGGCGCTGACCGGGCTTCAGACCGTCTCTGACATCGGGCAGAGCGCGCGAAATGATAACCGACATGGAATATTCGATAAAGGACTTCTTTACCTCCTTATCCATACCGACGTCAACGATCTTTTGTTGGTCAAACAGAATATTTTCGTATTCCTGATCTCGTTTGTCTTTTCTGATCACTTTTTTGTACCTTCTTACATTATTTTATCTATCGAATGTTTGTTGATTTCTTTGATGGGAAGCGTGACAAGCAGCCCTACGGGGTAAATGACAGGCAAAGCAAGGCACGTGCCGAGCAAAATCGGCAAGGTGACGTAGCGGATTACGTCAAGGATGGGGAGCGAGCCGCTGGAGAGCATGACGTAGATCATAGAGACCAACGAGCGGCCGATCACCGAGAATGCGCCAAACGCCATGTAGACGGGGAATTTCTTATTTGGGATCAATTCCGCGCACACAGCGATAAAATAGCCGCAGAGCATGTAAAATAAGGGCAAAAGGGATATTCCAAAGCCACCCGTGCTATCTGCCAGCACCCCTGCAAAAATACCCAAAAACGCGCCGTACGCCTTTCCCGCACAAATGCCAAAGGCAAGCGTCAGGCAAAGCAGCAGGTCACATACAAAATAGGTATCGTCCAAATACCCGGGCAAAAGCGAGGTCTGTGCCGCACAAGCAAGAATGCAGCAGAGAATGCAAAGCGCAATACAGAGGGCGTGTCGCCAAATTTTCCGGTTCATGGCTCCACCGCCTCGGTCTCGGACTCAGTTTGCTTTTCGGCAAAGCCGGTCACCACGTAGACCTGATCCAGCGTTTCAAAATCCACGGCCGGCTTGATGGTGGCTGTCAGCGTGCGGTTATAAAGGTCGGGCATGATCTCAATAACGTGCCCCACGGTCAATCCGGACGGATAAATATCGCCAATGTCGCCCGTAATGATGCGGTCACCGATCTGCAGCTTGGCTGTCTCTGGCAGGTAAATGACGCGTAAAAGTCCCTGCTCGCCCATAGCGTAAGGGCAATCGGTCATACCCACGTCGCCCGTGCGCTGCACGTAAACGCCCACACCGGTATCATACTGGAGAATGGTGCTGACGCGGCAGGAATTGACGCTGACGTCACAAACGTAGCCCACAAGGCCGTTTTGCGTAATAACGGGCATATTTTCTTTGATGCCCGAGGAAGAGCCCTTATTGAGCGTAATGTATTGCAGATACGTGCCGTCGCTGCGGCCCAGCACCTGCGCGTCCACGGCATAAAGTGCCTCGTATCTGTCGCGAATGCCCAGATACTCTCGCAAAGCGCTGTTTTCATTGACCGCCATCTGCGCGTCGTTGAGCTGATTTTCCAGCTGACTGACTCTGTCCTTGAGCGCTTGATTTTCCTCATACAGCTGCTTGACGTTTGAAAAATAGATGGCGTAGCCGTCAAGAGCCTCTGAAATATTGGTAAACATATTCTGAAAGGGTGCCATTGCCGCCTGCACCATGGCAGCGGGGAGATTTTGAATCCCCATGACGTAAAACACAGAGAAGATGATCACCAAAGCAAGCGCCAGGGTCAGCGATACAATGAATATTTTATTTTTGATATATTTCATGCTCCGCCTTTCCTCTGATCTGTGTATGTGTCCATTCGGCAAAAATTTCTTGCGGCATCGGTAAGGTGCTTGCGGGCAATTTTACCTTTGCCGTAGCCGCGGCCGAGGCAAAGCGCAGGCTGTACCCAATGGGTGCAGCGCACAAGTACCTTGCGTAAAGAAAGCTTGCAAGCATGGTGTCTCCCGCACCTGCAAAGGAGTTGACATGCTCAACCTCGGGGCTCTTCACAAAGTAGATACCCTCAGCCCCCGCATAGATAGAGCCGTCCTTGTCCATGGAGCAAAGAATCTGCACACCGGTTTTGAGATACGCGTTAAAAATCGCTTTTTCGACTGCCTCTTCGGTTTTCAACATGGATAAAGATTGCTGTGAAAGTGTGGAAAATTCTTGCATATTTGGCTTGATCAGCGCAGGTTTTGCTTGTACTGCAAGGGAAAGTGCGTCGCCCGATGCATCTGTCACACAAGAAATATCAAGCGCATTTGCAGAGCCGATCAAGGACTTATAAACAGCCTTTTCCACACCCTGTGGAAAACTTCCGCACAGGGCGAGGTGCGTAATTTGTCGTGTACGACAAATGTGTAAAACTCTGTCGATAAGTTGTTGAGAGTGCTGTGGAGAAAGTGTTCCCGCGCTGCCGTTTTGCTCGCGCGTCTTTCCGTCCGCGTCGATGTACTTGTAGTTGCGGCGCAGGGAAAGATTTGTGGGGATCAGCTCGCAGTCAAATCCGCAATTTGCAAGCAGCTCACTTGTTTCTCCCGCGCAATCGTCGGGAGCGAGCAGCGTGACGCGTGCGCCAAGTAAATGCAGCATACGTGCCACGTTGACAGCCTTTCCGCCAAGGTTCTCGCGGCGCGAAATTTCGCGGCCGTGATCCGTATGGATCGTGACGTCCAGCGCGGGATGCAGGCAGAGTGCCAGCACGTGCCCTTGCGGACGCGCGTTGATGATATTTTGAAACTCGGATGTCAAATTTTTCTGCAAATCTTGCATTTTTCCCGTTAAATATCGAGGTTTTCTGCAAATTTCGCGTTTTCCTCAATGAAAATTCGTCTGGGCTCGACCTTGTCACCCATAAGCAGCGAGAAGGTCTGGTCGCAAAGCATGGCATCCTCCATGGTCACGCGCAGAATGGTACGGGTGCTGGGGTCCATGGTGGTCTCCCAAAGCTCGTCGGGGTTCATCTCACCAAGACCCTTGTATCTGTCGGCTTCGACGTTGGTGCCGCCCAGCTCTGCAATATAAACGTCGCGCTCTGCGTCCGAAAATGCGTATTTTTCACCGATCTTCTTACCGCCGCTGCGCTTGTATACCTTGTAAAGCGGAGGCTGTGCCAGGTAAATGTGTCCCTGCTTGATCAGCTCGGGCATGTGGCGGAAGAAGAAGGTCAGCAGCAGGATACGGATATGCGAGCCGTCCACGTCCGCGTCGGCCATGATGATAATTTTGCCGTATCTGAGTTTGGTAATATCAAATTCATCGCCGATGCCGCAGCCCAGTGCCTGAATGATGGGCACCAGAGAAGGGTTGGCGTAAACCTTGTCAAGTCTTGTTTTTTCTACGTTGAGCACCTTACCGCGCAGAGGAAGGATGGCCTGAAAGCGCGAGTTGCGTCCCTGTTTTGCAGAGCCTCCTGCACTGTCTCCCTCTACCATGTAGATCTCAGTAAATTCGGTGTTCTTATCCTGGCAGTCCGCAAGCTTACCGGGCAGAGAGGAGCCCTCGAAAAGACCCTTTCTTCTTGCGGTCTCGCGTGCCTTTCTCGCAGCCTCGCGCGCACGCGAAGCAGCAAGCGATTTTTCTATGATGATCTTACCGACCGAGGGGTTTTCCTCCAGGTATTCGCCAAGCTTGTTGACCACGGTGTTCTCCACCAGAGTTCTGATCTCGGAGTTACCAAGCTTTGCCTTGGTCTGGCTTTCAAACTGCGCGTTTTCCAGCTTGACCGAAATGATGGCGCAAAGACCCTCGCGCACGTCGTCACCCGAAAGATTCTTGTCGCTGTCCTTGAGAATGCCGCTTTTGCGCGCATAATCGTTGAGCACGCGCGTAAGACCCGACTTAAAGCCGGTCTCATGCGTACCGCCCTCGATGGTGTTCATATTGTTGGCAAAGGTCATGATGCAATCGCTGTAGGAGTCGTTGTACTGCAGCGCGATTTCGGCCACGCTCGTGTCCTTTTCCGCCTTCATGTAAATGACGTCCTTGTGTACGGGATCGCAATGCTTGGATTCGGTCAGGTACTCGACAAACGTGGAAATACCGCCCTCAAACTGCAAGTCCGCCGTGCGCATCTCCTCGCCCTCCTTGACGCGCGCATCCACCAGAACCAGGTGCACGCCCGCGTTCAGAAACGCCTGCTCGCGCAAGCGATTGAGCAGAATATCGTAATCAAATACGGTCTCCTCAAAAATGGTGGGGTCGGGCTTGAAGGTGACCTTAACGCCGTGCGGACGCTCGGGACACTCGCCCTCGCAGCGGAAGGGACGCGCCACAAAGCCGCGCTCAAAGCGCTCGGTATAATGCAAGCCGTCCACCGAGTCGTCAAGCTCCAGCCATTCGGACAAGGCGTTTACGACCGACGCACCAACGCCGTGCAAGCCGCCCGCAATTTTATAGCCGCCACCGCCGAATTTACCGCCCGCGTGCAGAATGGTATATACCACCTCGGGGGTGGGAATGCCCTCCTTTGCGTGCATACCGGCAGGGATACCTCTGCCGTTGTCCTCCACGGTCACGCTGTTATCGGGATTGATGGTCACGCGAATGGTGTCACAATACCCCGCAAGCGCCTCGTCGATCGAGTTGTCCACGATCTCATAGACCAGGTGATGCAGTCCGCGGATGGAGGTGGTACCGATATACATACCGGGACGCTTTCTGACCGCTTCAAGACCTTCCAGCACCTGAATCTGACTTTCGTCATATACGTTTTCTTTTTCCGGGGTAAGATTCTGATTTTCTTGCATTTTTTTGTCCTTTTTCTGATTATTTTACAAACGGTTTATAAGCCGGACGGATCGTTCAATCTGTCCGAAAGCGTGGTTGCCGAGAGCTGCGAAAAGCAGATCTTGCAGCCGTCTCCCGTGCGGTAAAGCACAAAGGATTTCGGGATTTCCTCGCGCGCCGAGTCCACAAGACCTAACTTTTCGGCGCGGCTCAGATATTGCTTTGTCACAGCCGAGAGCGTGGCGTTATCGGTATCGAAAATGCCGATGATGTCACGGCTGCGGATATTTTTGTTGTTTCCAACGTGTAAAAACATGGTTATATCTCTTTTCTTTGATATGTGCCGGCGTTGACCAGAATGGTGTTTTTCGCGCTTGTCCGGTCGATCTCGCAAGAGGTCATGATCACCTGGCGATCGGTAATCTCTCCAAGCAGAAACGCGCGGCGTCCGGCATCCAGCTCGGAGAGCACGTCGTCAAACAGAAATACCGGGTATTCGTGGCCGCTGTGCGCACAGGAAATCTCACCCTCTGCCATCTTCATGGCAAGAGCAATCGATCTTTGCTGCCCCTGAGAGGCAAAAATTCGCGCGTATTTGCCGTTAAGCTCAATTTCGAGGTCATCTCTATGAATGCCCCACAAAGTGCTTCCCGCGGCAATTTCTCGGTCGTGGTGCGACATGTAAAGGCGCAGGTAGGCGCGCTCGCAGTATTCTCTATCGGCATACATATCCTCATCCACGTGAGCCTTGCCCATATATCTGACGCATACCGACTCCCGCTCGCCCGACATGCCCGCGAAAAATTCGCCCACGTGCGCGTTGAGTGCCTTGACGTACTCGTATCTGACCGAGGAGAGATACGCCGCCTCATGCGCAAGCTGCGTGCTCCACAGCTCTACCGTATCGTCAAAGGTGCGTCGATCGGTCTCGGCAAGCTTTAAGAGGCTGTTTCTTTGCTTGAGCAGCTGATTGTACTTTTGCAGCGAGCGGATATAGGCGGGGTGCAGCTGCGAGATGGCCACGTCCAGAAAATTGCGTCGCTCGCCGGGGCCTTCCTTGACCAAGGACAGGTGCTCGGGACAAAAGAGGACGACACGAAAATTGCCAAGCAGCTGACTGGTGCGCGCAAGATTGACGCCGTTATGCAGCACGCGTCTGCGCGATTTGGTGCCAAGCTGCATTTCAATGACCTGTTCTCTTGCGCTGTCCTCGAAATGCTGCACGATACTGCATTCCTCCTGCCCGAATCGCACAAGCTCGGCATCCTTTGCCGCGCGAAAGGTTTTTCCCAGCGCACAAAGATAAATAGCCTCCAGCAAATTGGTCTTTCCCTGGGCGTTGTCGCCCACGAGCACGTTGACGCCGCTGTCAAATTCCACCTCTGCGTGCTCGATGTTACGGAAATTGGTGACCTCTATGCGATTGCATTGCATACTTGTCTTAATCCTTCATTCGAACGGGCAGCAAGAGGAACAATTCCTTGTCCTCGCTCTGCTCCACGGGCTCAATGTTGATGCTGGACAAGGGAGAGGTCATGCTCAGCTTGACTCTGTCTGCAGAGCAAGCGCGCAAGGAGTCGATCAGGTAGCGGTTATTGAAGGCAATGACCAGATCGTCGCCCTCATGCTCCACGTAAAGCTCCTCGTAGGTAGAGCCCGCGGTCGAGGTAGCCGAGATCTTGAGATAATCGCCCGAAACGGTCAGCTTGACGTGAGAGCGCACGCTGCCCGCAATTCTCTCCTCGGTAACAAGTGCTGCACGCTCCAGGGCGCTGATCAGCACGGCTCTGTCCACGCAAATGGAAATGCGGTGCGTGGTAATAATAATGCGGTTATAGTCGATGTAGTCACCGTCAATCAGACGCGAGAAGAAGATCATGCGATCGAGGTCAAATATGATGTTCTTGCGGCTGGTGTAAACGGTAACGGTGGCATCCTCCTCGTAGGAAAGCATTCTGTAAAGCTCGTTTACCGTCTTGCAGGGGATGATGAACGAGAAATCCGAGGTGCCCTGCGCATCGATCTCGGTAGTCACGTTGCACTTTGCAAGCTTGAAGGAGTCGCAGGATACCAGATACAAAGTATTGCCGGTAATGCGGAAGTGCGTACCGTTGAGCACGGGACGCTGGTCGTTGACACCCATGGCGTACATGACCTTGGAGAGCATTTCCTTAAGCACGCTCTGCTTGATCACAAAGCCGTTCTGCGAGGTCAGCTTGGGGATCTCGGGGAAATCCGCGCCTGCAAGCGCGTTCATTTTATGCGAGGAGTTGGCGGAAACGATCTCAGCGCCCAGCTTTTCGTTGACGCTCAGGGTCACGGTCTCACCTTCCATAACACGAATGGTCTGCACAAACTTCTGTGCATTGATAATATAGCTGCCGGGCTCTTCTACCTCGGCGTTGATCACGATACGAACGCCCTTTTCAAGGTCAAACGTGGTCAGCACGCAGGTATTGTCCTCTTTGGCTTCAAACAAAATGCCCTCCACGGCAGTCAACGTGGATTTGCCCGAAACGGCGCACATCAAGGGGGCAACGGCGTTGCAGATCTCCTGGCGGTTGAATACGATTTTCATAACAGCACTCCTTTTTGTTGTATCTCGCGCATGCGCGAGAGAGATAGAGAGATAGTAAAATTAGTAGTTTTAATAATAGAACCTGTGCAAAATGTGGAAAAGTCGGATTTTGCTTTTGCAGCAAGGATTTTTTCTTGGAAAATTTTGTGCCTGCATATGGAAAACGCTGTAGATTGGCACAAAGCAAAATGTGGAAAAGTCAGAGCAAGGCGTCGCATTTCTGACGCATATGTCGCGCCTTGGTACGACATGCGTGTCGCTGTGGAAAATTTTATACGAGTTTTCCACAGAATTGGATCATAAGGCTAACTTTCCTTGACTGCCTTGATCAGCTCGTCGATCTCAAGCGAGAAGGAGGAGGAAGATATCATCTTCTTTTCCACAGTATCGATCGAGGAGATAACGGTGGCGTGGTTGCGGTTGAGGATCTTACCGATGCCGGGGAAGGACATGTCGGTAATGTTGCGGATCAGGTAAATGGTGATATGTCTTGCCTGCGCTATGTCCTTGGTGCGGCGCTCGCCCAAAATGTCCTCTTTTTTGATACCGTATTTTCTGTACACGGCCGAGAAGATCTTGTCCACGGTCACGTTCACCGGCTCAGCTCCGCCAAGCAGCTCGTCAATGCAGCTGCGGGCCACGTCCATGGTGATGACCTTGCCGTACACGAATCCGATCGCGCTCAGCTTTCGCACAGCGCCCTCGATCTGTCTGATATTGGAGCGCAGATTTTCGGCAAGGAATTCAAGCACCTCGTCCGAGATCTGAATTCCGATCTGGTCGGCTTTCTTTTTGATAATGGCCACGCGCAGCTCGGGGTCCGGCGGCTGAATGTCCGCGATCAGTCCCCACTCAAAGCGGGTCTTGAGTCGGTCCTCCAGCGTTTTGATATCCCTGGGCGGCTGGTCGGAGGTCAGAATGATCTGCTTGCCGTCCTCGTGCAGGGCGTTGAAGGTGTGGAAAAATTCCTCTTGGGTCGAAACCTTACCCGCAATGAACTGAATGTCGTCGATCATGAGAATATCGCAGCTGCGGTATTTCTCGCGGAATTCGTTCATGGTGCGGTGAGACATACATTCGATCATCTGATTGGTGAAATCCTCACCCTTGATGTAAATGACCTTGATATCGGGACGCTTTCGCTTGAATTCGTTGGTGATCGCGTAAAGCAGGTGGGTCTTGCCAAGTCCCGAGGGGCCGTAAATAAAGAGCGGATTGTAGTCTGTCGCGGGGTGGTTTGCCACGGCCACGCAGGCGGCGTGGGCAAACTTGTTGGAATTTCCGACGATGAAGTTGTCAAAGGTATATTCAAATTTGAAGGGAGGCATGGTCGAGCCCAGCGTGGGCTTTCCTGCGGGCTGCTCCTTTTCGGGCGCGGCTGCTTCATCCTGTGCCGCACGCACAAAACGGTCACGCAAGGATTCCATTCCCTTGGTATCGCCCGAAAAACGCAACTCCACGTCCACGTCCATTCCGAGATTTTCCGAGAATTTTTGTCTGATCTCGGGCAGATATTTACTTTTGATCACGTTGATTTTGATCTCGGACGGTGTCACCATGACAATGGTATTATTTTCAAAGCTCTGAATTTCCAAGCCGCCGAACCAGACGTCGCAGATCAGATCTCCCAGCGTTCCTCGATAGTATTCCTTGATTCCGTCCCAGAGTGCATTAAGCAGATCCAGTATTTCCATTATGTTTCCTTTCCCGTATGGGTAACTTAAAAATATATATAATAACAGTTATAATATATTATAACATATATTAGCCTCAAAAGCAACCCCATATGCACCTTTTTTACCTGCTTTCAAGCAAAAAAGTTTACATTTTTTTATTGCTTTTGCGGCAAAATTGCGGTATAATAGGGTGATTGAATAATTGTAAATTTTTTATGAAAAGAGATGAAACATGCAAAAGATCAGATACGGAGTCAAGGGGATGATGTGCGCGGCCTGCGTCAGTCACGTTGAGCGTGCTGCGGGGGCTGTGCTTGGAGGGGAGCAGATCGAATTTTCGGTCAGCCTTCTGACCAATTCTTTGAGTGTGACCTATCCCGAGGGTTACAGCGCGGGGGAGATCAAAAAAATTGAAAAAAAGCTTGCCGCAAAAATCAAGTCGGCGGGATATGCGCTGACAGAGTATGCACAGCAGAATAAATCGGCGCACGACGAGCAAAAGCAGCAAAAGGCTGTGATGACAAGATTTGTGCTCAGCGCATTCTTGACCGGACTTTTGATGTTCGTGTCCATGGGAAACATGTTTGGCGTGCCGTTCTTGCAGTTTTTCTCCGAGCCGGAATATGCGCTTTCGTTCGTGCTTTTACAGATGATACTGACGCTGCCTGTGCTGATTCTGAATTACGGCTTCTTTTTCCGCGGTTTCCGCGCACTTTTCCATCTTTCCCCCAATATGGATACCTTGATCGCCATCGGCTCGTCTGCGGCGTTTATTTACGGTGTGTGGGCAGCTGTGGAAATCGGTATTGCAAGTGCTACTGGAAATACAGAAATGCTGCATTCCTGGATGCATTCGCTGTATCTGGAATCCTCGGCCATGATCGTCACGCTGGTATCGCTTGGAAAGATGCTTGAGGGCAGAGCAAAAAACCGTGCGGGAGCAGCCGTGCGTGCGCTGGCGTCGCTTTTGCCGGATGAGGCAACCGTCGTCAAAAACGGTGAGCACGTGCAGATTCCTATCTCCGAGCTTGTTGTGGGTGACGTGGTCATCATCAAGCAGGGGCAGGCCATTCCCGTGGACGGCACGGTGTTGGAGGGCCACGGCGGTGTGGACGAATCTCCCTTGAGCGGTGAGAGCATTCCCGTGGAAAAGGACGTGGGCGACGCAGTCAGCGGTGCGTGCACCTTGGTCAGCGGTTATCTGAGTGTGCGCGTGGATCGCGTCGGACAGGATACCGCGCTGCAAAAGATCATCAATCTTTTGGAGGAGGCTGCTTCCTCCAAAGCACCCATTGCCCGCGTGGCGGATAAGGTCAGCGCGATCTTTGTACCGAGTGTGATGGCAATTTCCTTGATCACGGTCGTGGTCTGGCTGATCGCAACGGGTGGAGATATCAACCAGGCGTTGAGAAATGCAATTTCCGTATTGGTCATTTCCTGTCCGTGCGCACTCGGACTTGCCACACCTACCGCCATTATGGTGGGTACGGGCAGAGGCGCAGGCGAGGGCGTATTGATCAAGAACGGCGAGACCTTAGAGGCCTTGCACGAGGTGGAGTACGTGCTTATGGATAAGACCGGCACGCTGACCAAGGGCAAGCCCTGCGTGTCGCACGTTGAGGTCTTTGACGGAGCAAGTGAAAATGAACTGATCCTGTATGCGTATGCTGCCGAGAGCTTTTCGGCGCATCCTCTGTCGGCTGCGGTGTGCGCTTATGCAGAAGAGAAAGGCGTGGATCTCTTGCCGGTTACCGATCATTTTTCCAGCGTTGGTAACGGCATCGGTGCTGTGGTGGACGGCAAGAAAATCTTGGTCGGTAAGCCCCAATTTTTGATCGATCACGGCGTTTTATTCAAAAACGAGTATAAGGACGCGTTTGACGCGTGTCAGAAAAAGGGTATGACCGTGGTTGCCGTGTCCGCAGATGAGCGTGCGCTTGGTATGATCGGTATTTCCGATCCCATCAGAGAAGAGAGCGCACAAACCGTATCCGCACTTTCGGATATGGGCATTACGACGGTTATGCTGACGGGTGACAACCCCACCACCGCTGCAGCCATTGCAAAAAAAGCGGGAATTTCGACCTTCCATGCGTCGCTTTTGCCGGACGATAAGGAGAGGATCATCCGCGAATACTGTGCAAAAGGCAAAACTGCCATGGTGGGCGACGGTATCAACGACGCTCCTGCCCTGGCGCGTGCCGACGTGGGCATTGCCATCGGCTCGGGTACCGAGGTCGCCATTGATTCTGCCGACGCGGTGCTTTCCAAAAATTCGCTGTTTTGCGTGGTGCAAGCCATCAGACTCTCGCGCGAAACTGTCAGGATCATTAAGCAAAATCTATTTTGGGCACTCATTTATAACAGCATCTGCATCCCGCTTGCGGCAGGCGTGCTTGCACCCGTGGGCATCGTGCTCAATCCCATGATCGCCTCGGTGGCCATGAGCTTTTCCTCGGTCAGCGTGGTGCTCAATTCGCTAAGACTCAAAAGGCCGGCCAAGTATAAGGACGGCGTCAAGTATACAATTCATCATAAAAAGAGAGGTAAAAATCATATGGCAGAACAGATTATTGTGATGGACGTGCAGGGCATGATGTGCCAGAAGTGCGTCGCACACGTCAAAAAAGCTCTTGAGGGTGTTAAGGGCGTCAAGGCAGTTGAGGTCGATCTCGACAACAATACCGCAACCGTGACTTATACCGGCAAAAAGCCCGAGGATCTTGTCAAGAGCGTAACTGAAGAGGGCTATCCCGCGAAGATAAAATGAATTAAGAATTAAGAATGCAGAATTAAGGTAAAAAAACCGCCCTATGGTGCTGCAGAATTAGCGGAGAAATCCGCGCAAAACAAGGACTGTATCACACGGATGCAGTCCTTAATTGTTTGTTTTAAATAGTTGTGGCAGGCGCTGGCGAACGCAGTTCGCCCCTACGAGTGTTTTTGTTTTGGGTTTCGTTATCGTAAACCCTCTAT
>JAFVTI010000043.1 GCA_017503325.1 Clostridia bacterium | reverse complement strand
AGCAATTCCATCCACCGCGATCACCTTAATATCGGGGTTTTTGATGATACCCTCCACGTAATAGCGGAAGGAAAAGCCGATCGAGCCCGCCAGGTTGCGATAATCTGCCACCTCTTGAATGATCGCGCCCATGCCCTTGATTTCCTTGAGATCGGGATCGATCATGGCCGTGTCGCCCATAAAGCGCAGCATCATGCTCTGGCTGCCGCTACCCTCGTTGCGTTGGAAGGCCTCGATCTCCTTATCCATGCCGCCAAGCTCTTTCCAGTTGGTGATCTTGCCGGAGTAGATGTCCTTAATCTGCTGAGTGGTCAGAGAATCGATCGGATTGTCCTTATGCACGAAAAATACAAAGGCCTCGTATCCGATCTGCGTGTAAACAAAGGTCGTGCCCATCTGCTCGGCGTATGCAATCTGCTCCTTCGAGGGATATGCACCGATGAAAATATCCGTTTGCTTGCCGGCAAGCTTTTGGTAGCCGCCTTGCGTGTTGTTGAATTCAAAAACGCCATCGTTGAATTTGGTGGTATCGGGGTAGGTGGCGTGCACGAACGCAGAATAAACGGGGAAGGCGGCGGTTGCACCGTCTATGATCGGCAGATCCCCCTTGAGCTGCAGCGAAGCGTCCTCCAGCTTGACGATCTTGGAGTCCTCATCAAAGGGCATGTACTCACTCAAAAGGATATCGGGCGTGGTGTCAATGGTGATTGCGTCCTCGTAAATATCCTGCCCGATCTGTACGCCAAGCGGAATGCCGATCACCAAAATATAGGCGCAGAACACTGCAAGATATACGTATCTTGCCTTTTTCTTTGTCCAAAGCAGAGGGATGATGGCGGGCAGGAGCAAGATGCTGGCAAAAGCGATCCATTCGCCGTAGCCGAGCATGGCGATCAGGAGAAGGGACGTAAATCCCGCGATGGGCCATGCAAGGATGAGGAGAACGGTCAGCACGATCTTGAGTACTAAAACGGTATACTTGATTGCGCTTTGTTCAAAAAATTCCTTGACAGTCATAAAGTCCTCCTTAATAAGAATTGTCCTTCTACTATGTAAGTCGCATTTTTGCTGTTAAAGTTTGTCTTTCGGGGTAGTGTTTACAAAACGTTTACAGAACCACGCCGTTTTTCTTGCACTTTTTGAAAAAGTGAACGGTAAAGAGCAGCACGGCAATGCCGAGGATGGGGAAGAGCGAGCAGACCAGCATGCCTGCCTTGAGTCCTACCTGTTCGGCACTCAAACCAAGCTGTCCCGCAAGACGCAGGCCAAGGTCGCTTGCGCTGACCGCGTCGGTCACAATGCCCATCAGCTGCGGCGCGACAGACGCGCCAAGGTCACCGCCCGAGGCCATGAGCGCGTAGGCGGCAACGCCCACGCCGGTCACGTTTTCCTCCATCATGATCAAAGCACCGGGCCAAAGCATCGAGGTGAAAATGCCTGTCAGCACGCAGGCTGCCAGTGCGGGGATGGGGTGAGAGGAGAATGCCACCACCAAGTAGCACACCGCCGCACCAATCATGCCCACCGTGAGCATGCGGAAGATGTTCTTGCCGAATTTGGCGTAGGTGATACGTGTCAGACCAAGCAGCACGGCAAAGGCCGCCATGCCCACAAGGTCGCCGATCGCCTTGTCAATATGCAGCGCGTTTTCCATGTAGCCCGAGATCCAGTTGGACATGGTGTTCTCGGCGCAGCTGCCGAAAAAGATGCAGGCCACGCAAAGCGCCAATCCCAGCGTGCGCTTGCCCGTGCGCTTTGTGCGCTCCTGCTCTGCGCCCTTTTGCAAATCGGGCATGGGAGAGAGCATGAACATAACGGCCGCGATCACGGGGAGTGCGGCGAAAAACAGCGTCAGATACATCCAATTCTGCGCACCGAACAAGGCAAAAAAGGCGGTACTTGTCACGATGACGAACAAAATACCAAATGCGTAAAGCGAATGCAGCATGCTCATGTCTCTTTGCGGGTTATCCGAGGGGAGAGAGGCGATGGTGGGCGAGAGCATGACCTCGGAAAGACCCGAGGCGATCGAGAAGATGATGGTGCCCAAAAGCAAGCCGGCGTATGCAAATTGCGGCAGGAAGGTAGGCACCAGCGCGTAGATCACAAGTCCCAGCGAGGTGATCAGCGGCGTGATGCGTACAAGCATTTTGGCGTTGAATTTCTTGGCAAAGAGCGAAAAGAGCAGATCCACCATCATCTGCGTGCAGAAGTTGGCAAGCACCAGCGTGCCAAGCAGCGTATAGGAAATGTTGTACGTATCCTGCAGCGTGGCGAAAAGCAGCGGCGGCAGGATGAAGATGGAAGACATGGTAAAGTATGCCGAATAGCAGGCAAGCTTGGTGCGTTTGTAGTTGGGTGTCATGGCAGTACCTCAAAAAATACGGATCGGATGGTGTCGGTATTGTCCTCGGAGTATTCCAGCTCCTCGGAGAGAATGCGGGCGGCGTTATGGGGATCGGAGCCCGCTCGGATCATGCAGCAAAGCAGCTGCGTAAAGAACAGGGAAAGCCCCAACGACGCGCGGAATGCGTCTGCGTCCTCGGCGTCCGAGCAATGTCGAAAGATAAAGTAGGCAAGCGCGCGGGTAAGTATGGGCGCGGATTCGCCCTGCGCCTCGCACGCGGACGAATAGCGGGAGAACAGCGCACGGTGTGCGTCGTCCAGGTATTCAAGCCCGTCAAGCAGCGCGCGCCATTCCTCATCCGTAATGCACGCGGGCGAGACGTCAAAGGCATCGCAAATGCGGCGCAGCTTTTCGGAATACGACAGGGAAGCGCCCGCAAGCAGCGCGTAGATTTGGGCGCGCGGCGCGGTGGCGTCGTATGCGTCCGAGTCGGGCTCTCCGTCAAGCTGCTCGATCTCAATCATTTTTGCAAAATCATCCGAGCCAAGCACGATTCGGCAGGCCTCCTCGCAAGAGAGCCCCAGCCCCACCTCCTTGCCGTGCGGCGTGTCGTGGTAGATGCGCGGGTGCTCGCGGCAGATCTCGCAAAGCGCGTCGGGGCCGTAAGCCTTGATGATGCGGCAAAGGCCGCGCTCGTCTAAATGCGGGCAGCGATCATGGGCAGCAAGGATAAAATGCGGCGTATCCGCCGCGTCAATGCTTTGTCGGATAGCCTCTGCATAATCGCCCTGCAGCGATTGATAAAAATCACAGGTGTCCTCGTCCACGTCGATCTCCCAGCCAATGCAGCAGGAGTGGCGGCAGCGGTCGGCAATGCAGGAAAAATCCTTATAATAAGCGGGTGCGTAAAGCTTCATGTGCGTTCCTCTTCTTTGAATTGCCCTTATTATAGCACAACCCTGCGCGGTATGCAAGGCAATCGGGGTAATTTGCTTGACATAAACCGTTTCTTATAGTACAATGAAAGTAACAATCTCACCAACAGGAGGACATTATGAATAAACGCAAGCTTTTAAGTTTGACGCTTGCAGCCATGATGCTGTGCGCCATTCTTTTGATTCCTGTACCGGCGGCAGCTGCGGATTCCATTTCCATGGAGCCGTATTTCGGCCAGCCCTTTCAGCCCGACGGCGTGACCTTCGGACAGGTCAGCTTTCTTGTTCCGGGCGGCACCATGGGACTGACCAAGGACGCATGGGATGACCGCATCGATCACAATACCGATCTGATCTTGGTTTCCTTTGTCAAGGACGGTGTGGCGTATGAGAATATGACCATCCGCGCGGTCAAGGAGATGCTGGGCGATCTGGCCTTCAAGCGCACCTGCTATACCTATGATGATCTGCCCAACGGCATGATTCGCCTCAATTTGGTGTTCCACATGGACGACCATTCCAAGCTCAAGCCCTCGGATTTCACCGCGATTACGGTCAAGGCGGGCTTTGTCTGGTGCGCGGGCTCTCCCTCGGGTATTTCGGGTGAGCTTTCCTCTCTGACGCTGGACCGAGACGTGTCCTTCCCGGTCAATGCCAAGGCGGGCATCACCGGTGTGCAGACCGGCCCCATGGCAGGCATTGACGGTGCGTTACGCATTAACTTTGTGCGCAAGGACAGCGTCAGCCTCAAAGCCATTTCCGCGGTGGATCTTTGTCCCTCCGCCATACCCGGCAAAACGCTTGGCGATCTTGTCACCATTGGCGGCGAGAGTGTGACCGAGCTTGTCAGAAAGGGCAACGTGGCACGATTCAATTTTTACGGTGATACCATGATCTTCCACATCGACGACCCCGCATATCTGGCCAAGCTCAAAGAGGAGCAGTATGAGATCGTGATCCTGCCGGGCTTTCGCTGGATGAACTGGACGCAGGACGACTGGGGCAACTGGGCGGGCACGAATAAAGACAAGTACACCCCTGTGGACGGCACGCTGGTGCTTGAACCCATTTCCTTTACGGTCAATGCCGCGGACGAGGTCTGCATCAGGACCGACGGCTTTGAGGTGCTGGACGGGTATAAGGACACGTACTTTGTAGGCGAGCGCATTGACATGACCTCGCTGGTCGTGCGCATCAATTACGCAGGTGGTCAGAGCCTTGATATGATGCTGCTTGAGAGCATGGTCAGCTATGATTTTTCAAAGCCCGGAACGGCGACCGTCACAGTGGAATACGACGGCATGAAGGCTACCTTCGAGGTCACCGTGCTGGAAGCCCCCGAAACCGCAGCACCCGAAACCGCAGCACCCGAAGCAACCGAAGCAGAGACTGCCCTGCCCGAGACCGAAGCATCTGCGCCCGAGACCACGCAAGGCCCGGATGATGACGTTCCGGAGCCCGCGATTGATAACGGAGGATGCAAAGCGGTGCTGATGCCCGTAACCGTAATACTGCTTTGCTTGGCGGCTTTTTCGTTGGGCAGAAAGGAGAACTGACGTGAAAATTATCAGATTATTGGCATTTTTCCTGGCAGCCCTTATGCTGCTTGCAGCCTTTGCCGCTTGCACGCCCGATACCTCTGAGCCCTCCGAAAAGGAATCTGACACGAACGTGGCCATCGAATCCACCGAGGCAGAGAGCGGGGAAGCCCCCGCACCCACGGTACAGCGCGTACCGGACGAGAGAGAGTTGACCGACGCCGAGTATTCTGTGCTCAACATTGCGGGCACGGATGATTTCGGTCGCGTGATCTTACCCGTGGACGGCAAGGTCAACGACGACCGCTACGTGGGCATGTTCTATTTTCTGACGCTGGGTCAGCACGCCAATCATTCGGGCATTTACGATATCGACCTGATTACCTATGAGGGCACGTACAATAAAGCCTTCACTCGCTTCAATACCCCCATCACCCCCGTGGGTGCTGCGCACTTCTGGGGTGAGCCCGTGTGGGGCTATTATAACAGCCAAGATCCTTGGGTCATTCGCAAGCAGATCGAGATGCTGACCATGGCGGGCATTGACTTCATCGTGCTGGACACCTCCAACAACGTGCTGTACGAAAACGTGACCGCCGTGCTGTTTGATCTGCTGCTGGAATATCAAAACGACGGCTGGGACGTGCCCAAGGTGGTTTACTATCTTGGTAAGCACGAGGTAAACGCGGATGCGAACGTGTTCAAGCAGGTTTACAGAATCTTGTATGAAAACGATACCTACAAGAGCCTTTGGTTTACGCCAAACGACCCCGAAAAGCCCATGATCATAGCGCCCGACAACGTCATTGCGCGCTTCCGTGCGTCCTCGGATGCAACGGAGCAGATGTATGCCGAGTTTTTTGATTTTCGCGTGACGCAATGGCCGATCGCACAGCCCGTCAACGAGCCCGTATACGAATACGGTGCGCCCTGGATCTCGTTTGAGTATCCGCAAACGTCACAAGAGGGGTGGATCAATCTGTCGATTGCGCAGCACGTGACGGTCAATATGACCGATACCCGCAATTCCCGAGGCCGCGGCTGGCATCCCACCGAAAAGGTCAAGGGGAAATGGAAGGGCGAGAACGACCATGAGAATTGGCGCCAAAATCTCAATTTCCAAGCGCAATGGAATACCGTTTTGGAAATGACGCCCGAGCAGAGAGCAGAGGACGCAAGATTTGTGTTTCTGACCGGATGGAACGAATGGGTGGCCGAGAAGATCCGCCTGAATGAGCGGGAATATTATACAGTAGACACCTTTAACGCCGAGTATTCGCGCGACATCGAGCCCTCGCGCTCGTCGGGCATGAAGGATTACGCCTACTTCCAGACGATTATGAATATCCATAACGACAACTTCGCCCCCGCCGTGCATTACGAATATCCCACCACCACGCCCGACATTACCAAGGACGATGCAGCTGCATGGGAGTCTGCGCCCACCTACCGCGATTTTACGGGCGAGTGCGCCGACCGCAATTTTAAGGGTATGGCAGGAGATCTCGTATACACGGATGAGAGCGGCAGGAACGATATTGATACGATCAGCATCTTGCGCGACGGTGAATATCTGTATTTCCGCATTGCGTGCGCCGAGGATATCACGGCATACGCTGCGGGCGACGCGGGCTGGATGAACCTCTGGCTCAAAACCGCGAACGCGGGCAGTGACCTACTTTGCGGTTATGAGTACGTGATCAACCGCGAGGTGAACGGCAACAAGAGCACAATTTTTGCTGCGAATGGCGAAAAGGTAGGGGAGGCCGATGTCTATGTGTACGGCAAGGTCATGATCGTGCGCGTCCCGCTTGCGGCAATCGGACTTGACGAGCACCATTTTCAGATTGAATTCAAGGTGACCGATAACGTGCAGGATATGGAGAACGATCCTCTCAATCTGTACGCCACGGGCGACGCCGCCCCCATCGGCAGCCTGAATTTCAGTTACGGGTATTAAGTAAAAAAGCAGCCCCATGGGGCTGCGGAATTAGCGGGATGAGAATAAAAAATGGGCTGCTTCATTTGAGGCAGCCCTGTTTTCAAACAAAAAATATAGAGTTGCTGCAGGCGCTGGCGATCACTGATCGCCCCTACAGGGAATTATGTAAGGGGTTTACGATATAAAACCCAAAACAAAGACACTTGTAGGGGCGATCAGTGATCGCCAGCGCCTGCGACAACAACTTATAAACCAACAAATAAGGACTGTATCCAAGTGAAACAACCCTTGTTTCGTGCGGATTTTTCCGCTAATTTTGCACGCCCATCGGGCTGCTTTTTATATCCAAATCAATCGTGCTCAGCCTGGATATTGTAGTATTCCACGCCAAAAACCTCGCAGCGCACGCCGTAGTAGGAGCCCTGGATGGGATCTTGGTCGTAGTAGTCGATCAGCAATACGCCGTTTGCGTAGCACTTGATGGTACCCTGACCGTCAAATTCCACCGTGATGGTGATGTTGGTCTCGCCGTGGGTGTAATCGGTTACGGGCTCTTCGGTCACCTCAAGCTCGGTCCATGCCTGGCCGTTGTAGCCTGCCTTGGCAAGGTAGAGGAGGGAAGCGTCCGAGATAAACAAGAAGTAGTAAGCGGGGCCGAATTCCCAGAAGTAGTATTCATCCTCGCCGGTGGGGATCTCTTCAAGACCGAAAATGATACCGTTGTCATTGATGTAGCCGGGAGCGGAGAGGAAGGTTGCACTCAGCGTGCCGGCTTCCATTTGGTCGTTGGTGACAACGATCATGTTGTTATCGGAATCGGAGTAGAGGCAGTTAAGCTCTTCATCGCAAATAAAAGCACCGGATGCATTGTAGCCACGCAGCTCAACACCGTCGGCATAGCCTACGGGAATATCTATAATCTCAAAGGGCAGACCCAGCTCGTTGAGCGTGGATTCCTCGGGCTCGGTGGTCTCGGGCTCAGCGGTGGTTTTAGCCTCGGTGGTTTCGGGATCGGTTTGCTTTTCGGATTCGGGAGCCTGTGTGGTTACAGCATCGGTGGTGGTTTCGGGAGTGCTTTCTTCGCCCCGGTCGCATGCTGCAAATGCTGCAAGTACCATCAGGGAGACGAGAACGAGCGCGATGATTTTTTTCATAATGCTTCCTCCGTAGTTGTATCGTATATCGTTTCCTTGAAATCTTATTATATCATGAATGAAGCGCCATGTCAATATTTTTGCCCGTGTGGCTGCAAGTGCGGTAAAACTGTGTAATCTGTTGTTCTCCCAAAGAAAAGGAGACGGCTATGAGAAGGATTTTCGGAGTGGCTTGCGTATTGCTGATATTGCTTGCGCTGTGCGCTTGCGCGCCCGACGTGCCGCGCCGCCAAATTCGCCGAGCTGCAGATCAAGCCGCCAAAGAAATAAATGCAAAAACGAGCCAACAACCGTTGGCTCGTTTTACTTTATTGAACTACCTCATCCGTAAAGATCTCGCCCTTATCGTCGTTGAAGATCACGCGTTTGGTGCCGTCCTCGTGCAGCGTGATGCCGCAGCCGATGAAGGAGTTGCCTTTTTCGCCACCAAAGATGGGCTTTGAGCCAATGATGGCGGTGCAGGGCTGGCCCTGGTGGTCAAAGTCGCAGCCGGGCGGGCAGATCTCCACTCTGTGGTGGTGGCCGTAAAGCAGCAGATCGGGCTTCATCTGTGCGGCAAGCCTTGTCCATTCGCCGTAAAGCTCCTGCTCAATGTCAAAGGGAGGGGGCTGGATATGCGTAAAGCCGATGTGCGAGACGATCAGACGGTACTTAACGCCGGGTGCGTCAAATTCCTTGTCCGCGTTTGCAATAATTCCTTTGAGGTACTCGGTCTCGGCCAGTCTGAACTGGTGGAAGCAGACAGTGTTGCCGTATTCAATGCTGGTGTCGTCCTTGTCCTCGCCGCAATCCATCAAAAGTCCCCAGACGCAGCCTGCGCGGAAGGTGTAATAGGTGCGGCCGTCCTTGATCGGGATATAATTCGGCATATCCTCGGCGTGAATGCCGCGCGTGTCGTGATTGCCGCGCGCAAAGGCAACGGGGCACTGCCCCTTGGTAATGCCCGACGCAATTTCGCAGATGGCGTTGAAGTTGCGCACGTCACCGCTGTGGTTGGGGATGTCACCGTTGAGGATCAGCAAGTCCAGCTCGTCGCCAAACAGCTGTCCGCAGGCAATGGGCTCGGCCACTAAGTTGTGCGCGTCCGAGATGTGGTAGAGGTTGATCGCGCCGTCCGCCTTGACCGGCTTGAAGGGCAGCGTCAAGGTGCGTTCGTCCTCGGAGGTGGGGTAGTAGGGCTTGCGCTCGATCATTTTGCGGTACACGACGGTATATTCACGCGCCTCGTCCAGCACGGACATGGGCAAAATCATGCGGTGCATGTTGGTGTTGGAGCGCAGAATGCCGTTGCAGTGGTCAAAATAGGTGTGCTCGCCCACCTTGACCCAAACGATCACCTCTGCGTCAAAGGGGACGAAAATGTGGTATTCGTCGCCCACGGCAAACACGGTGGGATAAGTCAACATGTATTCGGGGAGATTGGGTGTTGTCATGATCATACCGCCTTTCGTCAGTGAATGTTGTTCGTATTCCCGGCATTCTTCTTTTCACGCCTTGCAAGCACCGCGCGCAAAACGATCAGCGCGACGATGGGTACTACCACCAGCAAAAGCGGCAGCAGCGCAAAGATGACGTCAACAAATAGTTTCATGTGATCATCCTTTCTGCAAGAAAAGCGCAGGGCAGGGCTCGTGCGCCTTGTAGGCGCGCACGTACTCGCAAAGCCAACGGTAGTAAAGATCGCCGTGGCCGCCCTGCATGGGCTCGATATCGCGGCTGAATTCCACGTTGAAGTTGTCTGTAAAGACGTATCTGCCGTCCACGCAGAACAGCTGCGCGCACCATTCGTTCCACCAGGTCAAGGAGACGATCTTGGGGTGGGTCTCAAATGCGGTCTGCCATTGCGCGTGCCAGAAGCGGCCGCCCTGCCTGCCGTGGGCGGTCTCGGTGCAGGACATGTAGGTGGATTGCATGGCAACCGAAACGCCTATGTGCTCGGGCTTGCCGTCCGCGTCGTAGCAGATTGTGACGCGGTTGTCGGGCTCAAGATAGCTCCATTGCCCCTTTTTGACCTTGCCCTGCAGGCCGTACATGCCGCGCGTGGTAAAGAGATCGGTCTCGCTCGTTTTATAGTTCCAGTGCAGGATAAAGGGCTTGCCGTCGCGATAAACGAAGCAGTCCTTCCACTTGTCCACACCGTAAAATTTCTCGTAGAAAACGGGGAAGGCGTCGGGGGAGTTGGGCCACATGACCACGTAAGGGGTCGAAAGGCCCTCTGCGCGCATTTCCACAATGGTGTCAAGCAGCGCGATCGAGGAATATTCCACGTGGCTGTCCCAGAATTGCTTGTTCTTGTGCGTGTTGCCGCCCACGAAGGTGAAATCCGCGATCAGAAAATCCACGCCCGCCTGTTGCAAAAGCGTCAGATTGCGGCGAATGGCCGCCTTGTCGGTCGAGCGGTAATAGCCCTGCGCGGGCTTGCCCCAGTAGTGAAACGCACCTATATCATTGTGCTGCTTTTCTGCATTGCCAAAGCCGTATTGCTCGCTCCAGCCGTACTTTTCGGTCATTTCGGTAACGTTGGGCACGTTTTCTATGGGACCCTCTCCGCTGCCCAGCACCGCGTTGAACCACATGGTGTAGCAAATGCCCACAAGATCCGTGCGATTGGTAATATCAAGACCGTAGCTCATGCCAATCCTCCTTGCCAAAGTGAATTTCTGCTTACATTATACCATAAATAAAGGCGGTTTTCAATATGGTCGGGAGAAAAAAGAACAGCCCCATGGGGATGATGAATTAGCGAAAAAACATGCGAAAAAATAAGTTGCAGCAGGCACTGGCGAACGCAGTTCGCCCCTACAGGGAGTTATGTGGAGAGTTTATGATATGAAACCCAAAACAAAAACACTTGTAGGGGCGAACTGCGTTCGCCAGTGCCTGCTGCAACTTACATATTTATTTGTTTGAGCACATGGCCACTTTTTTAGAAGCAGCCATGTGTTTATTTTTTACCGCTAATTTTGCACGCCCATCGGCCTACGCCTTTATACGATTACAATCTCACAATGACGTGATCTCCCCCGGCCTCCCGGGCATCCACAAGATTCCACTCGGGGTGCTTTCTGCGGTATTTGTGTAAGGTCTTGATCATGCGCACGGTCTGCTTGCGCGAGAGCTTGACGCCCTCCTTGCGCAATTTCCTTCGGATAAATCCTGCGGTCAGGCGGTTGACTGCAAGGCGGGTCGGAAACATGAACACCGTTTTGTCGTTTACACGTACCTTCATAGCCCTTACTCCACGAAAATGCGCAGCGTTTCGCCATCCGCACTTTCCATCTCAACCAGATTGCCGATCGCACCCTGCTTGACAAGCTCAAAGATCTTGGCAAAATCAATGCTCTTGAGCGCGTCGTGGTCGGAGGTCATAGAGAGCGGTATGCCGCTTTCAATGGCAACCTCTATCAGGGCAAGCGGCAGATTGACGCGTACGTGATCGCCGTCCCCCGAGTCGATGACGATGCGCAGCATCATATCCTCAATATTCTTGCGCTCGGCCTCGGGCAGCATGCGCACGGCAGGAGCGGATTCCTGCTTGCCCGAAAGCAGCTCGTCCACGCTGACGCCAAGGATCTTGGCAAGCGAGGGAAGAAGCGAGATGTCGGGACAGGTCTGGTCGGTTTCCCATTTGCTCACGGCCTGCGGACTGATGCCTAATTTTTCTGCAAGCTCATCCTGCTTGAGTCCTTTTTCGCGGCGCAAAGCACCGATTCTTTTTCCTAAAGTCTGATTCATAAGTAATTCTCCTCTCTTGTGATGAGCCCATTATAGCATCGGGAACGGGGGAAATGAATATAACAAGAGTTGATTGGGGGCAAAATCAATCAACCAAATTGCGTTTTTTCGCTCAACCGACGGTTGTTTGGGTCAATTATAGCAAATTTTGCACACATTGTCAAACCGCTCCTGCATTTTCGGGTGAGAAAACCGCCATAAAAAACATTTTTCCAAAAAAATAAAAGATTTTTTCAAAAAAGGCTTGCAAAATGCGAAATGATGTGTTATAATACACCTCGTGCATAGGGGTATAGCTCAGTTGGTAGAGTACTGGTCTCCAAAACCAAGGGTCGTGGGTTCGAGTCCTTCTGCCCCTGCCAAAAAAGAATAGGGATGGCATTTGCCATCCCTATTCTTTTTTGGCAGGGGCTTTGAATGAAGGACTCGAAGGGGGCGCGGGAATGAATGACAGCCTAAATGGCTGTCAGAACCGCGCCTGACCGAGGCGCGTAGCAAAAGACCGCATCAAAAAGCGGCTTTTGCGTCGCAGCGCCGAGAATCGAGTCCTTCTGCACATTCGGCAACGCCGAATATTTCACTTGAACTGTTCACAGATATGTGATATAATGAAGCCAAGAAAGGCGGTGAGCGCATGAACTTTTTGCATTGCGACAGAGATGAAAACATGTTTTCGTTGCACGATTGCATTACCGATCGCGTTTATTTTCAAGACAAAGAGCTGATCTTTGATTTTCCCGACGGATTTTGGGTGCTACCCGACCATCCTGCAAGCGATATTGACAAGGTCGTTCGGACGGATGCCGCAAAAGTGACCTACACCTTGATAGATGACGAATACGACGTAACTATATACGTATTTGAAAAGTCGCTTTTCGGACAAACGATACGAAAGGAATGGAGTATCGGAGAGCTCGCAGACAAGATCAACAGCGGAAAATGCAAATTAGAGTTTTTGTACCGATATAATCAAGGCAACAACAATGCGATACTAATGTGCAATATACGCGTTGACAAAAAGCCGTATTTTAAGGATTGTTGGATAGAAATCACTTATGCATCGCTCGAATATGCGTGGAATCATCTGTGCGAAGACCGGACTTGGTAAAGCTCATTACATAGATTCGTTTCCAAGCATGAAACCCCTAAAGATAGCATATCACAAAAAACGCACCATGCCATGGCTTGGTGCGCTTTTTGACAGGTGCGGAAGGACTCAAAAGAGATTGTGCAAGTTCCCGCAAAAGTGATTGCAATCTCTGCAAATCTATGATATAATGAAAAAAACGCATACGGGAGGAAATTATGAAAACACAAAGACTGTTTTTGCTTATTCTGATCGCTGTAATGTGCCTGCCCTTGCTTGCGGCTTGCAATGAGGAAACACCCGCGCCGCTGCCCGAAGAGACCGGGGCGAGCGGAGCTGTGACCACAGAGCCCGAGACCCAAGCCCCCGCGGCAGCCAACACGGCAGCCGCCACGACCGAGCCCGCTGAGACAGAGGTTAAGGAGGAGAAAAAGGAAATGCAGATCATTGCCGACCTTATGTTCGAAGACGGTATCCAGCTGATCTCTCAAAAGGATCACGCCAACGGAGACGTATTTTCCGTTCTGGATGAGCATGATTTTTACGGCGGTGAAGCGAACGATCCCGTCTGGAGACTTGCACAGTGGGACTCCGGCCCTTGCTTTGTGGAAAACCGCATAGAGAGCGAGCCGACCGTGATCACGGACGGCATGGGAAGAAGCTTTGGATATGACCCTGAGCACAACGTCATGACCTTTGAGCTGGATACCAGCCTGTATTATCACGGAAGACCTGCGGTTGAGGGGGATTACTGGCCGCATTTCCTGGTCGAGCAGGATAACTTTGCGCAGTCCCTGGAGTCGTCCAAGGATATGAAATTTCTGATCTGCGACGTAGACCGCATGGTTCTTTCCATGGACATTCGTCTGCTTGAATTTCTGGAGACCCCGATCGACGGTGACTGGACCCGTGCGGCACAGTTTTTGATGTATTTTTATGTCAAGGGCACCGATTCCCACGATTTCTGCTGGTTTGGTGTGCAGTTGTTTGATAACCGCGCTGACAGAACCAACCACTATATCGGCTACGATGGCGGCAAGGCGGACTCTTCGGGTGCCATGATCTATTCGATCGGCTCCAAGCACGTCTACCGAAACAGCGGCAGAACGCTGTACAAGGACAGAGCCCCCGATCTGAGCGGCGAATGGGTACACGTGGAGATCGACCTCAAGCCTTTCTTGGAGGATATGCTGAAAAAGGGCATGGATGACGGATATTTCACCGTGGACTCGCTTTCCGATCTGTATATCGGCGGCATGAATGCGGGCTGGGAGACCATCGGCACGTTCTATCACACCATGGAGATCAGAAATCTGCAGCTGGTGTCGTATATTGATGAATAAGATGGTATGAATCCGACGGAAGCATTGTTAAAGGAGCACTGTGCGGCTTACCCGCAGCTTGGGGTACAGGACGTATGCAAGTTTTTGTTCCATGGCGCGTTTGGGTGCGACCATCTGGTGTCGAATGAGCGCGCGGCGCTGGCGTATATTGAGCAAGAATATGTGCGCGTGCCCAAGGATGCCATGCCGTGCATCGAGCCCTTGGACGGAGAGTATTGCCGCGTGCACCTGTCCTGCCTGAACGAAGGGCTTGCGCCAAGCACGCTGGCAAGGCTGTTTTGCCTCTCTGCCAAGAAAGAGGAGAGGGGCAGGGAGCTGCTTGAAGAAAAGCTTCAGGTGGCTAAGAGCATGATTGCAAAAGGCGCTTTGCCGCTTGACGGCGCGGAGTTTGAAAAGAGCATCGCCGCCTGGCGCGACGCGGGCTATCCCGCACTGCACCATTCGGACGCGTTTCGCGCGGCCTATCAGCCCGCCTATCGCGTGATTTCCAATCGCTTTGTAAAATATCTGCCGCTGTTTGCCGCGATCGACCAAATGAGCGGCAAGGAGTCGGTTATTGTAGCCATTGAGGGCGGCAGCGCGAGCGGCAAGAGCACGCTGGCGGACATGCTGCGGGAGGTTTACTCCTGTACCGTGTTTCACATGGACGACTTTTTCCTGCGCCCCGAGCAGCGCACCAAAGAGCGGCTTGCAGAGGTTGGCGGAAACGTGGATAGGGAACGCTTTGCAAAGGAGATTTTGCAGCCGCTGGCACAGGGCAAGAGCGTGCAATTCAGACGCTTTGACTGCGCGACGCAGCGCCTTGGCCAAGAGCAGACCGTGACGCCGGGCAGACTGACCGTGATTGAGGGCGCGTATTCCATGCACCCCGCATTTGGCCGATATTACGACCTGGCCGTATTCCTGAATATCGACCCCGATCTGCAGAAAAAGCGCATTCTTGTGCGCAATCCCCCCGCATTTGCAAAGCGATTCTTTGACGAGTGGATCCCACTTGAAAACAGATATTTTGAGGCGACAGGGATATGCGAGCGGTGCGATTTGATATTGAAAGCAAAAGTATAAAACAGGGATGGCATGCCATCCCTGTTTTATGTTATGTGGATTTCCACCGCCGCGGCAGCAGGCTGATTGCCAACAGTGCCTGCGAGGGCAGGTAGAATGCCCAGGCCAGGTCAAAGCCGGGCGAGAGGATCTTGTACATGACCGAGTCCTCGCGGACGGGCAGATAGGCGTCGATCTCGCCAAGTCCGATAACCGTGTCGCACAGAATGAATAAGACCAGTCCGATCGCAAAAATGGGGTTTTTCTTGAAGTTGATGCACGCAAAAACGGCGTTGAGGATCAGATTGGCGTAATAAAACATCGATATCAAGGCCACACCGTCGCAATTTTTGCCGAGCACCGCAAGCGTGACGGCCACGACCGCTGCCGAAAGGGCGGCGCGCAAGGCAAGGTGGATTTTGCGACGCGTTTTGCTTCCGTCCTCGCGGTACAAGCGCACAAAGTATGCGATCTGCACCACCGAAAAGCAAAGCATGGCAGGGGCTTTTTGGATGTCATCCAGATAGACGAGAAAGTAATCCGCCATGAGCGTGAATACCAGCGCAAGCTGCGTAAAGAGGTAGGAATCCGACGTCTCTGCAAACAGAATGCAAAAAAGGCAGGCAAGCACGATGGCCGTGTAGCGCAGGTTGATGGGAATGCTTGCTTGCACCGTTTGCAAAAGCACTCCCAGCACAGCCATGATGCACAGAAATGCAACCGAGAGCCAAAGTAACAGCTTTTTGCTTTTGATCATGATAAGCCCACTCCTTCTTTTTCTTGCGGCAGTCTTGCTTGCTCTTTGCGCGAATTGAGATATCTCTATTGTAGCAGAAATGAGAGAGAAAGTAAACACCTTCCGTATGATTTCGGAGAAAAAAGCGAGCTTGCCGATTGACACGCGAAGCAAAATCCTGTAAAATAAAAGTATCCTATCGGAAAGGAATCTGGTATATGAAATTTACACGAATTCTTTTGTTGATTTTATCCCTTACGCTGCTGATGGGCACGTGCATGACTGCCTGCTCCAAGAAGGGTGGCGAGACGGACGAGACTACCCCCGGCACGGATACCGATCCCGAGCAGGGAACCGAGCCCGGACCCGATGATCCGGAATACGTTGAGCCGGTTATCACAGGGCCGTATGCAGGCACCATCATGCAGGCAAATCGCCTGGCGGACGGCGTGCAGGCCTATTATTCCTCGCCTGCAAGACTTGGCTATCGCATTGAAAACCAAAATATGCGCCTGGAATACAACCTTTCTTCCGCCGACTCCATGCAGGTCACCTCTCTGACAAATGCTGAGGGCGGCGTGTATCTGGAAAATACCATGGACGTCTATATTACCATGGAGGACGGCAAGACCTATCTTGCATCCGAGTCCACAGCCGCACCGCATGCAAACATCTATCGCATGAGCTACTATTACTATGATGCGCACATCATGGGTCAGAATTTCATGGGCGGTGCTGCCGTAACGGATCAGATGGAGTTTGCGATCAGCAAAGGGAATATGCGAGAGCACGATGTGACCGATTTCCGCGTTTCGGACGGAGTGATCTCCTATACCGTGGAGGGCTTTGATCCGTACGTTTATACGGTCAGGAACACCACCAAAAAGGGGCTTTCCTATCCTGCAGAGCAGTTCAATGCCGTGCAGTTTTCGGTCAAGACTGCTGCCACCTCGGGTGAGCTGTACTATATTGCGGGTGACCGTACGGGGCACAATGCAGAGCAGTGCGTGCGCTTCAACCTGCTGGGAAACGATGAATGGAACACGTATACGCTGGTGCTGAGCAATGCCGTTGACTATACGGGGGACGTTACCTCCTTGCGCTTTGATATCGGCGGCTCCGGTCAGACTGTACAGATTAAGGATATCAAGGCGGTCAATCTGGACATGTCCGCACCCGCCGTGCTGCTGGACAGAACCTTCCATACCTATTCGGACAAAACCAATCAGGTGCTGCACTTTGTGGCAACCGAATACGTCACGGGGATCGAAAGTCTTGGTATGATCACCGATCTCCCTGCAGACAAGGTGCAAAAGCTGATCGTCAAGGACAAGAACGGCACGCACGATTCTCTTGACGGCGTGGATTTTGACAGCTGTGAATACGTGGGCTTTGATATTAAGGATGCAGGCATCCTCGGCTTTATCCTGCTGCCGCATGAAAGCAGCGGCAAGCTTGAAGTGACCCTGGCAGACGGGATCTACACCGTGACCCAGAGCGCAAGACCCAAGGACGGCGAGCTGACTGCCAATCCCGATACGACCAAGGACGATTTCTATATGGGCCACCGTCTGTATACCGACGAGAGCCACAGCTTTGATGCCTTTCTGACCGAGGCCGAATTTGAGCGCAATCCCTTGCAGGATATCGGGTCGGATGCTTATCTCGGCTACGATGCGCTCAGAGGCGCATACTGCTTCGGCATTGGCGGCACCGGCTTTAACGAGCCCTTCTTCTCGGAGCAAAACCGCCACTATACTGCCGATATTTTGATCACGTCAGGCGAGAGCGACCGCAGCATTTACGTATATACCACGACCACAAGCGGCTGCGGTGAAAACGCGCTGATCCTTGGCAAGAACGATATGCTCCTGCCCATTCCGGTCATGATCTGCAAGAACTTCAAGGGCGAGAACGAGGAGCCGATCTTTGATCCGGGCGATACCTCATATTCCGAAACTTATTTCCCGATCTCGCTTGCAGCAGGGGAGACGGTGGAGCTGACCGTGCTCAATCTGTACATGAACTGGGGACAGATTCCCTTAAAGCAGCTGTCCTCCATTCAGTTCTTCTGGCCCTACTATCATCTGTCTCTGGGCACGACCGAGACCAGCTGCATCTGCCCCTTGTATGGCGCACGCGATCTGTGGACCTTGCCCGACTTCCGTTCGATGTCCATGCCTTATTGGTTCGAGCTGCCCAAGGGCGAGGGATATGGCAATCAGCCCCAGCATACCCACGGCGGCTTCCAGTACTTTTTGCAGTACACGGATGCCGAAGGCAACCACGTAGCGACCGAAAATTATCACAATGATATCATTTCCTCCGGCCCGGTCTATACCGACGTCAAGATGGATTATATCTCGGACGACGGAAAGATCAAGGTTTCGTACAACCACGTGGAGCTGCCCGAGACCGATGAGCTGCGCGCTTATTACGAGATCAATTACGAGGTGCTCCAGGATGTCAGCATTGCCGACTTTGCCAAGGATTTCTCATTCTATTCCTTTGAAGGCTATGCGGGCGCATACACCAAGATCGGATACCTCGATCAGAATAACAAGGCCGTACAGGGAACTGTCAATGCCTCTGCCGAGCCTGAGGTGCTCAGGCTGGGCAGCGAGTCGCCTTACGTAGCACTCTACGATCTGGAAGCTACCGCACAGGATTGGGTAAAGAACAACGTCAATATGGGTGTGGTGATCTACGATTCCGAAATGACCATTGGCGGGCAGAAGTGCGACGCGGGCTTTGTCGCGGTAGGACAGAACTCCAAGTACAGCCTGTCGCTGGATCTTGCAAGCGTCACGCTCAAGAAGGGCGACACCATGAAGCTTTGCCTGATCATCTCCCCTTGGGGCTTCTATACCTCGACCGACGATTCCAACGTGCAGGCCATCCGCGAGAATACTTGCCTGAACGGCGTCAAGCTGAGTGTACAGGATGGCGAGATTGTTGAAAGCGTTTACGTGCCTTCGGTCAAGTCGGTGAACGGCAAGAGCGCGGAATTTACCATTTCCGGCGGCTCGAACAATAAGGTCGTGCGCGTGTACGGCTTTGACAAGCTGACCGCTCCCGTCATTTACGAAAAGGTGAGCGGCGATTGGGTGGAGCTGACGGTCAACTCGTCCAAGACCCCCGACAGCAAGGGATATGCGCACTATTACGACGGCTATGCCGTATATTATGATCGCAACGGCACGTATTCTTATGCGTTTGCGTTCAATATGGACGGCGCAGACAGCCGCACCTTCAAGGTGGTCTGCGAAAAGGATTTCGAGCCTTGGCCCGAGAGTGAGCAAAAGCCAGAGGCGGGAACCGAGCAGGGAAGACCTTCGGTACCTCCGTCCTTCTCGGATCTTGTGGATGCTTCGAGCGGTTACACCGTTTCCGATGTTCGCTTTACCGCGTTCATTGACTTTATCAACGGTGCGGGCGACGGTGACGGCCCGTACAATTCGCGCGGCAGCAGCTCGGATAAGGGCTTGGATATCATTGATTACAATGCCTCCACCGTGGACGGCGGTAAGCTGGCCATCGCAGGCTGGGCCGTGGCGAAGGGCGGCATCAAGACCTATATGTGGTCGGCGGACGGTGGCAAGACCTGGCAGGAATGCTCGCTGTACGGGCGCGACGGATTCTCTCCGTTGACCGAGGGAAGCGGCATTGCCAACGCGGGCAACGGCTTCTTGGCAGGTACGGGCTATGACGTGCTGGAGCATCCCGACAAGATCGTATTCCAGGGCAACGAGGGCGTCCCCTCGGGCGTGTGCGCCGATCTGGCGGCGTATGCAGGGCAGACCGTGGACGTGATCTTTG
Source organism: Clostridia bacterium (assembly GCA_017503325.1). GTDB lineage: Bacteria > Bacillota > Clostridia > Oscillospirales > CAG-272 > SVQP01. The sequence goes on along the minus strand of JAFVTI010000043.1, from coordinate 10,015 downwards.
CCATCGTGCCAAACGACCAACCCCAAGGACTTTGCCCGATCGTTTTGATCACGGGAGTCAGCGTGGAATAAAAAAAGAAAACCTCTCTGCTATGCATCTTTAGCGGAGAAAACCATTTCATAGCGTAGGGCGGGGGCTTGCTCCCGCCGCTTCGTTTTCATAAAACGATTATTCATTTTGTAGGGGCGTTCATTGAACGCCCGTTTTTGATTTATAAAAAAATCTTTCGGCGGGAGCAAGCCCCCGCCCTACGACCATTTGTTCCTCTGCGGATAGTGGGTTCGGGCTTCTGCCCGATGGTGCGTGGACTGCCACGCGCTATGCTTGCCCCAGACGCGAGCGTCGGGAAAGTGGAAACCTACGCTTCAACCATCGGTTGCGTTGTTTTCGAAAAACAAGTTATTGCGTTGTTATGCAGAGTATGGTACAATTAGGATAAAGTTAAAGAATCTGTGGGAGAGGTAATTCCTATGACGATAGGTGAAAGAATAAAAATGTTGCGAAAGCAAAATAATATGACGCAGGAGAACCTTGCAGAACATCTATGTGTCTCATATCAAGCAGTCTCTAAATGGGAATGTGGCTTGTCGAGTCCTGATCTTTCATTAATTCCTCCACTCACAAAGCTTTTTAATATAAGTGCTGATGAATTGCTGGGGATAACGGAAGCTAATGATGATGTTACAAGAAAAAAGTACAATTCTGCCCTACAAAAATACCGAAAAAGCCAAGACCATAGTGTCAGTTATTGGTGGGCCAAAGAAGCTTGTTTGACATATCCAAAAGACTTTGATTATTTAGAATGGCTTGCCTTCTCCGAGTATCAGCTTGCATTTGATGAAAATCTATCTGAAAATCCAAGCAGTGAGTTTTTTAATGACCTTATTGAAAATTCCTTGCGCCACTATGAATTTATCATTGAGAATTGTGCGGATACCGACATTTATTCAAAAGCTGTTTTAGGAAAAATTATGCTATTACGTTTTTCAGAACGAATTGAAGAAGCCGATTGGAGTGCGGAATTTGAATACCCAGATATTAACATAAAATCAGCGACTCAAGCATTATCTCTATTCGATGAAGGTCAAATATTATTAAACTATTTAGACAACGAAGATATGTGATTTCTCGCCCCGCCTTGCGCGGGGCTTTTCCTTATCTTCAGCATATAAAAAAGCCACCACGAAAAAAAACCGTGGTGGCTAATCTCATTTTACCGCTAATTGTGCAGATGCTCGCATGAGCGGTTTTTCTTTCATTATTTATTACGCATTCTTCAAAAACTCGTCCACTTCCTCGGCGGTGGGCACGCTGGGTGCCGCGCCCAGGCGGGAGACCGCGATCGCGCTTGCCGCGCTTGCGCGGCGAATGGCCTCTGCAGGGGAAACTCCCGTGCTGATCGCGCTGATAAAGAAGCCGGTAAAGGTGTCGCCTGCGGCGGTGGTGTCTACCGCCTTGACCGGGAAAATGCCGTGGGAAACGCGCAGCTCTCCGTCGTCGTAGATGCATCCGTCCTTGCCCAGCGTCAGCACGACCTTCATGGCGGGGTAGGCCTGGCGAATGGCGTTGAGAATGTTGTCGGGCGCGTCGTAGCCGGTCAGCTGCTTGCCCTCGGTCTCGTTGAGCAACAGGTAATCCACCTTGCCAAGCCCTGCCGCAAGCAGGCTCAGATCAAAGGGGGAGGGGTTGAGCACTACGGTCATGCCCTTGGTTTTGGCAGCGGTGATCAGGTGGGAAAGCCCCGAAATCTCGTTTTGCAGCACCAGCCAGTCGCCTGCGTCAAAATCGGCAAGCACATGGTCAATAAACTCCTCGTCGTTGCAGCGGTTTGCGCCGCCGAACAGCAAAATGCAGTTGCGGCCCTTGGGGTCAACCTGGATGATGGCGTGACCGGTGGGGGTGTCCACCTGTCTTGTGTAGGTCACGTCCACACCCGCGCTTTGCAGCATATCGGTCAGCATGCCGCCCTCGGGACCCACGCTGCCTGCGTGGTAGGCGCATGCACCTGCGCGTGCAAGCGCGACGGACTGGTTGAGTCCCTTACCGCCGCAGAAGGTATTGCGCACGGAGGATGCCAGCGTCTCGCCCTCGACAACAAAGTGGTCAACCGAGTAGACGTAGTCCAAATTCAAAGAGCCGAAATTCAAAATCTTCATAGTTTTCTCCTTTATATTAAGAACAGATCAGTTTTTCAAGCGGGGCGTAGCTTTTTGCGCCGGATTTGAGCTCGGAATCGGCTAAAGCCGCGGCGCGGATGGTGGCGTGCATGCGCTCGACCGAAAGGCCTCGCAGACTTTTGAGATAGCGGGCGAGCTTATATTCGTTGATTTTGAGCTCGGACACGATCTCTGGCGCGGAATAGCCCTTTTCGGCAAGCGTTTTGATCATCAGCATCTCTGCGTAAATGCCGATCACCTCACCCATAACGATCACGGGATCGATGCGGCGGAATTTCATATCGTCCAAGATCTGCAGAGCGTCTGCGCGCCGCCCTTCGGAAATGGCGTTTGCAAAGGCAAAGGCCCCGAATTCGCTGACCGGTGTGGCAACCGCTCTCACGTCTGCCTCGGTCACCTCGCGTCTGCCGTGGGAAAGGGCATAGCAGGCGATCTTATCGATCTCGGTGACCAGCGCGAACATATCGCGTCCGCAGTATTCAATGGTGAAGGCTGCCACGGGGGCGGATGCTTGCGCGCCGTGAGCGGCATAGTGCTTTTGCGCCCAGGCCGCCAGCTTTGCGGGGGTGGAGCGCTCAAAATGCACGGGGACTGCCACCTCGCAAAGCGCCTTGAGCTGTGCCGAGGGACGCTTGGGCAGCACGCCGGGATCAAATCCGTCGCAGGGGGCGGTCACGATCAGCGTATTGTAATCGTAGTCCGCAAGCGTGCCAAGCACAGTGCAAAGCTCGGCAAAGTCTGCCTGCTTCATGCTTGACAGATCCAGATCCTGTAAAATGATCAGCTTGCGGTCAGCCATCATGGGCGGGGGCGCGAGCACGTCGAGCAGCTTGTCGGGGTCGTATTCGCGGCCGTCTATGACGGCGTAATTGAAAATGTCAAAGGCGGGATCCCCGCCAAGCGTGGCGCGCGCCTGCTTGAGCGCGGCATTTTTGAGGTAGTCCTCCTCGCCAAAGAAAAAGTAACAAGGGCGCACCTCGCCTTTGATCTCGCGGCGAAAATCCGCTTCTTTGATGATCTCGTGCATGCATCGCCCTCCTTTTCATTGACTCTGAGGCTATTATACCATTCTTTTGTGATCAAGTCAATGAAAAAATGCAGAATGCAACGCGCAAAATGCAAAATGACCGAACATGCCCCGGTGCGGACACATAATTTGGTACATGGCGCTATTGACGCTTGGGTATCTTTATGGTATAATAAAATTTAATGTGAATTTTCAAAGAAAGACGAAGGAAGTAAAAAATTGGCGGAAAAAATCGTAAAAGAGAATAAAATGGGCACCATGCCCGTCACGCGCCTTTTGCTGACTATGTCGCTGCCCATGATCGCATCCATGCTGGTGCAGGCGTTTTACAACGTGGTGGACACCATGTTCGTGTCCTATATTCCGTATGAGGGCGAGGGCGCGTCACCCGCAGTTGCGGCGCTGAGCATTGCCTTTATCGTGCAGAATTTGCAGATTGCGGTGGGCGTGGGCACGGGCGTCGGCGTCAACGCGCTGATCTCGCGCAATCTTGGCATGAAGGATCAAAAAACCGCAAACGCCATTGCGGCCAACGGCATGTTTCTGGCGGCCTGCAGCTATATTTTCTTTTTGCTGTTGGGTATTTTTGCAGTCAAGCCGTTCATGCAGCTCATGAACCAATCCGATGCAGCCGTGGTTGAGGCGGGCACCACGTATTTGTCCATCTGTCTGATCTTTTCGTTCGGCTCGTGCGCGCAGCTCATGATCGAAAAGCTGATGCAGTCCACGGGACGCACCATGCTGTCCATGTACACGCAGGGACTTGGTGCCATTATCAATATCGTGCTGGACCCGATCTTTATTTTAGAGCCCGGTACACCCCTGTTTGACGGCGCATTCGTCATGCCCTTCGGCCTTGGCATGGGCGTTGCGGGCGCGGCAATCGCTACCGTAATCGGCCAGATCGCATCTGCCATCTTCGGCATTATCATCAACCACAAGCTCAACCATGACGTGCACCTGACCTTCCGGGGCTTCAAGCCGGACTGGAGGCTGATCAAGGAGATTTACGTCATCGGTATCCCGTCCATCATCATGGGCTCGATCGGCTCTGTTATGACGGGCGGACTCAATCTGATCTTCAACGGCTTTGGTGCCTTGACCACCGCAGCGCAGAACGTCATGGGCATTTACTTCAAGCTGCAGAGCTTTGTATTCATGCCCGTATTTGGTCTGAATAACGGACTGATCCCCATCGTGGGCTATAATTACGGCGCGCAAAAGAGAAAGAGGATCGTGCGCGTGGCCATCGTGTCCTGCGCGATCGCGGTCGGCTTTATGACGCTTGGCCTTGTGCTGATGCAGCTGATCCCCGCGCAGATGCTGGGCATCTTCAACGTGTCCGAGGGCGCGCCCGAAATGCGCATCGGCGTGCAGGCGCTGCGCACCATTTCGCTCAGCTTTATCTTTGCGGGCGTTTCCATCACCATAGGCGGCGTGTTCAGCGCATTCGGAAAGAGCCTGTTTTCCATGTTCGTGTCCATCGCGCGTCAGCTGGTGGTGCTGTTGCCCGTGGCGTTTTTGCTGGCGCAAACGGCAGACGGCCTGATGGCTATCTGGTGGGCGTTCCCGATCGCAGAGTTGATGTCAATCGTCATGAGCGTGGTTTTCCTGCTTATTTTGTGGCACAAAACCATCAAAAAGCTGCCCGATGACGGCGTTGTGGTCCGCGTGGAAGATATGTAAAAGAAAAAAAGAGAAAAATCTTTTGAAATTTTCAAAAAACACTTGACAATCTGCGCGTTTTGTGTTTATAATATATGATGTCATTGTGTAAAAGCGAAAATGTCGGCTGTGAAACGATACGCTTCCGATATTGATCAGCAAGGAGGTGCCAAACATGCTTAGAACTTATCAACCTAAAAAGCGTCAGAGAAAGAAGGAGCACGGTTTCAGAAAGAGAATGAAGACCGCTGACGGCAGAAACGTTCTCAAGAGACGTCGTGCAAAGGGCAGAAAGAGACTGACATACTGATTCTCGATTGAGGATCACACATAAAAACCGCCGATGACCTACACATCACAGAAAGAGTCATCGGGGTTTTTTTGCGAATTAGAAAATTTGATTAAAACACTACGGAAACACGATCGCCGCACAAAAGACACAAAGACAAGGGGGAATACAGGGTGAAGGAAACCGCAATTAAAGAAAATCACCTGTATCTGAAGGCATTCAGACAAGGCGGACGCTTTGTGGGCAGGACGGTTGCCGTCTACGTTCTCAAGGATTATGCTGCCAAGAGGCTGATGCTGGCACATCCCGAAAAGAAATACGTCAACAGGCTGGGGCTCTCGGTCACCAAAAAGGTGGGCGGAGCGGTGCAGCGCAATCGCGCCAAGCGCATCATCCGCGCGGCGTACAGGGAGCTGGTCGGAAAGCGACCGCTCAAGACGGGATTTCTGATCGTGATCAGCGCAAAGCCCGAGATCGACGGCAAGTCCTCGCGCGACGTGTACGCGGACCTTTCGCGTGCCATGCAAAAGCTGGATATGTATCCCTCCAAGGATTCAAGATGAATTATTTTTGCAGATTACTCATTCGCTTTTACCAAAAATTTTTATCCCCGCTCAAGCCGCATCCCACGTGTAGGTTTACGCCTACGTGCTCTGCCTACGCTCTTGAAGCGTATACACATCGTGGCTTTGTCGTAGCCTCGCTCTTGACGGCGTGGAGGATTCTGCGGTGCAATCCGTGTTGCCCTGCAGGATATGATCCCGTGCCCATGACGGGCTTTAAGACTATGGGATGGCGGTACAAAAAACCGAAAAAATCTGAGGGAGATAGTAATGACGACGAGTTCGATTGCTCCGCGGACTGATCGAACGGCCCCGCTTTGCCGGATTCCCGCAAGGTATGTGGGCGAAATATCCCGAAAGAAGGCTTGCGCCTTCACAAATACGTGAGAGGAATTCTTTACCCTTTGAGGTAAGGAGCTTTATCCCCCCGGGGATAAAGAGAGGAAAAACATGACTATGAACAATCGAGACGTAAAGTCTGTGTTTGTAAAACTGATTGCCGGCTTGATGCTGGCGTTCGTACTGGTCAGCGTTGCAGCTCCCGTTGCGTTTGCAGAAGAAACCACCACAGAACAGAGCACCGAGGCAGAAACCTCTGCTCCCGAAGCATCCGAGCCCTCCTCGGAGCTTTCCAAGGACATGATCGGCGATCTTGGCACCATGCTGGTTGCCAACGACGCAGCCCGTCAGCTTTTCTTGGCAGCCTGCGGCTATAATGCCCAGGGCGCTTATCTGAAGTACAAGGGCGGATATCTGAACGACAAGGGCGATTTCGCCTTTGACAGCACCCTTGGTATTGAAGAGGGCTACGAGCAGATGGAGAGCTGGGACGAGGCAAGCGTTTACGCGATCGAGATCTTGCGCGATGCCTCCAAGAATGCCAAGAACGAGGTCACCGTTCCCGAAAGCCTGACCGAGGCTGACGCCAAGGCCATCGTCGAGGTCATGCAGACCGCAGTGGACCTTGAGAACAACGGTAACTTCTTGGATGCCATTCTGCGCGCCATCGGCTTTGCGCTCAACTGGGCAACCAAGTACCTGACGTTCGGTACAAACAACTATATTCTGTCCCTGCTTTATTTCGGTCTTGTGATCGAGATCCTGATGCTGCCCTTTGCAATTTCGCAGCAGAAGAACACGATCAAGCAGGCAAAGCTGCGTCCCAAGGAAATGGCCATCCGCAAGCGTTATGCCGGCAGAAACGATCAGGCAACCATGCAGAAGGTTAACCAGGAGATCCAGGAGCTGTACCAGAAGGAGAATTACAACCCCATGAGCGGTTGTCTGCCTCTGCTGATCCAGCTGCCCATCGTTATGGCACTGTACTACGTGGTCATTGACCCCGCGTTCTACGTGCTCGGACAGGCTAAGGCGTTTTCTTCTGCCATTGCGCAGTATTTCACCACCTCTGCTGCAGCAGGCGGCTTTGGCGGCACGCTGAATTCCGACAGAGGTACCATTGAGATCCTTTCCAAGCTCGGTGAGCAGGGTATTGATGCTTTTGAGAGCCTGAAGAGCTTTGCATATTTCTCCAACGCAGAGGAATGCTTTGAGGCACTGCAGGAGATCGTTACGGCTGGTATCCCCAGCTTCAGCATCGGCAGCTGGAACATGGGTCTGACCCCCTGGTCGGCTGTCACAAGCGGCGGCGAATTCTTCGCAGGCCACTGGTGGCTGCTGCTCGTACCCGTGCTGACCTTCGTGGTATACTTCAGCTCCATGAAGATCAACAGAAAGCTGACCTACCAGCCCACCACCGCAGCCAACGACAAGGCAACCGGCTGCTCCAACAGCATGATGGACTTCATGATGCCCCTGATGTCGGTATATATCGCATTTATCGTGCCCGCAGCAGTTGGTATCTACTGGATGTTCAAGAGCGTGCTTGGTACGCTCAAGCAGCTGATTATGAAGAAGGCAATGCCTCTGCCCACCTTTACCGATGCGGATTACAAGGCAGCAGAGAAGGAGCTGTACGGCAAGAATCCTAAGCCTCCCAAGGCTGCCGGCAGCGGAACAAGAAACCCCAACGTTCGCTCGTTGCACCATATTGACGACGATGAATACGACGCAAAGGGCAACTATATCGGTCGCCCCGAGCAGACGGATGATCAGGACAGCAAGGCTGAGACCAAGAACCAAAAGGCGCCTGCCATGGCAGAGCCGCTCAAGGACGAATCGGATAAGCATGAGAAGAACGATGCATCCGACGATCAAAATTCATAAGACTGACAAGAGGATATAATTGTGAGAAAAGAAACTGTTGTAAGCGCAAAGACCATCGAGGAGGCCGTTGCAAAGGCAGTGGCTGAGCTTGGTGCGGGTAGCGCAGAAGAGATTGAATATACCGTTCTGGAGGAGCCCAAGAAGGGACTTTTCGGCATTGGAGCAGTTCCCGCAAAGATCAGCGCAAGCTACACTCTGGGCGGCGAGTACCTGGCTCTGGATTTCCTGACCAAGCTGGTTGCCAACATGCAGCTGGATCTGAAGGTCTCTCTGAGTGACGGCAATAACGACGATAAGGTCATCAACATTGACGGCGAGAACGCAGGCGTTCTGATCGGCCACCACGGCGATACGCTGGATTCTCTGCAGTATCTGGCAAACCTGGCTGCCAACAAGAAGGAAGAGGGCGTCAAGAGAGAGTACGTCAAGATCACGGTTGACGTTGAGGGTTACCGCGCAAAGCGTGAAATGACTCTGCGCGCTCTGGCAAGAAGAATGGCAGATAAGGTGCTCAAGTACAAGAAGAGCGTCATGCTCGAGCCCATGAATCCTTACGAGAGAAGAATCATTCACTCCGAGATTCAGCACATCGAGGGCGTTTCCACCAACTCGATCGGTTCGGAAAACAACCGTAAGATCGTGATCTACCTGGAGGAAAAGCAGTCCAAGAAGGGCAAGAGCGAGGAATTCGCATCCTTCAGCGAAGAGTATTGATAAAATATTGATACAATGAAAACCACCGCGACGAAACGTCGCGGTGGTTTTTCGTAGGATAGGCTTGCTTTCGCCGCATCACCCTCCTGCTTGCAGGGGCTGACGTCCTCGACAGCCCGAGGGGCTTGTTCCCGGCGCGTGATCCGTTTGTAGGGGCTGACGTCCTCTGTCAAGAGCAAGATTGTAAACAATTGTGCAAGAGGATTGTATACACATTTTATGTTCAATCTTTACGCATTTGGAAGCCGAACGGAGCGTAGCGGAGAGAGGCTTCCAAATGCGGCGCGCGGCTCAATCAAGGCGCGAAATGCGGCGGTTGAGCAGTTGCTCGGTCCGGAGATCGATCTCTGCGATCTTGTAGTTGCGGTAGCAAAGCGATGCAAAATCCGCGCCCTCCGGCCGCATTTCCAATTCTGCTCCCACCATGGATTCGCTCAAGTAAAACACCTTGCTGTCGAATCTCAGATAACCTTTGTAATTAACCTTAAGAACACGGTGCAATCCACTGTATTCGTAAGATTTTATGGTGTCAGGATATTTTCTTTCGCTCGGTATGTAAACGTCCGCGGGACAACGCATATCGATCGCCTCGTGAGGTCTGACCTCGTTGTACTTGGTACGCCATTCTTTGAGGTGTTTATCCGCATCGGCAAGGTCGATGAAAGCATTTCTTTTGAGAAGCTCATTCTTCATCGTACGGCGAAAGCGTTCTATCTTGCCTTGCGTTTGAGGGTGCAACGGGCGACCGTGGATCGGAAGTATATCAAGATCCATAAGCCAACGCTCGAAAAGTGTATACCCACCCTTAAACCCTGCAAATGCTCCTCCGTTGTCGGATAAAATAGCCTTTGGAAGCCCGTATTTCCTAAAAACAGCCTCAAATGAGGGGATTATACCTCCTGCCTTATCTTTGGCATCTATGCACAGACAAAAGCGGGAGCAGTCGTCTATGATGTCAAGTGGAAAGCAACGTGTACCATCAAGCAAAAGAAAATCTCCTTTGAAATCGGTCTGCCAAAGCTCGTTACAGTGTTCTCGTTGAAACCGCAAAAACTCTTTGCGTTTTTGCGATTCTGTTTCGCTGATACAACCATTTCTTTGAAGAATGTTATTCGCGGTGCGAATGCAAGGCAGGTCGGTGTACCCGTTGTTTTCGAGCACCTTTAAGATCGTTTTTGCACCCCATTCGGGATTGTCAGCACGAACTCGCAAAATAGCCTCTTCAATTTCGGCAGGCGTTCTGCCGGGAACGTGAAGCGGTGCATGACTTCTGTCTGACATCGAGCAAGATTGATTGTTTCTTTCCACCCACTTGTAGCCTGTTGCGCGTGTGATACCGAACTCACGGCAGAGT
>JAFVTI010000042.1 GCA_017503325.1 Clostridia bacterium | reverse complement strand
GGTATACCCTTTACGCGTAGGAGCAGGCATCTCATATGGCACTCCGCTCTGCACGGTGTATTCCGTAATATCGCACTCGCCGCCGTTGGCATCTAAGGTCATTGTATACGTAACGTGCTCCCATCTTGCGGTCAGCGTGATATCCTCGTAGACCTTGTCGTTTTCAAAATCCCACAGCCTCCAGCCGTCCTCATCCTTGAACCACCAGCCCGCAAACGTGTAACCGGGGCGATAGATATCATCGGGCACGGGGACTGTGTCCTTTCGTTCCACCGTCTCGGTCTTGTCTCTGCCACCGTCATAGCCGGGAGAGAATCTGACCGTATATTCGGGCGTGTCGGCAATAATGAAAATCATAATGACCGCAAACAGCACGATCGGGATGCTGTATGGCACCCACCAGGGCAGCTTTTTCATGGTTCTTCTCCTATCTCGGGGCTTGTTCCGTTTACATAACTCTCATCGATCCACATAGCGGGGCGAACAGGCGATTGAACATCTCCTAAAGAATATGCCCACCCATCTACTTCTGTATTTCCTCGCAGACAATACCATGTTGTTCGATATACTTTTTCCTGATGCATGAGGTCACAACATCCATTTGATAACACAACACCTTGCTTGAGAAGGTAATCACTTGGAATCCCCATACGCAGTAGGACATCGACTACAGTCTCCTTAATATCCTGCTCATTCAGCAAAAACACGCGATCGGTTACACCTTCCGGCAAAGAAGTTGGAACGATATACTGCCGCTCCTGCTCGGTGAACGTGGTGTCAAAAAATTCGCCATTTAAGTAAGCACGCATCAGTGAGGTTTCCCATACAGGGTCGCGATATTCTTCTGAATACGGCATCTGCAGCAGCAAATATTTACTAATCAAATAATATTTTCCGTCCTTGTAATCCACCACGTACCATTCAATCTCCTCGGGACCATTATCAAGGTCTCCATCCTGCTCGAATCTGCCGATCTTGACTGTCATGCCAAGCGGATACGTGACCCATCTTGCTTTGACAGGTACATCATCAATGTACGGATATATGCCCTTGGTCATGTTCTGACCGCCGCAATACCAACCCGCAAAGGTATATCCTTCGCGCGTAGGAGCAGGCATCTCATATGGCACTCCGCTCTGCACGGTGTATTCCGTAATATCGCACTCGCCGCCGTTGGCATCTAAGGTCATTGTATACGTAACGTGCTCCCAACGTGCGGTCAGTGTGATGTCCTCGTAGACCTTGTCGTTTTCAAAATCCCACAGCCGCCAGCCCTTCTCATCCTTGAACCACCAGCCCGCAAACGTATATCCGGGGCGATAGATATCATCGGGCACGGGAACTGTGTCCTTTCGTTCCACTGTCTCGGTTCTGTCTCTGCCGCCGTCATAGCCGGGGGGGAATTTGACTGTATATTCCGGAGTATCTGTGAAAATGAAAATCATGATGACCGCAAACAGCACGACCGGGATGCTGTACGGCAGCCACCAGGGCAGCGAAATGCGTCTTTTTTCTTTGTTCATAAAAATCTCCCATATCATCCCTTTATATGTATAGACGACGTTTTTGTAAAATCATGACAAGATTTGCAGATATTTTCTATTTACATTCTACCATCTCAATATGGAAATGTCAAGCGATGGGATCACATGCCCATACCGCCGATGCTTCCCGGGTTTGCATTTTTCGTACTTCTGTGCTATAATAAAATAAATCCATGTTTTTTTACAATGTTTTGAAAAAATGCCGTCTATAAGAGTAGAGGATTCGGAGAGAACCCTGAAGGAGGAATTGCATGAGAGTCAAGAAGTCGGGCGCTGTGCTCAGCGACGAGCAGATCATCGATCTGTATTTTGCTCGCGAGGAGCGCGCGATCGCCGAGACAGATAAGAAATATTGTGAATATTTGCATGCCGTGGCGTATAACATTCTGTATAACGAGCAGGACGTAGACGAATGCTTGCAGGATACGTATCTCAAAACGTGGAACTCCATCCCGCCGCAAAGGCCGCAGATCCTGCGCGCATTCTTGGCCAAGATCACGCGCAATCTGTCGCTGGATCGCTATGATTATCTCAACAGGCAAAAGCGCGTGTCTGCCGTGACCTACAGCCCCTTGGACGAGGTGCAGGAGTTTTTGCCCGACCCGTATGATATGGACCGCGAGCTGCAGGATGCGGCCGTGGCGCGCATTATCACGCAATATTTGGATGACGCGTCCGATCGACGCATGTATATCTTCACCTCGCGCTTTTTCTTCTCTCTGACCATCCCGCAGATCGCCAAGCGTCTTGGTTGCAGCCAGTCCTTGGTCAGCAAGGAGCTTGCCGCCATCAAGCAGGAGCTTCGCCGGAAATTCGAAGAGGAGGGCATTACGGTATGAACAAAGAACGCTTTTTTCGTGTGATCGGACAGATCGACGATCGCATCCTTGCGCGCTATCACCAAATGGATGAGCGACTGGCGCGCAGACGAAACGCCCGCAGAGCGGTGATGCGCATGCTGACGGCCGCCGCCTGCTTTGTGCTGATTTTCGTTTTGTGCATGCCCTTGGTTCACCCCGTGGGACAGGCGGCCTTGGCGGGCGACTTTGAGCCGCTGGCAGAGCAGCTTTACGAGATCGAGGGCTATGAGCCCTGGCGCGAGCAGACGGTGGAGAAGCTGGAGCAGTTGCTGCCCGAGGGGATCACACAAAGGCTGTGGAATACGCCCATCTTTGACGCGCTGATGCGCCCGCGCTACCCCGACCTTGGCGGTGAGGAGTCCTTTGAGGACGGCGAGCCCTATCACCTGTATTTTCTTTCCAACGGTGACGGCACCTGCTCGCTGGAGTATATCACCACCGATCCCGATTATCAAGGGGAGCTTGTGCTTGAAATCCCCGAGACCTCGCCCAAGGGAGACGTGGTCACAGCGATCAGCCTTGGTCAGACAACGCGCGTCAAGCGCTCGCCGCACGCGGATTTCCCGTACGTGCTGACTGCTTCAACCATGAGCGAGCTGCTCCAAGCCGCCCAAGATAGCAATATAAGTAACTTTGATGCCAAAAAATTAACCGCTTATTTTCTGAAATTGTCGGTTGACAACTTGGATGGCAGGTACTATCAGTCCATGATTGATGCGTTCCCCATTGTGGAGCTTGGCGATATTTACGTGTATGATGGCAATGCAGGGGTAACCGAGATCGAAAAGACGTACAGCTATCTGACCGAGTACTGCGGCTGGAATCAAGAGAAGTATTTTCAGAGCGTGGAAGAGGTCGTAGCCTTGGCAAAGCAGGGCAAGAACCGCGAGCAGGTTGAGCTTTCCTTGACCGTTTTGCATACGGCGGATTTGCGCAACACCGTGGAAATGGTGATTCCGAGCACCGTCCGCTCGATCAATGCTTCCATGTGGCCCCTTATGCCGCAGCTTGAGACTATCACGATTGACAAGGACAATCCCACGCTTTGCATGATGGACGGCTGCCTTGTGAACCTTGAGACGGGTACGCTGCTGCTTTATCTGCGCGACGACGGAGGATTCCCCGAGGACGCAGGCCTTCTGACGCTGGATTCTTATGCGTTTGCGCTGAGCCGGTTGCAGCCCAACGTGGAGGGCGCACAGAATCAAGTCGCCTTGTATCTGCCCGAGAGCATTACGGAGATCAAAGACGATTGCTTTGCAGGCTTGGATATGTCGTATGAATGGACGGTACACATCTATCTGCCCAAGTCCTTGCGCTATTTCGGCAGAGAAGATCAGGAGCAGCATGGGGCAAGTCTGATCTTCCATTATCCGGGTACTCTTGAGGAGTGGAAGAGTGACGTTGCCTTTGGAGAGGCGTATGATGGTGATTATATCTATCTGCTCACAAGTGATGCAGAAGAGCCTGTCAAATTCCTCTTCCCGAAGAAATAACAAAATGAGCGGCACCGCAAAAGCGGTGCCGCCTTTAATTTCTCTTGCAAACCGTTTGCGGTTATGTTATAATAAATTAAATAAAAAATTTTTTTTCGAAAAGCAATAGACTTTTGCGATTTTTTTGCGTCTGTATAAGCAAGGGTGTTTGTTTTGACCCGAAACGGAGGAGAGTATGCAACCCTTATTCATCTGTCATCCCGATTTTGCCGCTGTTGTGCCGCAAAACCCTTTTCATAAGCAGTTTGGCGAGCATGCGCCCATGGTGCAGGCCCCCGCGCTGCAAAACAGGCACATTCTGTACCGCCGCAAGGCCGTGCTGCCCGCGTTTGAAAAGGCGGTGCTGCGCGTCTCTGCAGACGATTACTACAAGCTTTATATCGGCGGCCGCTTTGTGACCATGGGCCCTGCGCCGTCATATCCGCAGAATTATTTTTATAACGAGATCGACGTGACCGAATATCTGGGCGAGGGTGAAAATACCTTTGCGCTGCACACGCTGTACCAAGGCCTTGTCAATCGCGTGTGGGTGTCGGGCGAGGGGCGGCACATGATGTATTTCGATCTGTACCTGGACGGCAAGCAGGTGCTTGTCAGCGACACGGATTGGCTGTGTGCCGATCATACTGCCTATACTGCTACGGGTAAGGTGGGCTACGACACCGCGTTTTTGGAGCGGTATGACAGCCGCGCGCCCGAGGTGGGCTTTGCACAGCCCGATTTTGACGATTCCGCGTGGCAGCACGCTGCAATTTTTGCATCTGCCGACTACGTCATGCATAGGCAGCCCACCGCACAGCTTGACGTGTATCGCACACAGCCCGCACGCGTTTCTCCGGTAGAGGGTGGCGTACTGTTGGACTTTGGCCGCGAGGCGGTCGGGTATCTTGCGCTGAGCGTCAAGGGCTTGGCGGGCGACGTGGTGCGCGTGCGCTGCGCCGAGGAGCTTGACGGGCAGGGCAGGGCGCGGTATGCGATGCGCTGCAACTGCACGTATGAGGAGCAGTGGGTGCTCTCGGGCGGCAGGGATACGCTGGATCAGTTTGATTACAAGGCCTTCCGCTATGCCGAGGTGCTGTTGCCCGAAGGAGCAAAGCTGATCGATGCGGCCATGATCGTGCGGCATTATCCCTGCGTCGAGCGCGCAGAGTATCCCACCGAGAATGCTGCGCTAACGCGCGTTTTGCGCCTGTGCGCGGACACGGTCAAGTATGGCGTGCAGGAGGTCTTTCCCGATTGCCCCACGCGCGAAAAGGGACAATATTTAGGCGACGTGGCCATCTCTGCCCGCGCGCAGGCGACCTTGACGGGGGATACGGCCATGATCAAAAAGGCGATACGTGATTTCTGCGCCACGTCCTGTATCTGTCCCGGGCTTATGGCTGTGTCCACAAGCTCGTATATGCAGGAGATCGCGGATTATTCCTTGCAATTTCCCGCGCTGGTGTGCTGGGTGTACGCCATGGACGGCGACGTTGCATTTGTGCGCGAGGTTGAGCCGTATGCAACCGGGCTGTATCAATACTTTTTGCGCTACGCAAATGCCGACGGCTTGCTTGACGGCGTGAGCGACAAGTGGAATTTGGTCGACTGGCCTGCCAATTTGCGCGACGGCTATGATTTCGAGCTGCCCTCGGACGGCGTGCCGAGCGGTGTGCACAACGTCATCAACGCCTTTTGGTGCGGCTGTCTTGGGGCCATGGACGAGCTGTACGCCATTCTCGGCAAGCCCGCGACAGGCATGACCGAACGGGTCAAGGATGCGTTTGTCAAGACCTTTTATTCTCCCGAATTGGGGCTTTACGTGGACGCGCCCGGCAGCAGCCATGTGTCCGTGCATTCCAATCTTTTGCCGCTGCTGTTTGATATCGGCACACGGGATAAGGATTTGTGCACCCGCCTTGGCGACTTCATTGTGCAAAAGGGACTTTCTGCCATGGGCGTTTACATGGCGTATTTTGCGTTGGCGGCATTGGTGGGTCATGATCGGTATGAGGACGCGGTGCGCCTTGCCACCGATCCCGCCTGCTGGCTGCTGATGCTGGACGAGGGGGCTACAACCACCTTTGAAGCATGGGGCAAGGAGCAAAAGTGGAACACCAGCCTGTTCCACCCTTGGGCAAGTGCACCCCTGATCGTGTTTGCTGAGAATATTCGCGTGTATTAAAGCATTCAATAAAATCGTATATAAACGGAAAGGAAAAATATCATGAGAATCTATGCAAAAATCTTGTCAATTTGTCTGTGTACGCTGATGCTGATCGCGGCTGTATCCGCAGCGGTCCATGCGGCCAACGGGCCCACGGGCACGGAAAAGAGCGCGACCGAGGAGATCAAGATCCGCGGGCAGGGCACGGGCGTGTATCTGACCCAGTATGCGCTCTCCGCGGGCTCGGTGTATGCCGACAGCGTAGCGGGTCTTGTCAACGTCATTGAGATAGATCCCAATAACCCCAACGTAGCTCTGAAGGTGCTCAACTGCGGCAGCTATACCTGGGAGCGGACCACCATGGCGGACGCGGCTATGAGAGGCAACGACCGATCCTCGCAGGGCATGTTTGTTGCTGCCATGAACGGTGATCCCTGGATCGTGTACCACACCGACTACGATGGTGACGGCGTTGCCGCCACGGGACCTGCCGTCAAGCACGTTTCCGTTTCCAGAGGACTTTTGATCAAGGGCGGTGAGCTGTGGGCAACGGCACAGATCTCGGACGAGAACTATCTTGCCAAGAACGATAACGCAGAGCGCGGCACGCCTGCTGCCAACCAGCCGATCTTCGGCGTTAAGGAGGATGGCACGGCTGTGATCGGCTGTCCTTCCGTTTCTATTGAGATCGAGAATACCACCGCAGGGCAGAAGACCAAGGCCGCAGGCCTTAACCGCCTTCCCGCACCCAATTCCACCATTCTCTATAACCACCGTGTGGGCGAGTCCATGGCGTACGAGGATGCGTACGAGATCTATCTCTACTGCTCGATCAATACGCCCTTCGGTACCACCGCGTTCGGGATCGGCGATACGGTTACGGGAAAGGTCACGCATATCTTTGAGAGCGGTGATACGAGTGAGAGACCTGCGCTGGATGCGCGCACCGTGGTCATTTCTGCCAGAGGCAAGGCCATCGACGAGCAGAAGGGCAAGTATGCCGTGGGTGACACCGTGGAGTTTACGTGCTCGGTGACCTCGGACAAGATGCGCCTGAGCGAGACCTCGGAATGGTACAGCGTCAAGGAAGCGACCGGCGGCTTCTATACGCTGATCGAAAAGGGTGTGCATAAGGGACAGGAGCTGGATACCAATTATCCCTGCACCATTGTCGGCATCAAGAAGGACGGCACGATCATGCTGATCGCCACCACGACGCAGGCTGACGGTGCGCGCGCCGCCTGCCGCATGAAGAATATGCAGGAGCTTGTGGAGGAGCTTGGCTGCTATACGGCCATCATGTTTGACGGCGGCGGATCGACCCAGATGGTCACCCTGGAGGATGAGAGCTTTGTCAGAAGAACTGCAGCGTCGGACGGCAAGAACGAGGTGCGTCCGGTTATCAGCGGCCTTGGCGTCTGGTGCAGCGGGCAGGACGTCCCGGTGACCAACAGCGAAAAAGAGGGCATCAGATTCTTGGATGGCTTGGGGCTGAACTCCTCGACCGGCGAGGTGGAGGATACGAGCGGTCCGCATCTCGAGGGCGATCCTTCCTGGTCTTATTACTACGTTGGCGACGTTTCGTACGTCAATGGCAAGGGTGTGAACGGTACGGACGATCCTTACACCGAGCTTGTGGGCATGAGAAATCCGGGTTACAGCTCGGATTGGTCTGCTGAGCAAAAGGAGAGTGAGGCGCGTCAGCCCGCAACGCTGGACGGCTCGACTCTGACGCTGGGCGAGGACTGCATGCTGACCATCAGCGGCTATGCCTTTGCAAACGGCTCGCAGAAGAGAATTCTGTATTCGCTGGATCAAAAGACCTGGTATGAAGTCAAGGGCGGCACGTATGCAGACGCTCCCGCCGCGCTTGTAGAGCAGGTCATGGCCAACGGCTGGATCAAGACGGCCTCCGCAGGACATGCCATGTTTGAGAACGTGGGCGTGGATCTGAGCGAATATAAGGGGCAGACCGTGACTGTGTCCTTCGCTCTGACGCCCGGTGCGGACGATAAGGCCTTGCACTTTTTGACCATTGAAAACGTGGTCGTGCCCGCGCCTGCCGATTCGACCGAGGAGGTCACAGAGCCTGTCACCGAAGCTCCTACCGAGCAAACCACCGAGCCTGTTACCCAAGCACAGACCCAAGCTCCTGCGGTGCAGGTACCCGAGCAGAGTACCGCGCCCGAGGATAAAGGCGGATGCAATTCCGCGGTATTCGGCGGCGCATTGGTCATTGCTTGCATCACCCTTGGCGCAGTCATGATCAAAAAGCGCAGAGGTTGATATGAAAAAGGACTGAGAATTTTCTCAGTCCTTTTTTCCATTCTCCCGATCCAGCTCTTCAAGCAGCGAGAGGATCTCGGGGGCGATCTTTTTTCTTCTGCGCTCGCTGACGGTGCGATAGAGCGGGTATGCGCAAATGGCAATGGCCAAGCCCACAACGCCGATCGCAATGCCAATGGGGGCAGTAAACGCACCAAGCCCGAAAAACTGTCCGAACTCGGTCATGACTATGCTCATGCCCGCGCCCATGATCAAGGCGCCAACCGTTCCGACCGCAATCGAAGCGGCACTTGCGCGGCTGTGCACGCTTGCGTCCAGATCGTGCAAACGCTTGATCTTATCGTCCTTGGGATTGGTCGTATATTTTTGACGGATGCGATCGATCTCGCTTTGATCCTTGGCGCTGTACGTGTATATAAATTCCTGTTGATCGTTATTCTGATTCACGTTGATTCTCCATCATTTGAATTTTCTTGATCCTCTTGTTTGCAAGAATGATCATATAAATGCCCATGCCCAGGATAAAGGCAGTCACGGCAAAGCCTGTCAAAAGAGGCATCAGCTCGTTGAATTGCTGATCTTCAGCAGAGCCAAAGGCGTTGAGCATTGCAGTTTCCAGCGTCAGCATGGAAACGGCCGAGGTGGCAAGGCTGATGGTCTTGGCGGCAGAGAAGAGCGGACTTTTGAATTTGCTGTATCTGACCACGTTGACGATGGCCATGGTCATGAGCGTAAAGGTTGAGGCAGCCATGGCAATGGTGGTGATCTGGTGATGCGTGGTATGGGCACCTTGCACGTTGATCCTCCATACGATGATCGCAAGAGCCAGGTTCATGATCACCAGCATGATGCCGCAAAAGCGGTAGCGGCGCCATTGTGCACCAGGCGCCTGATCGGGGGCGGTGGCATGCACGTCACGCAAGAGAAAAAGTCGCATGACGGCAAGCATGATATAATACGCGGCAAAGGCAAAGTACCAAAGCGAGGAATGCCAAAGGGCAAGCGCCAGATGGAACACGGCATAGGCTGCGTTATAGGCAAAGTTGCCGTAAAGCGAGATCTTGATGCGCAGCGTGGCGTCATCCGAATATCGCGCCAGGTATTTGTTGTTTTTCTTGAAATTCTTGAAAAATCGGATGACGGTGGGGATGCGCATGCATGCAACCGTGAGCGAATAGAACGAGAACACATACGTCACGTAAGCCACGGGGTGCTCGGAGCGTCCTCTCATAAAGGTGACGGTCAGCAGCACCGCAGAGATCGCTGCAAACAGAAGGATCAGCAGCGGGTGCGGATAGAGCATGTGAAGTCCGATCTTTTTGAGCTTGTGTTTCATATCGTTACCTCAGAAAGAGAATGACCGAGAAGGTACTGCCCACGCCCGGCTGACTTTGCACGCGGATCTCGCCTTGTACGATGTCGATCACGCGCTTGACCAGCGTCAGTCCAAGGCCGTTGCCCTTGGTAGCGTGGGAGGTGTCTCCCTGATAGAATTTTTCAAAGATGTGTTTGCCGGTCTCGGGAGTCATGCCGCAGCCGGTGTCACTGACGGACACGGTTACGCGATCCCCGTCCTTGTGCATAAAGAGCGAGACCGTGCCGCCGTCCTCGGTAAACTTGAAGGCGTTGGAGAGCAGGTTGTTCCAGACCAAGGAGAGCAGCTCTGCGTCCTCTGTGACAAGCACCTCATCCTCAATATCGGTCTCGATCGAAATGTTGCGTCGCTCCCATACCTCTTCGTATTGGAGCAGACATTCGCAAAGCTGCTCGCCAAGGTCAAAGGTCTGCTTTTGGGGGTAGATCTGCTGGTTTTCCAGCCGATTGAGCTTTAAGATGTTGGTCATCATCAAGGCAAGGCTGCGCGAGGTGCGCGAGATCTGCTTTGCGTATTCCATGCGCGTCTGGTCGTCAAGCTCGGGGTCTTGCAGGAGTGTGCCGTAGTTGCTGATGACCGCGAGAGGCGTTTTCATCTCGTGCGAAACGTTGGAAATAAAGTCGGCGCGCAGCGTTTCAATGCCCGAAAGCTCGTCTGCAAGCTTGTTGATATTTTGCTCGATCTCGCCAAAGGGCGGGGGAGAGAGTTGCACGTACTGTTGTGGAATACGTGCCGAAAAGTCGCCTGCAGCCAGTCGCCCCAGCACCTCGCGGATGCGCCTTGCGGGTCGGTCGACCGCTACGCGGCGGCGGATGGTATCCACAATGGCGCAGATCAGCGAGATGACCACCACGTTGACAAACACCACGGGTGCAAACGCGCGGATATCCTCCTCGGGCAGCGAAACGGTGGCAAAGAACACGTAAAACGTAGCCGTGACCACGCCACCCACAAGCCCGAAAAAGATCAGGCAGGACAAAAGAAAGTCCGTGACGCTGTGAACGAAGCCCTTTTTCATTTGATCACCGCCTTGTAGCCAAGTCCGTGCACGGTCACGATCTCAAACGAGGTGCAATCGGCAAGCTTGGCGCGCAGCTTGGTCATGTAAACGTCCACGGTGCGGGGACCGGATGCCGTGTCCGCATCCCAGAATTCGTCCATGAGCTGCGTGCGGGTAAAGGTCTTTTTGGGGTAGGAGAGCAGCTTGTAGAGAATGTTGAATTCTCTTGCGGTCAAGGAAATCTCCTGCTCGTCAAGGTAGGCGGTACGCTCGTCAAGGTCAATGGTAAAGTTGCCCACGGTCAGCTTTCTTTGCGCAGCAATGCCCGCGCGGCGCAAAAGCGCGCCGATGCGCAAAAGCAGGGCGTTAAAATCCACGGGCTTGACCACGTAGTCGTCAGCCCCAGTCAGATAGCCGCGCTGCATGGAGCCCAGGTCGTCGCGCGCGGTCATAAAAATAATGGGAATATTTTTATCCAAGGAGCGCACGGTCTCGGCAAATTCAAAGCCGTCGATGCCGGGCATCATGATATCCGAGATGATCAGATCAAACATCTGCTTATACATGGCGTCATAGGCGTCCTGCGCACTTGTGCAGTGCACCGCGCTGTAGCCGTTACGGTCAAGAAAGGTGCAAAGCGTTCTGCCTAAGCTCACGTCATCTTCCACAACAAGGATAGCAAACATAGAAAGACCTCCTTATTCTTGGCATATACCATGATTCTATCATACAAATGTTAAGGTTTTGTTAGTATTTCCCCGGAATTGTTCCATGCTTGCAAAAAGTATGGAACAGAGCGAGCTCTGTTCCATGTTATTTTATTCGCCGCGGGAGAGCTTGTCGCTCAGCGCAAGGATTGCGGGAGCGTACTTTTTCTTGCGAGAATTCAAGATCGCATTATGAAGCGGATAATTGACAATGGCCAGGATCATGCCGACAATACCGATAGCGATGCCGATGGGAAGTGCGTTTGCAATGCCCAAAGTTTCTGCGATATCGGTCATCACAAGGCTCATGCCCGCGCCCATGATGATGGCGGAAATTGAGCCGAATACGTAAGAGAATACCTGCGCGGGACGTCTGACCCGGGTGTCAAGACGGCGCAGCTCGTCAAGGTCGCCCTTCTGCTTGGGGGTGTATGCGGTGCGGATTTTGCTGACAATGTAGTCTTGATCGTTTCTGTTCATGATAAAATACCTCTTTTCTTTGTTATGGCAGTATTTTACCACCCGTATGTTTGCAAAATGATGCCGATATGTTAAGGTTTTATTATTCATTCAACCAACGGTATGGAAATTTCTCTTGCCATATCGGGGTAGGTATGATATAATGAAGAAAATGAAACGAGAGGTCTTGCATGAAAAAACAGGGATACATATATCTGATCGTTGCCTGCGTGCTGCTGGCGGCATTTATTGCGCTGACAATTTGTCTTTTGTTCGTGGACGTGCGTGCGGCGGGCGAGAGCGGGGCAGAGGTGGGCTTTGCCACGATCAACCAAAAGGTATGGCAGGCGATCGGGCAGAGCGCGGCGGCGTTGACCGTCTCCGAGGTCTGCGGACTTTGCATGATCGCAGCCGTGGGCGCGTTTGGCGTCACGGGACTTGTGCAGGTCATTCGCCGCAAGGGATTTTTGCGCGCGGACAAAGAGCTTTACGTTATGGCAGGCGGGCTTGTGCTGCTGGCTGCTGCGTACGTGTTCTTTGAGGTTTTTGTTGTAAACTGCCGCCCCGTGCTTGACGGGGGAGAGCTTGCCGCGTCTTATCCGTCCAGCCACGCCATGCTGGCCACGGCGGTTGCGGGGATGGGTATGGCATATTTGCATAGCCGACAACGCAAAGGCGTGCTGATCAACGTTCTGATCGGTCTTTTGAACGGTGTGTCGGTTGCCACGGTGGCCTGCCGTTTGCTTGGCGGCGTGCATTGGCTGAGTGATATCGTGGGCGGCGTACTGCTTGGTATGGTGATTGTGTATGCATACCGCGCGGTGTGCAGTCTGATTGCCCGGGAGTGACGGATTGGATAGAATCCAAGAAAGAAGACAGCCCGATGGGGTTGGCAAATTAGCGGAAAATCCGCACAAAACAAGGACTGTATCCCATGGATGCAGTCCTTGTTTGTTTGTATGTATGTAGTTGCCGCAGGCGCTGGCGATCACATATTTATTTGTTTGAGCACATGGCTACCTCTCAAGAAGCAGTCATGCGCTCATTTTCTCCGCTAATTCCTCAGCCCCATGGGGCTGCTTTGTTAATTATTCTGACTGTCCAGCACGCAGTCGATGATGATGCAAACAGCAAGGACTGCAACGGGGTCGTAATCGCGGTCGTTGACCTCGATCTCGTAGGTGTCGCCCCAGGTAAACCATTGCTTTTGCACGCTTGCAACGTGGCGGCCATTGTCCGTGACGTCGTAATCGTGATCGAAAAAGTCGCCCTCAATCTCCCAGCCCGGACCCTCGACTGTGTAGTACGGGGTAAACATGGAAAATTCCTTGACTACCGTGGCTTGGATCTCGCCGTTTTTGACGATATGGTAGCGCGGGCGGAAGCGGAAAAGCTCCTGCTCAATGCGGTAAAGCTCGTTGCCGCGCGTGTCCATGATGGTCAGATTTTTGCCAAACGAGAAAAATTCACCCTTGACCAAAAAGATCTCGTTGCCCGCAACGTCGTAAACCGAGAAATTATCGTTCCAGGAAAATACTTTTTGTTCTACGTAATATTTCATGATAAAAGATCCTTTCTGATGCGTTCTGCGTACCGTACGGTCTCCATGGCGTCCTTGGCATAATGGTCGGCGTGAATTTGTGCCGCGTATTCCGCGGTCAGCACCGCACCGCCTACGACCACGCGGCAGTCGGGGGCTTGCTCGTGCAAAAGGGCAATGGTGCGCTCCATGGCGGGAACTGTGGTGGTCATGAGCGCGCTCAGGCCGCAAAGGGGCGCGTGATACTCCTGCACGGCGGCAAGCACCTGCTCGGCTGGCACGTTGCGGCCAAGGTCGACGACCTTGAAATTATAATTTTCCAAGAGCAGCTTGACGATGTTTTTGCCAATGTCGTGAATATCACCCTCCACCGTGGCAAGCACGAAGGGAACTTGGTTTTCATCACTTTCGGCTTTGACGCTTTGTGCCTTGATGCGCTCAAAAGCGGCCTTTGCGGCCTCGGCGGAAAGCAAAAGCTGCGGCAAATAGAGCGTTTTTTGATCAAAGCGTGCGCCTACAAGGTCGAGCGCGGGAATGATCTCGCAGTTGATGATGTCCATGGGATCACGCGCCGTCAGCAGCGTGTCGGTCTCGCGTGCGGCAACCTCTGCAAGTCCCTTGAGAATAGCTTGCTGCAGGGGCGGCAGGGTGTCCCCCTGCGCAGCGGTCTGAAGCGCACCCGATACGCCCACCGGTGTGACGCGCGCAATATAGTCGGCACAGCCTGCATCCTTGCCAAAAAGCGCACGGTAAGCAAGATATGCGTTGCGTACGGTGGCGGAGCCGGGGTTCATAATGGCCGCGGAAAGGCCGTTTTGCATGGCCAGCGTGAAGAAATGCGCGGTCAGCACCTCTCGCTCGGGCAGCCCGAACGAAATATTGGAAATGCCCAGTACGGTGTGGCAGCCAAGGCTCTCGCGGATCTCGCGCATAGCGGCAAGCGTTTGCGCGGCTGCCTCGGGGTTTGTACTGACCGTCATGGTCAGCGTGTCAAACACGATATCCTTTTTGTCAATGCCGTATTCGGCAGCGGCCTCTAAAATGCGCTTGGCAATGGCTACGCGGCCGTCTGCCGAGTCGGGGATGCCGTCCTCGTCCAGCGTCAGCGCAACCACCACGCCGCCGTACTTTTTGACTAAGGGGAAGATGGCATGCATGCTCTCGCGTTTGCCGGATACCGAGTTGATCATGGCCTTGCCCGCATATCTGCGCAGCGCGCGCTCCATGGCCGCGGGATCGGCGGTGTCGATCTGCAGGGGAAGGTCTGTCACAGCCTGCAGCTCACAGACGGTACGGCAAAGCAAGGAGGGCTCGTCGATCTCGGGAATGCCCACGTTGACGTCCAGTAAGTGCGCTCCCTGCTCGGCCTGCGTAAGGCCTTGCTGTAATACGTAGGACATATCTCCCTCAATCAAGGCCTGCTTGAAGCGTTTTTTGCCCGTGGGATTGATGCGCTCACCGATCAGCAAGGGCGCGTCGGAGAAATTGACGGCATGCGTATAGGACGACACCACGGTGTCGTTTTTCTTTTGGATGGGTGCGGGCGTGACGTTTTGCGTCAAAGCCACCGTTTTGGCAATATGCGCGGGCGTTGTGCCGCAGCAACCGCCGGGCAGGCGCACGCCAAGAGAAACAAGCTCTGCCATGATAGCGGCAAATTGATCCGCATCCACGTCGTAAACGGTATTGCCCGCAGCGTCGGCGCGGGGAAGGCCCGCGTTGGGCATGAGCAGCACGGGGACGGATGCGGCGTTTACAAGACGCCTTGCAACCGAGGCCAGCTGCGCGGGCCCCAGCGAGCAGTTTGCACCGACGGCATCTGCGCCCATGCCCTCCAGCATGGCAACCATGGCTTCGGGCGAAGCACCCGTGAGCAGCTTGCCGTCCGCACCGTAGGCGTTGGAAACAAACACGGGAAGTGCGCAGTTTTCCTTGGCGGCAAGCAAGGCGGCCTTTGTCTCGGCGCAGTCGTTGAAGGTCTCAATTAAGACCAGGTCGGCACCGGCCTGAGCACCCAGACGCACGGTTTTGGCAAACAGAGCAACGGCATCCTCAAAGTCAAGGTCGCCCCAGGGGCGCAAAAGCTTGCCCGAGGGGCCGATATCAAGCGCAACGTAAGCATTGCTCACGCCCGCCTCCGCCATGGCCGCACGCACGTTTTGCATGGCTGCTTGAATGATGGCGGCAAGCTCGTCGTCGGAGTAATGCAGGGCGTTTGCCCCGAAGGTGTTGGTGGTGATGATGCGGCTGCCTGCCTCAAGGTAGGCGCGGTGAATGCTGCGCACGGCCTCGGGGTGCGAGAGATTCCAGCGCTCGGGCTGCTCGCCCGGGGCAAGGCCTGCCGCCTGCAGCAGCGTGCCCATGCCGCCGTCCATGTATATAATATTGTTGGAAAGCTGATCCGTCAAGGACATAAAATTCCTCCGCTTATTTTCCGAGGATATCGGAAAGGTTTGCCAGAATGGCGGCTGCCACGTCGGGCTTGTTCATGGAATACACGTGTACGTGCGTGACGTTGTTGGCGAACAGGTCAATGATCTGATCGGTCGCGTACGCAATGCCCGCCTGCTTCATGGCGGCGGGATCGTTGCCGAATCTGTCCACCAAGGAAAGGAATCTGCGCGGCATGTGCGAGCCGGAAAGCTTGATGGCGCGCTCAACCTGCGTTGCATTGGTGATGGGCATGATACCGGGCAGCACGGGCACGGTGATGCCTGCCTCGCGCGCCTTATACATGAAATTATAGAAGAGATTGTTGTCAAAAAACATCTGCGTGGTCAAAAAATCGCAGCCCGCGTCCACCTTTTCGGCAAGGTAGCGCAAATCGTCCTTTTGGTTGCGACTCTCGGGGTGCACCTCGGGATAGCATGCGCCGCCAATGCAGAAGTCCGCGCCGCTCTCACGCAGCTCGCGTACAAGATCGATGGCATGGTGGTAATCCCAGGTCGTGCGATCCGCATCCGAGAGGTGCGCGGGAATATCGCCGCGCAGCGCCATGACGTTCTGGATGCCCGCCTCGCTGATGGCCTTGATCTGCTTTGCAACCGTTTGCTTTCTGGAAGATACGCAGGTCAGGTGCGCAAGCATGGGTACGCCGTAGGTCGCTTTGACGTGCTTGGCAATCTCCAACGTATATTGACTTGTGCCGCCGCCCGCGCCGTAGGTCACGCTCATAAAGGGCGGGTGCAGCGCGGCAATCTGGTCGATCGCCTGCTCCACGCTTGCAAAGGCCGAGTCTGTCTTTGGCGGAAATACCTCAAAGGAGAGGGAAAGCTTATCGTTTTGTAATATTTCGGTCAGCTTCATATAACGGACCTCCGTAAAGTATCATTATGCAAATTATACACCTTTTGCAAAATCATGTCAAGAGTGGGATGCGCGTACTTGACAAGTGTATAGCGGTATGGTATAATTTGCATATAACCTTTGAAAAAGGGAGGAAAATTTTGGTGAAAATGACAACGAGCCGTATTCTGAGCGCGATTTTTGCGCTGATTCTGATGATAGGGTGCCTGAGCATTCCGACGCTTGCTGCTGATAGTGACATTGAAGACAACGCACCGTCGGGCTGCGTCAACGTAGCCGAGGGCGCGTCGGTATCGGTCTCCAAGGCTTCGTCCAAGACCTCGGGGGAGAATTCGTACGAAATGGCGAGTGAAAACTGGTGCAAGGCCATGCTGGTGGATGGCAAGATGAACACCGGTTGGTCGACCAATCCTTACGACGTGGAAACCGACAAGACCAAGCCCGTGACGCTGACGCTGGATCTTGGCGAGGCGACCGAGATCTGCCGTGTGGTGCTGTTCCCCACGGGCAGCGGCAATAATTTCCCTGTGACGTATACCGTTTCGGTTTCGCTTGATAATCAAGCGTACACCGAGGTCGTGCGCAGCGAAGGCAATCCGGGCGTCAATAAAAATCCCGGCGTGCATGATTTTGCTCCGACCAAGGCAAGGTACGTCAAGATCCACGTGACTGAACGCTACGCGGTGGAATCTGCAGGTGCGGCACAGTCCTCGGACGGTCTTTTGGTACAGCTTGCCGAGGTGGCCGTGTACGGCAAATCCATTCAAAAGATCGCCTTGAACAAGCACGCCCTGAAGCTGGTCGTGGGCGAGAGCGCACAGCTTTCCATGCAGTTTTCGGGCTTTGAAAGCAATCCTGCCGTGACCTGGAAATCGGATAACGCATCGGTCGCATCGGTGGATGCGAGCGGCAAGATCACCGCCAAGGCCAAGGGCAAGGCCACGGTCAGCGCAACGGCGGGCGGCGTGACCGAGACCTGCACTGTGCAGGTGGTAGAGGAAAAGAGCAGATTTGACGAGAACATCATGATCTCGATCTTCTGGCCGCCCACAAAGGACTATATCAACGACGAGCAATATAAGCTGATGGCCGATGCAGGCATTACCTATGTCATGGGCTCGGGCGACGCGCTGGGAGCCAAGGCAACGCAGGAAAAAATGCTGGAGCTTTGCGACAAATACGGCATGCTGATGACGGTGGGCGACGACCGCCTGGGCAGCAATCTGTTGCGTATGAATGAAGAGCAGATCAAGGCCGTGGTGGAGGAATACAAGGGCGTTCCCGGTGTGGGCGGCTACTACATGCTGGATGAGCCGTTCAATCCCAATACCTTTATCGATGCGTATCGCACGCTCAAAATGCTTGAGCCGGATAAGTATATGCATCTGAATTTCCTGCCTGCGGGCGCGTATGCCAATCTGGATACGTATATCAGCCAGATGAACGACTGGTGCAAGCTTTGTGCGTCCACGGGTTACCCCTTGGATTATCTGATGTACGACCGCTATCCCTACGGTACTGCAGCAGGCAGCATGGACCGCGTGGGCTTCCTTTCCAACATGGACGCCTGCCACGACGTCGGCCTTGCAAACGACGTCAAGACCGGTGCGTATATCCAGAGCGTTTGCATTCCGGGCGCATACCGCCGCCCGACCGACAGCGAGATCCGCTATGAGATCTACATGTACTTAGCATACGGCTATAAACAGATCTCTTACTTTACCTGGTTTACCCCCGTGGATCGCTCCGAGCCGTTTGCGGACGGTATCATTTCCTCCACGGGTGTACCGAACAAGCATTACGCAGCGGTCAGTAAGATCAATCACGAGGTGTTGGCGCTGGGTAAGGTGCTGATCGGCTGTGATGCATTGGAGATCTACCTCAACGGAGAGACCTGGGGACAGCAAAGCATTCCCGAGGATTTCCCCCTGCAGCCGGATGATAACAAAAACTATACCGTATCTCTGCTCAAGGATAAGGAGAGCGGCAGAAACTACCTGATGGTGGTCAATAACAATTTCTCCAAAAAGCAAACGCTTTCACTGCGCCTTGATGCTTCGATCACCTCCTTGCAGCGCGTCAGCAAGACGGACGGCACGCTCTCAGTGGTGGATATTGGCGGCGGCAAGCTGACCTTGGAGCTGGCTGCGGGTGACGGGGAGCTGTTCGCGCTGCCCGAAGGGCTTGATTTCTCCAAGCCGCTTTCGCAGGCTCCCGTAGGGGCCAATCTGGCGGCAGATGCCCAGATCACGTGCAACAGCTCAACGGGTACGTCGGAGCAGTATATGGACAATCTCAACGACGGCAATCGCGCATGCGAGGCAAACGGCACGCTCGGATGGGCATCCAATAAGACCAAGCAATCCGAGATCGTGGTGGATCTGGGGTATGCAACCAAGCTCAACCGCGTGGATATCTATCCCGCAGGCAGCGGCAAAACGCTGGGCAAGAGCTTTGGCAAAACCGTGGTCATCAGCGTGTCGACTGACGGCAAGAGCTGGCAAAAGGTGCATGAGCAGAGCGATGTCAATGCAAGAAAAGAGATCCCCAGCTTTACCTTTGATACAGTCAATGCACGCTACGTCAAGCTGGAGATCACGGGATATACGGGCGCTTTGGCCATAGCCGAGATCGAGATCTTTATGGACGACGGCTCGGTCGGGGCTGCAGGCACGGATAACAAGCCCGCAGAGGAGATCGTATATACCGAGGGCATGAATATTGCCCTGAACAGACCGTTTGAGGTGTCCAGCGACACAAGCCAGGAGTATATTGCCTGGGGTTGGTCGGGCAAGTTTATCAACGACGGTGTGACCACCAACGGCTGGACCTCCAACGTCAAGATCCACGATAAGGCTGAGTCCACCGAGTACGTGATCATTGATTTCGGTGATTTGTTTGCCGTCGACCGCATCGTGGTGCATCCCATCACCGATCTGTGGCCTGTGGATTTTGAGATCCTTTTGTCAGAGGACGGTGAGAACTGGATCTCAATCGACAAGCAAACGGGCAGCAAAAATCCGGGCAAGCCTTACGAGGTCACGCTTGCCGAGCCGATCGCGGCTGCCATGGTTAAATTTGAGGCGACCAAGCTGCGCGATACGGCTGCGGACGGCTATATGCTGCAGCTTTCCGAGATCGAGGCTTACGGCAAGCCAATCTGTGACAAGAGTGCGCTGCAAAGCGTCATGGACGAATACGTGACGGCAGGCGGTGACAAGGCAGCAGAGGCGTACGTAAAGGCGCAGGCCGGCATGGAGAACGTGTATCTGACCTCTACCTCAATGGACGTGCTGATCCGTACGCTCAAGGCGGCAATGCCTGTACCCGAGCAAAGCAGCGAGCAGGAAAGCAAGCCTGCACCCGAGGATAGCGAGAATCAGGGCGGACAGAGCGGCGTGCAATCGGGGAATTCCGATACTTCCGAAGAGCAGAGCGATTCTGCGCCTAAGAGCGGATGCAAGAGCGCGCTGATCTCCTTGGCCGCACTTGCTCCCGTGGCCATCCTTGCGCTCCCGCTTTGCTTCAAGAAAAAGAAAGAATAAATAAAGGAAGAAAAACACAGGGGCTACGCCAAGTGATTGGCGCAGCCCTTGCTTTTTTATTTAGTTTTTGCTTGTCGAAACGACCTCTTGGCCGTTCATGACTCGCTGGGCATCCGCGATAAGCTTTTCCACAAAGGTGGAGAGCACGAAGAAGGTGCCCTGGCCGTTCTGAGGATCACCCGGATCTTCGGGGGAGTCCACCAGCTCGACCGTCATGTAGGATTTGAGGTTGGTGTAGCGGTAGAAGCGGTAAATGGTGTGGCGCTCGGTGCCGTCGGGGTCCTTGGCGGTAATGGTCAGCTTGAGCTGGCATTCGCTGTCGGGCAGGGCTCTGAACGCTGCCATTTCATCCTCGCTCAGGTCTGTCGCACCTTCAACCGAGGCGTAAAGCAGACCCTGGTACATCTTACGGAAGTTGTCGGATGCCAGAGAATTCTGCTCCTTGCCTGCTGCCGTGTGCAGCGTGACCTCGTAATCCAGCAGCTCGCCGTTTGCGCTGACCGTCATATTGGCCGAGGAAACGGTGGAGAGGTAGAGGTAACCCCACTCGCCCGTCTTTTGGTCCACCAGCACGTAAGAGCCGTCCGCGGTCTTATAATAAGCACCGTTGCCCCAAACGCCAAGCGTGCAATTGGAGGTGGAGGCCTTTGCCCAGGTTTGCTTGGCTACGTTGTAGATCTCGAAGTAATTCTCGTCCTCGTTGAATCTGAGCTCGGTGTTGCCCGTGGGATAGAATGTCACGCCATCGCGCTGGGCGCTGTTGATCACCATCGAGGAGGTGTCCTTATCTGTAAAGTAGATGGGCGGGGTCAGCGTTTTAATGGTAAAGAACGCGCCCGTCTTGTTATCGATCAGCACGTACTGCTCGTCGGCCGTGATGTAGACCGTGCCCTCGCCCCACTTGCCCATATCGTCGGTCAGCTGTGCGCCAAGCGCGCTGTTCTCGGGAAGCATGAACAGGTATCCTGTCTTGGTGTAGAAGTAGCCGGTCTCGTAAGCGGCCTTACCCTCCACCGTGCTTGCATTGATGATGTCACCGGACGCATTGAGCACCTTGACGTCGGCACAAAGCTTATATTTATCCTTGGCCTCGGCGCGGAAGTACATGTAGTAGGTGTAGCGACCTGCATCGGAATCCTGCACGGTCTCCACGAACATATAATCTCTTGCGTACTGCGGGCTGGGATACTGTACCGTACCCTTGGCGGCGTACTGCGCGGATACCATGTAATCGGAGGAGTGCACGGGGATCATCACGTTGCCATCCTTGTCCACCAGCACGTATTTTCCGTCTACGTTCTTGACCGTGTAGGAATGCTCCTCTCCGTCCACGGTAGCGGTATGGCCCTCGCCTCTGCCGGGCAGGTAAACCATCTGCGAGGTAGCGGAGTTATCGATGCCGAACGAGATTTGGTTCTGACCCCAGGAGTAGATCACGTCCTGAATGTAGGCTACGTTGAGCTGTACGAAGTAGGAATCGTACCAGTCCACGTCGCTCCATTCAAGGAAGGGAACTGCGCTCTCGTAAAGCTCAAGCAGCATGGGGGTGTAGAGGTAGAAGTATTCGCCGTCGGCATCCTTTGTCATGATCTCACCGTAAGCGTAGTAAATGCCCGCGGTGGACTTTGCGCTGATGCTGACGCGGTTGTAAACGGTGAACGTTTCGCCGTTCTCGTCGGTATCGTCATAGTAGTAGGAGATGATGTGCGCAGGCTCAAGCACGCCGTATTCGTCCATCATGTCCGCATCGGGGTCAAGCTTGACCGTGCGCAGGGGGACTAAGGAATACAGGCTGTAGAGTGCGCTGTTGACGTTATCAAAGTTGGGGAAGTAGCCCTGCATGTAATCCGAGTCGGTCTTGTAGGACATGGAGGAATACATGGTGTTCTCGCGCTCCTCTAAGTCAAGGTAGGAGAAGTCGCAGACAGTTTTGGAGTATTGCTCCAGAAGCTGCTCGTACATTTGTGCGGAGACCTCGGCATAAGTCTTGGTCAGCAGCTCGGCATCGTAATTGTCGGGATCCAGCAGATCCTCCTCGGTAAGTCCCATGCGGGCAAGAGCCTCTTGCATGATCGCTCCGTTGATCTTGTCGTGATCGATGCCGTTCTGAATGACGAAATGCTCCACGTCAAAGTAGGTGTTCATGGAGGTGGGGTAGGTGATCATGGGAGTCACCAGCACCTCGATGGGCTGCAGCACGAAATCCTCAAAGCCGGAGGCCGAGAGAATGTAGACCGTGTTTCTGCCCTGGAGCTGTACGTAGTAGCCGGCTCCGGATACGATCGCGTCGCCGATGAGCACGGTGTAGGCCGAGCCGTCACCCGCGGTCACGGTAAACTGAGCGGGAACGTATTCGTATTCGTTGCCCTCCTCGTCCTTTCTGGTTTCGGGAGCAAGGCCGTATTCTGCAAAGCGGATGGTGCCGTCCGGCTCGCGGTCGGGCTCGGAGAGGCGCTCCATCGAAAGGGTATAGCCGCAAGCGTTTGCAAGGGCTGCAAAGGACTCAAGGCTGTAGGCGGTGGTGTCGTAGCCGTCGATGTAGAAGGAGTTTGTTCCTTCCTCACGGATAAAGGCATAAGAGCCGTGTGCGTTTTGCACCTCGATCTTGTCAATGCGGCTTGCAGGCTGCTTGCCAAGCGAGGAGGATGCGTCGTAGGTCAGCTGACGGTAAAGCAGCACGCGGCCGGAATATCCCACGACCTCGGTGCCCTCGGTCTCCACCACGGCGTAAACCTCGCAAGCACCCGTTTCGGGGTCAACCTCGATCAGCGACTCGTGGTCGGTGATGAAAAGGCCGTCGCTGTTCTGTCGCAGGGGCGTGAAGGTGAAGTTGGGGAACGAGCCCTCCAAGTGGCACAGGTGATAAACGCCGTCAATTTTCTTGACGTAGTATTTGGTGGTGATCACCTCGACCTGACCGTTCTCGTCGATCATCTTGACCTCCTCGGTGTAGGTCAGGATGCTGACAAGGGCGTTAACGCCGATCAGCACCACGATCAGCAAAGCAAAGCTGACAGCCAGCGTCACAGCTGCATTTTTCTGCATGCGGTAAAGTGATTTTTTCTTTGCCGCCTTGCGCTTGATCCAGTTGGCGTACAGCACGACGTCGCCGTCGAAGTCGTACGTGTCACCGGGTACGAATTTGTGTCCCTTGCCGCCCTGCTCGGTGTACCAACCGTCAAAGGTGTAGCCCTGACGCGTCGGAATGGGCAGCGTGGGGATGGTCTTGCCGCTTATTTCCAGGCTGCGGCAGGAGACCTCTCCCTTTTCGGGCTTGAACACAAGGGTAAAAATCTCTTCTCGAATCATAAGTATTTTCTCCTGACGTTTACATAAATACCAACGCCGAAGCAAATCAACGCGGGAATGACCGCAAGCGCGATCGTAATGGTCATGGGGTTATTGTTTGCGGTCACGGTTTCGGCAACGTCGTAGACCATAAACGCCTTGAACTCCAGGTTGACCGGAATGACCTCGCGGCCCATGGAGCGCAGCGTGCCAAGCACGACGTCTGCATTGCCGTAAGCGTCGGATGCAAGCACGGTATCGGACAGAAATTCAGTCGATGCGATGCAGCAAACGTAAGAGGGCTCCTGCGCGACCGAGTAGTTGGTTTCCTGCGTGGTGCGGTTTTCCACGGTCAGCGTCATCAGGCCAAAGGGATATTGGCCTGCAGGCTCATAGATCTCGCCACCCACCGTGCCGTCGGCGGTTGCGGGAGCGGTCAGGATGTTGTGCATGGTGCGGGTAATACCGTTGCTGCGATAGGAATAGTAGGAGTAAGCTTGTGTATTGGTGGTCTCGTCCTCTAAGACGTAGGTGATCGAGTAGTTCTCGGCCGGCTTGATGGCGGTTGCGCGGTCAAAGATGACCGTGGGGGGATAACCGCTCTTGCGCAGGTCGGAGGTGAAGGACGCGCCCTTGCCAAGCGTTTCGTAGGTGGCGATCAGTGCATATCCCTCACCATCTACGTTGGCCTCGTCATCCTTGATCAGGTAATTCTCGCGCATGCCCGCTCTGTCGGTCTTGGCAGCCACGGTAATGCCCCAGAATTCCAGATATTCGTCCAGGTTGGGGAGTGCGGGGGTTTCGGGATCGCAGACGTACAGGAAGGAGTATGCCTTATCTAAGAATGCGTCCAGCTTGTCGATCTCGTCGTTGTCATCCGCAGGGTCGCCGAAGAAATCGGTCTGGGGCGCGTAGGTGATGATCAGACGGCAATTCTCGGGGATGGGGTCGCTATAGAGGTCCAGGGTCTGCACCTCAAAGCCCGCAGCCTCGACCAGCTTGAGAAATTCGGTCTGCTGCAGCACGGGCTCACCGTGGTTAACTGTCAGGCAGGCAATGGGGGATTCGGCACGCGTGACCGCCAGTATGCCGGAGGCCAGCTTCTTTTCGCCGTTATAGGCCCAATAGTCGGTCGAGGAAGCGTCGTTGGAGGTGAACAGCGAATCCACGGTAAAGACGCGGTATTCGGTACCGAACGAAACGATGATGTTGGAGGGGTAGATGTTGGTCGCGCTGGTGGCCTTGAATTTCTGAATGGCGGAGGGGTTCTTGATGATATTGATGTACTGCACGTCAATATAATCGGCAAACTCCTTTTGCAAGCCGAGCGCGGTGTAGTGGATGTAGCGGGTGTATTGATCCTGATTTAAGAC
This sequence comes from Clostridia bacterium, assembly GCA_017503325.1. Classification (GTDB taxonomy): domain Bacteria; phylum Bacillota; class Clostridia; order Oscillospirales; family CAG-272; genus SVQP01. The sequence goes on along the minus strand of JAFVTI010000042.1, from coordinate 91,666 downwards.
GTCGGGATCGGTGCAGAAAATGATCTCCACCTTCAAGGGATCCTCGCCATTTTCGGCTCTCTGATCGTTGACGGCGTCTATTGCACCGGGGAGATTGTTTTCAAGCAGGGTAAGGCAGGAATCGGATACGGTATAGAGCGTGCCCTCCTGGGAAAGATAGCGGGGAATGGCAAAGTCAATAAACCAAAGGCCCTTGGCAGCAAGCGCGTGGAAGCCGACGTTGAGAAGCAGCACGCCTGCGATGATCAGAACGGTGACGGCATAGAACACTGTCTTTTTGGTAAGCTTATGCATCATGCGTGCTTCCTCCTTATCAGAATGATCATACCCGCGCCAAAGCAAACAAGAGCGGGGACGGTTGCAAGAAGCACCGTGATGTAAGTCTTTTGCGCCACCGTGATGGTGTCAATGGTGGAATCCGCAAAGGGCTTGGAGGTCAGGGAAGTGGGGATACGGTCGTTACCGATGGTTTCGATCGAGGCCATCAGCACGCTGCCGTTGCCGTATACGGGGGAGTTGAGTGCGTCCTCGTCCGCAAAGGTGGTGGAGGTACAGGTCAGAATGTAGCCCGTGCCGCCGGATACCTGCTTTTCGGAGAGCGTCATCATAATAAAGGGATTTTCTTCGCTTGCGTTTGCAACTGCCTTGCCGCCAGCCCAGGCCTCTGCGTTCTCACTCGAGGTCAGAATGGGGGAAAGCGTGCAGGAGCTGCCCACATAAGTGCCGTCGCCTGCAGCGGAGAAGCCCTCGGCGGGGGAGATGCAGGTGGCGCGGGAGAATACCACGGGGCTGTAGCCCGCAGCCTGCGCAATGTTTGCGCCGCGGCTGCACGTGGTGTAGTTGCCAAGCACGGTGTAGCCGTCAACCGAGAGCGATTGAGAGGTGTCCTTGACCGTGTAGCAATGCTCAATGCCTGCCACCTCGGAGTGCATGAAGTCCACGCCCCAGCCCTCCAGATAGGTCTCAAAGTTGACGAATTCGCCTGCAACGAAGGTGTCGGAGTTGACGAACACCATGTATGCGCCACCCTGTTCCATGTAAGCATCCAGCTTTGCGATCTCGTCCTTGACGGAGATGCCGTCGTTGATGGCGAAGTCCTTGACGGGATTGTAGGTGATGAGCAGCTCGCAGTCCTCGGGAATGTCAAAATTCATCAGATCGAGGTAGTTGTAGGTATATCCCGCGTCTACCAAGAGATTGAGGAAGGAGGAGTCGGCCAGCGTCTCACCGTGGTTGACGGTCAGGTAAGCAACGGGCTTATTCTTCTGCGTTACGTGTAAAATACCCGTGGCAAGACTCTTTTCGCCGTTGTAAGCAATGGGCGTAGCGGTATCCGCGCTGTTGAATACGTAAAAATCGTTCAAGGGACGCAGCACGTAATCGTCACCGTACGCGATGACCACGTTGGTGTCCGCAAACACCTTGTATTTTTTTGCAAGGGAAGGGTGGTTCCAAATGTTGATATACTCGATCTCAATGTGATCGGGAAATTCCTCGGCAAGCTCGGTTGCCGTGTTGATCAGATATTTCTGAACAGTCTGCTCTTCCCAGGCAGCCTTGTCGTCGCAGAAGATGATCCTGATCTTCTGATCCTCGCTCAGCGCGGCGTTGTCCGCGTCGATCAAGGGAATGATGTTATCCGCCACGTAATCGCGGCAATCGTCCGAGAGTGTAAACGTGCCCGACGAGGTCATGTCCACAAACCATGCGTAGCGTGTAGCCAGCGTTTGGAAAATGACGTTGACGATCACGACCACGGCAATGACAAAGACAGTCAGCACCACGGACAGAGAGCCATAGCGAAAGCGGCGGCTTGTCGCTGATCTTCTCATGTGCGTTTTCCTCCGTTATCAGCCCCAACGGCGCTTTTCGTAAACTCTGACGGTAAGGAACAGGAATACGAAGGTCAGGGAGAGGTAGTAGAGCAGCGCGGAGAAGTCAAAGAGGCCATAGCTGAAGGTATTGAAGCGGCTGAGCACCGAGAACCAGTCGATGACAAAGCGGATGACGTAATTGTCGATCAGTGTGTTCAGGAAGCTGAGCAGCACCATGCCGAGAATGACCGATATGGTGATGACGGCAGCAGCAAGCTGATTTTCGGTCAGCGCCGAGATAAACGTACCGATGGCGATGAATGCAGCACCGATCAGCAGAATGCCGACAAGGCAACCGATGACCTGGCCGGTCACAGGGCCGATGTGGGTGGTGTTATAGGACTCGCTGCCGCGCTCGATGGATGCAAACGCATAGATCGGAATAAAGTTGATGCAGGAGACCAGCAGGGAGGAGCCGAACAGCGTCAGGGCTGCTAAGAACTTACCCATGACCATGCTTGTAATGGAAACGGGGGCGGTCATGAGCAGCTGCTCTGTACGCAGCTTTCTCTCTTCTGCAAACAGACGCATGGTCAGCAGCGGAATGAGAATGACGAATGCAAAGATCATCAGCATAAAATACGTGGAGGTATCATAGCTGGAGGATACGATGGTGGTATAGCAGCACAGAAGTGCCGAGATGATGAAGAACACACCCGCAAACACGTATCCGATGGGATTGATGAAATAAGAGCGCATCTCTTTTTTGTAGATGGCAAGCATTTTATGTATTCACGGCGAAGGATCGCCGTTCTCCTTTCGAAAAAATTTTGCGGGGAATTATTCCTCGTCCTCGATTTCGGTCGCGTCCGCGATCGCGCGCTTTTGCGCACCTTCCTGCACCATGGCCTCAGCCACCTGCTTTTCCAAGGCGTCCTTACCACCGGAGCGGCGGCGAGTGGGCTTGCTTTGTCTGATCTTATCCTCGGCGGACTTGTCCACGACCGTGATAAAGATGTCCTCAAGGCTCATGCCAAGTGCTTCCAGACCAATGATTGCCCAGCCGCGTTCAGCCATGGTGTAGAACAGCTTCTTGCGTACGTCCACGCCGTAATCACTCTCGATCATGTAGGTGTAAGCGTCGCCGTCACGCTCGGCAAGTGCCTCTGCGTATACGATGCCGCTCATGCTCTTGATCGCGGAGAGCACCTCACGGGAGGGGCCGCAGATCTTGACGTTGAAGCGGCGGTTGTTCTCGACCGCGCGGGAGATATTCTCGGTCAGCTCGTCGGCCACGATCTTGCCCTTGTTGATGATGACAATTCGGTCGCAGACTGCCTGCACCTCCTGCAGGATGTGCGTGGAGAGAATGACCGTGTGGCCCTTGCCAAGCGTTCTGATCAGATTGCGGATCTCAATGATCTGCTTGGGGTCAAGGCCGATGGTGGGCTCGTCAAAAATGATGACCTTGGGGTTGCCGACAAGCGCCTGGGCAATACCCACGCGCTGCTTGTAGCCCTTGGAGAGATTACGGATGACTCTCTTGCGCACGTCGGTGATCTTGACCACCTCGCAGACCTCTGCCAGGTGCTCGGCGCGAGGCAGCTTGCAGCCCTTGAGGTCGTAAGCAAAGTTCAGGTATTCGTCCACCGTCATGTCCAAATAGAGCGGGGGCTGCTCGGGCAGGTAGCCGATCAGCTTTTTTGCACCCAAGGGGTCAGCTAAGATGTCAATGCCATCGATCGAAACCTTGCCGGACGTACCGGAGAGGTAACCGGTCAGAATGTTCATTGTGGTGGATTTGCCGGCACCGTTGGGGCCAAGAAAGCCCACGATCTCACCGGACTCCACCGAGAAGCTGATATCGTCCACAGCGCAATTGGAGCCGTAGTTCTTTACCAGATGTTCGATTTTTATCATGATCACAGATCCTTTCAAAAGTTTTCATAACTATACAGAATACATCATAGCACGAAATTGTAAATTGCCTGTGAACATATGAAAAAATCCTCATTATAATATAATAAAAAAACGCCCGTTTCATTGCGAGCGGGCGAAGTGTGTGGTATAATAGGGTAAAAGAGGTGATGGGAATGGAAGAGAAAAGAGAACTACCAAACAGAAAGCATCCTCGTCTTGATAATTATGATTACAGTTCTGCAGGTGCTTATTTCATTACGATTTGCACACAAAACAGGCGATGCGCGTTATCACGTATCGTAGGGCGGGGGCTTGCTCCCGCAGAAGAGTACACTTCGAATGAATATCAAATTAAATACACCAAATACGGACAAATTGCAGAGCAACAATTATTATCTTTGGAATCTCGTTATCCATATATGAAAATTGATCAATATGTGATTATGCCCAATCATATTCATATCATTATGATTTTGGAGGATGATGCGGGAGCAAGCCCCCGCCCTACGATTATGGATATTGTTTGCGCATATAAATCCTTAACTACACGAGAATGCAGAAAAAATGGATTTCAGGAAAAATTGTTTCAAACTTCATTTTTTGAACATATCATCCGCAATCGTCAGGATTATGAAGAGCATATGAAATACATTTACGAAAATCCGATGCGTTGGTATTACGACGAGCTGTATACGGAGGAGTAAACATTCAGGAGAATATTTATGGATAATTTGATATACACACGCATGACACGAACGGATGACGCGGACATTGCGCGGATCTCGGCCGTTTACGACCTGCCAAAAATCGCGCGGTATATTGCGATCGGGGAGCAATATTTTGATTACGTCACCGGCCATGAAAACGTGTATTTTTTCAAAATATATGACGAAAATGACTTGATCGGTACGATTCATCTGGAATTGCAGGAGGACACGATGTTTTTGTCCGTTGTGGTATTCCCGCAACATCAGAATGCGGGATATGGAACCAAGATATTGGCGGATATACAAAAGGACGTATTCGGGCTTGGATATAAGAGGATTGAGGTCTCGATTGACGAGACGAATATCGCGTCGATCAGGCTGTTTGAAAAGGTCGGATTCTCATTTGTGTCACAAGAGGATGAATTGAGGAATTATGCTTGGAGAAAAGGGGAGTACAACTGAAAAAGAGCACTTGCGATAGCAAGTGCTCTTTTATTTATCCTTTCCGAACAGAACGCCTATGTCCACATTAAAAATCTCGGCAAGAACCGGGAATAACTCAATATCGGGGTAGCTTGTGCCGCGTTCCCATTTGGAAACCGACTGCGCAGAAAGGTTCATCTTATTCGCCAACGTACTTTGTGTCCAACCGCGCTCCTTGCGCAGCTCCAACAGAATTCTGCCGAACTTTTCAAGATGATACGTCATCTCGCCCCTCAATGGCGAATGCGGTTATCTTCCCAGCTCTTATGAGCTGCAATGCGCCCGAAATAGTGAACGCAGAACAGCATTCCAACGCCCAGAAGCCAACCTATAAGGGCGTTTTGGAAGGGCTGGAACAGTCCCACCGCGCCAACGAAAAAGTTCTCGATCCCCAAAGCCTGTGCGTAGCCGTAGCCATAGCCGGATATGCTCAGGGAAATGGTATAAAAGCAGGCGGGAAACAGCCACAGGGCGGCGGTGACCGCGGTGGAGACTGCTGCCTCTACAAGTGCGGTTTTGCGGTAGCGGATTGCTCCCTCTGCCGCATTCTCTTGCCCGCGCAGCTCTGCCGAGGTGGCAGCAAGATAGGCGCGCTTGCGTGAGCCGTTCTTAAAGTAAACCGTAATCATGACGATGGAAAGTATGGCCAAGGTGAGAAGCGAAAAGATGAACATCACAAGGCGGTAGCGCGGTTCATAGCCGTCGTTCACCATCTGATTTTCCAAGGGACTCAAAAGAACGGCGTACAGCAGATAGGTGGCTATATGGTAGACGATTATGTAGAAAAATGCGTGTACGGCGGTTCTGACGTGATTGGGCTTTTCGGGGGTGTAGGTATCGGACGAGGTTGTGTTATAGTGGTTGTTCATGAAAACTCCTTATCATTCTTTGTTGGCGTGCCACTTTTCAATTTGCTCGTTGCGGTATTGCAGGGGGGATTGCCCAAACCGTTGCTTGAATGCACGGATGTAGTAGTTTGCATCGGAAAAGCCGTATTTCATGGCGATAAAGCCAATAGGGAGTGAGGTGAACAGCAGATCGGGGCGGCTTTGGTTGAGCCGTTCCTCCAAAACGAACTGCATGGGTGGCAGTCCCGTTGCGGCTTTGATGGTTTTGGTCAGCGTTGTGCGGTTGGTGTTGAACATGCGGCAAAGGGATTCCACAGACATGGGACGCTCGGCGTGCTCTCTGATGTAGCGGACAATGGCGTCCTCGCCTCCCGTTTGCTTGCCCTGATAGGCACTTTCGGCAAGGCACATGACCGAAATGAGCTGTGATCGGGCGTGGCAGGACCACATGGGGTCGGTGCCGTGCGCGCGAATGAACTGCTCGGCGGCGCGAAAATGGGCGAGCAGGGAGCGGTAGGCATCGGCACTCAGGGGGAGAATCCCGCAATACCGCTCGTCGCGCGTCAAAAACAGGTGAAAATCGGGATAACTGTATCTGGCACGAAGGTCGGGATAGCGGTCACTCTCAATGACCGTGCGGCTTAGTGCGATGTTATAAAAATCGGGGCGGAAGCAAAAGCCCAGCACGTCGCCCGTGCCGCTGTGCACCTTGACGGTGTCGGTGTTATTCAGGCATAGGAGCGTGTAGCCGTTGAGATAGCACCGAACCTCGGATAGCTCACAGGAAAAAGCGTCTGCGTGCACAAGATACAGCGAGAACATCTGTGGGTCTGCCTCAAGCTCTGTGGAGATGCGGATCAGATCGGGAGAATATTGCATAATAGAGTCCTTTCTTGCCGTGGATGAGCTCATGGATTTATTTTAGCATACCGCAAGGCATCTGTCAAAGCATGCACGGCGACAAAAATAGCACAATCATAAATCAAAGCCGACTCGTTAGTGTTTTTGGGGTCTATTCTGAGTAGTTAATAATGAAAGAGATGAATTCGTTGGGGGTAAACCGCGCTTTGCGTGGATGGTGGATTCGTGACCACTTCTTCGAAGTGCGAAATCGCTTTGCGATATTCGCACTTCGAAGGACAAAGGTCGAATGGGGCTTAACCGAGGCTTGCGGGGATCTGCGACCTTTGCGTTCGGCGGTCCTACCACCATCCCCCACCAACACAAAAAGCCCACCGCTTTGCGGTAGGCTTTTTGTGTTGGTGGGGGATGGTGGATTCGGACCACCGAAGTCAGTGACAACAGATTTACAGTCTGCCCCCTTTGGCCACTCGGGAAATCCCCCATATATGGAGCTGGTGAACGGAGTCGAACCATCAACCTGCTGATTACAAATCAGCTGCTCTGCCATTGAGCCACACCAGCGCATTCTCACGAACAGAGTCTCGTGAACGGAACATGCAGTATTATAGCAGATTGTAATCGGTTTGTCAAGAGCTTTTTGAAAAAATTTTTGACAAAATATTTTTTAGTGTTTTTTGCTCAAAATCTCATATAAACCTTGGTCAAAAGTCAGCAAAACCGCATTGCCGTCGCGGTCGTAAACGGCTAATATCTTGCCGGGGATCATGTCCGCGCAGTAAGAAAACACCTGCCCGCCGTCCTCGCCGGGGGCTTCGATCTTGGCATACCCGTTCTTTTTGGTGGCGCGTGCCGGGCGCGCGTCCACCTGCAGAATGTCGCGCAGGGCAATGCGGCAGACCACGCGCCGGCGGCGACCGCCCACCGTGTCCGTGACCACCAGATCGTAGATCTCGTCGCCGTTTGCATCAAAAACGCCGCCGGGCTGTACGGCGTAGGTGAATTGGTGCGCAAAATATTTGGTGTAGAGGTAAATGCCTGCGACCAGGCACAAAACTCCCGCCAGCTGCGCTGCAAGCGTGGCGTAGGGGATCTCGCTTTTTCCGATCGAGGCGACAAACAGGCCAAGCCCGCAGATAAAGCAGGCGGCGCAGATCAGCCCTGTCAGCCTTGATTGCTTTTTCGGTGTGACGGAATACATTTATTTCTCCTTGTAGATTTCGGCTGCCAAAGCGAGCAGCACGTCCTTTTGGTTGAGATCGGGGTCTTCCATGACTTTTGCCAGCAAAGCGTTCAGTACGCTGCCCATCTCGCGCCCCTTGGGAATTCCAATGACGGCAAGGTCTGCGCCGTTGACCGCAAGGTCGGCGATCTTGACGCAAACGCCCGCGCGCAGCTGCTCGGAAACGATGTCCGAAAGGGCAGAGGTGTCCTCGCCCTTGGCAGCGCGCAGAGAAAGCGCGGGTAGGGCAACGTCGCCGTATTTGGCGATCATTTTTCTTGCAAGCAAAGGGGAGCTTTCAAGTGTCTCTGCTCGGAAAGCCAACAGTGTGCGCACAAATCCCGCGTCCGCGCCCGACATTTTAAGGTCACTCACAGTCTTTTGCACCGCGTCGTCGGGGGTGCCGTAAAGCAGGAATGCAAGGCGGAAGAGCGGCTGATCGGCGGGTGTCTCGTTGACGCCGCGCGCAGCGGCAGTCACGTCTGCATAGGGAAAAACGTACTTGAGAAATCCGCGCTTTTTCATGGTTTTGATCGCCCATTCGGGGTCGGGGCTTTGCAAAATGCCCATCAGCTCCTCGCGCACGCGCTCGCGCGAGATGCTTTTAAGGCCGCCCGCGGCAGCGTACATGGCGTTGGCGGTTTTGTCCTCAATGGCAAAGCCCAGACGCGAAGCAAAGCGCACGCCACGCAAAATGCGCAAGGCGTCCTCGCCAAATCGCTTGATGGGATTGCCCACGCAGCGTATGATGCCCGATCCCAGATCGGCCTGTCCGCCAAAGGGGTCAATGATCTCCCAGCCGTCCGCCGTGGGTACGGCGGCCATGGCGTTGACGGTGAAATCGCGGCGGGCGAGATCCTCAACCAAGCTCGGCGTGAACTTGACACTCTCGGGGTGGCGGGAGTCCTTGTAATCACCGTCAATACGGAAGGTGGTGCACTCCACGGTCACGCCGTCCGAGAGCACCGAGATGGTGCCGTGCTTGATGCCCGTGCGGAAGGTTTTGAGCCCCGAAGCAAGGGCAGCCTGCTCGGTCTGCTCGGGGTGAGCCGAGGTGGTCACGTCCCAGTCCTTGGGCACAGTACCAAGCAGACTGTCGCGCACGCAGCCGCCCACGATATAAGCCTCGTGGCCTGCGTCGTGCAACGCCTTGAGCACCGCCTGCACGTAAGGGGGGCAGAGAATACGAATGGACATGGGATCACCTCACTTTCTGTATCATAGTATAGCATACTTTTTTTCTTTTGGCAAGGGTGAAAAATCAGCGCTGTCGTGCGTGACCCCCATACAAGAAAAATTTTACCGAAAAGGGCCGAGTCAAACAAAATGACTCGGCCCTTTTTGCTTAAATCACGCCCTTTTGCAGCATGACATTGGCGTAGAGTGCCTTTTCGCCGGTGGCGATGATGGCATAAACCTTTCTCGATTCCTCGTAAAAGGCAAAGCGCTCGATCTCGGCAAACGCGTCCGCGCCGCGCGCGTCGTGCTTGGCAACGATTGCCTTGTATTCATCCCAGATGGGAGTCTTGACGGTGTCACCCGGCATGAGCTGCATCAGGGAAACGGGGTGCTCCACATAGGTGTCCAGCGGGAACAGGGTCAGGATCGCGTCCAGAAGATCGGTCGCGCTATGCCCGTCCGCGCGCAGCACAATGGCATTCTTGCCCATGCTGGCAGCGGGGAAGTTAGCATCGGCAATGACAAGGCGGTCGCCGTGCCCCATTTCGCACAGCACCTTGAGCATTTCGGGGGAGAGGATCGGGGGGATATTCTTTAACATGCTATGGCTTCCTTTCTTGGTCAAATAGTCAGCTGCAGGGTTTTACTTTGCTCTGCCTCCAGCGTCAGACGGCAGCGCTCCGTGCCGCCAAGCAATATGCTTGCATCCACGGGACGCGCAGCATGAACGGTCAGCGTCACGTTGCCGTCCTCGCTCCACGCAATATCTGCCGTACCCTCGGGGAATACAAGGCCGTTTGCCTGTCCGCGCATCAGTCTTTCTGGCAGCGCGGGCAGGATGGAAAGCGCGCCCTTTTGTGCGCAGAACAGCATTTCCTGTAGCGCGTTGACTACGCCGAAGGCCGCGTCCAGCTGCACGAACGCCTCGCCCTGCCATTCTAAGGTGACACCCATGCCGCGCCAGTCATTGTGAGTGGTCATGAGCGAATCCATGATCACGCTCTTGGCCATGACGTCAATGCATTCCATGCTTCCCTCCGCTTCGCCCATGCGTGCGTAAATGCTTGCCATGTGGGCGAGCGACCAGCCCGATTGTGCGCCCAGCTTGCGCAGTCTGACCGCCTGCCGGAAGGCCTCAAACAGCTCGGGCTGTGCGTGAGATGAGATCTCGTTGCCGGGGAATACGGGATAGATGTGCGAGAGGTGGCGGTGGTGGTAATTGTCGGCAAGGTCGGGAGCCATCCATTCCTTGACCGCCCCGTCCGCATTGAGCATATAGGGCGGGATGCGGCAGAGCAGGTCGGCAAAGTCGGCGGCCTCGTCTGCGTACATGCCCGTGATCTCCATGCCCGCAAGCAGATTGGTCAAAAGCTCCTTGAGAATGGCGAAATCCATGGTGGCGTTTTTGGCCACGATGCCGGGATTGCCCGCGGGAATATTTTCGGGAGAGACGGAGGGGGAGAGCGTTATATACTCACCGTCGCGCTTCGCGTAATCAAGGTAAAACAGCGCAGCTTCGTGCATGAAGGGCAGGATCTCTTCGCGTAACAGCTTTTCGTCGCGCGTGTAGAGGTAGTATTCCCAGAAGTGGCGGCAAAGCCAGCCCGCACAGCCCGTCCAGTTGAGAATGATGGAAACGGGTACGCAGGGACCCGACGAGCCGGGCGTGGTGTAGGCCGAGATCCAGATGCCTCTTGTGCCGAACATATTCTTGGCACATTCGCGCAGCTTTTGGATCTTGGCGGTGTAGTAGCGCAGCAGCGGCGGAATGGCATAGGAAAGTCCGCCCGCCATGGCGTGCCAGTAGGTGATCTCCACGTTTTCGTTGGCCACGTACTGACTCCACGCAAGGTGGTGATCGGCGGGCCAGATGCCGTATAGCGGCACGGGATTGCCCTGCTCGGATGCGGCAGAGATAAAGAGGTAGCGGCCAAATCTCCAAAGACGCTCAAAAAGCGCAGGGGAGACCCGCTCGTCGTAAGCGTCTGCGAGCATTTGCTCGTTGGTTGCGTCAAACTCTGCGTCGTCCGCAAGCTCGATATTGACGCAATCGTAAAGCGGGCGGTGCTTTGCCTCGTGCGCGGACAGCAGCTCGTCGTAGGTCTTGCCCATGACCGAGTCAAGCGAGACGGGCGAGCCGTGCGAGGCGGTGCGGATCAGGAGCATATAGTCAGAGCCCGTGACCGAAAGAGCAGAGCCCGAGACGGTGGCGGTGTAATCTCCGACGAATTGCACGCGCACGGCGGTATAAGAGTCGGCAGACGCGCGGTAAAATCCGCTTTGCGTCGTCTCGCTTTGTGTTACTTGGTTATAAAGTCTGAAATCGTAGGTGGCGGTAAAGGGCTTGTCTGCAGTCATGCGCAAAACGGTCACGTCTGCGTCGCGCGAGACGAAGGCGGTGCGGCGGTAGCGGCAGCCGTCCACAGAGAACTCCACGAATGCCTCTCCCGTTTGCATATTGACGCCGCGGCGGTAGTGCACAAAGGGCTTGGCGGGGGCGAATTCCACGTCCAGCCAACCCAGCGGATGCGGACATTCAATGGGTGTTGCGCCGCCCTGTTTGTGCAGCGCCTGCGCCAGATTTTCCTTGTTGGCGGCGGCATAATCACCGTGTGCCAGTGCTTCGCGCATCTGGTACAGCGTGCTTGTCACGTCCGGCACGGGACGCTCGTCAGCCCCCTCCCACAGATCGTGGCGGGTAAAGGTCAGGTGCTCGTTGCCCACCGCTCCGGGGATCAGAAGCCCCGAAAGACCGTTGCCCAAGGGGAGCGCTTCTCGCCAAAGCTCCTTGTGCCAGCCCGCGGGCTTTTTGAGTGTATAGATATGTCTGCTCATAAAACCTCCGAAACAGGCTGCACGTGCGCGTACAGCCTGTTGCTTTGATGATTATTCGATCACTTCAAGGATCATATTACCGTTCTTTTCGTAAACACGCGTGATCTGGTGAGAGTCATCGTTTTTGTCCTCCCACAGATCGATCTCCAGCGTCGTGCCGCACTTCGGGCAGGTCACCTTTTGTACGGTGTGAACATATCTGTCGCTATCCCTGTACTTTTCCATGCTTGAAGTGTCATTCAAGTCAACAGGGCAGGAGATCTCAAAGTCGTAGACCTCGCAGATCTCGCCGCTGGCGGCGTTCTTGATCACGATCAGCTTTCCGGGGCATGCGCCGTGTGCAGTCAGGTCAAAGGTATCGCGGATCAGGGATTTGGATTGGAAGTCTCTGACAAAGCTGTCTACTCTGTCCTCGTAGCCCTCTTCCACCAGCACGGGGCATTCCTCGTGGTTCTTGTAGGCTGCGATGTATTCGATCATCCATTTGTAGTACTGATCTCCGTGACCGCCCTCCATGGGCTCCAGGTCGCGGCTGTATTCCTGATTGTAGTTGTCCACGAATACGTAGTTGCCCTTGTCGTCGCGCAGTCTTTGTGCGCACCATTCGTTCCACCAGGTCAGCGTCACGATCTTGGGGCGGGTCTCAAAGGCGGATTTCCATTGTGCGTGCCAGAAAAGACCTCCCTGGCGGCCGTCGGCCGTTTCGGGGTAGGACATGTAGTATTGGAAAGCTGCCGTTGCGATGTTCATCTGCTCGGGATTGCCGTCGGGGCCGGTCGCATATTGCTTGTAGTTGCTTCTTGCCATGTAGCTCCACTGTCCCTCGGGACGTCCCTTGCTCAAGTAGTTCCACATCGAGCGGACGGTAAAGATGTCCTTGTCCTTTAAGGGGAAGTCCTCGGGCTGGGTGTAAGCGGTCAGCAGAAGCGGCTTGTTATCCCAGTAAACAAAGCAGTCAAGATATTCTTGCTTGGAATAGTATTCATCGTAAAGCTTCTGGTAAAGCGGGCCTTCGCTCGGCCCTACCCAGTCGCCAACCCACAGTACTACGTAAGGGGTGGCAAGACCCTCGGAGCGCATCTGTACGATGGTGGAGAACAGCGCATCCAGCGGCTTTTGAATGAAATTATCCCATTGCGCCGTGCCCAGATAGCCGTCGTGTGCGTTGGTCAGGTCCACGATGATAAAATCCACGCCCGCAGTATAGAGCTGGGTCATGTGTGTACGGATGACCTCAACGTTGGAGCTGGAGTAGTAGCCCAGCGCGGGCTTTGCCCAGTAATGGAATTGGGGATATGAACCCCACCGGCCCTTTCCCGATTCGATCTCGGTGACGTTGTACCAGTGGTTGACACCGCTGCCCGAAACGCCGATGATGGCGTCGAACCATACCGAGTAGCAGATGGATACAAGGTCAGTCGCGCGGGTGACGTCAAGCCCGGGGCCTTCGTATACGTAAGGAGGCTCAGGCTCGGTTTGAGCTTCGGTTTCGGGAGCCGTGGTCTGCTCGGGGGTTGTGTCCTCGATGGGAGCCTCGGTTTCTGCGGGGAGATCGGAGCTCTCCTGGGGAGGCTGTGCGCCCGGCGTGCAGCCGGTCAGCATGCAAAACGCCAGCATGGGGCAAAGCATGCTCAAGAGGAATCTTTTGATTTGTGCTTTCATAAGTATCTCGCTTTCATAGTGTTAGGTGACCAGGCGGAACAGGTAGCTCTCGCCCTTTTTGCAATCAATTTGCGTGGAGTGCTTCTGCCCCGTGAAAACGTCCTGCAGATCCATGCTGCCCGGGACGTTGAGCACACAGGTGCCGTCCTTGACGGCGTGCAAAAGGACGTAATGGGAGTTGCCGTAGATCACCGCATCCTGCGTGCTCCAGAGGAACACGTGCGCCTTGCGCAAAAAGCTGCGCAGGTCGGCAGGGGTGATATCGGCGTTTTGCGGGCGGATCTCCAGATATGGCTTTCCCATGTTATAGGCAAGCGCGGAGAGCCTGTTGCCAAGCGGAGAATCTGCGGGCTTCAGGGAAATGACCGCCTTGTATTTGCTCAGCACGGCATCCGCATCCGAGCAGAGATACAGGTCGTAGGGGGTGCCCATCATGCCCAGTGCTTCACGGATCAGATAGCACACCGAGGTCGCCGCTCCCGGGTCTTGCATACAGGCGTACGCTTCCTCATCCACGAACACCGCAACCTCTGCGGCCGATTGGATAGGCATATCCCTGCTTTCGGCAAAAATCTCGCGCAGCTGCTCTAACAGTTTCATATAATCCTCGTCCGCAAACCAACCGCCCCACATATCAAACCACCAGGCAGCGTGCCGATTGATCAGCGCGCGGGCTGCATGCAGCTTGATGATATCCATAGCGGTGGCCTTGTCCGGGCCAAACCAGATGGGGGAGGTGTACCATGGGGTATCGTTGACGGGGTAAGAGAGGTGCGTGCGGGTATCGTTTTCGCAAAAATACAGCTTGCCGTGCTGACGGATCGAGGCAAAGGGCGTCATATAAGGGTGATCGCGTCCCGGTGCGCGTACCATGGAGTAGGAGATGGGGGAGCAGAGAAAATCTACGTCCTCGCATTCCAGCAGCGTGCGCAGCGCGTGGTGACCAGAGGTGGGATCGGGACATTCCAGGGTATAGCCGTAAAAGCTGCCGACTACCACCGAGCGGTCGGTCAGCCTTTTGACCTCTGCTGCAAATTCGCAGATGCGGGAGGCTACCAGCTCGGAATGAAAGCGGGCATAGGATTCTTTGCTGATGTATCTGTTGTGATCCTTTAAATACTGCTCGTATTTTTCTCTTGCGCGCAGACCGCTGATGCCGTGCTTTGGGTCAAAGGGCAACCATTCCTCGGTGTTGCCGCCCGCGATCTGATAGCCCGCGATGTGCGGCGCGTAGCGGCTTTGGATCACGTGCGAGATAAAGATGCCGAGTTCGCGCTTGACCTCGGCAGCCCAGACGTCGGATGCAAAGCTGACGCGGCCGGGAGTGCCGTCGGGGCGGGGATCACACAGCTCGTCTTGATGGGAGAGCTCCCAGTCCCGGCTTGGCGAGACGTTGATGCGGGGGAGAATGTACGCGTCGGGGCAAGCGTCCAGAATGCGTGCAATATCCGCGTCAAAGACCGAAAAATCCGGTCGGGATTGATCAAAGATGCCTTTGCTAAACACGTCAAGCCCGGAGTTTTCATTCAAGTGATTGAATCCGAAAAAGACGGGAAGCGAGAACAGGCGATATCCCGCGCGAGCAAAATCGCCGTAGCGGTTTTGCTCGGTCAGGTATGTGATGTATGCCAGGGGAGTCTGCTTTTCGCGATTGATGTACAGGCAAGGAGTACCGTTCTCAACGCTGACGCAGGAGATTGCGTGATTGAATCTCCTTTGTACAGCGCCGAGATCGGCAGCCGTTGCCGCATGTTCCAATTTTGGCATGTAATGCTCCAAAAAAATTATTTTTTGAACAGAGGGCCGAAGCTTGCGCAAGCGCGATAGTCTGCACCTTCCTTGTCCATGCCGAATGCGTTCCATGCAGCGGGACGGAAGATCTTATCCTCGGGTACGTTGTGCATGCAAACGGGGATGCGGAGCATGGAGCAAAGCGTGATCAGATCTGCACCGATGTGGCCGTAGCTGATCGCGCCGTGATTTGCGCCCCAGTTGTTCATGACCTCGTATGCAGTCTTGAAGGGAGAGCCCTCGCGGCCGTCGCAGCGAGGTGCGAACCAGGTACAGGGCCAGGTGTAATCGGTTCTCTTCCAAAGCGCGTCCGAAACGTCCTCGGGCAGCTCAACCGTCCAGCCCTCTGCGATCTGCAGCACCGGGCCAAGACCCTTGACAAGGTTGAGGCGGATCATGGTCGCAGGCATTTCGCAGCGGGTCTCAAAGCGGGAAGAGTATCCGCCGCCGCGGAAGTAGCCAAGGTCGGCGTAGTTCCAGGTGGTGCTGTTCATCACGGCCTTCATGTCCTGCTCGGTCATCTCGTACCAGGGCTTGATCACGCCGTTGCCGTTCTCGTCCTTGACCGCGCCCGAGGCATCCAGACAGCAAGCACCCGAGTTGATCAGATGGATAATGCCGTTTGCATCCTTGGCCTTGCCTTGCATTTGGTAGCCGGTCACGCGCTGTACGGATTCGCCGCTCCAGTAGGTACGAACGTCCGCAAACATCTGCGCGCGGCAAGTCAAAAGCTTCATAAACAGCATGCCGATGCCGTTGAGCACGTCGTTTTCGGTAGCAAGCACATAGGGCTCGCGCGCACCGTTCCAGTCAAAGGAGGTATTGAGCATTGCCTCGGGGAAGTCGCAGTTGGGGTAAAAGTCTGTCCACTGTCTCTGCCCCTGAAATCCTGCAGCAATGGCATTGTGACCAACCATTTCCTCGCGGCAATTCTCGGGCAGGTTGGGGTTGCCGCTCATCAGATCCTTGATGATGACCATCATCTTGGTCACAAATTCCCAGTCAGCATCCTTTTCTGCGCGGGTCTTCTGCAGCGCCTCGGGGTTTTTGTCAAAGCCCTCGATGCAGTTTTCCTTGACCCATGCAAGCGCTTTTTGGTATTCTGCCTTGTCGTAGATCTCCTCGGTCATGCGGCGGATGATCTCCACCTCGTCCACGGATTCCACTCTCATACCAAGGTAATCCTCAATAAAGTCGGTGCTGATGATCGAGCCGCCGATACCCATGCAGATCGAGCCGATCTGCAGATAGGATTTTCCTCTCATGGTGGCTGCGGCAATGGCTGCACGGCCAAAGCGGAGCAGCTTTTCCTTGACGTCCTCGGGGACGGTGGTGTCGTCGCAGTCCTGCACGTCATGTCCGTAAATGCCGAATGCGGGCAGGCCCTTCTGCGCGTGCGTTGCAAGCACGGATGCAAGGTAGACTGCTCCCGGTCTTTCGGTGCCGTTAAAGCCCCAGACCGCCTTGATGGTATGGGGATCCATGTCCATGGTCTCAGCACCGTAGCACC
Source organism: Clostridia bacterium (assembly GCA_017503325.1). Taxonomy (GTDB): domain Bacteria; phylum Bacillota; class Clostridia; order Oscillospirales; family CAG-272; genus SVQP01. Next base: position 74,834 of record JAFVTI010000042.1, on the reverse strand, counting down.
AGCAGGGGGTGACGGTCAGCGTGATGTCCACGCCCTCGCGGCGGAACTGGTCTGCACAAGCGGCAGCCTCGCCCACGCGGCCGATGGTGGTGTTGGAGATGACCACCTTGACGGGCGTGCCGTCCGAGTATCTGAGGTTTTCTTCAAAGAGCTTTGCGGCGGTTTTGGCCATATTCATGGTCTGTTCCTCCAAGGATTCGCGCACGCCGAGCACGCCTCTGCGGCCGTCGATGGTGGGACGAATGCCGATCACGGGGTAGCTGCCTACGTAACGGTTGTTTGCCATATGGAATTCCTCCTGAATCAATGAATTATTATTTTCCAATTTCATTATAGCAAAATTATTTTTGGGATTCTAATGCATCCATGACAAAAAATGAGCAAATCTTTACTTTCTGCAAAAAAATTATAAAAAATAGCATCGGATACCGTGCAAAAAACTATCCAAACCAATCAAGGTTCGGCTTTTGTTTGCAAAGTATCCGATGCATTTATTCGTCGCAGCCCAAAGTGCCCGCGCGCTGTCTGTATTCCCTGGGGGTCATGCCAAGCATCAGGCGGAAGGTGCGGTTAAAGCTGCTCAGCGTGGTAAATCCGCATTGAATGGCAATGGACAGAATGCTGTCCTTGGTGTTGAGCAGCAGATAGCAGGCGCGATCCATTTTGACCGACTGCACGTAGGTGTAAAAAGGAAGGCCCACGATCTTGGTGAAATATCTCGAAATGTAAGCAGGGTGATATCCCAGTGCCTCGGCCGTACCCTTGAGCGTGCAGGGCTCTGACATATGGTTTTCCAGATAGATGAAAATGTCGCGCAAAAGCAGGGTGTCCTTGGAAACGTCGTCCTCGGCGCCTGTATCAAGCGATTGATAAAACAGGCCGCAGATCGTGTAAAGAAAGCCCTTGACCGTGGCAATATCCTTGTCCTCGTTCATGCCCATGAACATTTCGCGGTAAAATGCGGGCACGTTTTTGATCAGCGGGGAGGGAAGGCGGTACTTGGTCAGCGAGTCCGAAACGGCGGCGATCAGATCCTGCGAAAACACGCAGATCAGGCATTTGCCGCTGATCCCCTCGGGGGAGTCGTAGCTGTGCAGTCTGTTGGGCTTGATCAGCACAAGGTCACCCTCGCAAAGCAAATAATCCTGCTTTTCGATTTGCATGTGCATCTGTCCCGAAAGCATCAGAACGAATTCATAGCAGCGGTGCATGTGCATGGGAAAGACGTGGCTGTCACGCTCATAGAGCATAAAGTGCCCCGTACCGATTCCATGCTCGATTTCATAAAGCAAGGGCTGCATACGTTACCTCCTCCCAAAATTTTGGTTTTACGTTGATCAGTAGGTGGAAATGGGCAGGTCAGGGTCGTCCTCGCCCTTAATGATCTCCAGGATCTTGACGGGATAGCTGACCGCATCGTTGACGCGCACAGTCACGGTCTGACCCACCTTTTTGCCCATCAGCGCCTTGCCGAAGGGGGAGTCCTGCGAGATGCAGTCCTTGAAAACGTCGTTGCGCAGCGTGGTGACCAGACGGATCTCGCGGTATTCGTCGTCCTCGGGGTAGTAGATCTTGACGCGGTCAAAAAGTCCGACCACGCCCTCGCGGGAGTCGGTTTCGACGATGATGGCGGTGTCGATCATGTTCTCGAGATAGCGGATACGGCTCTTGTTGGCGTTGTATTCGCGCTTTGCGCAGCGGTATTCGTCGTTTTCGGAAAGGTCGCCGTACTCGCGGGTACGCTTGACCTCCTCGCGCAGCGCGGGGATGCGGCGGCGACGCTCCTCCAGCTCCTGCTCCATTTGCTGTATATCAATTTTGGTTAATTTGTCGTGCATGGTGTGTTCCTCGTTTCTTTGGGGATTTTTGATTGCATGAATGCTTTGCAAGCAGAAAAACTTGTGTCATTCAAAAAGCGCGCTTTTGCCTGTAGACAAAAGCGCGTGCTTGGATGGTGGAGCATAGGGGACTTGAACCCCTGACCCCAACACTGCCAGTGTTGTGCGCTCCCAACTGCGCTAATGCCCCTTGTTTTGCTCATTATATCATACATTTTTTCGTTTGTAAATAGGCAAATGAAAAAATCAAGAAAAAAACGAGCCTAATGGGGCTCGTTTTTTGCGTAGACCGATAAGACGCAATCCGTCAATTGGAGAGCAGCCCCTTCATGACCGGCCATGCGGCATCGGCATAGAATCGGTGGCCCTCGTGACCGATAACCAGGGCGCAGTTGTCGGGCGAGCCGGAGGCCTCGTACAGCCCTTTGATGATGTCAAAGGTCTGTTTGACAGCGGGCAGGGGGAAGATTTCATCGTCCTTGCCGCAGACGACAACCAGCTTTTTTGGTGCGATCATGACAGCCAGGTCGCCCATGTCAAAATAGCGGGCGATGCCGGGCACGTAGTTGCAGGTGCAATGGTGGATTTCCACGATGGAATTATGGTAAGTGCAGACCGCGCAGGAGGGCATAAAGCCGTCAAATCGATGCTCCAGACATGCAGTATAATAGGTGGCGGTGCCGCCGCCCGAGTTGCCCATGAGCACCGAGCCCTTCAGCGTGATCAGATCGGAAAAATGCGCCTCGATCGCATCCAGCACGCGCATGACGTCCCAGACGCGCTCGCCGATCAGGGTGCGGCCAAGCAAAAGGGCAGTCATGGCAGGACGCTCGCAGGCAGGACCGTGTACCGTGCCGCCGCACTGACCAAAGCCTCTTTGCTCGATCGCCAGGGCGGCATAGCCCTCGGCTACGGCGCGAATGCAGAAATCGCGGTCACCACCGGCGATCAGCTGCTCGTCACCGGGGTACTTTGGCGTGCCCAAGGAGATATGCGCGCCCTTGGAATGCCCCTGCAGGGTGGCGCAAAGCGGCAGCTTGCCCGTCTGATTCTTGGGAAGCAGCAGGTCGCAATGGGTAAAGTAACCCTCTTCGGTCTGAAGCGTGAAGTGGATGTGTCTGTGCCCCTTGAGCTCGTCCTCGGCGGTGATCTCAAAGAGCGGCTCGCAAAGGGTAAAGGTATCAAGCCCCAGCAGCCGGGTCAGCCGATTGGTGCAGGCCTTTCGGTGCTGCTCGATGGGCGTGATGCCATCCCAACGAAGTGCGGGAGTCAGCGTGGCGGAAAGTGCGATGTGATGGTTCAAAGGCAGAGAATTCATCATGAAGCTCCTTTCTTGGGAAACAGTATGATCAAAACAGCATTGCCCAACTCTCTTTTTTGGGGAGTTGGGCAGTGATTTTTGTTATGACAAATCAAAGAACAGCCATGCAAGCAGCGCCTGCGTCAGATACAAAGCAGGCCCTTGCAGAGTGCTGAGCGTGCAGGAGGGCAGGCTGAGCACGAACAATACGACCGAAAGAATGCAGATAATGACGCCGAGCACACGGCATGCAACCATTTTTCCGCAAAAGCTGATAATGCCCGTGACGAACATCAGAACGCCGAGAATGGTGGCGATGCTGAGATCAAGATTGAGCGTGAGCAGGTCCTGCAGGCTGGAGGTGACCAGATCTTGGAAGGTTGAGATGACCGAGGAAGTGCCCAATGCCAGAAAAATAATGCTGATGAGAATACGCGTGAGATTTTTTGATCCGGATTTCTTTTTGGTTGCCATAGTGTGATCTCCTCGTAAGTGATAGTATTATTCTATCACATTGCGCGAAAAATGTCAATCGCTATTGCAAAAATGCGCGTGATTTGGTATAATGAGAGCAGTATCAAACCCCAAAAGAAAGCATGGAGACTATTATGTACGCAAATTATCACACGCACACCACAAGATGCAACCACGCCCGCGGCAGCGAGCGCGAATATATTGAGACCGCCATTGAGCGCGGCGTCAGGGTGCTGGGCTTTTCGGACCACGTGCCGTACCCGTTCCCGAACGGCCATGAATCCGGCTTCCGCGTTCCCCGCGCATTGCTGGAGGATTACGTCGTTACGGTAGAAAATCTCAAAAAAGAGTATGCCGACCAGATCGAGATCCACCTTGGCTTTGAGGCCGAGTATTATCCCAAATTCCACGCGCTGCTCTTGGAGTATCTGAAGCCGTACCCTTACGAATATCTGATCATGGGGCAGCATTTTATCGCAAACGAGATCGACGAGCCCATCTATTGCGGCGGCAAGGTGGGTGCGGACGTGCCTTGGAGGTATGCACGCCAGGTCATCGAGGGCTTGAAGACGGGCGACTTTACCTATTTTGCGCACCCCGATCTGCCCAGTAACACCGAGCGAGGGCAGGACTATCTGGATGCGATGGAGTATATTTGCCGCGAGGCGCTTGCGCTGGATATTCCGCTGGAGCTCAACTTCCTTGGTCTGCACGATCGACGCGTCTATCCCTGTCACGATTTCTGGGAGATCGCAGGCCGCGTGGGCAACAAGGTCATCTTTGGTTGTGACGCGCACGACCCCTGGGCGGTAGCCGATCCGGCCACCATCGAGTCAGCAGAGGCGTGGGTCAGACAGCACGGGTTGCAGGTCATCGACCGCGTGAGATTGCACAGACCGAATATGTAAAAAATGACAAAAAGCAGATTGACAAAACGCAAACGGTATTGTATAATATATATCAAGGTGTATGCCTATAATTTATCAGGAGATTGATTATGAAAAAGTATTTGTGCTTGTTCCTGACGGCACTGATGCTGCTGAGCGTTCTGGTCAGCTGCGTGGATGCCAACACGGATGAAGAAGACGACACGCTCCAGACACTTGAACAGGAAACCGACGAAGCAGCGCTTGCGCTCTCCCAGATCAGCGTTGACTGGGGACAGGAGGATTTCGTTGTCCTGGCAAGAGAGGATTTTCACTATGACGAGTGGTATACCGAGAACCGTACCGAGGTGCTTGAGGATGCCGTTTATCAGAGAAATCTGGCATTTGAGGAATACTGCAAGCTCAAGCTCAATATCATTCCCATCAATACAGCCGAGATGAACGGTGAGATCAAAAAGGACGTACAGACCGGTGCGGGTGAGTATGATCTGCTGCAGAACCATATGGCAAATACCGCAAATCTTGCCTCCGAGGGCAGCCTTGTCAGCTTTACTGCGCTGGACGGCATGGACCTGTCCGCATCCTGGTGGGACCAAGGCACGGCAAACTTTATGATCTCTGACAGGATCTATTTCATGAACGGCTCGATCAACTATTCCGACGAGGGCACCACCTACGTCATGCTGTTCAATAAGCAGATGGCCAAGGACGAGAATATTGATCCTTATGAAATGGTGTATAACAATGAATGGACGCTGGATAATTTCCAGGGATTGATCAAGGACGTTTCCTTTGACTCCAGCGGTGACGGTAAGATGACCGAGGCGGATACCTATGGCTTTGTATCCACCTGGGAGACCGGCTCCACCTTCTTCTTTGGCGCGGATCTGCGCTACATCGTATGTGAAGAGGGCTCGGATCCTTATCTTGCTCTGGATGCAAGCGGAATGCAGAAGGCATCCGATCTGCTTGACAAGGTGCTGGCGATTTACTACACCAACAATGCAACCTACATGTCTCCTCCCGGAAAGGAAAATCTGGGTAAGGACGTATTCATTACCAACAGAGGCCTGTTTTACAGCGAGGTCGTTATGTATATCGTAGCGCTCGGTAAGGAGATGGAGGGCGACTTTGGCGTACTGCCCATCCCGAAGTATAATGCCGATCAGGAGGATTACATCACCTGGACCAACGGCATCTGCTCCACCTCCTCGATCTCCAAGGCTGCTCAAAATCTTGAGCGTCTGGGGCCGACGCTGGAGGCACTTGCCATTATCTCTCAGCAGAGAGTGACTCCCGCGTACTACGATACCGTGCTGCAGCGTAAGTCGGTACGTGACGAGGAATCCCAGGGCATGCTGGATATCATTTTCAAGACCCGTACCTACGACCTTTGCATGTACTACGCGAACATCGGCCTTGAGCCCTTGTTCAAGACCAGCGTCAACGACAACAAGACCAACTTTGCCTCCAACTACAGCAAGAAGGAAAATACCGCAAAGAAGGCTTTGTCTAAGCTGATCAAGAAGTTCGAGAATGACGATTAAACCAACCGAATAAACAGTTCCGCAAGGGCTGTCGCACCCGTGCGACAGCCCTTGCTTGCCATTGGAAAGGATCAATATCATGAAAAAACTCAATCAAGAAAAACTCAATGCGCTGGTGGACGCGCGCGTCAAGGCCGATGTTGACAGCGGCCGTGTGGGCGGTGCTGCGCTTTGCGTGGTGCAGGACGGCATGGTGCTGCTGAACAAAACTTACGGTTATCAGAACGCGACCACCAAGGAGCCGCTGCGTGCCGACGCAATATTCCGCCTTGCCTCCATGACCAAGCCGATCACGGCCGTGGCTGCGCTGATTGCCGAGGAGCAGGGGCTGCTCTCGATTGACGACGAGCTTTGCAAGTATATCCCCTCGTATGCAGAGATGAAGATCGGACACATGGAGAACGGTCAGCCCGTTTATGATAAAGATGCACAGACGCGCATCACCATCAAGCATCTGCTTTCGCACACAAGCGGCCTTGGCACGATGGAGGTCGGCGATCACGCATGGGCGACCATGCCTGCCGAGCTTGCCAAGACCCCCGCGGGTGTCATGGAGTGGCTGTCGGATAAAATGCTGGCCTTTGAGCCCTATACCGCACAATGGTACAGCCCCGTGGCTGCATTCGTGGCCGTGGCGCGTATCATTGAGATTCAGTCGGGCATGGCTTATAACGAATATCTTGACAAATACCTGTTCGCTCCGCTCGGCATGAAGGATACCACCTTTGATTTGAGCGACGACCAAAAGGCGCGTATGATCGCCATGCACAATTATTCCGAGCAGCAGGGCGGCTTTGCCGTGCCCATGTCGCTGGATACCATTTTTGAGGGCATTCCCAACACGCAGTACTGCGGCGGTGCGGGACTTGCGGCAACGCTTGAAGATTACGTCAGGTTCGGTGAAATGCTGACGCACGGCGGTGAATGGAACGGTGTTCGTATTCTGTCCGAAGCATCGGTGAAGAAAATGGCAACCGTACAGGTCACCGACGAGATCATGCCGCCTCCCATACAGTGGGGACTTGGCGTGCGCGTGATCTCGGCAGACGGCTATCAGATGCCCAAGGGCTGCTTTGGCTGGAGCGGTGCTTACGGCACGCACTATTGGAGCGACCCTGAAAATAAGATCACGGCAATTTATATGAAGAATTCCTGCTACGACGGCGGCGCGGGAGCGGTGACATCGTTCCTTTACGAGCAGGACGTTTACGCAGCGTTTGAAGATTGATTGAGGTGTGAATATGGCTAACGAAATCATTAAGGGCATGGGCTTTCACCATATGTCTCTGTACGCCTCGGATTTTGATAAGTCTTTGGCGTTTTATCAAAAATTGGGTATGACCGTGTACACCGCGTGGGGCGAGGGAGACTCCCGCATCGCGCTGCTGGATACGGGTGATGGCAGCTTGCTTGAGCTGTTTGCAAAGCCGGGTGCGCAGTATCCCGCAGAGGGACGTTGGCAGCATTTTGCGCTGCGCGTGGAAAACGTGCAAGGAGCTTTGGATACGGCACTTGCCGCAGGCGCTGCGCTGCATACTCCCGTGACCGTGATGGACCTGGACTCGCATCCGAGAAAGATCACCATTCAGATCGCGTTCGTGTACGGTCCGGACGGTGAAGTGATCGAATTTATCAAGCAAATCGTCAAAAAGATCTGATATGAGCGAATATATTTTTCCATCGGCATATAAAGAGGGCAGACCCGTGCGGCTTTGCGAGGCGACGCGCAAATTTGCCATGGAATCCCTGCAGGGTAAGTACGGCACCGAGACCGCGCTTTATCCGTTCGTGCATGTGGATTGCATCGAAAGCTGGGATGATCTCAACGACCACCAAAAATACACCGCTTCGCTTGACGTGCTGGTGCGCGAGTGCCCCTTGCGCATTTGTGAAGGGGAGCGTGTTTGCGGCGCGGCTACGCTGGGCGCGGGCATTCGCCATCAGTATCCCGCAGCGCGCGGCGGGCGGGTATTCTGGCCGAGTGTCAGCCATCTGACCGTGGATTTCGGCGTGCTCGTGCGTGAAGGGATCCTTGGCATGAGAGAGTGCATTGCCAATCTGCCCACCGAGAGCTTTGACGAGGTCGCCATGACGCGGCATCATGCGCTGCTTGCCACGCTGGATGCCATGCAGGTCTGGCACGGCCGCTACATAGAGGCGACAAAAGAGAGGTACCCGCAGCTGCATGAGCTGCTTTTGCGCGTGCCGCTGTATCCCGCAAAGAGCTTTACCGAGGCGGTGCAAAGCCTTTGGTTCGGGTTTGCTTTTCTGCGCCTGGGCGGCAACTGGCCGGGCATCGGCTGTATTGACCGCCTGCTCGGGCCTTATCTGAAGCGCGATCTTGCCGAGGGAAAGATCACCATGGACGAGGCGCGCGAGGTGCTGGCATCCATGTTTATCAAGGGCTGTGAGTGGATCGAGACAGATACCGCACGCGGCTCGGGTGACGCGCAGCACTATCAGAATATCGTGCTGGGCGGCACTGACGAGAACGGCTGCGACGTGACGAACGAGGTCAGTTACCTTTGCCTTGAGATCGTGGAGGAGCTGGGCATTTCGGATTTTCCCATCTCTGTCCGACTCAACAAACAAACGCCCAAGGAATTTTTGCGTCTGCTTGCACGCGTGATGCGTCACGGCGGTGGTGTGGTGGCGGTGTACAACGAGGATACCGTCTATTCGGCACTTCGTGCACAGGGCTATCCCGAGGCGGATATCCATGATTTTGCAAACGACGGCTGCTGGGAGGTGCAGATCCCCGGCAAGACCTATTTTTCCTATATGCCCATGGACTTTTTGCATCTGCTTTTGCAGGACGTTTTGCACGTGGCCGAGGGCGAATTCGTCGATTTTTCCGACATGGATGCGCTCAAGGCAGCTTATGCCGAGCGCATGAAGCAGCATATTGAGGGAACCTGCGAGGCCGTGCTTTCGGGCACCGTTCCCGCGTGGAGAGAGGGAAGCGACGTCTTCCGCCTTGCCTTCCCCACGCCCATGATCGATCTGTTTGAGCACGGCTGTGCCGAGAGCGGACGCGGATACCTGGAGGGCGGCACGCCCTACGTGGTGATTTCTCCGCATATGGGCGGCGTGGGTGATGTGGCAAACGCGCTTTGCGCCATTGACCATTTGTGCTTTATTGAAAAAAGAATGAGCGTTCCCGCGCTCTGTGAGATCCTGCGCAACGACTGGAACGGACAGGAGCAGCTGGCCTTGTATGCCAAGCATAAATTGCCGCACTACGGCAACGGCGACGCGGCGGCCGACGCATATTACGCCTGGGCGGTGGACGCCTTTGCGGACGCCTGCGCCAAGTATGCCAAGAGCTATCCCATCGCCTTTCCGCCCGGAATCAGCACCTTTGGCCGACAGATCGAATGGATGGCGCACCGCACCGCCGTGCCGCACGGCTACCGCCGCGGTGAGATCCTGGCGGGTAACACCTCGCCCACGCCGGGCACGGATACCGCGGGCGCGACCGCAACCGTGCGCTCCTATTGCGCGTCTGATCTTTCCCGCATGACCACGGGAGCGGCTTTGGATATCAAGCTGTATCCCGGTACGCTTGAGGGCGAGAACGGACTTTGCGCGCTGGAGGGTCTGATGCAGGGCTTCTGTGCGCTGGGCGGCTACTTTATGCAGGTGGACGTGCTGGACGTGCAGACCTTACTTGACGCGCGCGAGCACCCCGAGCAGTATAAGACGCTGTCGGTACGCGTGTCGGGCTGGAACGCCAGATTCGTTACGCTGGACGACGCATGGCAGCGCATGGTGCTTGAGCGTGCGGGTTATTTGCCCGAGGAGCAGGCATGAGAGTTGCCGATATTCAGAGATTTTGCACGCATGACGGCCCGGGACTGCGCACCACCGTGTTTTTCAAGGGGTGCCCCTTGCGGTGCGTGTGGTGTCATAACCCCGAAACGCAGAAATTCGAGTCGGAAATGATGCTGCATACCGCTCTGTGTGCAGGCTGCGGCGCGTGCGTGGAGATTTGTCCCGCGGGCGCGCAGATCCTGACACAAACCGACCGCTACCGTAAGGTAGAATTGTGTGTGGGCTGCGGCGCGTGTGCCGGAGCTTGCCCCACCGAGGCTTGCCGCGCGGTCGGGCGAGAGATGACCCCGGAGCAGGTCGCGGACGCCGTTTGCGAGGATGCTGTGTTTTATGCAACCGAGGGCGGCGTGACGCTTTCGGGCGGTGAGCCGCTTTGCACCGACGGGATTGAGCAGCTTGTGCCGCTGCTCAAAAAGCGGGGCTTGCACGTGCTTGTGGAGACGGCGGGAGCGTGCGAATCTGCACGGCTTGCGCGCGTCGCGCCTTACGTGGATGAATTTTATTTTGATATCAAGCACACAGACCCGCAAAAGCACAGGGAGCTGACCGGTGCTTTGCCGGATGCGATCCTGCACAATCTTGCCTTACTTGATTCACTCGGTGCACGCATTCGCCTGCGTTGCTTGCTTGTGAATGGATTGACTACCGAGAAAGAGCATTTTGAGCGCGTAGCTGCCCTGTATCACAGCCTTGTGCACTGCACGGGCGTGCAGCTTTTACGCTATCACCCCATGGGAGGCAGCAAGGCTGCTGCCCTGGGACTTGCCGATAGCGGCAGACGCGAGTGGATCCCGACCGAGGAGCAGATCCGACGTGCCGCACAAATTTTAACAGAACACAAAGTCCCCATATTTTTATAAACAGAAAGGGAACGAAATGAAGAGAGAATATACCGCGGATCAGATCAAGATCCTGCAGCTGTTGTCCAAGGAGTTTCCCAGCATTTCCAAGGTAGGCGCGGAGATTGTCAATCTCAACGCCATTTCTAACCTGCCCAAGGGTACCGAGCATTTCATGAGCGATCTGCACGGCGAGAGCGAGGCTTTTGAGCATATTCTCAACAATTGCTCGGGCGTCGTGCGCGAAAAGGTACGCGATATTTTCGCGGGCAGCATGAGCGAGCAGGAGCAGCGCGAGTTCTGCACGCTGATCTATTATCCTGCAGAGAAGATCGAGGAATACCGCCTGCGCGGTGAGAACACGGTGGAGTGGTACAGCAAAACGCTGTATCACCTTGTGGACGTGGCGCGCTCGGTGGCATCCAAATATACGCGCTCCAAGGTGCGCAAGGCCTTGCCCGATGCGTACCGCAACGTAGTCGACGAGCTGCTTCACACCTCGGGCGAGGAGCATGATAAGCAGGCGTACTATACGCACATCATTTCCACCATCATAGAGGTGGGTGAGGCAAACGGCTTTATCGAGGCGCTTTGCCACCTGATCAAGAGAATGGCGGTAGATTGCTTGCACGTAGTGGGCGATATTTACGACCGCGGACCGCACGCGGACCGCATTATGGAAATGCTTTGCGCGCATCATCGCGTGGACGTACAATGGGGCAACCACGACATTGTGTGGATGGGTGCGGCTGCGGGCAGCGAGGTCTGCATTGCCACGGTGCTCAACTTTGCGCTGCAGTATAATACGTTGGCTATGGTCGAGAATGCCTACGGCATCAGCCTGCGCGATCTGATCGAATACGGTCAGGAGACCTATCGCGGCAGCACCTGGTTCTTGCCGCGCAATCCGGACGACGCGTACTACGTCAAAAACCGCATGGACAATCTCTCCCGCGCTCACGAGGCCATCGCGATCATCATGTTCAAGTTAGAGGGACAGCTGATCACGCGTCATCCCGAGTACGGCATGAATGACCGCATGCTGCTTGACAAGATTGACTATGAAAACAAGACGGTCAGATTGGGTGATGCGGTCTACGCGCTCAACGAGTGCAATTTCCCCACGGTGGATCCGTCCGATCCTTACAAACTGACCGAGGCCGAGTCTGAGATCATGCGCACGCTGCGTAAAGCGTTCCGTCACAGCGTGCTGCTGCAAAAGCACGTGCGCTTTTTGTACGAGCACGGCAGCCTTTACAAGGTCTTTAACAAAAATCTGCTGTTCCATGGGTGTATTCCCATGAAGGAGGACGGCAGCTTTGACTTTGTGCGCACGGGTACGGGCGGTATGCTGTCGGGCAGGGGATATATGGATTATTGCGACAAGATGGCACGCCGCGCGTTTTATGAAAATGACGCCGACGCAAGAGATTTCATGTATTATCTGTGGTGCGGCAGGCAAAGTCCTCTGTTCGGCAGAGCACGCATGACCACCTTTGAGCGGTATTTTATCTCGGACAGAGAGACCTGGCGTGAGCCCAAGAATCCGTACTACACCATGATCGAGGATTACGAATCGGTCTGCCGCATTCTGCATGAATTCGGCCTTAACGAAAGTGAATCGCATATGATCAACGGCCACGTGCCGGTACGTGTGGGTGCGGGCGAGAGCCCCATCAAGGCAAACGGCAGATACGTGCTGATCGACGGCGGCTTTTGCAAGGCCTACCACGATACCACGGGCATTGCGGGATACACGCTGATCTTTTCTTCCAAGGGCTTGCGTCTGGTGGCGCACGGCTCGTTTGAGGGCAGGGTAGCGGCCATCCGCGAGAACAAGGACATTCTGGCCACCACCGACGTGGTGTTTGAGATGATGAGCCGCCGTATGCTGGTGCGCGATACCGATGACGGCAAGCACATCCTTGAGCGTATGGAGGATCTGGGGCTTTTGCTGGAGGCTTATCGCTCGGGCGTGATACAATAAATGCAGAATTCAGAATTGAAGTAGAAAAGCAGCCCCATGTGGCTGAGAAATAAACGAAAAAAACAAAGCTGTCTTAACCAAAAGACAGCTTTTGTTTATGCATATGCTTTCAATATTTAGTTGCCGCAGGTGCTGGCGATCAATGATCGCCAGCGCCTGCGACAACAACTTATAAACCAACAAATAAGGACCGTATCCAAGTGAAACAACCCTTGCTTCGTGCGGATTTTTCCGCTAATTCCGCAGCCCGATCGGACTGCTTTTCTTTCTTTTACACCTTGCACAAAATATATAATAAAATATCGTACAAAGTTTCCAAAAAGGGGTTGACAATAAGAACGGAAAGTGCTATGATAGGAACTTGCTTGATAAGACTATTAGATTAAAGGAGATAAATTCATGACAACCGAACAGCTGATCACACAGATCATTCTCACGGTTTCCATTTGCATGGTCGCAGGACTTTTGGTCACGCGTCTTGTCAAATTACTCAATCTTCCCGACGTTACCGCATACCTTGTCGCGGGTGTACTTGTCGGTACGTTCTGCCTGGGCGGTGTTTCGCTGGGCGGCGTTTACCTTGGCTATAATGCCTCTGTGTTTGAGCACGAAACGCTCAACGTGGTTTTTGACGTCATCTGCGACGTCGCACTTGGATTTATTGCGTTTGCCATCGGTAGCGAATTTCGCTGGTCGTCGCTCAAAAAGACCGGTAAGGAAGCAACCGTCATCGGCATTCTGCAGGCAGTTGCAGCAACCGTTCTGGTAGATGCTGCGCTGATCGGCACGCACTTTTTGCTGCTGCACGTCACGGGCAAGGACATTCTGCCGCTGCCCGCAGCCGTACTGCTTGGTGCCATTGCATCCGCAACCGCGCCTGCAGCGACCTTGATGGTCGTGCGCCAGTATAAGGCAAAGGGTCCCTTGACCAGCCTGCTGCTTCCCATCGTAGCACTTGACGACGCTGTCGGCCTTGTGCTGTTCGCGGTATCCGCAGGGATTGCCAAGGCGATGATCACCAGCCAGGTCTCTCTTGTTTCGATCGTGCTGGAGCCGCTGATTGAGATTGTTGCATCTCTGTTGCTGGGTGCGATCATTGGCTTTATCCTGTCTTATGCGGAAAATCTGTTCCATTCCAACTCCAACCGTCTCTCTCTTTCCATCGCGTTCGTGTTCGTCACGGTGGCAGCCTCCCTGCTGCATTTTGAGATCGGTGGCGTACATATCGGATTCTCCTCGCTGCTGACCTGCATGATGATGGGTACGGTATTCTGCAACTTCTGCTCCTGCTCCGAGGAAATGATGGAGAGAACCGACAAGTGGACCAAGCCCATTTTCATCCTGTTCTTCGTTATCAGCGGTGCAGAGCTTGATCTGTCCGTGTTCCTGCAGCCCATTTTCGTGCTGATCGGCGTGATCTACATTCTGTTCCGCTCTCTGGGTAAGTATTTTGGCGCACGCGGCAGCTCCATGCTGATGCGCTCCGAGCCCAACGTGCAAAAATATCTGGGTATTACGCTGCTGCCTCAGGCAGGCGTGGCACTTGGCATGGTGACCACGGTCTGCGCCGATGCATCTTTGGCAAGCGTTTCCAATACGGTACGCTTCGTGGTATTGTTCGCGGTGCTGATCTACGAGGTATTCGGTCCCATGATGACCAAGTGGGCACTGACCAAGGCAGGCGACATTACCGCAAAGCCCGAGGGCAAGACCGCACGCCGCCACAACACGCATCATCACGCCCACAAGGCGTAAGGGAGCAAATTTTTGCGAAAAAACGCAAAAAAGCATGATCGTTTGTTCACCATACTTTGATTTTTCAGAAAATTTCGTTCATTTTGCCTATTACAAATTTCCGAAAAAAATGTTATAATAGTATTAACGTGCTATGACGGCAAGAAACGAGTGAGGATCAAAGGAGGCAGGTCTATGTTCTCGATCGGCGACTATATGATTTACGGCATCAACGGTGTGTGTCGTGTACAGGATATTTGCGCGTCCCCCTTCGATAAAAAAGATACCCGTACGTTCTATCTCTTAAAGCCACTGAGTGCCGGAGAGGGATCGGTGATTTATACGCCGGTCGATAACGTGCAGGTGCTCATGCGTCCCCTGATGACAAAGGAGCAGGCTGCAGCGCTGATCGAGCGTATGCCGGGGCTTGAGCCCCTGGAGGTTCCCATGGAGAAGATGCGCCGCGATCTGTACAGACAGGCCATGCAATCCTGCGACCCCGAGCAGTACGTGCGCTTGATCAAGACCGTCTATCGCCGCCGCATGGATATGATGCAGCAGCACAAGAGACTTTCCGAAACAGATTCGGATTTTGAGCGAAACGCAAAGCTTTCTCTGTATCACGAGCTGTCTGTGGTGCTGGAGGTCAAGTTTGCCGAGGTCGAGCAGTATCTGATCGACCGCCTGGAAACAGCGTAAACTAAAAAAATGAAGGACTGATTCGTAACAATCAGTCCTTTTTGTTTTACAGTCCGTACAGCTCTGTGTACTTTTTCTCCAAGTAATCGGTAAAGTAGGAGGGATCAAACGGCTCGCCGAGTGCGCGCTCCAAAAGCTCACCGGGCTTATAAAGGCAGCCGTGCTGCCAGATGCGCTCGCGGTTCCATGCATTGATGGGAGCAAAGTCGCCCTTTGCAAGGCATGCGTTCACGTCAACCGATTCCTTCATCTTGGCAAGCAGCTGCGCGCCGTATGCGCTGCCCAGCGCATAGGAGGGGAAGTAACCGATGCCGCCGCCCGACCAATGACTGTCCTGCAGCACGCCGCGCGTGTCGTCGGGAACCTCAACGCCCAAATATTCAAAATACAAACGGTTCCAAGCTGCGGGCAGATCCTTGACCTCAAGCTCGCCCGACATAAGCTGCTTTTCCAGCTCGTAGCGCACCATAACGTGAAGCGCATACGTAACCTCGTCCGCTTCCGTGCGGATGAGCGAGGGGGTGACCAGGTTGACCGCGCGGTACATGTCCTCGGCTGTGTAATTCGCCAGCTGTGTGGGGAAGCATTCCTGCATGCGGGGGAACATGAAGTCGATAAAGGCGCGGCTTCTGCCTAACAGGTTTTCGTAAAAGCGGCTCTGACTTTCGTGAATGCCCATCGAAACGCCGCCGTCAAGCAGGGTGTAGGCAAGGGAATCGTCAGAATTAAGGTCATAGAGCGCGTGTCCGCCCTCGTGAATCACGCTGAACATCGAGTTTGCTAAGTTTTCCTTGTCGTAATTGGTGGTGATGCGCACGTCGTGATGCGAGCCCAGACTGGTGGTAAAGGGGTGCTCGGTGGTGCCAAGCCCGCAATGATCCATGTCAATGCCCATGGCCTTCATCAGCTCCAGCGCAAATTTTTCTTGCTCCGCTTCGCAAAATTCGCCGTGAATGCAAGCGTCATCCAGCTGCGGTGCAGCCTTGATTTTTGCAAACAGCGGAACGAGACGGCTTCGCAGAGCCGCGAAAAACTCGTCGCAGCGCTCCATGGTCAAGCCTTCCTCGTATTTATTCAGGCAGTAGTTGTAGGGGTGCATGTCGGGGGCGCAATACAGCGCAAAGCGACGCTCGGTCGCAAAGATCTGCTCAAGATAAGGGCAGAACAGCGCAAAATCGTTGGTCTGCTTGGCGGTGTGCCATGCATCCTCCGCCTCCACCAGCAGCTGCTGGTAGGCAACGTATTCCTCCATGGGAATCTTTTTCATCTCGCGGATGTCCTTGATCGCCACCTCTACGATGCGCGCCTGCTTGGCGTCCAACTCGTCCTTGTGCGCGTCGAGAAATTCCAAAAGCTGTACGGTCGTCTCGCCCGTCGAGAGCAGATAGCTCTCACGGCTGAGTATCGAAAGCGTTTGTCCGCGGTTGGCCGCCGTGCCCTTCGGCGCGGTGGTGGCACCGTCGTAATAAATCAACGCCATGGCGTGGCCAAATGCGCTGAGCTTGGCCTGCAGCTCTGTCAGCTGCTCACATGCCTGTAAAAGTTCCATATGTATGCTCCTTATTGAGTAATACGGGATTTGAGTGCAAGTACTCTGCGCACTGCGTTGTCAATCATCTTTTCGGGAATGGTACCGTCCTTGACTGCCTCCAGCACGGCGGGGTACTGCTTTTCGTAGGAGGAGCAGCAAAGCAGATCGTTGCCCGAAAGCACCGCCTGCACCGCGCTTGCGCGGTCGCCCGTGTAAAGCGTGATGGCGTTCATGTCAAGCGAGTCGGTCATGATCAAGCCCTCAAAGCCCATATCCTCTCGCAAAAGCTTGTGCACGGCAGGGGAGAGCGAGGCGGGGATGTCGGGGTCCATACAGGTAACCATGTTGTGCGCTACCATGACTACGGGCGCGCCCGCGTCAATGCCTGCGCGGAAGGGGGCGAGATCTCGTGTTAGGAAGGTGTCCATGTCGCGATCGTCGTGTGCGATCTGCGTGTGCGTGTCCACGTTGTCGCCGTAACCGGGAAAATGCTTCAGACTGCCCACAATGCCTTTTTGATTCATGGCTGTGACCACGGTTTTGATAAATTCTGCAGCTTCTTCGGGGTCGCCCGAGGCGGTTCTCTTGAAGATAAAGCAATCGGGATCGCTTGACATATCGCAAACGGGTGCGTAATTGAAGTTGACACCGAGATCAAGCAACAAATCAGCCTTTTCTATGGTGTCCTCGCGTACGGCATCCAAGCCGCCCTTGGCGATCAGCTCGCGGGGAGAGGGGAAGGGCTCGGAACGGAATGCGGGATATTTGGAAGCGCGGACGACCGTGCCTCCCTCGCAGTCAACTGCAATGAACATGGGTACGGGCGAGGCTGCCTGATAAGAGTCGAGCAGCGCGCGCAAGCTCTCGGGGGTACGGTTTGCAAAGTCAACGGCGTAAAGGGTAAAGCCGCCGATATGATAATCGGTGACCGCCTTCATGGCCACTTCGTCGTCCTGCGGACGGCGCACAACAAACATCTGGCCGATCTTTTGTTCAAGCGTCAGCGAAGCAAGCGTTTGTTCGATGTTCATAACAATCTCCTCAGTCAAGCTCTCCCAGGTATTCCTCCAGCGTCAAGCCCTGCTCGTAGATCTCGGTGGCCGCCTTAACGCCTACGAAGCGATAGTGCCAAGGCTCGTAGGAATAACCCGTGATGTGTGTTTTGTCCTTGGGGTAGCGCAAAATAAAACCAAAGTGGTGCGCGTTATTGACCAACCACGCGTAAGCGGGATTTTGCGCAAAGGTTTCGTCAAGCGAGACGTAGTTGGTGCTGATCAGGTCGATCACGTCGCCCGTGTGGTGCTCGCTTGTGCCGGGCGCTGCGGAGTAGGTCAGCACGAATTGGATCGCCTGCTCACGCGTCCAATCGGGATGCGCGGCCATTTCCTGCTCGGTATAGGTGTTGAACAGCGATTGCTGATACGCATAGGAGCGGTAGCCGCTGGTCACCACAATGTCGGTGTATCCAAGCGCGTGCAGCTCCTTGATCAGCGCCTCGGTGGCCATGGCGGGATACTTGCGCAGCTCGATCTCCTTGCCGTAAAGCGTCATGGAGCTATCCAGCTTGACCAAGTCGTCGGGGGAGTAGTGTTCGCCCGAGGTGTGGGTCTTGTTGAGCAGCACCAGGTATTGCGTGTCGGTGGTGTTGATATATTTCAAATAAGGCTTCATGTCGATTTTATAGTTGTAGTCGGATCCGTGGCTGCCCGAGTCGTTGCATGCGCCTGCAAGACAGCAAAAGCAAAGAGCCAGGCAAAGCAGAGATATCAGGTGTTTTTTGCTCATCGGGAACTCCTTACGGCTTGGTCTCCACCATCAGAAAATAAGGCGAGGTGGGGGAATTGATGATCTGTACGCGCGTCACGCATACCTTGAAACGGGAAAGCGAGGCTAAGTATTCACAAACCAGCTTGCCCTCCTCGTCGCCCTCCTTGTGGCCGGGATAGATGGCGATATTGAGAATGCCGTCGCGGTCAAGCAGCTCAATGGCATCGCGGATGGCGGGCAGTGTCGTTTCGCGCATGGTGGTAATGGATTTGTCACCGCCCGGCAGCCAGCCGAGATTGAACATACCAACGCGGAAGGGGGTGTTCACGTACTGCTTGAGATTGTGATGCGAGTCGTGAATCAGCGTTACGTTATCGGGGCAGCCCTCGGCTGCAAGCGTCTTGCGGGTGGAATCCAGGGCTTGCTGCTGGATGTCAAAGGCGTAAACGTGGCCGCTCTCGCCCACAGCCTTGGAGAGGTAGGCGGTGTCGTGGCCGTTGCCCATGGTAAAGTCTACGGCAATATCACCCTCTTTTACGTGATTGCCGATAAAAAGCTTGTGTAGTGAAAGCAGATCGATCATAGCAGTCTTTTCCTTTTAGTTTTTCTTGGGCTTGTCGCCCTTATGCAGATCCGAGCGCAGGAATTTGAAGGCGCGCTCCACGGCATCCTTGGAGTTGTACCAGGGCTCGTCGTTGTAGCGGTAGTCGAATTTCTTGCAGAACCAGCTGACGTCCTCGCGCAGCTCATCAAAGTAAGTAAGCTCCACGCCCTCACAGTCGTCGATAAAGGAGCCTACCTTTTTTCTGGGCAGACGGGTCTGACCGTATTGCAGCATCTTTTTGTAGTGCGGCAGGCAGAAATAGGGCTGGGCCTTGAGCTTGGCGGGGAAGTCCTCGTCCACGTTCCAAAGCAGCACGGCTGTGGCCACCATGTGCTCAAAGTGGAAGGCGATGCGGTTGCAAACGTAACAGGTGCCCTCCAGCTTGTCAATGCGCTTGGCGCTTCTTGCGGGATTGCCCGAGATTTCCTTGCGCAGCTGATCAAGGTGACTCTCCAGCGTCAGCGCCATGCCAAGGCGATTTTTGCGCACGAACATCATGTCGTAATGCGTGCGGCAAAAGCCCTCCTCATTGGTGCGGATGCGGATATCCGGCTCCATCATGGAGGCACCCAAAATCAGATCCAGCTCGTTTTCCTCCAGTTTATTGTAAATGGCGCAGAAGGGGCAGCCGAGCGACGGATCGGCGGCAGAGGCCTCAAACGCCTCGTTGACGGGTATGGTATAAATCTGTTCCATGAAATCCTCCGGGAAGCAAATTTTGATTACTTTTTATTATATCACGGCACGCACGCGGCATGCAAGTGTATTTTGTAAATTATTGCGCTCTGAAATAGGTATCGGCAAGGCTGTTGAAGAACAGTCTGCGCGTGCGGAAAAGCTCGGTCTTGTTTCGGCCGAAATGCACCGCGTTTGTCAGGATCATTGCCCAAAGGCGGCTGTCTTTGTCCACGTAAAGTGCAGTGCCCGTAAAGCCGGTGTGCCCATAGCTGCCCTCGGAGAAAAGCGAACCGGTCAGCGTGGAGAATGCGGGTGTCAGCTGAAAGCCAAGGCCGCGGTTTTCGTTTTTGCCGGGAGTGGCATTGTATATCGCCTTTTCAAAGGTGCGGGGACTTAAATAAAGCCCCGAATCGCACTTGCCGCCCGAGGCGATCATGCGCGCAAAGAGGATCATGTCGTCAAGCGTGGAGAACACGCTCGCATTGCCTGAAACGCCGCCCATAAAGGATGCGTTTTCGTCGTGTACGCGCCCGCACAGGTATTCGCCGTGCAGGGTAGAGAATTCGGTGGTCACCACGTTTTTAGTGGTGGGATTGTAGCAGGTCGCATACATGCCAAGCGGCTCAAATACCTCGCGCCTTGCAAGCTCGTCCAAGGGAGCTTCGCCCACCTTTTCAAGGATTTTTTGCAAAAGGATATAGCCCATGCAGGAATAATGCACCTGCTCGCCCGGCTCACACCAGGGCTTGGAGCGCAAAATCATGTCAACCGCCTGCGCGGGATCATCGGTCTGCGTCCAGAGCGGGAGATGCGGGGTCAGACCCGAATTGTGGTGCATCAGATGGCGCACGGTCACGTCCCCGCGCCCTGCGGGCGCGTCGGCAGGGATCTCAAAGTAGCGGGAAAGTGTGTCCGAGAGCTCGAGCTCACCTCTCTCGATCATGCGCAGCGCGACCATGGTGGTGGACACCAGCTTGGAAAGAGAAGCCAGATCAAACAGCGTGTCGCGCTCCAGGGGCAGGGGTGTCGGATAGACCTGTCGGTTGCCCATATAGCCGCTGTCAAGCAAAACGTCCCCGCAGCCGATGGCGTAAGCAATGCAGGGATATGCCTCGGCCTCCAGACCCTTCTGCAGGATGCGGACAGAGCGGGAAAAATCAAGAGATTGTTGCATGATCAAAAGCTCCTTTCAAGCGTGTCTTTGGTTCCATTATACCGCATTTTTCGATCCGTGGCAAGAGAAAATCTCTTTTTTTGCGGAAATAAAGAGAATGATTGCCAAAAAAGCCTTGCAAGTCGGGGGAAATCCTTTCATTGGTATTGACAACGCTTTTTTTCTTGTGCTATAATGTGAATTAAGATAAGAAAAGTTTGTATTAAAGAAGCTTTTCGGTTCTGTAATTTTTATATGCGGAGGTAATTTTCCCATGATTCAGAGATCCGAACTCAAAAAGAAGGCAAAGGGCGCACTCAAGGAAAAGCATTGGATCGCAGTTGGTACGGATTGGCTTGCAGGTGCAACTGCAGGCTCTGTTGCAACCGCAGGCTTTGGCCTTGGCATCATCTTTGCACCCGCTCTTGACTTTGGCTTGAAGTCTTTCTACAAGGAGCTGGTGGCTACCAAGGAAGCAAAGTTTGAGAAGCTGTTCACCGACACCCTGAGCGGCTTTTGGAAGAAGCTGGGCACTGCTTGGGTAGTTGTGCTGTATACCTTCTTGTGGAGATTGCTGTTTGTCATCCCCGGTATCGTCAAGTCCTATTCTTACGCAATGACCTATTACATCATGCTGGACCATCCCGAAATGAAGATCAATCAGGCGATCACCGAGAGCCGCAGAATGATGAACGGCTATAAGTGGAAGCTGTTCGTGCTGGATCTTTCCTTCATTGGCTGGAGACTGCTTGGCCTGATCGTTCCCATGGGTCTGCTCAACATTCTGTACGTAAACCCCTACATCGCAGCAACCAAGGCAGCGTTCTATGAGGAACTCAAAAACGAGTCCTATGCAATTGTAGAGGAATAATCTGCAGGCTTGTATCAAACACTATCGGCCCGATGGCGGATATACCGTCATCGGGCTGGTGCTTTATTGTCTTGGCGCATTATTGACTTTTCTGTCGTATCGTGCTATAATGAACGCAGAAACTGACTCTTGGAGGGTAACGTGAAAATATCTGTCATCAAACAAAAAGCAAAGAATGCGCTGCAGGGAAATTGGTTTGGTACCGTTTTTGTGTTTATTCTGCTGATCCTTTTGACGGTCGCGCTGGAGGCGTCGGTGATCGGCACTGTGTTTGCAGGGCTTACGGCTTTTGGTTATGCCGCGTTTTGCTTAGAGCTGGTCAAGAGCAAGCATGCAAGTGTGGGCGCGTTTTTTGGTGGAATGTTCAAGGGCTTTTTCAAAAAGTGGGGTGCTTCGCTGCTGGTCGGATTGTATACGTTTCTGTGGACGTTGCTGCTGATCATTCCAGGCCTTGTCAAAAGCTATTCCTATGCCATGACCCCCTATATTTTGGCTGAAAAGCCGGATATGGGCGTAAATGACGCCATTACCAAGAGCCGACACATCATGAACGGACATAAATGGCAGCTGTTTTGCCTGGATCTTTCCTTTACGGGTTGGATGCTGCTTAGCATTCTTACACTCGGGATCGGGTTCTTTTACGTCTGGCCGTATTACAACGCGGCAAGAGCCGCCTTTTACAGAGAGATCAAAAAGGGCTCTAAAAAATAAAGAATTGCCGTCTGCAAAGCAGGCGGCAATTCTTCTGTGTACGGATCGGGATCAGAACAGATCGATCAGACCTATGGCAGTCAGAACGATCCAGGCGACTACGAGCAGTACAAGCAGAGCGGCTGTGATAATATTCAGAATAATCGCGATAGTAGAAGTGATCTTTGCACCCTTCTTCAAGCCGGAGTCTGGCTCCTTTTTGACCAGGATCTTGGCAGCGATCGCCATAGCAAGGCTGACGAACCAGCCGGGGATGCCGATGATGGGACCAAAGCCGCCAAGCGCACCGGGCAGAGAAAGGATACCCAGAACCAAGCCGATAATGCTCTTGGTCTTGCTTGCGGGCGCAGCTTGCGTAACCTGTTCTTCGGGAATGTTGTTGGTGTTGTCCATAATAGTCTCCTTACAAATTTTGGAAATCTTGCTGTATTTATTATACATGACGCAAGCTTTGATTGCAAGGGCTTTTTCAAAAAAAACCGATCAGACCGCACATATTCGCCCCTGCTTGCGCATATCTTTTAGCGAGTAAAAGTGTTCTTGCGAAAAAGGCCATGCAAGAACCGGAAAAGGAGAGATGGGGATGAATTCATACCGGAATACCGAGGGCATGCAGATCCCTCTTTGTGACAAAACTGTGCTTTGTGAGGTGGCGGGGGATTTCTCGCTGCCCGATTATCAGCCCGAGATCAAGCGGCTGCTGCGTATCCGTCCGTGCGTGCTGCCGCCCTCGCATTACGCAGGCGCGGACAACGCCGAGTTTTCGGGCACGTTGGACTATTACGTGCTGTATATGGGCAATGACGGAGGGCTTTATTGCGCGCCCTTGCA
Source organism: Clostridia bacterium (assembly GCA_017503325.1). GTDB lineage: Bacteria > Bacillota > Clostridia > Oscillospirales > CAG-272 > SVQP01. The sequence continues at coordinate 51,549 of JAFVTI010000042.1, read as the reverse complement.
TACCGAGTATGCGATCAGCGTGCCGTTTGATGCGGGATCAGGCAGCGTAGACCTTTGCATGGCGGACGTGGAGCCCGAGAGCGTGGTGGGCAGAGTCAGCGCACCGCGCAAGCTGAACGTCCGCTGCAGATTGCGCGCAGGCGTGCGCATTTTCAGCACGCTGCCGCAGAGCGAGCAGACCGAGGGCGTGGTGGATCCCTTTTCCGTGGAGCGGCTTGTCTGCGAGCAGAGCTTTGCACGCGTGGATCGGGGCGTTGGCGAGGTGCTGCGCTTGGGTGAGGATATTCTGACCGATCCTCACGGGCGGAATATGAGGTTGGTGTGCGCCGAGGGACAGGTGCACGTGCAGGAGATCTCTGCAGGCACGGGTGTGGTCAATTGCCGCGGCGAGGTGGAGCTCAAGCTGATGATGAGCGCAGAGGAGCCGGGCAGCCTGCCCGATCCCGTGCCCACGTATCTTGTGCGCAAGCTGCCGTTCTCGGGCAGTATTGAGGTGGCGTCCGCAATGCCGGGCAGCGAGTGCTGCGTGGTGGGCAATTGTGCCGAGCTGAGCGTGGCGGTCGAGGAAACGTACATGCACGCCGAGGTAGGTGTGGTGCTGCAGGCGCACGTCATGACCAATACTCCCGTGGGCTATACCAAGGACATTTTCTCCACCAAAAAGGCGTGCGAGTGCACGTACGACTCGTATGAGCTGCCCCGCGCCATCCGTGCTCTGAACGGCAATTTCACGCAAAGCGACAGCCTGCCGCTTGCCGAGGCCGAAATTCCCGCAGGATGCAGCATTGTGGACGTTTGCGGCAGCGCAGAGGCCGAGGACATGAGCTGGGAGCGCGGCAGATGCACGGTCAGCGGCAACAGCCACTATATCGTGCTGACGCATATGGACAGCGAGGTGACACCGCACGAGATCACGCTGCCCTGGAAGTACGAATTTGAATGTGCACGTGAGCCCTCGGACTGGCGCGCACGCGTGCAGGTGCTTTCCTGCCGTGCCCGCGTGGACGGGGAGCGCATCGGCATCGATGCGGAGATCGCCTGCGCCGTCGAGGTGTGGGATACAGCCCCCGCACAGGTGCTGCGCAGCGTCAGCTTTGGCGAGGCAGCGGCGGGCAAGAGCGGTGCGTTCGTGGTGTGCTATCCGTCGGTCGGGGATTCGCTTTGGAGCGTAGCCAAGCGGTATGCCACCTCCATGCAAGCCATCCGCGCGGCCAACGGCCTGGACGGTGACGCTCCCGCAGACGCGCATGCGTCGATCGAAGGGTGCAAATATCTGATCGTGTAAAAATTACGGAAAAGCCTTTGCGATTGCAAGGGCTTTTCATGTTCTGCTTGACGAATGGACAAAAATACTTTATAATGAAAACAAGGACAAAAAAACAGGAGGACTATATGCGATTTCCGATTTTCAGATTTTTTGCACTTTTCTTATGCTTGATTCTTGTGCTTGCCGCTGCGTCTTGCGGACCGCAGGAGGATCCGGTTGAGTCGGGCGAGACCGAAGTACCCTCGTCCGGTGAGGAAACTACCCAAAAGCAAGAGCAGCAGACAGAAGCGCCCAAGCCGACCGTCACGGTCAGAACCGAGGGCGATGCGGCAACCGTGACCACAAGTGAGGGACTGGTATATACCGCTACGGGCTTTTCGCAGGTCGAGGGAGAGAAATTCGTCTTTTCCGAGGGCTTGGAGATCGTATTCTCCGAGGGCTTATCTGCCGATGAATTCAATCGCTTCTCCTTGACCTATAGCGCCTCTGCACCGCTGCACGTTTTCGTGACCTATCTCAACGTAAGCGACAGAGAACTGACCGAAGATTATTATCTGGAGGCGGGCGAGGGCGTATTCTCCGGCTTGATCAAGGGGTATCTTGATCAGAGAAACGGCTATTCCTTGACGCGCATCCGCATCGAGTCCTGCAAGGGCGAGGCGGCGGAATTTTCCCTGTGCCGCGTGAAAACCGAGACCATTCCCGTGTATATCAAGTCCGAGGACGACGCCACCTTCTTTATCGACAATGGCCGCTTTAAGCTGGGCGTGGATATGGGCTGGGGCGGTACCATCAACTATATCGAGGACATGACGCACAAAGATGCCGAGATGACCAACCTGGTCAACAAGCACGATACGGGCCGTCTGATCCAGCAATCCTACTACGGAACCGGTGCGATCGAGGGCGTGTTTGAATGGGGCAGCTTTAACGACTCGGAGCATTGGCCCTACAATCCCGTGCAGGGCGGTGACAAGGGAAACAAGGCAAGCCGACTGATCGACGTACGTGTTGGCGAGAACTACGTTTATATCAAATCGCAGCCCATGGACTGGGGTAAGGTGGATTATATCACGCCCAGCTATATGGAAAATACCTACACGCTGGAAAAGGATTATATCCGCGTGGATAACCGCTTTGTGGATTTCTCTGGCTGGGAGCATCCCTTTACGGGGCAGGAGCTACCTGCGCTATATACGGTCAGCTATCTGGATACCTTTATCTGGTATAACGGCAGCAAGCCCTGGACGGGCGATGCCGTTTCGGTGCGTGACGATCTGGAATTCTGGGGCGACGCCAAGTACGTCGGTGACTGCACGCAATATCTGCGCGAGTGCAATACCGAGACCTGGTGTGCCTGGGTCAATACCACCGACGATTTCGGCATCGGTCTTTACGTGCCGAGCGTGGACCGTCTGAAGGCGGGCAGATACGAGTATAACGGCTCCAAGGACGCGGACGATAACGCCACCAACTACGTAGCCCCCTATAACACCATGCAGTTGGTTGCATACGAGCCCCTGGAGTACAGTTATCTGTTGACCACGGGCACGGCCGAGCAGATCCGCGCCATCTTTACTGCACACAAGGATTTCTCGGATAACGCATCTCTGCTGGAGCATTATATTTCGTCGAGATTGCCCGACGTTTCCATGGATATGTCGGATATCGATTTCTCGGTCAAGGGCAATGAACTGGCGTTTATGGACGAGCACAACGTGGGCGTGGCGTATGACGACGCGCACAAGGTAGCGGTGCTGACCGCGCTTGGCGACGACCCGTATACGTATCTGAACTACGCGCTGTCGGAAAAGCAATTCTTTGCCGAGGACTTTAGCGCCATTGAGCTGGAATACATGATTCCCACCACCAATTCGACCAATTCCTACGGTATGCAGCTGTTCACCTGCACGGGCGAGCAGACCGCAGCAACGGGAACCATGGTGCTAAACGGCACGCTGATCGCGGACGGGCAATATCATACGCTCAAGCTGGAGCTGACCGGCTGCACCTTCTGGCAGGGCAAGATCAACCAGCTGCGCCTGGATTTCTTCAATTCCGCCAAGGCGGGAGACGCGTTCTATCTCAAATCCTTCAAGCTGATAAAGGGCAACGGCAGCGGTTTGCCGTCCATTGATCTGACGGGCGAGCCCAGGCTGGAGTTTGCCACGCCCGAATACCTGCTGTTCCTGACCAATCCCAACGGCACACTTGTCAGCCACAGCGCCCAGCTGCAGGCCGCCGAGCTCAAGGTTGCCGACCCCGCGGATGTGTTCGTGTCCATTCCGTTTGGCTCGTTTGGCGTAAAGATTTCTGCTGATGCGTATAAAACGCTGGTGATCGATTACGTCATTCCCGCAAACAGCAGCAGAGATACCTTTGCAGCCGATATTTTCCTGTGCGCGGGCAGTCTGACGTCGCCCTCGGGCGACGCGCGTGTGCGCGTGGACGGCTTTATTGCCGACGGCGAACGCCACACCATGAAAGTCGATCTTTCCGATCTTACATTCTGGTCGGGCAATATCCATCTGATCCGTATCGACTATTTCGATAAATGCGCCGCAGGCGACGTGTTCTACCTTGCAGCCATCGGGCTGGAAGAGTAACCCTTTGTAGGGCAGGGGCTTGCTCCTGCAGCAAATAAAAAACGTTTCTAAAAGCACAAAGAGCCGCCCGAGGGCGGCTCTTTGTATTTGGAAGGGAAACGATATCGTCTTACACAAAAAAGCATTGACAAATGTGCATAAAAGGGATAAAATAGAAAATGGAAGATTATTTCTTTGGGAGGATACATATGAAAAGATCAATGCTTTTGGTCGCGTTGGTTTTGGCTTGTGCGTGCATGTTGCTGGTCGCCTGCGACATGGGACAGAGCGGCACGCAGCAGCCGGGAACAAGCGCGCAAACGTCAGCGCCCGAAACAAGGCCATCCGGACCCTCTAACGCGCGTCCGGATGATGGAATAGAGGACCCCGGCACGGCGACTCCGCCCGAGACGGAAGTGCCTGCAGACCCGGGGACTGTGACAGACCCCGGAACTGTGACAGATCCCGAGCAGCCGACCGAGCCGGAAACCGCTCCGCCTACGGCTATTGGCCCCGGAACCGGTTTTACTCCTGTGTTCCCGCAGGATACCCAGCCGCCGGTTGAATGGCCGACTGAGCCGCCTGTTGAGACCGAAACCGAGCCTGCTTCGCACGAGCACGCCTATGGGGATTGGAAGACGGTCAGAGAGGCCACCTGCACCGAAAGGGGAGAGCAGCGTCGCACCTGTGCTTGCGGCGATTATCAGTCGCAAAGTCTTCCCATCACAGACCACGTTTTGGGCGAGGTTGTTGAAGAGGTGCTCTATGCGCCCGACTGCTGGTCGGACGGTCGATCTGCACTTATCACGTATTGCGCAACGTGCGGTATGGAGCTTGGCCGCGAGACCGTATGGGTCGATGCGCTGGGTCACGCCGAGGTCATTGACCCCGCTGTAGAGGCGACCTGTACTACGAACGGTAAGACCGAGGGCTCCCATTGCTCCAGATGCAATCAGACAATCGTATGGCAGGAGACCATCTATGCGACCGGCGTGCACGTTTACGTGGACGAAGTATGCAAGTACTGCTCCGCAAGGATCGTATACAGCGAAGGCTTGAGCTTCTCGTCGAACGGTGACGGCACCTGCTACGTCAGCAATATTGGAAGCTGTACCGATTGGAACGTGATCGTTCCCAAGACCTCTCCCGAGGGAGATATTGTAACCGGTATCGGTCCGTATGTGTTTGCTATGACCTACAATATAGCAAGCGTTACTCTTCCCGATACCGTGACAGAGATCAGCGCAAGGGCATTCTTCCAAGCGTTCAACTTGTCAAGCGTTAATATTCCGGACGGTGTGACGACGATAGGGAATGAAGCGTTTGCCGCCACCAGCGTAGAAAGCATGGTCATCCCGGACAGCGTGACCTTTATTGGTGACGGTGCGTTTAAGGAATGCAATGATCTGAAGAGCGTTACGCTGCCAAGCGGCCTTGAAAGCATTGGAAAAGAAGTATTCAAAACTTGTGTCAAATTGAAGAGTATCACAATTCCGAGCAGCGTCACAAGCATCGGGGAATACGCGTTCTATAATTGTAATGCTTTGACAGAGCTCGTCATCCCCAAGAGCGTGACAAGCATCGGCGCACATGCATTCTCTCTGTGTGTTGGCTTGGAGAATCTGACTGTTGCCAAGGAAAATTCCGTATATCACAGTGCAGGAAACTGCATCATTGAAACCGCAAGTAAAACGCTTGTTGCGGGCTGCAAAACCAGTGTGATCCCCAATGACGGCAGCGTGACAAGCATTGGAGATTATGCATTTGAAGACTGCAGATATTTGGAAAGCATTGATCTGCCGAATGGCTTGATCAGCATTGGAACGGCTGCATTTATGAATTGTAAAGGCTTGACCGGCATAACCATTCCGGATAGCGTGATCAGCATTGGCGATGCCGCTTTTGAGAACTGCAGCAATTACAAGTTCACCAGCCTTGTGATCCCGGATAGTGTGGTCAGCATTGGCAAAGACGCGTTCGACGGATGCTCCTATTTGGAAAGCGTCACGATCGGTAAGGGCGTGGAAAGCATTGGCGAGTACGCGTTCTATGACTGTGATGATTTGACCGGTGTTTATATCAAGGATATTGCCGCTTGGTGCACCATTTGGTTTGACGACAACACGGGTTCAAACCCGCTGGAAGAGGCAGGCAATCTGTATCTGAACGGGGAATTGGTGACCGACTTGGTTATTCCGGACGGCACGCCTTACATCAGTGCCAGAGCATTTTACGAATGCACCGGCCTTGTAAGCGTGACCATTCCGGGTAGCGTTGCGTATATTGGTGAAGAGGCATTCTATGATTGTACCTCTTTGACAAGTGTTACGATGAAAAACGGAGTTCAACGTATTGAAGAGCACGCGTTCTCTTCTTGCGAGGCCTTGACCACCATCACCATCCCGAACAGCGTCACGTACGTTGGCGACTACGCGTTCTCCTGGTGCTCCGCTTTGGAGAGCGTCAGCATTCCGGACAGCATTACGTATCTTGGAAAATCTGCATTCAATAACTGTTCCGAATTGACGTACTCCGAATATGAAGGGGTAAAGTATCTGGGCAACAAGCAGAATCCTTACGTGGTTCTGATTGCTCCGAACGACACCAATCAAGCGACTTATACGGTTCATGAAAATACAAAGATTGTATATCAGGAAGCTTTCAAGAATTGCACGAGCTTGACAAGCATCACCTTGCCGAGCGGCGTGGTTGGCATTGGTAATTCAGCATTCTATGGCTGCAGGAGCTTGACAGAGATCAATATCCCCGACGGCGTGACTTATATTGGAGAGAGTGCTTTCTATAAATGCTCTGATCTGCAGAATATCGTGCTGCCGGAAGGATTGACAAGCATAGGCAGCTCCGCTTTCTATGGCTGCACCTACTTGAAGAGCATCAACCTGCCCGAGAGCTTGACCTATATCGGCGGTTCTGCATTCTATGATTGCTACAGCTTGTACATCGATATCGTTATTCCCGAGGGTGTGACCGAGATCTATCCCAACACCTTTTATCATACCGCGATCACAAGCGTAGTCATCCCGGACAGCGTGACAAGCATTGGCGAGCGAGCATTCCGTGAATGCTATGGGCTGGAAAGTGTGACGATTGGCAAGGGTGTAACAAGCATTGGTAGTTGGGCATTCCAAAACAGCTATGCTCTTCAAGGTGTGTACATGACGGATCTCACTGCTTGGTGCACCATTGTGTTTGCCGATAAGGAATCCAATCCTTTGAGTGGTGCTTCCTTGTATTGTAACGGTGAATTGGTGACCGAACTGGTAATTCCCGAGGGTGTCACAAGCATTCTCGATTATGCATTCTATGATTGTAACTATTTCACAAGTGTTACGATTCCGCATGGCGTGACCAGTATCGGCAATTATGCATTTTACCGCTGCGGTACTCAATCCGTTACGATGCCCGAAGGCTTGATCAGCATTGGAAGCTATGCGTTCTGTGATTGCAGCGGACTGACAAATGCTGTACTGCCCGATAGCGTGACCACCATTGGCGCATATGCATTTTATGGATGCGGATTGCAGAGCGTCACTATCCCGGATGGCGTTGAAGTCATTGGCGACTACGCGTTTTCGGGACTGTATAACGGAAATCCTTTCACAGAAGTGTTGATTCCCGGTAGCGTAAAAACGATTGGAGAGGGCGCCTTTAAGGGGTGCTATGCATTGACCAACGTTACGTTGGGTGAGGGCATCGAAAGCATTGGAGAGGAAGCGTTCAGGGATTGCGAAGCCTTGTTAAGCATTAACCTTCCCGGCAGCTTGACAAGCATCGGTGAAGGCGCGTTCTGGGGATGTTCGAGCCTGGCGTGCGACATCGTGATCCCTGACGGCGTGACCGTCATAGAGCCGTATACGTTCCATTGGTGCTTGAGCTTGAAGAATGTGCGCATCGGCAACGGTGTTACAAGCATTGGTACGAATGCATTTGATAATTGTGCTCTTGAAAGCTTTGTGATTCCCGATAGCGTGACCCGGATTGAAGGGGCTGCCTTTGCATACTGTACGGAAATGACAAGCCTTACGTTTGGCAACAGTGTGGAAATCATTGATTCCAATGCATTTATCGGTTGCGACAAACTGACGAGCGTGATCCTTCCCGACAGTCTGATCACGATAGGGAATGCTGCATTCAGTGACTGTGATGTCTTGTCCGGCATCGTGATCCCGGACAGCGTGACTACCATTGGTGATTTTGCTTTTTCCGGGTGCTTTAACATGACAAGCATTACGCTTGGCCAAAGTGTGACAAGCATTGGCGAGTCTGCATTCCAGCATTGCGGATTTACGAGTCTTTCGATCCCGGACAGCGTGACCGAGATCGGTGACAAAGCATTTGCCTACAGCAGCTTAGAAAGCCTTTGGATCCCGGATAACGTGACAAGCATTGGCCAAGAGCTGTTTAACGGTTGTCTGAACCTGCTGCACGTGCAAATCGGCAACGGTATCACCGAAATTGGGTTCAGAACGTTCTACTATTGTTCCGCACTGATCCGAGTCACGATCCCCGAAAGCGTGACAAGAATTGATGATTATGCCTTTGAAGGATGCTCGAGTCTGCCCAACATAACCATTCCAGGCAGTGTAGTAAGCATTGGTGTCAATGCATTCTATAACTGCAGCAAGCTCAAATACGTGATCGTTGAAAAGGGTGACCTTTCGCAATGGGACTACGGTGTTTTCTACGAGTGTGCTGCCATTGACCGTATTTATTATGAGGGTACGGCAGAAGAGTGGGAAAACATTTACATTGAGACTTGGGGATGGAAGGCAGATTACCCGCTTGACGTCACTCCGTATTTCTACAGCGAGAGTGCTCCTGCGGGCAAGGGCAATTACTGGTATTATGACGGCTACGATATCAAGGTCTGGAACTTGGCCGAGATTTCGTATAAGGCAGAGCAGTATTCCGATGATTTTGCCAATACCGCGTGGGGCGATGCGGAGAACTCGTATTCTTCCGAGTATTTGTATGAGCTGCGGAGTGATCCGTGGTTCCAGGCGCAGGTGGCCATCTGGGAGGGCTTGCATTTTGCAGCCGATACCTCCTGGGACAGCAAGATGATTTCCAAAAAGGATACGTATAAGATCGTCATTTACGATCTGCTTGTCGGCCAGGTCGGCGCGAACGAGAATCCCTTGGCTTACATGGATGAGGCTTGTGATTCTTACATCCATGAGTTTGGAAAATTCTTACTGGGCTCCGACGTCATTGATATGGATGCCTTGAAGCAGGTAAGTCCCGAGCAATATGATGCGATGGGATTTGTCAATCAGTACTTTAAGGGCGTAGACGGCATTCTGGCGATTTTCGATGATGCAACCAGCCTGTATGACGCGTTGTATCTCTGTGCACAGTATCAGGTGCTCTCCGATATGGATCAGTATTTCTACGACATCCTGATGGAGATTGCAAATGATACCTCTTTGCCAAGGGATTTAAGAGACGCGGCACGAGAGAGTGCAGCATGCTACGGTACTGCAACCCAAGAGGTGCTTGAGAGCCTGATCGCAAAGAAATTCGTCGATGATAAGTCGGAGGATATCTGGAAGGCATTGGACGATGAAATCTGGAAGGCGGTGCTTGGCTCTGCGTTCGTCAAGGTTGAATTGGCGCAGCTCGCGCTCAAGGGCGTGATGTTCTTGGTGGATACCGGATACAATCTGGACGCCATCAACGAGGCATACTATCAGCTCGAGGCTGCAGTCGGTCTGGAAAACGCATTGAGAAACGTGATCAAGAACGGTCATCACGATTACTTCAGATATGAGCTGATAGGCGAATCCGAGTATTACATGTACGCAATCGATAAGTACCAGACTGCGGTATTGCTTGGCCACGATTATTCCACCGCATTGCTCAAGGAGCTTTGCAAGGGGGCCAGCGATGCAGACCAGAGCAAGTACACGCTGCGGATGATAGACATCTCTCAATTGAGACAGGAAAAGGAAGAGCAATATACAAGATTCGAGGATGCTGTCAACAGTGGATATGCGGGCTACTATGAGTAATCAGACCCATTTATGAGATAGCCTGACGGGCAACCGTAAGGCCCTGTTGCACAAATTTCTTCTTCTGAAATTGTGCAAATTGCCAAACATGAAAAAATCCCGGTTTTGCGCTTGCAAAATCGGGATTTTTTGGGTATTATATAATTGTAAAAATGCGTGGTTTTTGATCCGCGATTTGAAATTTATCCGATACGGAGGACTCAAATATGGAAAAGATCAGGATTGGTATTATCGGCTGCGGCGGTATTGCAAACGGCAAGCACATGCCCTCGCTTTCCAAGCTGCCCAACGTTGAAATGGTTGCTTTCTGTGACATTATCGAGCAAAGAGCCATTGATGCAAAGGCAAAGTACGGCACATCCGACGCTGCAGTTTACACCGATTATAAGGAGCTACTGGCAGACAAGACGATCGACGTGGTGCACGTCTGCACGCCCAACCGTTCCCACTCCTTTATCACGGTAGATGCGCTGGAGGCGGGGAAACACGTCATGTGCGAAAAGCCCATGGCCATCAACTCCGCAGAGGCAAAGAAGATGCTGGACGCTGCTGCTCGCACGGGCAAGAAGCTGACCATTGGCTATCAGAGCCGTCAGTCGCTTGGCGCACAGTACCTCAAAAAGGAGGCCGAGGACGGCACGTTTGGTGAGATCTACTACGCAAAGGCGACCGCGCTGCGTCGCAGAGCCGTTCCCACCTGGGGCGTATTTCTCAACGAGTACGAGCAGGGCGGCGGTCCTCTGATCGATATCGGCACGCACTCGCTTGACCTGACCCTGTGGATCATGGACAACTACAGACCTAAGTACTGCGTTGGTACTGCTTATCATAAGCTCAACAAGGACACCAACCAGGGCAACGCATGGGGCAACTGGGATCCCGAAAAGTTCACGGTAGAGGACAGTGCATTCGGCTTTGTGGTCATGGAAAACGGTGCGACCATCAATCTGGAATCCGCCTGGGCGATCAATATGCTGGACGTGCGCGAGGCAACCACGTTGATTTGCGGCACCAAGGCAGGCGGCGACCTTTATGACGGCGTGCGCATCAACGGCATTCGCAACAACAGCCAGTATGTGCTGCGTCCCACGCTCAATCCGCAGGGTGCTGCGTTCTACGAGGGCGTCAGCGGCGGCGATCCGTCTTCCATGGAGGCTGCTCAGTGGATCAATGCCATTGAAAACGATACCGATCCTTGCGTGCTCCCCGAGCAGGCTTACACGGTCACCCGTATCTTAGAGGGCATTTACGAGTCCGCAAAGACCGGCAAGCCCTATTACTTTGACTAATTTTTGAAATAATAAGCGAGGAAGAAATTTATGAAAATCAGTGTACTTGCAAATTTGTACGGACACAAGTCCTTGGACGAGGCTCTGGCCATTATTACCGGCCTTGGTGTGCATACGGTTGAGCTTGGCGCGGGCGGTTATCCCGGCAAGGCGCATTGCAATCCTGCAGAGCTGCTGGCTGATCAGGCAAAATACGACGAGTTTATTGCAACGCTCAAAAAATACGACGTCAGCGTTTGCGCGCTGGCTTGCCATGGCAACGCCGTGCATCCCGATCCTGAGATCGCCGCATCCTTTGATAAGGATTTCCGCGAGGCTGTGCTGCTGGCTGAGAAGATGGGCATTGATACCGTCATCACCTTCTCGGGCTGTCCCGGTGACGCGCCCGGCGCGACTTACCCCAACTGGGTGACTTGCCCTTGGCCGGACGATTTCCTCAAGATCCTGGATTGGCAGTGGAACGAGGTATTGATCCCTTACTGGAAGGAAGCGGGCGCGTTTGCTAAGGCACACGGCGTCAGCCGTATCGCATTTGAAATGCATCCCGGCTTCTGCGTTTACAATCCCGAGACGCTGCTCAGACTTCGCGCTGCAGTCGGTGACGTGATCGGTGCCAACTTCGACCCCTCTCACCTGATCTGGCAGGGCATGGATCCTGTGGCTGCCATTCGTGAGCTGGAGGGTGCGATCTACCACTTCCACGCAAAGGATACCAAGGTGGACGAGATCAACAAGGCAAAGAACGGCGTACTGGATACCAAGCACTACGGCGACGAGATCCACCGCTCCTGGATCTTCCGCACGGTTGGCTACGGCAACGGCGAGACCTATTGGAGAGATATGGTTTCCAATCTGCGTCTGTGCGGCTACGACCGCGTGCTGTCCATTGAGCACGAGGATAGCCTGATGAGCATTGACGAGGGCCTTGCAAAGGCTGTTGCATTCTTAAAGGACGTCTGCATCTACGAGCCCAAGCCGGGCACGATGAGCTGGGCGTAAGCGCGACAAAGTCGCGCATTTGCCCTATGGGCAAGTGATATTGCGCTTCGCGCAGTGATATTCCGACTTCGTCGGAGTGATATTTGTCCTGCGGGCAAGTGATATTCGTTGCTTTGCAACGAGTTGCGGTAGAAAAGTGCTTGGCGCACTTTTCAAATTCAATTAAAAAAATCCGCTCGAGAAATCGAGCGGATTTTTACATTCACGTGTCGCTTGCGACACATATCACTGCGGCAGAGCCGCAATATCACTTGCCCGCAGGGCAAATTTCACTCGTTGTGAAGCAATGAATATCACTGACTGATGCGAAGCATCAGTCAAGTCCCATCTGTCCCATCAGCTTTTTGTTGAATTCCTCAACCGTGTTGTAGCCCATGCGCTTCTGACGGTTGTTCATGGCCGCGATCTCCAGGATGATGGCTAAGTTTCGACCGGGCTTGACCGGAATGGTGGTGCAGGGGATCTTGATGCCCAGAATATCCACCTTTTGCTCGTCCAGACCAAGGCGGTCGTACATCTTGCCCTGAACCCAGGGCTCAAGGTTGATAACAAGGTCGATTTTTTCGGTCTCTTTGACAGCACCCATACCGAACAGGCGGCGGATGTCCACAATACCGATGCCGCGCAGCTCGACGTAGTGACGGATGATCTCGGGGGCAGAGCCGACCAGCGTTTTTGCCGATACGCGCTTGATCTCCACCGCGTCGTCCGCGATCAGTCGGTGACCTCTCTTGACAAGCTCGATTGCGGTCTCGCTCTTACCGACGCCGCTGTCGCCAAGCAGCAAAATACCCTCGCCGTATACTTCAACCAATACGCCATGACGCGTAATGCGGGGAGCCAAGTGCTGATTGAGCGAGGCGATCAGGGCGGCCATCAGGGGGCTTGTGTGCTCCTGCGAGCGCAGCACGGGCACGCCCGAGATCTGTGCTTGCTTGATCAGCTCGGGGAATACCTCGTTGCCCGAGGAAAACAGCACGGCCACGGGAAGCGCCTTGACAAAGGAGACCAGTGCCTTTTCGCGCTCTGCGGGGTCAAGCTCTACCAAATATTTGTGCTCGGCATTGCCGATGATCTGAATGCGGTCGCGCTCAAAAATGCCGTAAAAGCCTGCTAACGCAAGGCCGGGACGCGAGATCTCGGGTGTGCGGACCAGCACGGTTTCGTAATCCTCGGGCACCCAGATGCGCTCAAGCGAAAATTCTTTTTCCAGCTGCGAAAGGGGAATGGTGTAAATATCTTCCATGATCCTTCTCCTTTGATTATTCTGCTTCCATTATAGCATGAATTTTTGATTTTGAAAAGCCTTTTTTGCGTCAAGTGTCAAAAAAAGTGCAAGATATTCACAGCCATGTCACAATAGGGGTGTATAATTAACATGAAAATTTATAGCCTTATGGCTGATGGAGGCATATATGACGGTGAATATGAAGGCAGTCCGTGTTCTGGCGGCTGCATTGGCACTGCTTTTGTCGGTGCTTGCCTTTGCGGGCTGCTCGGATAAGATCAAGCCCGTGGAGAGCAGCGAGCAGGAGATGCGTGTGATCGGCACGTGTGACGGCTACAGCATTTATTACGAGGAGCTGCGCTTTGTGACCTCGACCTACAAGCAGATGCTGGAGAACAAGTACGGGCAGGGCATCTGGGATGACCCCGCAAGTGCGGACAAGCATCGCGACGAGCTTGAGGAGCTGGTGCTGGAAAATCTCAAAGCAAACTACGCAATTCTTGCAGGCTGCAAGAATCTGTTTGTGGATACCGAGGATAAGGAGATCGACGCTTACGTGCAGGAGCAGATCGAAACGCTGGTCAATCAGAGCGAGGCCGAGGGCGGCTTTGGCGGCGATTTTGACGCATACCTTGCGTGGCTTGCCGAAAACGAGCTGACCGACCATTATCTGCGCTTTATCTATCGCACCAGCTACCTGGAATCGGCTATGTATTACGCGGCAATCGAGGCCGAGATCTTTGCATACAGCGAAAAGAACTATTCCGAGTATTTGGATTACGTGCTGGAGGGTGTGGATTACGCCAGAACCATTCACGTATATATCCCCATCGAGGATCAGAGCAAAAAGAGCGAGTACTTTGAAACCGCCAAGCGCATTGCCGACGAGCTGGCTGCTTGCGAGGATGACGACGAGCGATACAGCCTGATGTGCTCGCACATCGGCTCTGCAGTCAACAAGGACCTGACCATTACCGAGGCGGGATATTACTTTACACACAACGAAATGGGTGAGGCTTACGAGGCTGCTTCGTTTGCGCTGGACGTATATGAGACCAGCGGCGTGGTGGAATACGGCGGCGGATATTACGTCATCATGCGTATGCCCATCGAGGAGCTTTACGTGCTGATGTACGGTGAGCAGCTGCTGCAGTATTATCAGTCTGCACAGATCGGCCTGTACGAGGACGGCATCAAGGAGAATATGACGGTTGAGCTCAACGAATACGGTCTGAGCCTTGACCTGGTCAATCTGGACTAAGATAAAGAAAGAGGAAGAGCATGGCGGTAAAAAGGGTGCGCATGAAGAATAAGCATCGTGCATGGGTCAAGTGGGTCGTGGCGATCGGTATCGTGGCCTTTCTTGGCGTAACCTTTGCCGCAAGCGTGGGAATAGGCAACTGGCTGCTCAGAACTGCCGAGCAGTATCCCGCAAGCGTCGAGCAGGAGAGCGTCACCGTACCGCCCGAGAAGATCATTCCCGTGCGCGTGCCCGCCATCAAGGCGTATGCGTATAGCCTTGGCGATCGCTACAGTGGCTACGTGTATGCCGATATCACGCATCTGTGTGCGCCCTTGCGGGATGCAGACGGTGCGCTGGTGTTTTCCTCCCGTGTGTGTGAGCGCGCAGGCTGGGAACAGAACGGGCGCGTGGATCTGGCAACCAACACATGGGAGCTGCATCAGAGCGGGCTGTATCTTTGCGCGTTCATGCCCATTTCGGGCTTTGCCGAGGAGGACGAGGCGGTGCGTGAGCTGGTGCTGTCGTATGAGGCGTCGTTGATCTCCGAGGCCGCAGACAATGGCGTGGACGAGATCTTTTTGACCGGGCTTGATCCCACGCACGCCAACATCACCGAGGTGGCACAGTATCTGCGTCGCGTCAAGAGCCTTTGCTCGTCGGATTGTGCGATCGGCGTGATGATCACGCCCGAGGTGCTGCTTGCCGAGCAATACGACGTGTACCTGGCAGCGCAGCTGATGAGCGTTTGCGATTTTTTGGTGCTGGATTTGCGCGGTCTTCCGCTGAGTGACGCACCGACCGCACAAGAAGCGGAAACCGAAGCACAGAGCGAGACACTGACAGAGCAGGAGAGCGAAACCAGGGAAGAGCAGATGCTGAGCGTGGAATACGTGATGCAGAATCTGCAATACGACCTGACCCGCTATTCGCCAAGACTTGCGCTGAGCGAGCAGCAGACCGACGCGTTGGATTACATCATCGCCATGGGATATGGCAATTGGGTGATTATTGAGTAACTTCAAAATAAAAACGCGGCCCGATGGGCTGCGGAATTAGCGGGATTTTGGAAAAAGGGCTGAGTCAAGAATGATTCAGCCCTTTGTTTATTAGAAAAAATGTTAGTTGCCCGATCTCATTGCACAGCCCCTTCCTCCCGTTGCGCTACGCTACGGGAGCCCTCCTTCCCCTGCGGGGACGGCTTATATAAGTCGCCCGCATCGAAGAGTACCACAAGACGGATAACAAAAATAGTGTCCCACGATGGGAAAAGTCGACAGAACGGATGCGCGCTGCAAAGCCGTCCCCTCCGGGGAAGGGGTTCCTCGCAGCGTAGCGTAGCGAGGGGAAGGGGCTGTCTGAACGCATAGGAAAAGTTCTATATCATGTTGAAAACCAAACTTTATCGAATAAAAAAGCAGGAATCTGCTCAAAATCGAGCAAATTCCTGCTATTTTTTCGCTAATTCCGTAGCCCATCGGGCTGTGTTTTTTCTTTTATCTTTAATCAACGAGCCCCTGCAAGATATCTCTTGCCATGGCGGCGCGTGCACCGACCGATTGCTCGGCTTTCTGCCCGGCTAAGCCGTGCAGGTATGCCGCAAGGGCGGCGGTGGTGTGCATGGGCTGCGCATTGGTCTTGGCGGCGGCCAGGCCACCTATCACACCTGCCAGAATATCACCCGAGCCCGCGGTGGAAAGCGCGGTGCTGCCCGTGGGGTTGACGTAGCAGATGCTGCCGTCGTGCGCGCAGATCAGACTGTGTGCGTCCTTGAGCAGCACGTTTGTGCCGTATTGCAAGGCAAGTGCCTGCGCTGATTTGTAAACGTGATCGGTCACGTCCGTAATGCTGCAGCCAAGCAAGCGCGCAGTCTCTGCCGCATGCGGGGTCATGACCGTCTGCGCCTTTTGCGCTTGGTCAAGTGATTGGAGCATGGCAGGCTGTGCGGCAATGAGATTAAGCGCGTCGGCATCCAGTACCAGGGGCACTTTTGCCGTTTTTAACGTATATGCAACCGCTTGCGCGGCGGATTGGCTGTGTCCAAGTCCGCATCCGAGCACAATGGCGTCGGCACGTGCGATGGCCTCGTTCAGCATGGGAACAATATCCTCAGCGGACGAATAGCAGGTCAGGATCGCCTCGGGAACCAGCTGCTGCAGAATGATGCGGTTTTGCTCGGGGGTGAAAATCTCCACCAGTCCTGCGCCGCTGCGGAATGCACCCATGGCTGCCATGTAGGCAGCACCCGCCATGCAGTCCGAGCCCGTGATCAGCAGGACTCTGCCAAACGTGCCCTTGTGAGAGCGCACGGGGCGGGGCGGGAGCAGGGCGGAAAGATCGCTTTGCTCCAAGGAATAGAACAGGGGAGCGGGACAGTCGGGCGCGGGCTCAATGCCCACGTCGGCGACGGTCACCTTACCTGCGTGTCCGGCACCGGGATAGATATGCAGCCCCGGCTTGTCGCTTTGCACGGTCATGGTCTCTGTCGCGCAAACCGCGGTCTGCGCAGTCTCACCCGTGTCGGCATATACGCCCGAGGGAATATCGATCGCAAGAATAGGCGTGCCCGATTGATTCATGGCGTCAATGATGCGGCAGACGTTCTCGGGGATCTTGCCGTGCAGCCCGATGCCGAAGATGGCGTCCACCGTGACGCTTACCTTTGCGGACAGCGCGTGACAAAGAATCGGGATGCCCATCTCGATGGCTTGCTCGTAAAACTCCTTGCAAGAGACGCTCATGGCACTCGTGTCGGGATGCGCGTCCTGCGTCAGCTTTCCCGTATAGACAATGGTGGGCTTGCAGCCGATCTCGCAAAGCAGGCCTGCAAGAGCGAAGCCGTCCGCGCCGTTGTTTCCGTGTCCGCAAACGATGCAAGGTGCACCAAGGTCGTAGCCCTCGGTCAGAATATCCATGGCATAGCGCGCCACGCGAAGGATCAGCTCACGCTCCGGGACCCCAAGGGAATGGATCGTATAGTGGTCGTTGGCGCGTGCCGCACCGGCACTAAGCAATGCTTTCATGCGATCCTCCTTTTTATCCCGAAATGAAATTTTTATTGCGAAATGTGCTTGAGATATGCGTTGATAAAGCCGTCCAGATCACCGTCCATGACGGCTTCCACGTCGCCGGTTTCATAACCGGTGCGCAGGTCCTTGACCAGCGTGTAGGGCATAAAGACGTAGGAGCGGATCTGAGAGCCCCATTCGATCTTGGTCTTGTTGCCCTTGATCTCGTCAATGGTGTCAAGACGCTCCTTGATCTTGATCTCCATGAGCTTGGATTTCAGCATTCTCATAGCAGTTTCCTTGTTCTGCAGCTGCGAACGCTCGGTCTGGCAAGCCACCACGATGCCGGTGGGCTTGTGGATCAGACGAACTGCAGAGGAGACCTTGTTGATGTTCTGACCGCCCGCGCCGCTGGAGTGGAAGGTTACGAAGTCGTAATCTTCTTCACGAACGACCACGTCATCCAGCTTATCAAACTCGGGCATGACCTCGATCGAGGAGAAGGAGGTCTGTCTGCGTCCTGCGGAGTCGAAGGGAGAAACACGCACAAGTCTGTGCACGCCGTTTTCGCTCTTGAGGAAGCCATAGGCGTTCTCGCCCTCCACGAAAATGGTCGCGGACTTGAGCCCCGCATCGTCGCCGTCTAGCCAGTCGGTCAGCTTGACCTTAAAGCCGTTGGCCTCGCACCAACGGGTGATCATGCGGTAAAGCATCTGGCACCAGTCCTGCGCCTCGGTGCCGCCTGCACCGGGATGGAAGGAAATGATGGCGTTGTTCTTATCGTATTCGCCCGAGAGCAGCACCTCGGTGCGCTTTTTCTCTGCGATAGCGGTGATCTCGGAAAGCTCGGACTGTACCTCGTCCACGCAGCTCTCGTCGTTTTCGTCAATGGCCATTTCCGCAAGCACAATCGCATCCTCAAGACGGGTGCAGAGTGTCTCGTAGCTTTCAATCTTGTCCTTTTGCTGCTTGATGGTCTGCAGTACCTTGGAGGATTTCTCCTGGTTGTTCCAGAATGCAGGATCGGAGGTCTGCTGCTCCAGCTCCTCAACGGTTGCGCGAGCCTGCTCGATCTTGAGCTGCTGACCGAGCTCGGTCAGATCGGATCTCATATTCACTAAGGCAAGCTTTGCCTCTTCAAGTGCAATAATCATAATTCTTTTACCTATCCTTTACATCATTTTTCATTATTTACAAGTGTTTCGGGGGTGCGGTCGCTACTTGAACAGCACCGCCAGAATGCCTTCCCGGCTCATATCCTCTCGCAGGGTGTACCCCATGGATTGATAATACGCCACGTCGTATGGCTCCATGCCCGAGGGAATGAACTCCTCGCGCAAATCAAGCACGATGACGTTGGAGTCGGGGGACGCGGGATCAGCGTCCAGCGAGAACAGCCACGTGCGGTCGTGCAGCGCGCAAAGCAGAGAATCGGATGCCGTGACCGATGCGTTTTGCGGGAGCATGGCAAGCAGCTCGTGCATGCATTCGGTGTCTGCCTGCTCCTCTTCGGTAGGCGACGCGTAAAGATTTACCAGCGTTGACGCATAGGGGGCTGCCAGCAAAATCGACGCGCAAAGTGCAACGGCAGGCAGAACCTTGGCGAGGTTTATGCCCTTGATTTCTGCTTTGAGATTGGCAAGGCCGTGTGCCGAGAGCAAAAAGACTGCCGCAATGGCTGGGTATGCATAGGTGCAGAACACGCCGCTGAAGGCGTTGGCATCTGCCACCAGATGGAACAGTACAAATGGGATGAGAAGCACGAGCGCGGCCTTTTGCTTTGTCAGCAGAGGGAGCAGTGCGCAGGGCAGGAGCAAGAGCAGTAAGAAGAGCAGCTTTTGGCCGATCTGCAGCCCGATCCCCGAGAACAGATTGGCAAGCACGGGGCTTTGCACTGCGGCAAGGTAGATGCCCGTTGCCAGTGTACCCACTGCGGATACGGCGGTGCAGACTAAGGCTGCGCGTTTGCTTTGGGGTGCTGCGCTCAGCGCAAGATAGAGGCAGAAGAATACCACCCAGACCGAGGTCTCAAATCCGATGCCAAGGCTTAAAATCAGCGGGATCAGCGCAAGATAGGGGCGTTTGCCCGAAAGCGTATCTGCGATCCACAGCATAAGGGGCAGCGAGAGCATGGAGATCGCACCGCCCGAGGAGCTGCCGCCGATCAGTAAGGGGCAGGCGACAAGGGCTATGCACAAAGCTGCGCTTTGCAGGGGTGAGAGGGCAAGCCTGCGACAAATGCGCCAAAGGGGAATGACGGCACTCAGCATGAGCGCGTAAAGCGCAATGCCCACGGCAAGTATGCTGTGCAGGCTGTGCGAGAAAAGCGCGTAAACGGGCAGGAGCAAGTACCAAAGCGGCGCCGGTTGCGTGGCAAAGTAGCTTTGCGGTGTGCCCGAGAGCAGCGTGGTAAAGGGCTTTCCGCTGTTTTGCATATAGTAAAGCATCTGTCCAAAGCCTGCATAGGTCTTGTCCGATTGCAGAGAGTCAAGACGACCGCCAACCACCGTGATAAACAGCCAAAGCGATGCGACCGCGGCAAGGGCGATGCCCGAGACGGCAAGCACACAGGGCAAGGCTTTGCGCGGCTTGGTCAGAGGCATGGGGTACTTGTGCCAAGCCCATACCGAAGCGGCAATTGCGGCTGCCGAAAGGGCTGCAAAGATCAGCGCGATGGCAAGACCGTTGACAAAGGGGGCGGAGGCAAAGGTGGTGCGCACACCGCAGGCCAGCACGGCTGCGGGCAGCGTCAGATACGTAAGCGGCGGGTAGATCGAGCTGTAGCCAAAGATCAGTAAAAACAGAACGGCAAAGCAGATCAGGTATTGCGGGATGAGCGCTTCGAGCAGCAGCCGTTCCAGTGCGGGGTTGCTCAGAATGGTGATCCCGATGATGGCACCGCTGCCAAACAGGGCACTCAGTGCACAAAATATCAGTAAAACCGGCGTGCTTTTTTGCACATCGGCTTGTTTATTTGCCTTCATGGCAGCAGCTCCTTTCTCCCATATAGGGAATAATCATAATATTATACCATATATTTGTGCATTTGTAAAGCAAAAAATGCGGGAATTTTCATATACCTAAGGCTTTCATTATGAAAGTTTAGATCGAGCCGTTTCAGAAAGGCATGGTGGCGTGTAAATGTTGTTACACGTTCGAGTGTTAGTGACGCCACCCTGATGCTGGACTTCTGCGAAATCCAGCATCTAATACTTAACTGGCAGCGCCCCGAGTCGCTCGTCGCAACGAGCGAAATTTCTATTTGCCGTTTTAATTTGCGCAGCAAATATGTTCTTCTTTGCGGCTTCTTGCTCAAAAAGAACGGAATGGATATTCTCAATGTCGAATTCTTGGGAGACAGAAAAAAGAAACCCTTCAAGCATACAGAAGGGTTCTCTTTATTGATAAGACTTATTGTTACTTAAAGCTTTTTTTCGTAAACATCCTTGTAGAATTCAAGCAAGGTCTGCAGCGTTTTTTCGCGCTCAGTAAACACAGCCCTGATGGCTTCGATCTTGGCTGTTGCAATTTGGGCGTTGACCGTCGAGATAGGCTCGTCGCCGTCATATTCATCCGTGTCGTTGACCGCAAGCATTCTGTCGGTTGCTTCCTGCAAGGACGACAGCTGCTCTTGCAGATGCTTGATCTGTTCCCAGACCTCGGCCGGGGTGATTTCGTTTTGATTTGTGACAGGATTTGTATGTTCGTTCATGTTAACCTCCATATTTGTGTTTTGATTCAAGGGCTTTTGTTGCGATCGCCGGTTCCTTTCTTCGCTTATATAGTCGCCAAAATTTCAAAAGGTGAGGTGACTTATGGGAAAAATTTAATCACCGATTACGCAAGCCGCCGTGCATCCATATATCCAAAAATTACGCTTGACATATGATGCGGAAATTTGTATAATAGTATATGTAAAACTATATTCATTTTACGGAGGACAAAATCATGAAGGTTACCAAGAATAGCATTATCGGCGACGTTCTGGATTACGATCAGGGCACGGCTCGTTTCTTTTTCGAGATCGGCATGCACTGCTTAGGCTGCCCCGCTTCCAGAGGCGAGAGCATCGAGGATGCTTGCGCAGTTCACGGCACCGACGCTGACGAGCTGGTAGCAAAGCTCAACGCTTACCTGCAGGGCAAGTAAGCGGGACAAAGGGGCGGGGCGGACGAATCAAAAACGTAGGGGAGGATATCATCCTCCCGCACGAAAACGGTTTTTGATTGTGTGATTTCATCGCTTGCTCGCCTGCTCGCGTGCGGGAGGATGATATCCTTTCCTACGTGAAGTGCGAGTGTCCACTCGCCCCCATAGTTTTACATCATGAAAAGAGAAAAGAAATTTGATCAAAGACTGGCAGGCGCGATCCCGTATCTGCGTCGGGGCAAGGTGCTCTCGGACGTTGGCTCGGATCACGCGCATCTGCCGATATATGCATGCGGGAACGGCATTTGTCCGCGTGCCGTCGCGTCGGATATCAACCGCGGCCCCGTGGAGAATGCCAAGCGCAATATTGCTGCAGCGGAGCTTGGTGATCGCATCACGGCCGTTTGCACCCCCGGGCTTGACGGCATACAAGCCTACGCCCCCGAGGATATCACCATTTTCGGCATGGGCGGCGAGCTGATCGCCTCCATCATCGAGGCAGCGCCCTGGACGCGCGACGCGCGCATCCGTCTTGTGCTGCAGCCCATGTCGCATGCGGAGATTCTGCGCGCGTACCTCTTAGAAAACGGATTTTGTATTCTTGATCAGACCTTGGTCAAGGAAGAGAAGGTGTACCAGATCATTTGCGCCGAATACGACGGAGTGGTACGCTCCGAGGATGACATGGCCTTGTGGTTTGGCAGCCATAACATAGAAAGAATGCACCCGCTGCTGGCGGAGCTGTTGGAAAATAAACGCCGTCTTTTGCAAACGAGCGCGGACGGCAAGCGCATGGGCGGCAAGGACGCGACCTTTGAGCTTGGTATGCTTGAAAAGATCGACGCGCTGTACGCTCGTATCAAAGAAAGGGAATCAGAATGACAGTCAGAGAATTTTATAAGGCGCTTTGCGCAATCGTGCCGCGTGAGCTCGGTTGCAGCTGGGACGTGGACGGACTCAACGTTTGCCCCGACCCCGAAAGAGAAGTGAAAAAGGTGCTGGTTGCACTGGATGCAACTGCCGAGGTGGTCGATAAGGCTGCTGCCGAGGGGTATGATCTGATCTTTACGCACCATCCCATGCTGTTTGGCGGGCTCAAAAACGTAGTGGCAGACGATTACGACGGGGCAAAGGTCATCAAGCTTTGCCGTGCAGGCGTCAGCGCGGTGTCCTTCCATACGAGAATTGACGCTGCCGAGGGCGGCGTGAACGATATTCTGGCAGGGCTTGTCGGGCTTGAGAACGTGGAAATTGCAGGGGATGAGCGAATCATGCGCGTGGGTAATTTGCCCGTTCCGACGTCGGCTGCAGAGTTTGCGGCCAAGGTCAAGGACGTGCTTGGATGTCCCGCCGTGCTTTGCGCGGATGCGGGCAAGGTCGTCAGCCGCGTGGCTGTGGTCGGCGGCAGCGGCAAGAGCGAGCTGGAGCTTGCGCTGGCGTCGGGAGCGGACACCTTCCTGACAGGCGAGCTGAAATATTCGCAGTATTGTGATGCCGACAAGCTGAATTTGCTGGTTGCAGGACATTTTTACACCGAACAGCCCATTTGTGCGCGTCTTTGCGCGCTGATTGCCGAGGTTGACCCCCGGGTGCAGACCGATGTGGTCAAAAGCTGCCGGGTGACTGTTGTATAAAAGGAGAGGAATATGACATACGTAGTATCTGATTTACATGGAAATTATGATAAATTCAAGGCCTTGATCGAAAAGATCGGCCTCAAAGACACCGACATTCTGTACGTGCTTGGTGACATTGTGGACTATGGCGAGCAGTCGATGGAATTGATCGGAGACCTCAGCGTGCGCTATAACGTATACGCCATCGCGGGCGAGCACGACTATCTGGCCGTGCGCATGTTGGCGGGCTTTGAAAAAATGCTGTCGGGCGAGCAGACACCCGATGCCGATTTTATTGCAGACATGCAGAAATGGGTGGCAAACGGCGGTCAGGCGACCTTGGACTCATTCCGCGAGCTGGATAGCGAGATGCGCGAGGGCGTGATCGATTATCTGTCCGACATGGCACTTTACGAGCAGGTGCGCGTGGACGGTGAGGATTATCTGTTGGTGCACGCGGGCATTGCGGATTTTGATCCCGATATGGACCTTGAGGACTGCGAGCCCGAGGCATTCATGTCCGAGCCTCTGGATCTTACCAAGCGTCTTTACAAGAACAAGACCGTGGTTGTCGGCCACCTGCCCACCACCGAGGAAAACGGCGGCAACGGCAGAATCTGGTTTGGTAACGGCGGCGTCAATATCAACTGCGGCGTCAAGGACGGCGGTTATCTGGGCTGTCTGAGACTTGACGACATGAAAGAATTTTACGTCTGATGGACAAAAGTGAGAGAGTTTTGCTCCCCAAGGGGAGTGAATATACGGTAGAGATCACCGACGTCAACAACCTTGGCAGCGGTGTCGGGCACATCGAGGGCAAGACCGTCTTTGTGCGCGGCGCGGTTACGGGGGATGCGGTCAGGATCTCAATTATCAAGGACACCGCCACCTATGCCGTGGGCAGAGTGTTGCGCATTGAAAAGGCCTCGGATGTGCGAGACAGCGAGGTCTTTTGTCACGCGCCCGACGCGTGTGGCGGCTGCGTGCATCGCTACGTGACCTATGCGCACGAGCTGGAATGCAAGCGCGCTTATGTGCAAAACGCCTTTCGCAAGGTAGGCTTGCCCGACGTAGCGGTCGCACCCGTGCGTACGACCGGCGTAACGCGCGGATACCGCAATAAGGGGCAGTACCCGGTCAAGCAGGGTAAGAGCGGCATGGAGGCAGGCTTTTTTGCGTCCAAGACGCACAATTTGGTCAAGGCGGATAAGTGCGCGTTGCAGCCCGAGATTTTCGGCGAGATCGTGGCGTTTGTCTGCACCTTTTGCGATGCACACGGCATCAAGGCCTATGACGAGACCACGGGCAAGGGACTTTTGCGCCATATTTATCTGCGGCAGAGCAAGAACTCGGAGCAGGTCATGCTGTGCCTTGTGCTCAACGGCCGCGGAATGCCAGCAGAGAGAGCATTGGTTGCCGAGGTGACTGCAAGGTTTGCGCAGGTCTCGGGCATCGTGCTCAATTTTAACGAGAAGAATACCAACGTGGTGCTGGGCAAGGAATACCGCACGCTTTGGGGAAACGAATATATTGTGGACGAGCTGTGCGGCCTTACCTTCCGCATAGCCCCCGCTGCATTCTATCAGGTCAACCGCGAGGGAGCGGAGCTTTTATACGGCCTTGCGCGCGAGCGCGCGGGCTTGACGGGCAGCGAGACCTTGATCGATTTGTATTGCGGCACGGGCACCATCGGCCTTAGTATGGCCAAGGATGCACAGGAGCTTGTGGGCATTGAAATCGTGTCCGACGCGGTCGAGTGCGCACGCGAGAATGCCGCAAGAAACGGCATCGGGAACGCGACCTTTATCTGCAACGACGCGGGCGACGCGCAGGTGATTTTGTCCGCCTGCGGCGGCAAACGCCCTGACGTGGCCGTCATCGACCCGCCAAGAAAGGGCAGCACCGAGGCGCTTGTGAGGTGCTTTGCAGAGCTGGGCATCCCAAGAGTGGTTTACGTGTCGTGTGATCCCGATACGTTAGCCCGTGACTGTAAATGGTTTAGAGAAAATGGTTACGAAATTGGGGAAGTCACTCCTGTCGATATGTTTCCGAGAACAGGGCACGTGGAGAGTGTTGTGTGTTTGACGAGGGGGTAACCATGTTTATACCGTGTTCGGAAAAACGAGGCTCTGCATATTTTGAGTTTCAATATTGCAAAAAAGAATGGAATATCAAAAAGCTGTTGAGAAAAGGGTATTCGTTTTGGGATAAAGAATCTTTGCTCGTTCACATCGATAACGACAAGACATTTTTTGACAATTACCTTGATTATCTGAAAGCTCCCGAGTCATATCGAGGGGCTGAAGAGTTTGACTGCTGTGGCGTCAACTACTATACCAAGGAACAAACTTTGAAAATCTTGGAAAAGATTAAAGTGGACCAGCCTAAAGACTTTGAAGTGTTGGCTGAGTGGTTGGAAAAAGCAGTTGCCGAGTATAACGGTTTCTATTTTTTGGGGATTTGAGATCGTCAAGGTGATCGATCACGAGAAAAGAGGTTCGCTATGATATGCTACAAAGTCATACACAAGTATCGATTGGACGATCATATTGAGCGCAAGGACATTGGCATATACAGCACGCACGAAAATGCATGTGCCGCTGTTGCGCAACTGAAGGACAAACCCGGCTTTTGCGATACGCAAGACGGCTTTCGCATCCGACGCGTGTTGCGCGTTGGTCGCCCCCGATTGCTTGACGTGATTGGATGGGCAGAGGGCTTTGATACGTACACGTATTATCCCGGGCTTGATCATAACGAGCAAAGAACCCTCGAATTGGTCAAGAAATACGGCTTTGATTTAGAAAATATCCCCAAGCAGGAGATCGTGCATCTGTTGGAGCAGGAGCTGCAAAGCCCTTGGCCGGGCAGTTCGGAATATCTGCGCGTGCTGTGCGGATATTTGTATTGTCTTGGTGACGCTTCGGACGTGCAGCTTTTGGAAAAGGCAAAATACAGCGTGAATATGGACGCAGGCAGCATGATCGATGCTGAGTGGATCGACAGCCTGAAAAACGGCGGTCAGGCCGATAACAATATCCGCGCACGCGAGGAGATTGTTCGGGATTTTATACAATACTACAAGGAGTTTTGAGTCAATTTTGACCAAAGGAGGCGTGCACAAGAATGAGAAAAGAACATTCTATTCCGATGGGAATGGTACACGGCAAGTTTTATTGCCACAAATGCGGTGAGCGTTTGAAAAATAATCCCATCACGCGCACAGTGCATCCGGGCGATCCCGATTGGCCCAGGGTCAGCAAATCGGGGAATACGTATTACGGTGGCAGTGTGGAGTTGACCGAATACAATTTTAAGTGCCCGTCTTGCGGACACGAAATAGATTATTACACACAGTGTACGTATAAACAAATCCAAAAAATACTTGGCAAAAACACGTTGAGCGATCAGGAGATCAAGGAATACAAGCCCGCGGCCAAGGAGGCAGAGGAAAAAAGACAGAAGGTGACCGAGATCGTGGCCTTTTCGGTTATTGGCGCGCTCACCGTGCTGACAGTCGTCCTGTATTTGATGCTTGGAAGGGGATAGGATAATTTTTGCATAAGTGCCTCTATGCAAGTGTTTGATATAGGATTGAAAGACTATCGAGATCTTGTGAACTTTATATGTAAGTTTTGTGATAGGATAGATATTGAGAATATGGAAAATGATTATTCATCAATTCAATATAGGAATCAGGCTTATTTGATTCCAACATGGTTATTGAAAAAATACGCAGATCATGGAATAGAACTGGATGAAAGCATCTTATCGAAAATAATGTGCAATAAACCTGCACATGTAGAACAGATTGATGATACAACACTGGTTGTTATGCTTATCGAAGAGCTGAACAATTTGCGTCTTTATGACGATGAACATGGTTTAGGAAAAATCATTGTTTATTCTCCGCAGATTAGAGTTTACAATTCATTATCTGATGCCGTAATAGATGATAACAAGGGCTATATGTTCAACTTTCTGAAATACCATGAAAACGGAACTTTTCCAACAAAAAATATCGGGAAACGATTTGGTATAGAATTTTCTACGCAATATTCCAATAAAGGTATAAGATTGTTGAATCTATATGTTAAGAGTATATACAGAGATGCGAATGGTAAAGCGTTACAAGATTGTTACGATTCTTATAGGAATCAGGGAATAGAACAACCTATTGACAGTTTTAGAACTCAGTTAATAAAAAACTCTGCTTTTGGTTTTGCTTTATACTATGATAGAATGCTACGTAAGCATAACACAATGTATTGTACATCAAAGAACCAGGCTGATCTGTACCAAGCCAATATGCAATGTCTGATAGAGAAGTATAGAGACAGTTTTGAAGACGTTAGTGAATTAAATAAGTATTCTCAAGTTTCGGGCATATATATTCTCTGTTTTGGCAGATATTCAAAATGTTATATTGGACAATCTAGTCGATCTATCAAACATCGAATTGTGGATCATTTTGTTAAACCTCAGACGGAATTCGATTTTTTATTCGATTTTTCTGACATAACGAGAATATTTGTTTTGCGTGTTGATCCAGATGAATTGGATGATGTAGAACAAGATTGTATTGCTAGCATTGACAAAGAATGCTTATTGAATGTGATGGCGGGTGGAGATAGTTTGGAAATGATTAGCGATGTAACATACAATCCCGAAAATTATTTTCTGTCGCGTGCTGCTTTAAAAAAAGTTATAAAAAATGCGGAAACAATGAAGAAGGATTATTCTTGAAACTCTACAAAGCAAGGAAAAATTATCCGTAGGGGAGATGTCTTTCCTACCGCGAAATTGGAACGCTTACGGGCGGGAGGATGATATCCTCCCCTACAAAAAACTGCCGGAAAATTGCCGTAGGGCGGGGGCTTGCTCCCGCAGCAAACGAATGTGAAAGTATTTTACCAATTATAGAAAGGAGCCCATGATGGACTACAAGTATCATTATCTTTCCGCGGGAGCGGCGAAGTACGAAAGCGCGGTGGACGCGCATGCGCAGTTTATTCTCAACAAGCAGCTCAAGGACAAGGTACTTTGGGAAAAGTTTGTACAGGTATACGTAGAGCGTCCCGATTTTTGCGACTATGGCTGGCGCGGGGAATACTTCGGCAAAATGATGCGCGGCGCGTGTCTGACCTACACGTATGCGCCCGACGAGCAGCTGTACGAGATCCTTTACAAGACCGTCTCCGACCTGCTTGACACGCAGGATGAGCTTGGCAGAATTGCGTCCTATCCCATCTCGCATGAGTTTGCAGGCTGGGATATCTGGTCGCGCAAGTACGTGCTGGTGGGCTGCCTGTATTTTTACGGCATTTGCCGTGACGAGCAATTCAAGGCGCGCATTCTTGCCTGCATGGAAAAGCACGTGGACTATCTGATCGCGCACATCGGTGCAGAGGAGGGCAAGATGTCCATTCTTGATACCTCTGCTGCGTGGGGCGGACTCAACTCCAGCACCATCTTAGAGCCTGTGATCGAGCTGTACAAGCTCACGGGCAAGATAAGATTTTTGGATTTTGCCAAGTACGTATTGGATCAGGGCGGCTGTCACGGCGGCAATCTCTTGGAGCTTGCCGAGGCGGGTGAGATCTATCCTTACCAGTATCCGCAGGTCAAGGCATATGAAATGATGTCCTATTTTGAGGGCGCACTTGCCTGGTACGAGGTGACGGGGCAGGAGCGTTATTTACATATCGTGGAAAATTTCGTGCAGGCGGTCAGAGAGAGCGATATCACCATCATTGGCTGTGCAGGCTGCACGCACGAGCTGTTTGACCACTCCGCCATGGCACAAACCGAGCCCGCACCCGATCGCGGCATCATGCAGGAGACCTGTGTGACCGTGACCTGGATGCGACTTTTGGAAAGACTGTTGCGCCTGACCGGCAACGTATCTTACGTGCAGGACATCGAGCGCTCGGCATACAACGCGCTGTACGGCAGCCTCAACCCCTTCAATCAGACCCAGTTCAGCTTTGAGGATAAGACGTATGTGGCAGGCGTGCCGTTTGACAGCTACAGCCCCTTGACTTATCAGCCACGCGGCATCGGCATCGGCGGCTACAAGAAATTCAGCTCGGGCGGCTACTACGGCTGCTGCGCTTGCATTGGTGCTGCGGGCACGGCTCTGTTTCCGCTGATCCAGGTGCTGGCGTACGACCGGGGCTTTGCCTTCAACGGCTATCAGAACGGCGTTGTGAGCGCGACCACGCCCGCGGGCAATCCCGTGAGATTTGAAATTTCGGGTGCATATATCGAAGAGGGCAAGGTGCAGATCAAGATTTGCCTTGACGCGCCCGAGACCTTTGCCGTCAAGCTGCGTGTGCCCGAATGGAGTCACGAGCCCGCATTGTGCCTGAACGGTGAATTGATGGAAGTTGTCAAGGGCTACAATCAGTTGGGTAAGCTTTGGCAGGACGGCGACGTGATCACGCTGGAGCTGCACCCCAAGGTGGAAAGACTAACGCTCAACGGCAAGCAGGCGTTTGTGTACGGCAATATCGTGCTGGCGCGCGACGAACAGAAGGAGCCCGGGGACATCAACGCGCCCTTTACCCCCGTGATGCGCGACGGACGCTTGGTGCTGAATCAGATCGACCCCGAGGTGGGCGAGACGGTGCGCTTTGTCATGGAGACCGATGAGGGACAAGTGCTGCTGACCGACTACGCTTGGTGCGGCAAGTACTGGAACAGGGAGCATTCCGCCATCGCCGTATGGCTGCCTGTGAAAGGAGAATGACTATGATGAAAATTCTGATGCTTGGCAACAGTTATACCTACTTTTCCGATATGCCAAAGATCCTGCAGGCACTGCTTGATGAAAACGGCGTGGGCGCAAAAGTGGATTCGATCACTGCGGGCGGCAGACGCCTGGTGCAGAATTTGGACGAGGGCGACGCGCTGCACGCAGAGGTTGTGGCCAAGTGCAAGGAAAGCGCGTACGACGTGCTGATCCTGCAGGAGCAGAGCCACACGCCCATGTCCCATTACCGCGAATTTTTGCGCGGTGTGTGCGGCTGTGTAGAGCTTGTCAAGCCCGCAAGAACCGTGATGTACGCGACCTGGGGCCGCAAGGAGGGCTGTGACCTCTTGGAGGAATTCGGCTGGACCAATCAGAGCATGACTGAGGGCCTGGCGGCTGCTTACGAGGCGGCTGCACGCAAGGTTGGCGGCAAGTGCGCGCACGTGGGCAAGAGCTTCTTTGAGATCCGCAAGGCGTATCCCGAGATCGAGCTGTATGACCCCGACCTCTCGCACCCGTCCTACGCGGGCAGCTGTGTCGCGGCCTTGACCGTTTATAAAAATCTGACGGGCAGCTTGCCCGCCAAGACTGCATCGCTGAATATGGATGCCAATGACGTCGCACGTGCTTGCGAGGTCATCAACGGAGTGAATTGATATGTTACTCTACATCATTCGCCACGGCGATCCGAACTATGAAACCGACTCTCTGACCGAACGCGGCGTGCTACAGGCTGAGGCGGTGGGAAAGAGAATGGCGGACGCGGGAATTACGCGCATTTTTTCCTCTCCCATGGGCAGAGCGCGGCAGACCGCTGAGCCGACCTGCAGACTGCTTGGGCTGGAATATACAGTCGAGCCTTGGGCGCACGAGATCGGTGACGAGCACAGGCTGACGCCCTATCCCGACGGTGAGCTCAAATCGGTCTCGTTGGTGGATCGCGTGCATTTCCGCCGCGACGGCGGGATAAATCTTTCCTACGAGCAGGCGTTTGAAGCCCCCGGGTTTTCCACCTCGGGCATGAAGGCGGCGCAGGACACCATTACAGCAGGCGGTCGGGATTTTCTCGAACGCCTCGGATACAAGGAAGAGAACGGAATCTACCGCATCCTTGCACCAAGCGACGAAAAGGTCGCGTTGTTTTGCCACGCGGGTATGGGCAGAATCTTTGTCTCGCAGCTTTTGCACATTCCGCTGCATCTGATGTGGGCGGGGTTCAACTACACCCATTCGGGTGTGACCATCATTGAATTCAGAAATTCCAAGACCGGATACACCGTGCCGCGCCTGCTTTGCTACTCGGATATGTCACATCTTTACGCTGCAGGACTTGACATGAAATACTGCGGCAGAACCGAAATTTAATAAAAACACGAAAGTTATACGCATATGAAAAGATTCGTTACCATTTTTGGGGCACTTTTGCTGGTGCTTGCACTGCTTTGCAGCTGTGATGCACTGCCCGAGGGCGGCGAGGAGATCACGAGCACGCTGACCGGGCAGGAGACTGTTGAAACGGTCGTTACAACCGAAGAGGAGACGACCGAGCAAACGACACCCGAACAAACAACGCCTGAGCAGACAACCGAAGAAGTCACGACCGAAGAGATTACAACCGAAGAGGTTACGACCGAGGCGATTACGACCGAAGAGGTTACGACCGAGGAGATTACGACCGAATCGGAGACCGAGGCACCGAGTGAGCCGCCCGAGGATCCTTACGTCAACGTCTCTGCGGCTGAATTTTACAGCGACTACGAGCCCGCAGACGATTATTGGGATGCATATTACCGCACGCAGCATGGCTTTATGTCGGGTTCGATCGAGCCACAGGATCAAAAGCCTACGGTTGCCGACTATCAGCCCATGGAGGACGGCAAATACGTGCGCAACACGTACTCGTATTTCTCGGATGACGGCAATACCTATTATATCGTGGACGGCTACGGCGAGGTGGTCAGCCAAGTATTCAAGGGCGCTGCGTACGTTTCCTTGGAGGAGGTGGCTGCCTACGTGTTTGCCTTTGGCAACATTCCCGCAAACTATTCCTCGTCCAAAAGGACCGATCCCGACGATAGCATCTGGGGAGAGTATCTGCGCGTCAATCATACGAAATTCTCGGGCAGCACCACCAAATACCCTTACGAGCCCGAGCTGCCCGACATCAGCGGATGTGGAGGCAGACTGGAATATTACGAGATCGATATCGGCACGACGGGGACGGATTGTGATCCTCAATACCGCCCCGACGTCTATAACGACGGACACAGCATCACGCGCGGTGCGGCACGTATCGTATACGCGCGCTTTGACGTCAACGGAGACAAGATCATTGATATCAACGAGCGCTACGTGTTCTACACCTATAATCACTATAACGATTTTCAGGAGTATCTGAACTACTGGGGCGGTTGGGGCGAGATGTTCGGCAATATTACGGGAGGCGGTAAGATCTCCAGTAAATACGATTGTAATCCCACGCCCTACGTGCCCGTGGTGCGCCGCGATCTGGTAAGCGGCGACGCACTCGAGGCAGACGCGCAGGTGATTGTGCTGTATTATGTGCCCAAGTTTGCGCTTGATATGGTGGCATAAATGAACCACGCTCCGTTTTCTTTCGAAGTGCCGGGGGCGCGCGTATGTGTGCTGATGGTGCATGGCTTTTTGGACAGCCCGCATTATTTTGACGCATTGTTGTCCCATATTCCCGCGGATTGGTCGTTCTATAGCCTTCTGCTGGACGGACACGGCCAAACGCTGCATGAGCTGCAGCATTCCAACCGTGCAAAATGGGAAGCGCAGGTTGAGCAAGCGCTTGCACGCGCCTGCGAGCTATATGAGCGCGTGGTCATCATAGCGCATTCCATGGGGTGTCTGCTCACTGCCAACGCAGCTGTAAGATGTGGGCTGGAGCATAAGATTTCTTCCATGCTGTTTTTGGGAGCTGCACTGTATCCGAAGTGTGAGCCGCCCATCGTGCATACGGCGTGGCGACTGATCAGCTGCCAAGATCCGCAGTACGATGACCGCCGCACCGTTGCGGCACGTACGTGCTGCAGTGTTGACGTGCAGCATATCCGGGCCAGGGATATTCTTGCCAGCATCCCTCGCTTGGCAGACGTGTGCGCGCTGGCAAGATACACGCGCAAACGGATCGGCTCGTACGATCTGCCCATGATCGCGCTGCAATCCTATAAGGATGAGATGGTGGGACGCAGATCGATCAAGCCGTTTGAAAAGAATCCGCATGCGAAATGCGAATTTTTGCCCGGCTCGTGCCATTTTTACTATACGCCCGAGGATACGGAGCGCATCTGCTGCGTGTTTGAAGGGGTTGTGGCCGACGTGTGTAAAAATCTGCAAAAAGTCTATGCGGCTCATTGACAAAAATCAAAGATTTTAGTATAATAAAACAAGAAACGTGCATGCCCGTGCGCATGCCGGAAAAGAGAGGATATTTTCATGTATAGAATAGGTATTGACCTTGGCGGAACCAATATCGCCGCAGGAATCGTTGACAGCGAATTTCGCATTGTGTGCAAAGCAAGCGTGCCCACCGAGGCGCAGCGTCCCGCAGAGCAGATCGCGGCCAGCATTGCAGCGCTGTGCCACAAGATCTGTGCTGACTATGGCATTACGGTAGCAGACGTGGATTCTGTCGGTATTGCCTCTCCCGGCATCTGCAATCACGATACCGGTGTGGTCGAGTACGCAAACAATCTGCCTTTCCATAAGTTTGCCATCTGCGATCTGATCGCCAAGGATTTCCCCGCAAAGGAATTCCACATTGAAAATGACGCCAATGCTGCAGCTTGGGGCGAAGCAATCGCAGGCGCGGCAAAGGGCAGCTCCAATTCTGTTATGATCACGCTGGGCACCGGCGTTGGCGGCGGTATCATCATTGATAACAAGGTCTACTCCGGCTTTAACTATGCAGGTGCCGAGCTTGGCCATATCGTCATCGTCAAGGACGGCGTGCCTTGCTCCTGCGGCAGAAAGGGCTGCTGGGAGGCTTACAGCTCTGCAACTGCGCTGATCCGCATGACCCGTGAAAAGATCGAGGAATGCGAGCAGAGCGGCAGAGAGACGCTGATGACAAAGCTGGTTGAAGAAAAGGGCAAGGTCTCGGGCAGAACCGCATTTGACGCGCTTCGCGCGGGCGACGAGGCTGCCAAGGAGGTTGTTGACGCCTATATCGATTATCTGGCACTTGGTCTTGGCAACGTGATCAACATCTTCCAGCCCGA
Source organism: Clostridia bacterium (assembly GCA_017503325.1). GTDB lineage: Bacteria > Bacillota > Clostridia > Oscillospirales > CAG-272 > SVQP01. The sequence goes on along the minus strand of JAFVTI010000042.1, from coordinate 17,135 downwards.
GGTTCTTTCGCTGGGCGGTGGTGTATCCGGTGAGGGACAGTACCTTTTGGATATGCTGATCCCCAAGGTCAGAGAAGAGCAGTATGGCGGCGGCATCGTCAAACTGACCGACATCCGTATTGCGCAGCTGGGCAACGATGCCGGCATTGTTGGTGCAGCGGTATTGGGTTTGTAATTTGATAGCGTAAATAAAAAAGGAGCTGCTCATGTGAGCAACTCCTTTTTTTATGCCGGGCGATTCGTGAATTGGCCATATGGCGGCATAAAACTTAATTATTAGTTAAAATATAAACAACAATGCGTTATACAATCTGGAAAATGTAGAATTTCAGGTAATCTGTCTCGGGGACATTCCACAAAATCGGGTGGTCGGGGGATTGCTGACGCGCCTCGATCTGCCGCAGGGAAACGCCCGCATCCTCGGCTGCGTTGTGCAGCATTTGCTTAAAATAGGTGTCTGTCATAAAGTGCGAGCAGGAGCAGGTGGCCAAGTAACCGCCGCGCGGCAGCAGCTTCATGGCCTTGGAATTGATCTCGCGGTAGCCGCGGATGGCGTTTTTGAGCGTGTCGCGACTCTTGGTGAAGGCGGGCGGGTCGAGAATGATGAAATCGTAATCGCAGGCGATCTTTTTGTCAGCCATATCGGTCAGAAGCTCGAAAACGTCGCGGCAAACAAAGTCCATTTTGTCTTCAAGGCCGTTATTTTGTGCGTTTTTGCGCGTCATTCTGATGGCTTCCTCCGAAATATCCACGGCGGTCACGTGCTCTGCACCCGCAAGAGCGGCGTTGAGCGCAAAAGAGCCTGTGTGGGTAAAGCAATCCAGCACTCTCTTGCCCTTTGCGATGGCGTGGATGGAGGCTCTGTTGTACTTCTGGTCTAAGAAAAAGCCGGTTTTCTGTCCGTTGATGACGTCCACGTCGTAAACAATGCCGTTTTCGGTGATCTGTGTCAGGCCGGATGCGTCGGATTCGGGGCAAAAGCCGGGGAACCAGCCGGTATATTCCTCCATGCCCTCCTTTTGACGGATGGCGACGTCGTTTCTCTCATAAACACCGTCGATGACCTCTCCCATCCCGCGCAAAATCTCAACCAAAGTGGGGATCAGGATGTGCTTTACGCGATCGATGCCCAGCGAAAGTGCTTGCACCACAAGGAGATTGTTGAATCTGTCCGCGGTCAGGCCGGGGAAGGAATCAGCTTCGCCGAAGATCAGCCTGCAGCACTTGAAATCGTCGTCCTTCATGACGCTTCTGCGGTAGGAGACCGCGTATTCCAGGCGTCGCTGCCAGAATTTCTGATCAAAGGTATCGTTGGCATTGCGCGAGAGGATGCGCACGCGGATCTTGGATGCGCTGTTATAAAAGCCCGCACCCAGATAGCGCCCCTTGGGGGAGTAGACGTAGGCGATATCACCGTCATTGACGGGGCGGTCGATCGAGACGATCTCGTCTGCGAACACCCAAACGTGTCCGCCGCGCAGCATTTTTGCGCCTTTTTCGGTAATTGTGATCTTGGAAAGTGCAGAAAGCATACAAACCTCCGAGGTGTTTTCTATTCGGTAGTATATCACATTGCGTCGAAAAGTGCAAGAGGGTAGTGTATAAAGAGGAAGAGAAATCGAACGGGATGCGCTTGCAGTCAGAAAAAACCGATAAAGAAATAAATGGGAATAAAAGGAAAATATGAAAGAAAACAGGGAAATAGAGGGCGAAAAAGGAGAAATAAGGTGGTGAAGAGAAGGTGGTTATTTCAAATTTGTGCAAAATGTCAAGACGTAAAAAATCAGGCCTCGAATTTGTGCAAGTGTTACAAAGAAAAAAATTAAAAAATGCATAAAAAATGAATAAACACCTTTTTTGAAAGGGTAAATAAAAATTACAATTCCACATAGTGCGACATATCAGGTCGTGAATAATGCACAAAAATCAGCGTCAAGTAGGCTTAGAGCGGCGAATATTAGTAAAAATTGAGTAAATAAGAATTACAATCGCCAAAATGAAAGGTTATGCAGGAATGACGGAATGTTTGGAAAATCCGAAAATATGAATGTGTGAACAAACCGTGAACGTGAAAAACATATAATAATTATGTGTGCAAGGGGTGAACGCGGCCTGAAACTCGCTTGACAGAAAACCGCCTTTGTTATATAATAAACGCATCAATATTAGGGCATTTTGCGGACCGTTCCGGGTTGCTTGCAATGGCCTTATTTTTGACCGTCGATATATTTGATGAAAGAATTGTCGGCGTGAAAATCTAAAACGACGGCTGAAATCCGTCGAAGACAATTGCATAGCAATAATGCTGATGCCACGGGCTGTTTGCAAGGGTTTTGGTACGCAGCTGTGCGTATTACTCCCTGCGGATAAGTCGGGAGTGTAAACAAGGCACTCCGAAACGGATGCTTGGTCAGTTCCCATGCGCGCGCGTGATGCGCCACGTCACGCAAATGCAAGGAACAGCCGGGCAATTTCCGCGCAAGCGGAGTCCCGCGAGTGCGGATTCTGCCCGCAGTGCATGGTATTATTGGCAAGCACCGTATCCCTAATGTGAGCCGAATTCTCATATCGGCAACTCACAGAAAATCTTGGTAGGAGGAAATTTTATGGGAAAAGCGAAATTTACTAAGCTTATGGCTTTGATTTTGGCTTTGACCTTCCTGGTTGGTGGCGGAACCGTGGCAACCTTTGCTGCGGATGATCAGGAATCGGTCACTTCAGAGGAAACAAACGATACTCTGGCTGAAATCAAAGAGCTTCTGAACGCGATTTCGTATGGCGAATACAGTGCAAAGTATTCGGGCGAAGCCTACAAAAAGGCAACGCAGACCATTACGATTGATGCGACCGACGGCTATATCACCGCTGACGGCGCAGAAGACGTAAGACTTGCGGACAAGGATAAGGACGGCGTAGCCGAAGGCCTGTATACCTCGTCCGAGGGCGAAGTCTCCTGGACCGTTATCGTTCCCGAGAGCGCGAAGTACGCGATCAAGATCGAGTACTATCCCGTGATCGGTAAGGCTGCGTCCATCGAGCGTGTATTTAAGATCAATGACAAGGTTCCTTTCGGCGAGGCGCGTTATCTGACGCTCTCCAAGACCTGGACCAGCGAGTATCTCGAGGGCCTGTATCTGGTAGGCTCTCTGGACAGCGTTGCGGGTGCGGTCTCTGACGTGGCCGAGAGCGACCTGCCCGGCGATATCCGCAGTGAGCTCCAGGCTTTTGCTGCTGAGGCAGAGGCTGCAGGCCTGACTGCCGGCTGGGTACTTAAGGAAGAGGTCGTGAAGAACCTCTTCGGCAAGATCAGCACCGAATACAACGTGTACGCAACCGTTGAATTCCCCGAGGTCTGGACCGAGGCCAACAGTGCCTTTGTGGATGAGAAGGGCATTCGCTTCTTCAAGGAGGACGTAGAGCAGAACGAGCTGCGTCCCACCGCGATCCAGGCTCCCGAGTGGATCACCTACAGCCTTCGTGACTCCTCCGGCTACTACACCGGCGAGTACGAGTTCTACCTTGAGGAAGGCGAGAACAAGCTGACCATTCAGGGCCAGAACGAGCCTATGGTCATCAAGTCGATCACGCTGTGCCCCGCAGCCGAGGTTACCTCCTATGAGGATTATATCGCGGATCTGAAGAGTAAGCTGGGCACGCTGGGCGCAGGCTCGGATGAGATCAAGCTTGAGGCTGAGCACATGAACAATATGTCCTCCAAGACCATTTACGCGATCGAGGACAGAACCAGTGCCGTGACCTCCCCCGCAGACACCACCCGCGTCATGCTCAACACCGTGGGCGGCGCAAAGTGGCAGACCGCAGGTCAGTGGATCGAATTCACCTTCACCACCACTGAGAACGGTGCGGGGATGTACGATATCGTGACCCGCTTCAGACAGAGCGTGCTGGACGGTATGTTCGTTTGCCGTTCGCTGCAGCTGTACAGCCAGGGTCTTGCAGCAGGTGAGGCCGGCTACTACAACGGCGCACCCTTTGCAGAGGCTGAAAGACTTCAGTATAATTATGACTCCAACTGGCAGACCACCGGTCTTGCATCCGACCAGCTGGATGAAAACGGCGACATCAAGGAATACGCGGTCTACCTGGCGGGTAACACCACCTATACGCTGCGCCTTGAGGTTACCCTTGGTACCATGGGCGATATCGTCCGTGAGGTTGAGGAGATCCTGGACATCATCAACGATGACTACCTCGAGATCATCAAGCTGACCGGTACCACCCCCGACGAATACAGCGATTACAGCTTCTCCCGCGTTATGCCCGACGTTCTGGTCGATATGGTCGTTCAGTCCCGTAGACTTGACAACGACAACCCCGAGAAGTACGGTGTATCCATCGCAGAAAGACTGACCAACATGGCAGGACAGAAGTCCTCCAACGTAGGTACTCTGCAGAAGGTAGCACAGCTGCTGCACGATATGGGTACCGACGAGGATGAGATCGCAAAGAACCTGGAGCAGCTCAAGGCTTACATCGGTACGCTGGGTACATTCCTGTCCAGCGCAAAGACGCAGCCTCTTGAGGTTGACTACATGGTCATCCGCGGCAGCGAGCAGTTCGGTGCAGATTCTTCCGATTATAACTATAAGGTAAAGGCAAACGCAAATATCTTCCAGTCTGCATGGCACGAGATCAAGAGCTTTGTCATGTCCTTCTTCCGTGACTACAACAGCATGGGCTCCATGTCCGTCGTGGCGGATGAGGATGCCGTTGAGGTATGGCTGGCTTCCGGTCGTGACCAGTCTCAGGTTATCAGAAACCTGATCAACAACGATTTCTCTCCCAACGAAACCACCAATCCTAAGGGTGAATATATCGGCGGTACTGCAGTAGACCTCAAGCTGGTTGCCGGCGGTACGCTGCTGCCTTCCATCCTTGCAGGCGAAGGCCCTGACGTTTACCTCGGCCTTGGCCAGGGCGACGTCATCAACTACGCAATCCGTTCCGCTCTGCTTCCCGTTGACGAGATCGCAGACGCAGTCGGTGAGCAGAAGGTCAAGGACGGCTTCCTGAGTGCAAACACCGAGTGGGAAGACACCATCAGCCACTTCAACGAAGCAGCAATGCTGGTGCTTGGTGTAGAGAACCCCGACGGTGATATGCACTATTACGCACTTCCCGAGGCACAGGGCTTTACCATGATGTTCGTTCGTGAGGACATCCTGGCTGAGCTGAACATCCCCGTTCCCGAGACCTGGGACGACATCCTGGCAGCCATCCCCGACCTGCAGGCAAATAACATGCTGATCGGTCTTTCCACCGACTACAGCGTTTACCTGTATCAGGCAGGCGGCGACCTGTATGCCGACGGCGGTATGAGAATCAACCTGGACTCCAAGAAGGGTCTGACCTCCTTTGAAAAGATGTGTAACATGTTTACACAGTATAACTTCCCCTACACCTACGACGCAGCAAACCGTTTCAGAACCGGTGAAATGCCTATCCTGATCTCGGACTACGTCGGTATGTACAACCAGCTCAAGGTATTCGCAACCGAAATCGAGGGCCTTTGGAAGTTCTATCCGATGCCCGGTACGATCCGCACCAATGAAGACGGTACCACCTACATCAACAGACAGACCGTATCCTCTGTTGCTGCAAGCGTTATCGTCAAGGGCTGCAGCGATGAGACCGGCGCATGGAACTTCATCAGATGGTTCACCGGCTCCGATTGTCAGCAGGAATACTCCAATGAAATGGTAGCGATCATCGGTCCCGCAGCAAAGTACAATACTGCGAACAGAGAAGCTCTTGAGGAGCTGCCCTGGACCACCGCTGAGCTCAAGCAGATCCAGGCACAGTTTGAGGACCTGGCATCCGTGCCCAACTATCCCGGCTCTTACATTCTCGGCCGTTACGCTGAGTTTGCATTCCTGGCTGCTTATAACGACAACATGAACCCCTCTGAGGCTCTGATGAGTTACATTACTACTATAAATAAGGAGATCACCAGAAAGCGTAAGGAATTCGGACTGGAGACCCTTGAGGTAGACGAGACTCTGGCCTCCAAGCGTCTGGAGCAGAGCGAGCAGTTGCTGGCTCAGTTCGAGGAGCTTGACACCGCAGGCAAGTATGCAGAGGAAATTGATTCCGCAAGAGACGCGATCCAGCGTGAGAACATTGCGGACCTTGCAACCGCTGCCGAGACCTTCTTGAAGGTTGCTTACGAGCTGAATACCGAGGAGCAGATCCTTGCTCAGTTCGAGGCAATCAAGACCGATCCCACCAATCCTTGCTATGCATACCAGGTATACCAGTACGCAGAGACTCCCGAGCTTGTTGCATACTGCCTGGCGGACTTCCTTGGCGACGCTTCCGCCGCTCTGGAATCCTATCAATAATAAAGTACCATCAAAAAAGATCAGAAAAGGAGATTAGAGTAAATGTCTAAGAAAACAGCAACCAAAAAAGCTGGCACTCGTAAGGACCTTACCAAGACTCAGTGGATCTTGAAAGAGATGGTACGTAATAAGGTCGCGTACTTCATGGTCGCACCTTATATGATCCTCTTCGCAATGTTCACTGTAATGCCGGTTATCCTTTCCATCGTAGTCAGCTTTACAGACTTTAACTTGCTGGAATGGCCGAATTTCGTATTCCTGGACAACTACATTTCGTTGTTCTTTGATGACGATATCTTCCTCATTGCCTGCAAGAACACGTTGATCTTTGCAATCATCGTAGGACCTGTATCCTACCTGATGTCCTTCCTGGTGGCGTGGTTCATCAACGAGCTGCCTCCCAGAATCAGAGCACTTGTTACTCTGGTATTCTATGCACCCTCCATCGGTGGTAACGTTTACTTGATTTGGGGTACGCTTTTTGCGGCAGACTCCTACGGTTGGGCAAACGCAACACTGCTCAAGCTTGGTATTATCACCAAGGAGATCGCGTTCTTCAAGGATGAAAAATGGGTAATGCCCTTGTGTATCATCGTTGCACTCTGGATCTCGCTCGGTACCTCGTTCCTTGCATTCATCGCAGGTCTTCAGGGTATCGACAGAGCTCAGTTTGAGGCAGGCGCGGTCGACGGCATCAAGAACCGTTGGCAGGAGCTGTACTACATCACGCTGCCTAACATGAAGCCGCAGCTGATGTTCGGTGCGGTCATGGCGATCACCGGTGCGTTCGGCTTCGGCGGCGTCGTTGACGCACTGTGCGGATTCCCCTCAGTTAACTACGCAGCGCACACCATCATGCATCACCTCAATGACTACGGTGGTATGAGATTTGAGATGGGTTATTCCTCGGCAATCGCGGTAATCCTGTTCGTAATCATGGTTGGCGCAAACTCACTTGTAAAGAGAATGCTTTCGAAGGTAGGTACGTAATATGGCAAGACTTAGAACAAGAAAACATAAAGTCGTACTTGCCCGTTCTGCGGGAGGCGACGCGGGCATTACGTTCGTACTCGCAATTCTCGGTGCATTCATGTTCCTCCCCATGCTTTACGTGCTGATGCAGTCTGTAAAGCCCTTGGATGAGCTTTGGATGTATCCTCCCAGATTTTACGTAATGCACCCCACACTTGAAAACTTCATCGACCTGTTCAACCTGATGAACACCTCTTGGGTTCCGTTCTCCCGTTACATTTTCAACACCGTGTTTACTTCCGTGGCGGGTACCTTCGGACACCTGTTCCTGGCTTCTCTTGCAGCGTACGCGCTTGCAAAGATCAAGTTCCCGGGCGCAGGCTGGATGTTCCAGGCCGTACAGCTCTCGCTGATGTTCAACGCAACGGTTACCGCAACCGCTTCGTTTATCCTGATGTCCGCTCTGGGCTTCCTGGATACATATTGGGCAATCATCGTGCCCGCATGGTGCTCCTCTCTGGGTCTGTACCTGATGAAGCAGTTCATGGATACCAACGTCAACGACTCGGTGCTTGAGTCCGCAAGACTTGACGGCGCAAGCGAGCTCAAGACCTACTGGGTCATCGCAATGCCCATGGTTAAGCCTGCATGGCTGACGCTGATCATCTACTCGTTCCAGGGACTTTGGAACGCAGGTGCTTCTATGTACATTCACTCCGAGCAGCTCAAATCCTTTAACTACGCAATCGGTCAGATCACCGCAGGCGGTATCGCCCGTGCAGGTGCATCTGCAGCGTCCACGGTTATTATGATGATGGTTCCGATCACGGTATTCGTCGTATCTCAGTCCAACATCATTGAGACCATGGGCTCGTCCGGTATGAAAGACTAAAACAGGAGGTAAGAATCATGAAAAAGATTACATCTATTATATGTGTAGTGTTCTCCGTAATGATGATTGCTTCCTGCCTGGTCCTTCCTGCCTCGGCAAGCTCCGCATATCAGACCTACACATACTCCATCGACGGATACGCGCTGTATTCGCCTGATGCCTACACCGCCGATAAGGTCGTTGACTCCACCTACATGGGTCTGGACGTTCCGATCGATAACCCCGGTGACCTGATCTGTGACGACCAGCAGAACGTATACATTGCGGATACCGCAAACAACCGTATCGTGGTGCTTGACCGTTACTACAAGCTCAAGTTCACCATTTCGACCTTCCGTAACGGACAGGGCGTTATGGACAGCCTGAGCGCACCCCAGGGTCTGTTCGTTTCCGACAAGTACATCTGGGTTTGCGATACCGGTGCAAACCGTATCGTGGTGTTCGACAGAAAGGGTAACTTCGACCGCGTGATCGAAGAGCCCGAAAGCCCGCTGTTTGATGACAACTCGGTCTATAAGCCGGTTGCAATCGCAGTAGACAAGTACGAAAAGCTGTACGTGGTATCCTCCACCACCTATCAGGGTATCATCGTGATGACCAGCAGCGGCGACTTCACCGGATTTATCGGTGCACAGGCCGTTACCATTTCGGCTTGGGACATCATCTGGAGACGCTTCCAGACCGATGAGCAGAGAGAGAACTCCGAGACCTACGTGGCAACCGAGTACAACAACATCGCGCTCAACGGTGACTTCATTTACGTAACCACCTCTACCATCGATGAAGGCTCGGTCTCTGCTACCATTTCCGCCAAGGATAAGTCCGGTAAGTACGCACCCGTCAAGCTGCTCAACCAGGCAGGTGACGAGATCATGCGCCGTAACGGCTTCTATCCGCCTTCCGGTGAAATCGACATTTTCGGTGCAAGATCCACCGACGCCAGCAAGGGTGTTCCTACCGGCGTTTCCACGCTGATCGACGTTGCCAGCGGTCCTGAGCAGACCTGGTCCATCATCGACGAAAAGCGTAGTAAGATCTACACCTACGACTTTGACGGTAACCTGCTCTTCGCCTTCGGTGATAAGGAAGGTAACATGCTGGGTAACGTTTCCAGTATTGAAGCGATCTGCTACCAGGGCGACACCATGCTGATTCTGGACAAGGATAAGGATACCATCACGGTATTTGAGCGTACCGAGTACGGCGACGTACTGCTGGACGCAATTGCTGCAGAGAACCGTCAGGACTACACCGAAGCGATCAACCTCTGGACTGACGTGCTCAAGAGAAACTCCAACTTCGACGCAGCATATATCGGTATCGGCCAGGCTATGTACCGCCGCGGTGACTATGAGGAATCGCTGGAGTACTACGAGGCTGCATACGATACGCTGAACTGGTCTATCTCCTATAAGGACATCCGTAAGGAATTCATGTCCGATTACTTCCTGTTCCTGCTGATCGGCATTCTCGCACTGATCATCGTGCTGATACTGATCTCCAAGTACATCACCAAGGTCAACAAGAGAATCAAGAAGGCGGACGAGAGACGTACCTATTGGGAAGAGCTGCTGTATGCGTTCTACGTCATGCTGCACCCGTTCGATGGCTTCTGGGACCTCAAGCACGAGCGTCGCGGCTCGCTGCGCGGTGCACTCACCATCAACCTGATCGTCATTCTGACCTTCTTCTATCAGTCGATCGGTCAGGGCTACCTGCTCAATCCCTATGGCGGATATTCCACCATCTGGGGTCAGGCGATCTCGGTGCTGGTTCCTCTGTTCCTGTTTATCACCGCAAACTGGTGCTTGACCACTCTGTTTGAGGGTGAAGGCAGCTACAAGGATATCTACATCGCATGCTCCTACAGCATGATGCCTATCCCGCTGCTGGTTATTCCCGCAACCATTTACTCCAACTTCGCAATCGAGACCGAGGTTGAGCTGATCACTCTGGTGACCACCATTGCATTCTTGTGGATGGGTGTGCTGATCTTCTTCGGCACGCAGGTCACACACGACTACTCCATCGTAAAGAACACAGTCACGATTCTGGGAACGGTGCTTGGCATGGTATTTATCATGTTCATCGCCATCCTGTTCTCCACGCTGGTCGGTAAGCTGGTATCCCTGGGTACCAACATCGTTACCGAGCTGCAGTACCGCATGTAACGCTACAGATAGGAGGGAAAGGTAATTTATATGAAAATCCAAACAAAATTTATCTCTTTACTCTTAGCTGTACTGTTGATGCTGGGATCTATGACGGTGCTTTCCGTCTTCAGCGCATCCGCTGAGGAGGAAGATACCGAAGCAGGTACCACCGACAAGAAGGAAGAAGAAGAGGAAGAGATCATCGACTACACCACGCTGGTATTTACCAGCCCCGAAGAAAAGCTTGCTTCCATGCTGAACAAGGACGGCAAGCCCGGTCCTTGGCTGACCAAGGGCAACTACGAGCTTTACGTAGATGCTTTCTCCGGTGAGGTTGCTTACAAGAACATCAAGACAGGCGAGATCCTGTTCACCAACCCCTACGATATCGGTACCTCCACGTTGGGCTCTACCAACACCAAGAACGAGCTGCTCTCGCAGATCGTCATTCAGTATACCGATAACAATACGTCCCCCATCTTCGTGAGCTACGAAATGGCAGCTCTGAAGGATCAGATCACAGTCAAGCAGATCAAGAACGGTATCCGCGTACAGTACACGCTGGGTAGAGAACAGGCAAGAAAGCTTGTTCCCGGTATGATCAGCATTGAGCGTTTTGAAGAAGTCATTTGTGCAAAGGCTCTTGAAAACGGTATCTCCGAGTTCGACTACAGTAAGCTGACCGCTTACTACCTCAAGCTTTCTCTTGAGGGTCTGTCCGAGAGAGGCCGTGCCGAGCTGATCGACGCATTCCCCATCGTAGAAAAGATGGACGTTTACGTCTTCGACCAGAACGCATCCGAGACTGAGAAGAACAAGATCGAGGGCTACATCAAGACCTACTGCCCCGAGTACACTTATGAAGAGCTGGACGCTGACCACGCAGAGACCGAGTACGAAAGCCAGGATAAGAACCCTCCGTTGTTCAAGCTGGCACTGGAATACACGCTGGATGAGCACGGCCTGACCGTCAGACTTCCCGCAAACGGTATCCGCTTCAACGAGGCTCTGTATCAGCTGGAATCCCTGCAGGTCCTGCCTTACATGGGCGCAGGTAACAGCGCATACGACGGCTACACCTTCTATCCCGACGGTGCAGGCTCTCTGTATGAGTTCGACGACGTTGAGGACACCAAGACCAGAACCGTCAGAGGTAAGGTCTACGGTACCGACTTTGCTTACCACACCATTACCGGTACGTATCAGCAGGCGATCAGATATCCCGTATTTGGCGTTGTAGAAAACTCCGTATACTACGATTACATCAAGACCACCGAGGATGCCGAGACCGGCGAGCTGATCGAGGATAAGACCACCCTTTCGGGCTCTATCGTTGATCAGGTCAACAAGTTCAATGCTACTGCCTCCGGCGCACAGGATTCCATCCCGAAGATCGTACAGGACTTCGGCGCAATCATTGGCAACAGTGCTAATACCGTTGTCAAGAGAGAGGTTAGCCGCGGTTACGTTGCCATCATGGAAGAGGGCGACGCTCTGACCGACATTATGACCTACCATGCAGGTTCGCTCAGTGACTATAATACCATTAAGATGGTATTCAACCCCAGACCCAGCGACTCCTATAACCTCCAGGACTCTATCTCGGTTGGTTCGGACGCTACCTGGACAGTCGTCAGTGAGAGAAAGTACGTAGGCAACTACAAGATCCGTTACGTCATGCTTTCCGACAGCGAGCTGGCTGAGGAAAAGGGCGTTGAGGATTACTATGAAACCTCTTGGCTGGGCATGGCTCTTGCATACAGAGATTATCTGGACCGCAACGGCTACCTGACCAGACTGACCGCAGAGGACGTCGAGGACGACATTCCTCTGTACATTGAGACCTTCGGTGCTCTTGAGACCACCGAAAGAATCCTGTCCATTCCCGTGGACGTTATGACCCCCCTGACCACCTTCGAGGATGTCAAGACCATGTATGATGAGCTGGCAGCCGAGGGTATCACCAACATCAACTTCAAGCTCACCGGTTATGCAAACGGCGGTATGTATTCCATCGTACCCTCCAAGCTCAAGTGGGAAAAGGCTGTTGGCGGTAAGGATGGTTTCCAGGATCTGGTCAACTACGCTGCCGAGGTCAACAAGACCGAGGGCAGCAACCTGGGTATTTTCCCGGACTTCGACTTCTCCTACATCAACTATGAAGAGGCGTTTGACGGCGTATCCCTGCGTTGGCACGCAGTCAGAACCATCGACGACCGTTACGCAAGCTACCGTGAGTACTCTGCAACCGAGCAGAAGCACGTCAGCCACTATCAGATGGCGATCTCTCCCGCAAGCTTCAACAAGTTCTATGAGAAGCTTACCAAGAACTATCTGAAGTACGATAACGTCAACGGTATCTCGGTCGGCACTCTGGGTAACAGCCTGAACTCCGACTTTGACGAGGATGATCCTTACAACCGCGAGGACTCCAAGGAATTCGTGGCTACCGCGCTTGAATATCTCTCCAACCAGAAGAACAATCAGGGCCAGGAGATCGAGCTGATGAGCGAAGGCGGCAACGCATTCACATGGAAGTTCCTTGACCACCTGCTGGACGTTTCTCTTGACTCCAGCCGTAACAACGATGCAGCACATGCAGTTCCTTTCGTGGGCGTTGTACTGCACGGTTACCTCAACTTCACCGGTGCTCCCATGAACATGGAAGGTAATATCCAGTACGCAATGCTCAAGGCAATTGAGAACGGCGCTGCTCCTTATTACATCCTGTCCTACCAGAACACCCAGAACCTCAAGGATTACTACTTGCTCAGCCATTACTACTCCGTACGTTACGACATCTGGAAGGATGACGTGATCGAGATGTATGACGAGCTCAACGGTGTGCTCGGCGACGTTCAGGATAAGCTGATCATTGATCACGAGTTCTGGAACGGTACCCGTGTTCCGGACAGCGACGAGCTGCTGGACGATATCCAGGCTGTGCTGGATGAGTTCTTCTATGCGGAAGAGAACGCAGGCGAAGTCCTTGCACTCAAGGATAAGCAGGCAGTCAGCACCGCAAGAAAGCAGGCAAGAGAGGCTGCTGAGGCAGCAATGGCAGCTCTTGATGACGCTGCAGCTGCTTTCAAGCAGGCAAACGACATGTACGCTCCCTTCGTTGCAGACTGTGAAGCACTTGTTGAGTACAAGGCTGCATACGATGTATATCTGGAAACCGGCATCGACTACGAAGCATATGCAGAGTATTCGGATGCAGAGGAGGGTACTGAGGAGTACGATAAGTATCAGGAATACCTGAACTACAGAAGTGCACGAAGCAGATATACCACCACCAGAAACAGACGTCTGAACGACATCGTAAACATTTACAATTACTACGCAAAGGCAAAGACCGCGCTCAATCAGGTTTCCGAGCATCTTGACAATGCTAAGAAGGCAGTAGAGATCATCAGCGCAACCGAGGGCATGCTTCCCGAGCTGATCGCTGAGGCTGCAGAGTACAGAGATATGACTGATCTGTACATCAACGGCTCCGATTTCACCATTCTCAAGGACAGATATAAGAAGGATGAAGCAACTTATTCCGTCAGCGAGGACGTAGCAGCTGTTGAGGCTCTGATCCAGAAGTTCGTGGGTGAAGCATTTGAAGCAAATCTTGAAACTCTGACTGCTGATCTTGCAGCAGCTGAAGAGAAGTTTGCAGAGGCTAAGGCTGAATATGAAGAGGATATTGCTATTGCTGAAAGCGAGGCAGCGATCGAAAAGATCGAGTCCACCTTCGCAAAGGCAACCGATGCCTACAACAAGGCTGTTTCCGCTGCTTACACCGCAATTCTGAAGGCTTGCGAGCTGACCGACGAGCAGAAGGCAGAGATCAGTGCACTGTGCCACTTCGAGTATGACTACACCAAGCTGTACAACACCGATCTTGCTAACCTTGCAAAGTATTATGCAGTTACCAAGCTGTGTGAGGTATCCGATTATGAGGAAACTCTGAGCGAGATGCCCGAAAAGGTCGATCTTGATTTCACTCAGGATTCCTTTACCACATTCTCCGACAACGCATACGGCACCTTCGAGGCTGTAAAGGCGTTGGTTAAGGATTACATTAGCGAACAGGACATCGCAAACCGTATTACTCCCGTAGGCTCCTCCACCGATACCAAGGAAGAGGAAGAGGCAGAGGGCTTTGACAAGTATGCGGTTGAAGAAGGCTCCATCGTCATTGTCACCTACGGCGGCAAGAACGGCGTTGACGCTGACGCGTATAAGTCCATTATTCTCAACTACAACAACTTCTCCGTAAGCATTGAGTACCAGGGTATGATCTACACCCTGCCCGCATACGGCTACGTTGTTGTCATGCAGTAAGAAAGGGAGGTGTAGAACATGACAAATGACGCAAAGCTTCAGAATACCATGACCAAGAAGTCTGCGCCCAAGAAGAGAAAAATCGCCTCCTTGGATAAGCGTAAGTCCCGCGTGGGTTGGTATTTCGTGTTACCTTTCCTGATCGGCTTCGTTCTGATCTATCTTCCTGTTATTTTCGACTCCGTAAAGCTCAGCTTTTTCAAGATCAACATCCTGCAGGGCGGCGGTTACTCGCTGACCCCTGTCGGATTTGAAAACTACGCGTACGCACTTCTGGAAGACCCCGAGTTCGTTCAGGTTCTCGTTTCGGGTATGAAGGAACTGGCGTTCGACATTCCCGCAATCATCATTTTCTCGCTGTTCATGGCAGTTCTGCTCAACCAGAAGATGGTCGGCAGAGCAGCATTCCGTGCAATCTTCTTCATTCCCGTTATTCTTTCCACCGGTATCATGGGCTCCATCGAGGCACAGAACATTCTGGGCTCCTACATGGATAGCGCAAGCGGTATCGACGACGGTTCGGGATCAAGTGCCGCAAACGAGATCGTTTCGGCGGTGGATATTGAGCGACTGTTCTCCAACATGAAGGTTGGTACAGACCTTATGGAAATGGCAGTCGGCTGGATCAACAACATTTACGATATCGTAAACCGTTCCGGCGTACAGATGCTGATCTTCCTGTCTGCACTGCAGTCCATTTCTCCCGCGATCTACGAGGCTTGCCGTATCGACGGTGCAACCGCATGGGAAACCTTCTGGAAGATCACCTTCCCCATGATCAGCCCGATGATTCTGGTAAACGGCGTTTACACCATCGTAGACGCGTTCACGACACAGTCCAATTCGGTTATGTCGTTTATTAAGTCGGTGAAGAGCTCTGCAGCAGACGGTGACGTCGTTGCGAGTGCGATGTCCTGGATGTACTTCCTGATCGTTATCGCGATCGTATCGCTGGTTGCTCTGATCTTCTCGTCTTACGTATTCTATCAAAGAAGAGATTAAGGAGGTGAGGAAAGAATGACACAGAATTTGCAAGATAAGCCTAAGGTCTTAAAAGAAAGCAAAAGACGCATCAAGGTTGACTTCGAAAGAACCGATGCCAAGACGCGTTTCAAGGAAAAGTATATCAGTTTCTTCTTCCTCACCAAGGTAGTCTGGTTCGTTTTCCGACTGGTACTGCTGGTAGGTATCTCTTACGTCGTACTGTTCCCGTTCTTTACCAAGATCGCCGGTTCCTTCATGGCTCCCGAGGATTTCGTAGACGTAACGGTACGTCTGATCCCCAAGAACTGGACGCTTGACATTTACAAGGGCGTTCTGACCGAGCTTGATTACTGGGAAGCATTTGGTAACACGCTTCTGCTCTCGGGCAGCTGCGCGCTGCTGCAGACCTTTGTCTGCGCAACCATCGGTTACGGCTTTGCAAAGTACAAGTTCAAGGGTAACGGCATCATCTTCCTGTTGGTTATGCTGACCATGATCGTGCCTCACCAGACGCTGGAGCTGTCCCTGTTCATGAAGTTCCGTTATTTCGATTTCTTCGGAATTTTCGGCTTCCTGTCGGGTGGTGGACTCAAGATCTTCGGTTTCACCTTCTTAGAGGGTGTGATCGATATCATTCCCGATTCCTGGAAGTTCTGGACCTCGAGCGGTTGGAACCTGTGTAACACCTATGTTCCGCTGTTGGTGCTGTCCGCAACCGGTCTTGCGTTCAAGAACGGTCTGTACATCTTCATGCTCAGACAGTTCTTCCGCGGCATTCCGGACTCCCTGGAGGAATCTGCGTACATTGACGGTGCAGGCAACTTCAGGACCTTCATTCAGATCGTTCTGCCCATGTCGGTGCCCATGCTGATCACGGTATTCCTGTTCGCGTTCTGCTGGCAGTGGACTGACAACTTCTACACGGAGCTGTTCTTCACGACCACCAAGACGGTACTGATGCCTGACATCATTGACATTCCCAAGTCGCTCAAGACCGACTATGCGGGCCAGAGCCTGTATTATGCGGCAATTCGAAACACCTGCGGCTTGTGCATTATCGCACCGCTGATCATTCTGTATCTGTTCGGACAGAGATACCTTGTTGAAGGTATTGAGCGTTCGGGTCTGACCGCAGAATAATTTGCAGGGAAGAGAAAAACAAAAAATTGGGGCTGTCGCGAAAGCGACAGCCCTTGTTTTGTTGAATTGGCAAAATATTGATCACCGCTACCTTAACGGATCACCATACAGGATGAAAGTTTCGCTTACCGCCACCCCAACGGATCACCTCCACAGGATGAAAGTTTTTGCGTCGCTTTTTTCAAAAAGCGACTGGGGTACGGGGCGACGCCCCGCTTTTCGGCGTTTTTTGGTTCTTTTTTGCGCCTACTTGCACAAAAAAGAACGGAGAGAATTAGTTCAATGTAAAAAACGAGT
>JAFVTI010000006.1 GCA_017503325.1 Clostridia bacterium | reverse complement strand
GTTGCTATAATTGCCGGCGCAGTTATACAAGCGTTAGGAAACATAGCGGCAAGCGGATTGGTGATAGGCGTAGGTGTTCTGATTGGATTAGCTCTTATACTGTACGCACAATTCAAATATAATAAAGGTCTGTTCTAAAAGTTATGCCCTCGTTCCATTACGGAACGAGGGATTTTTTACGCTCATTTTTCGAAAACTCTTGACAAAGACTTGACGACTGTATATAATACTGTTATACAGTTATAACAGGAGTGACGACATGAACATTTTGATTGACAATAAAAGCGGCGAACCGATTTATAATCAGATATATTCTCAAATCAAGAATCAAATCATAAGCGGTGAGTTGAAAGAAGACGAGATGCTGCCATCTATACGAGGGCTTGCAAAGGATCTGCGCATCAGCTTTATTACGACCAAGCGCGCGTATGAAGAGCTTGAAAAGGAAGGCTTTATTTACACCCTTCCGGCAAAGGGATGTTACGTTGCGCCCAAGAACGTAGAGCTTTTACGTGAGGAGAATCTGAAAAAGATCGAGGAACACATCGAGCAGATAGCAAAGCTCGCTGTCTCGTGCAATTTAAGCCGTGACGATATTATGGAAATGATTACGTTCGGTATGGAGGAACAAGAATGAATGCACTTGAATTAAAAAACGTATGCAAATCCTTTTCGGGATTTTGTTTGGATAATATAAGCCTTACTTTGCAAAGCGGTTGTATTATGGGGCTGATCGGTGAAAACGGTGCAGGCAAAAGCACCACCATTAAGCTCATCTTGGATATGCTTCATAAGGATAGCGGAACAATCACAATACTCGGCAAGAACAACGAAAAGGACATTTCCCTTACAAAAGAAGATATCGGTGTCGTAATGGACGAGGTTGGTATGCCTGAATGCTTGACGGCAAAGCAGATCGGCAATGTCATGAAGCATACGTTTCGTAATTGGAATGAGACTGAATATGCCAGACTTTTGCAAAAATTATCTCTACCCGATAACAAGCAGTTTAAGAACTTTTCACGCGGTATGAAAATGAAGCTTGGGATTACCGTTGCGATGTCACACGGCGCGAAGCTCCTGCTTCTTGACGAGCCGACAAGCGGACTGGATCCCGTCGTACGTGACGAGGTGGTGGATATGTTCTACGATTTTACAAGAGATGAAAACCACTCCATCCTTATATCCTCCCACATTGTCAGCGACCTTGAAAAGCTCTGCGATTACGTGGCGTTTTTGCATAAGGGCAAGCTCTTGCTTTGCGAGGAAAAGGATGTACTTTTATCCGAATACGGCATCATTCACTGTACTGTTGAACAGCTTTCCGAGCTTGACAGGAATATTGTAAAATACAAAAAAGAAACGCCCTACGGCGCTGAGGTCATTGTGTCGCGAAAGGACGCGCAGGATGGCTTCAAGCTAAGCCCCATCAGCATAGAGGAGCTGTTTGTATTTATGGTAAAGGAGGCGAAATGATATGAAGGGACTAATACTAAAGGACTGGTATATGATGAAAAAATATTGCAGGTATTATTTTTTCGTTTGTATCGGATTTATCCTTCTCTCTCTGATCAGTAGCAGCAATATGTTCTTCGTTTTTTACCCTTGTTTGCTCTGCGGTATGATTCCCGTCAACCTCCTTGGATATGATGAACGCAGTCGATGGACGGAATACGTCGGCACGTTGCCGTATACAAAAGCGCAAATCGTATCCGCAAAGTATCTGATCGGCTTGTTGACACAAGTTGCTGTGCTGATACTCATTTGCATCGCACAGGCTGTGAAAATGGGAATTGAAGGCACTTTCGTTTTCAAAGAGTTTTTGTTACTGATGATGCTTTTGCTGATCATGGCGAGTGTTTCCTCATCGCTGACTCTCCCGTTTATATTCAAATACGGAGTAGAAAAAGGGCGCGGAGCCTATTATGTGATGATAGGCGTGGTGTGTGCAGGCAGTCTTATCGCAACTACCATCTTCAAGGAAAGTATTCAAAATGAAATTCAATTGAACGCCGTTTGGCCTATTGCTTGCCTTGTAGGTATCGGAATATATGTGCTCTCCTGGTATCTGTCCATTGTATTTTATAAAAAACGAGAACAATAAACAAAGCGATAAAACATCAAGGACTGTATCCAGGTGGATACAGCCCTTGTTTTGTCCCGATAGAATTCACACTCTGTCGGAATATCGTTATTTATTAGACTCAAATTGAATTTGCAAAGATTTGGTACGCTTTGCAAACGTCATTGATACTCATGTTGATGACATGCTCAAATGCATGCTTTTCGCATAACCGTTGCACAAACCTTGCTCCCAAATAATAGCCAACATCACCTTTGCCGCAATAGCTCACCCAATCTCCAAAATACCGCTGATTCGACTGATTCATGGTTTGCAGATCGATATGGAAATCGGTCAATATTTGATCAAAGTGGTTATCACACCATGCAAGCCAGCCGTTTCTGTCCTGGTGAAAGTAATGCAGATCATTTACAAGTAATTGCTCGAAATACATAGCAACTCCCTCGGTAAACAATTGCCAGATATAATGTTGGCTATTGGATTGAATATGCTGCTCAAAGACTCCGTGCTGTTTATGATATACATGACCAAATTCATGGTATATAAGTCCATGCATAGAGTCTATGTCCTTCCAGTTTAGCTCGAGTATTTTCTCAATGCCCAAAAGAATGACGTCGCGGCCGTTTACGGTAGTTACCCAGCCTGCAGCATTGCAAAGACCAACGTACAAAACAATATCAATGTCCAATTCATGGTCGAAACGATTGCAAATCTTTTCATTCAAGTCGGACGTAACAGCACAAAACGAAGTATGTAATTCCTTCAAGTTGACATTTCCGTGAACAGCATTGATAATCGGCAGGATATCCTTCTCATATGAATAAGTTCCCGCACCGAGACAGTCGTTCATATCATTGATAAAGATCGGGGCTGAATCCTCATATATCTCATTGATATATCGCTCCCATTTTTCAATGCAAAACGATCCGTTTTCGTACAGACTATCGATTATCGAATACGTGTCAATTATTTTGATCATGATGTGATTCCTTTATACCAACTCCGGTGTATCCGTGAACGTGATCACGGGATCGGTGTAGCCGTCCGATTCAAAGACCACGATCTCGTTGTCGCCCGTGTGCAAGAGTGGCGCAGGCAGGTACAGCGTTTTCTGCGGACCTGCGGGATTGTAATAGCGGCCGATATTGAAGCCGTTGACCGTGACAAAGCCCTTGTTAAAGCCGTCAAGGCGGATAAAGGTATCCTTGGGAGCATCCTCAAGATGCAGATTGCCGCGGAGGAATGCGGGCCCGGCAAATCCGTGCTCGGGTGCATAGGAGAGATCCGACAGATCATCCATGGTCATGGGGTACATCTCCCAGCCAAAGTGGTAACGCTGCCCCAGGCGCACGCCGCCCAAAATCCCCTTCTTATCCAGCAAATTGATGCCGTAATTGACTCTGCCCATGTTCTCGACCAGAATATCCACCACGGTGGATTCACCGAAATCAAGCGAGACGGTGATTTCATCGTTTCGGCGATCACGCTCCTTGATGCCTGCAAATTGACCGTTGACAAACACAAGAGCGCGGTCGTGCAGCTCGCCAAAGCAAAGCGGCAGCGGCTCAATCGGACCTTGAACGGTGGTGCGATACAGCGTAAAGCCGAAGTCCTGCCCCAGCTGCTCCATAGTCTTGGGGAATGCAGCCCTGACGGGAGAAGACAGCTTGTCAAGATTTTCAAACAGCTCTGCCTGCTCGGTCAGCGTAAGGTTGCCGTATGCTGCCTTTTCGGAGTTTCTGATCTCGATTTCGGGCGCGGGCTTGCCTGTTCTGCGCGCGATCAGATCCTTGACCGCCTCGTAAAGCGGGGTGGTATCCCCTGCTTCGGTCAACAGCGCGCGGTAGTCGTAGCTTGTAATGGTTGGCTGATAATCACCGGGGTGATTTGCGCCGTTCCAGAAGGCAAAATTGGTGCCGCCGTGGAACATATACAAATTAAAGGACGCGCCAAAGTCAAAGAACTTTTCTATCTCGCGCACGATGTCCTCGATGGGTCGCAGCTGCGTGCCCGATTCGTACCAATGGTCAAACCAGCCGTCCCAGAACTCACCGCACATCAGAGGGCGATCCTTTTGGAATTCGTTCAAGGTCAGAATCTGCTCGGTATAGCTGCCAAAATTGGCCACGGCCAGCACCTCGGGCAGCGTACCGCCACTCAGCATCCACTTAGCCGTGCCGTCCGAGGTGAACAGCAGACAATCAATGCCGTTTTCGCGGTAGATATCCACGATCTTTTGCAAATAGACCTTATCGTCGCCATAGCTGCCGTACTCATTCTCGACCTGTACCATGATGACGTTGCCGCCGTTGGTGCACAGATGCGGACGGATGCGCGAGAGCAGCTCGCGATAATACGGCTTGACCTTTTCAAGGTACATGGGATCGTCACAGCGCAGCGCAATATCGGGATAGGAGAGCAGCCAGGAAGGCAGTCCTCCGAAATCCCATTCGGCACAAATGTAAGGACCCGGACGAAGGATGACGAAAAGTCCCAGCTTTTCTGCTGTTTCAATAAATCTCTCAATGTCAAGCAGCCCCGAGAAGTCAAACTGCCCTTCCTTGCGTTCGTGCAGATTCCAGCAGGTATAGGTCTCAACCGTATTGAGCCCGCATGCCTTGAGCTTGAGTAGTCTGTCCTCCCATTGCTCGGGCAGGGTGCGAAAATAATGCACAGCACCCGACAGAATGGTCACGGGCTGACCGTCATAAAGAAATTGTGCGTTTTCGTATGCAAATTTGTGCTTCATATCCATATCTCAATCGTTGCTTGTGGGAATATACGGCGCAATGGCTGCCGCGGTTGCTACGATGGGCATGGACTGTACCCAGATCTTACCCGGGCCGGTCACACGCGTGTTAAAGAATCCCTCACCGCCAAACAGCACGTTTTTCGCTCCCTTGACGCTTTCCAGATCCATGGTGCAGGTCTCGGTCATGGCTGCAAGATAGCCTGTGCCCAGGATGATGCTCTGCCCTGCGGCAAGCTCATATTCCTTGCAGTAGCCGTCGATCTCAACAAACACAAGGCCGTCACCCGTGATCTTCTGCATGATAAAGCCTTCACCGCCAAACAACCCTTGGCCGATCTTTTTGCGGAAATGAATGGACAGATCCAGTCCCTTTTCCATGGCCAAAAAGCCCTTTTTCTGCACGATGATGCCGTTGCCGGGCGTGACGTGAAAAGGCAGGATCGAGCCCGGGAAGGAGGACGAAAACGCAATCATGCCGGGGCGTCCTTCTGCTGTATATTCGTTGAGAAATACGGATTCGCCCGAAAACAGTCTGCCCATGGCTTTGCCAAAGCCGCCTGCGTTGGTTTCCATTCTCATATTGGGGCTCATCCAGCTCATTGCCCCTCTCTCCGTGCAAAGCGTTTGCCCTGCCTCGGGATAACAGATCACAACGGGAAGCGAATCTCCTTGAATTTCATATTTGATCATCAGTCATACCTCCTTGGTCTTTCTTTGCCTTTATTTTATCATGCTTTGCAAGCATTGTCAAGAAAAGCCCCGCATTTACATGCGAGGCTTATTTGCTTTTCTTAATAACCGATCACGGTCTGATAAACGACCTGCGCGTAAATTCTGCTCAGGAAGTCGTTGGGATGGTTGATATTGTTACCGGTGTGGTCGCGGAAGCGCTTGTTCTCCAGAATTCTCTGGCTCATGGTGGTCATCTTTGCGACGGCACAGGACTTACCGTCTGCTACGTAGTCAGCAGCAAGCGTTTCAAACACGTTTTCAAAGCGGTGCTGATTGCCGTACCAGCCGTTGGTAGCCTCGGGATTGGGGATCATGGTCGCTACAAGCAGCATCTCAGCCTCGGGTGCGATCTCATACAGCTTATCCGAGATCTTCTTGATTGCCTTCTGCTCGTTCTTGGGGGAATTTCCTGCATCGTTCATACCGAACGCCAGCAGGAAGAAATCACAGCCGTACTGCTCTACGAAGGGCTTGACGTATTCGTCAAACTTGTTAAAGCCGTCAGCACTGGTCCAGCCACCCACGGCGGGATTGATATAGGTAATGGTACCGTTTGTGCCGAACACGGTGTCCTCTGCGGGAGGAACTGCAGCACCTGTAAGACCGGTGTTGACGTACTTGACGGTATAGCCATACTTCTGCGCCAGGTACTGCGTGAACAGCTGGGTATAGGAGGGTGCGTAAGGATTGGTGCCGGAGAGTCCCGACGAGGATGCGCCGAAGGTGATGCTGTCGCCATAGAAGATCATGGTAGCGTCCTGACCTGCCTCCAGCTTTGCGATCAGCTTTGCAAACTGATTCGAGGTCTCGGGTACAAAGCCCTCCCATGTCTGGCTGTGCGTGTAGGTCACGGCAATCTGCCACTGAGTCATGACCACGCCCTCACCCCAATAGGTAAAATATTGCTTTCCGTCATACTTGGTGACAAGCTGTGCGGGCATGCCGGGGATCTCGGTTTCGTGATAGTATTCCTCAAACGTGATGACGGGAATGCGCGTGCCCTCAAGCAGCACCAGCTGTCCGTCTACAAGGTCATAGTCCTTACCCTGCTCGTAAACCGTTTTCAGGTCATAGGAGGTGACGGAAAGGATCTCGTCGGGCGTATACAGCAAGGAAGCCTTGTCGTCCATGCCGACGAACATGATGGTCTCGTTGTACATGTACTTACCCTTCCAGATAGGCTTCATGTAGGTGTCCAGATAGTAGGTGTCGTATGCAAGCAGCTCCTCGGGCTTTTCGGGCTCGGGCTCGGTGGTCTGCTCTTCTGTGGTCTGCTCGGGTGTTGCGGTGCCCTCGGGAGCTGTGGTGTCTTCGGGAGTCGTGGTTTCTTCCTGCCCACCCTCGCAACCGACAAAGCAAACGCCGAGCATCAGCGCAGCCAGCATCAGACAAAGAATCTTAATGGTTTTCATAATTTCCTCCAAAATAGTAATTATTCTCATGATCGTTTCTTATTTTGTTCCGGTGGATCCGAATCCGCCCGTGCCTCTCTCGGTGTCCTGCAGCGCATCCACCTCGCAAAATTGCGCTTGGTATACGGGCGCAAACACCATCTGCGCCACTCGCTCGCCCGGCTCAACCGTCTGCGGCCGGTCTGTGTGATTGTGCAAGGAGACCATGACCTGACCGCGATAATCGCTGTCGATCACGCCGACCTTATTGGCAGGTGCAAGTCCGCGCTTGGTGGCAAGGCCGCTGCGCGCATAGATAAATCCCGCAAAGCCCTGCTCGATCTCCATTGAAAGTCCCGTGGGGATCAGCACGGTCTGACTTGGCTGTATGGTCACCGCCTCGTCAATGCATGCATACAGATCCGCGCCTGCTGCGTCGGCGCTTCCATAGGTGGGAATGTGTGCATTTTGTTGCAGCTTTACGATCTTGACTGTCACTGCTTTCCTCCGGATTGGGTGATATACAGATAGTGTAGCAAATATTTTTTAACACGGTGTGAACATCTGCAATTATTCTTGACGAATTGATCAAAAAGGAGTATAATCATGGTAATAGTTTTATCAAGGAGGACTGCCCCATGAGCAAAATCAAGGTTGCCGTGATCGGCTGCGGTACGATCGCAAACAGCGCGCATATTCCCGCATACATGAACAACCCCGAGGTGGAGATCAAGTATTTCTGCGACATCATTCCCGAAAAGGCGCAGGCTGCCGTTGAAAAGTACGGTTGCGGCACTGCCATCGTAGACTACCGTGAAATTCTGGACGACCCGGAGATCGAGGCGGTTTCGGTCTGCACACCCAACCGCATGCACACCACCATTGCCATTGACTTTTTGGAGCATGGCAAGCACGTGCTTTGCGAAAAGCCCGCAGCTCGCACTTATGCAGAAGCAAAGCTGATGCAAGAAGCGCAGCACAAATCGGGCAAGGTGCTCAACATCGGTGTGGTCAACCGCTTCAACACGGCCGTCAATGAGATCAGAAAGCTGATTGAGGCAGGCGAGCTTGGCGAGGTTTATCACGTATACGTTTCCTTCCGCGCATGGCGTTCCATCCCCGGACTTGGCGGCGCATTTACCACCAAGGAGATCGCAGGCGGTGGTTCTCTGATCGACTGGGGCGTGCACTATCTTGATATCGTCATGTACTGCACGGGCGACCCCAAGCCTCTGACCGTTTCGGGCAAGGCATTCTCCAAGCTGGGCGTTGATATGCCGAACTACGTTTACGAGGGCATGTGGGCCGAGGACACCAAGGATCTGAACGGCACCTACGACGTGGACGACAGCGTAACCGGCTTTATCCGCACCGAGGGTCCGACCATCACCTTCAACGGCGCATGGGCGCAGAACATCGGCATTGGCGAGGCTTACATCGACTTCCTGGGCGACAAGGCAGGCGTGCGCCTCAACTACGGCGGCAACTTTACGGTATTCGGCACCAAGGACGGCAAGCTGACCAAGGAAGTGCCCGAATATGAAAGCGTGCACATGTTCCAGAACGAGATCGATTCCTTCATCCGCTGCATCAAGACGGGTGAAAAGCTTCCCTCTCACATCGACCAGGTCATCATCACCGCGCGTATGATGCAGGCCATCTACGATTCCTCCGAGCAGAACGAGGAAATCAAGCTGGAGTGGTAAAATACAATTCCATACAAAAAAGGCATTATCCTTGCGATAATGCCTTTTGATTTTATTGCTGACCTACGATTTGGTCAATCTTGTCCTGGGCTTCGTTCAGCTTGGTTTCCAGGAACTTGACGATGGGACAAAGCTGCGCTCTTGTGATGGTTGGGTCTGCTACGGGGTTACCGTTTGCATCCACGGTGAAATACGGCGCTGCTCTTTCGTAGGCCTCCTCGACCACGGTGATACCCGTGCCTGCATAGGTGGTATCGTCGATCATAGCCTTGGCGCGATTGAGCAGGCTTTGGAACTCGTTGGTCAAGCCCGGATCTACCGTCTGCGTCAGCGTTTTGATGGTGGTGCCATCCGCTACGTAGTAGGAATAATGGTCGGTGACCTGGTAGGTTGCCGCATCCGCAACCCAGTTGTCCGTAACGAACGAGCCTGTTCCACCGGCTTCACCGTTATATCCGACGATATTGGCTCTGCCCTTATACGTCTCACCGATCAGATACCAGTCGCCTACGATATTGCCGTTTTCATCGCGGTCACAGGTAAAGACGGAAACGTAGACCGGTGCCCAGCCATTCTTCTGATCCAGATCATCCGTAGTCAGATACAGCGTCATTTCACATCCGTAGCCGTAGAACGGGCTGCCTTGATTGTTTTTGTTGACTGCAACGTAGTCGTCACCGGTGTTTCGGTTATTATCCAGGTTTTCGTGCTTGATCAGTACGGTTGCGGGCTTGGTTTGGCCGTCAATGACCAGCTGCAGCTGGCCTGCGAACAGCGTGTTGACCGCGAGTGCGTCGTCAGAGGTTGCATTACCAACGTTACCGACGTAGTTGGAGGTCCATTCCTGCGAGCCGTCGTACTTGTTATCCAATACGTCAACCAGCGTTTCATAGGTCGAGGTGGTATTCAGAATATCCAGGAACTTATCGTGTACGACGTCCACGGCCTCGGTTTCGGAGTCAACGTTAATACCAAACTGATAGTTGATCAGCGTTTTATAGGTGTTGTAAGGATAAAGTCCCGTGCCGAGGTTGTAGGTTACGTGGAAGGTCAAGGACTTGCCGGGGGCAACCTTTTTGCCGTCCGGAAAATGCGTGATAACACCGATGGAATTGCTTCCGTTATAGTTCTCAATCATATTGTTGTTGTACGTGCCGTCCTGATAATACAGTGCTCGGAATGCATACTCGCGCGTGGTGTTATTGAACACGGTAATTTCATAGGTAACCGAGCCGTTGGTGCCGTAATAGGAATACACTTTACTCAAAGAGCACTCCACCGTTGTGGAATGCTGCACGTGGCTGACGTCCATGACATCCAGATTTGAATCGGAAAGCGGCTCGATACTCGTAATAAACAAGCCGTACGGAATTTCAATTTCCGCGTGTCCCATGATATTGAAGGTATCGGTCAGGGCGGCATAGCCCACTGAGATAAAGGCACACATAAAGGAGAGTGCGACACAAAGCACAATCAGCATTCTCTTTGTCATAGTCACACTCTCCCTTCTTTATGAAATTATTCTTGGTTGTTGTTTTGCTCAGCATCCTTGGGCGCAGGCGCAAGAACTGCGTCAGCATGGCGTCTGATAACGCCTATGATCTTTTTGATCGCATGGGGATGCAATGCGGGGTCAATTCTGTGATTCTCGTGTGCAACGGCGGCTTTTCTGATCACCTCTTTATTCTTGTGCACGTCCCTTGTGGGAACGAGAACCATATCGCCCTTCTCCAGCTTTTCGCCGTCCGGGTCGTAGCGGTAAACCTTATTTCTGTTTGCCTTTTCGGGCCATACAACGCCGATGACCTCAACGCCCTCTTCCAGCTCCTCGTCGTTGTCCTCTACGTAGTTGATCTCCTCAAGCACCACGTCCGGAGTTTCCATCGCCTCTGCGATTTCCTCCTCGGGAATGCTCTCGTCATGAATGACGACCTCTTCCTCGGGTTCGGGCTCGGGCTCAGGCTCGGGCTCGGGTGTATTGTAGATCTCGTCGTAGTTGTCCACCTTGATCACAAAGCTGTAAAGGATCTTGGTGTTGGTGGGGATGACGAATTCGGTCATGGTCTGGTCAAGGTTTTCAAACATCAGAATCGGAGACTGAATGGTGTCTCGGATACCCAGCATTTCACCAAAGGTCTTGATGGGCACGATCTGATATCCCTCGGTGTCAAACTCGCCCTCCATTTGCTGAATGAAGGAGCGATAGGAGGACACCAGCTTGCGAACCTTGTTTGCATAGGTAACGTCTTCGTTTCTGGTAATGTAGATAAACGCGGTCAGAAGCGCTGCCAGCAGCACGTCGATCGACAAAAGCACGATGCCCACGATCATAAATACGTTCTGGTTGACTGCACCGCTGCAAGCCAGCACCTTGTTCTGTGCCTCGGGCGTGCTGGAGGTGGAAAAGATACTGAAGTTCTCCTCTGTCAGCGGGATGTTCAGAGACACGAAATAGGAATTCTGATTGTTATCCTCAAATTCCTCACAGCGGCTGAGCACGTCCACGGTCATGGTGACCACCAGGGTGCTCGTGGTGCTCTTGAGGTCGTACGCCTTGATAAAATCGGTTGCAAGCTTGTTATATTTGTTATAATCGATCACAACGCTCTTGTCAATGCCCAAAAGGTTGCCGTTCTCTGCACTTTCTTTGGTTTCGGGAATCAGCTCAAAGGTGGGATCGTAGATAGGATCTCCCGTGTCCTTGTTGGCAACGATAACCTGTGCGTCGATCTTGTAGGTATAGTCAAAGCCTACGCTTTCGGCGTCCATAGTCAGATCGTAAGTAAACTCGGCCGTGATCTCCTTGATCAGGCTTGCAACGTAGGATTGATCCTTTTCAAGGTAGGCATCATCGTAGAAGGGGTTGTCCTTCAAGAATACCTTGTAATCCACGCCGCCGTTCTCGGTGTATTCAATATAGTAGGTGCGGTTCATTCTGTCATAAATGACAAAAGAAGCAAGCGCAATTGCCAAAACCACGGCCAATGCAACAGATTGAATGATGATCCATTTTTTTCTGTTACGCTTATATTCCTGTCGTCGTAATCTTTCGGCTTCGGACATGGTTTACCTCCTTATCGTTGGAATAAGCTACGCAACCAGATGGTCGGATAGCCAATATACGGCACCTTGTAGTTCACCACGCCCACGATGTCGGAGCGATAGATGAAGCCCGCATCGAGATCCTCGTTGGCATCACCCTTGGTGAAATATCTGGTCGTACCGTTGACCGTTTGTATGTCCACGACTCTGTGAATGATCATAGAGCCGTCTTTTTCGAACACAATGACTTGACCCTCCACAAGGGGCTGGTCCTCGTATTTTTCAAATATGGCGGCGTCACCCTTGTTGAGCTCGCCCGTCATACTGGGGGTTGCGATCACCAACACGCCAAAGCGGAACTGGTTGGAGATCAGCATGACCACACCTGCCATGATCACGACAGCGACCGCCGTGATGACCACGGACAGCTTGCTGGTTTTGACAAGTGCGTATTTTCTCTTCTTTTCAAACAGCGCGTCAATGAAAAGATAAATGAGAATTGGGATAAAAAGCTTGGCGAAAGCCATGAGCGAATCGGGGATTCCCGACACAACGGGGATAAAGTACGTATACAGCGCAAGCACGGCGCGGTACACGATATTGGGCGTTGCCCCGTAACGCTTGGAAAGATAATGGTAAAGCAGATTTGCAATGATTGCGGGAAACAGCGTGACTCCCACGAAATCCATGAATCTGTTGAAGGTGTTCATGTATGCAAAGTTACCGAAGATCAGAATCTCGGCAACCACGCAGAACAGATAGGACAAAACGTCTGCGGCCTTGTCGTTCTGTGCGCGCATGACGTAACGGGCATACTCGGACGCTACGATAATGACCGAGGTGGGAAGCGCATACCCAAGCAAAAATCTGGCATGCAGCGCGTACGGATTTCTGACAAATCCGAACTCAAGACCGGTCATATATAAAAGTGTCAGAAGCACCACGCTAATGATCGACATGATCATAAGAACCTGCCCTTTGTTGATGGACGGAATGCTTCTCTTTTTGATGGCAAACCGACAAAGCAACGCAACGGGCAGGAGCAATACAGCGGCGGTTACCTTGCCGCTGTATTCACCCGGAAGGAAAAATGCAAGAAGGAGGACAGCAAGGGTCGACGCAGATATTGCGTGCAATATTCTTTTGTCTGACATTGCTGACCTCCTTGATTACTCATATGATAGATTGGTATTTGGTCGCTCAAAACAATGAGTCTAAGCTAACTGTTACTCCTCGGAAATTACACTAATGGTAAGAGTAAATGTTCCCTTTGCGTAAACAGTGGGCGTTTCCTTAAGTTTTACATGAACTGTAAGTATTGCCGTACCGCCATTTGCGGCAATAGTTTCTGTATTCCACGAGTAGGTAACTTCAAAAATACTCTCTGAGGGAGTAGTAACAGTACCATCATCTGCTGTTAAAGTGGTTACATTAGCATCAATATCTGTAGACGCAATCTTAGCAATAAGATCACTACTGTTTGTTACCTCGTACTCAAACGTAGCAACGTCATCCTTTTCCGCGAGTGAAGATGCGGTGAAGGAAACCTTATCGTCGTTATCTGCATTAATGCTTGTTGTATTTCCCGGAGTTACCGCTGTAGCATTAGTAAAACGAACATCAAAGTCGAATGCATCCTCTGCTGCATCCTTCTTAATCTCTGCAGTACCGCCAACCTCGAGAGAGTCAGTAAGTACCGCATAACCAACACCCATGATCATGCAAG
Source organism: Clostridia bacterium (assembly GCA_017503325.1). GTDB lineage: Bacteria > Bacillota > Clostridia > Oscillospirales > CAG-272 > SVQP01. The sequence continues at coordinate 65,826 of JAFVTI010000006.1, read as the reverse complement.
CTACAAGAATAAAGCCTACAATAATTGTTTTTCTGTTTTTCATTTTTTTGTTTTTCCTTTCTTGTATTTTCAGCTTTTGTTTTTCCTTTATATATCAAGGCTTTTGACCTATTGATATGAAAATACGAACGAGCGCTTCCCTGCTACCCATTCTTTTTTCATAAAGTGAAACAAAGTCCTACGGTAATATTATCATAAATTTACGTAAAAATCAAGAGATTTTCATAAAATCTTTGACACATTTTTTGCATTTGTAACAGAGGGTTATAGCGGAGCCGATACGGTGATGCGGAAACGCGAAACAAGCCTTCCCCGCTGGGGTAAGGTGGCGCCGTAGGCGACGGATGAGGTCCCCATAAAACCGCTCTGAACCATCTTTAGGCGATCTACCCCATAGGGCAACTGATCCCTTTCTCCCTTTGGGAGATACAGAGGGCAAAAAGCTTTAAGCTATCAGATATTCGATCAATATAGCAAAACACGCTCCGTCGCTTTGCTCCTACTCCCTGAAGGGAGCAAGTGTTCTCTCTTCCTATGTGAAAGACGCCCAAGATTGTTTTGAGCGGTTTTATGGGGACCTCATCCGTCGCCTACGGCGCCACCTTACCCCAGCGGGGAAGGCTTTTTGCGCGAATCCATTCCCTTCGCTCTTCCCTTGAGGCAAGGCTTTTTTTCGCGTCCGTTCTGTTAGAAAAAAGCAAACAGGAGCTGCCAAAGCAGCCCCTGTTATTTGTTAATTACCTTTTATATAAATACGTATTTGCGCAGGCGGTCAAAGGCCTCTTGCACGCGCGAGAGCGGCAATGCGAGATTGAGACGGATGTGCGTCGTGCCGCCATGCACGCGGCCGTCCTGCCAGGTCACGCCCACCGCGCAGCCTGCAGCCACGATCTCGTCCAGCGTCTTGCCGTGCTTTTGCATATACTCGGCGCAATCGATGAACAGCATGTACGTGCCCTCGGGGTGGAATACCTTAACCCCCTCGAAATGCTCGGCGATATACTTGCAGGCAAAATCCACGTTGCCGGACAGTACCTCGCAAAGCTCGTTTACCCATACCTGTCCCTCGTCCTGATATGCACCGATCAGCGCGTACATGGACAGCACGTTCATGGAATTGTAGTGCGAGAGCGAGGATTCCTTTTCCACGCGGTCGCGGATGCGGTCGTTATAAATGATATGGTAAGCACCGATCAGACCCGCCAAATTAAAGGTCTTGGAGGGGGCATACAGCGCAACCGTTCTCTGTCGCGCGTCCTCGCTGACCGATTGCGTGGGGATATGCTTGTGGCCGTCCAGAATGATATCCGACCAGATCTCGTCCGAGATGACGTATACGTCATGCTTGCGGTAAAGCTCCATGATGCGCTCGATCTCCCATCTCTCCCAAACGCGCCCCGTAGGATTGTGCGGCGAGCAGAAAATGGCTGCATGGATGTGATTTTGCAAAATCTTTTGCTCCACGTCCTCAAAATCAATGCGCCATTTTCCCGCTTCGTCCTGCACAAGGCGGCTTTCCACGATATTGTAGCCGTTATTATGCAGCGAGCCACGGAAGCCCACGTACAAGGGACTGAGCACCAGCACGTTGTCGCCGCGCGAGCAGAAGGTGTTCAGCGCGGACAAAACACCGCCCAGCACGCCGTTTTCATAGCCGATGTGCTTGGGTTCAAGACCCATGGCGCCGTTGCGCTCGCTCTGCCAGCGAATGATGGAGGCATAATACTCCTCGCGAGGATCAAAATACCCGAATGCGGGATGCTGCACGCGCTCTTGCATGGCCGCAATAACCGTAGGGGCTGTCGGGAAATTCATGTCCGCGACCCACATGGGGATGGCGTCAAATCCCTCGGCCGGTGCTGCAGGTGCCCAACCATGCCCCAGCGCGTCCACGGCAATGGCGTCCTTGCCGTGTCTGTCCATAATGCTCGTAAAATCGTATTTCATCGGTATCTCTCCCCTTTTTTATCATTACGTATATTGTAGCATACCACCGAAAGAATTGCAAGAGATTGCGCGAGAAAACCCACGAATATAGAAAAGGCGAGCGCATAATCGCGTTCGCCTTTTCTATTTCTCTAAGATTAGATTTTTTCCTTAACCTTAGAAGCCTTACCAACTCTGCCACGCAGGTAGTACAGCTTTGCACGTCTGACCTTACCACGACGGATAGTGTCAACAGCTACTACGTTGGGAGAGTGGATGGGGAAAGTCTTTTCAACACCGCAGCCGTAAGAAATTCTTCTTACAGTAAAGGTAGCAGAGATACCTGCACCGTGCTTAGCGATTACGGTACCCTCGAAAAGCTGGATTCTCTCTCTGGAACCCTCTTTGATCTTGTTGTGAACACGTACAGTGTCACCAACGTTGACAGAAGGAATTTCTGCCTTCAATTGCTCGTTTGTAAAAGCCTCGATCAGATTCATTTTGATGGCCCTCCTTATATTATCGGATGTTCTTGCGAGCATGCAGCGGACCACCCGTTCTAATGCCGTGCTCATGGCACGCATCGGTTATTATAACATATCTTTTTTCAAAATGCAAGAGTTTTTTGAAAAATATTTTACATTTTTCTCATATTTTTTCGCTGCTTCAGCGTTTCATTCTTCCCTTCAGCATCTCGGGCAGCATTTTGAGCATGGAGAGCAGCGCGGGTGCGTTCAAGCATGCCACCGCAGCGGCCAAAAGGCCGACGTACAGCTGCCAGAGGTGCGGCTCGGTCATCATAATGAGCGTCATGCCGCCAAGCAGCACGGTATTGATGGCGATGCGAGGAATCTGCAGATTGAAGCGGATATAGCGATGCATGGTGGCCGCGCGCAGCACAAACACCGCAAAATAGCTGATCAGCGTGGCAACCGACGCGCCGACTGCGCCCCACGACGGAATCCAGATCAGATTGAGCACGACGTTGAGCACCGCACCCAGCATGGAGGTATAGAACGACACCATGGTCTTTTTCTTGGTGAAATACGCGGTAGCAAGGAACGAGTCAAACGAGGTGAACACGGTGGCAAGCACCAGAACCGGCACGTACAACCAGGCCTCAAAATAGGAATCTGCAAACAAAACCACCGAGGCAACCTTAGCAAACGCGATCAAGGCAGCACCGCCCACGAACACGATGGCCGCATAATAGCGGAACACCTTGCCGAAAAATTCGGCGCAGGCGTCGGGATCGTCCGACTCCTTGACTGCGGACAGACGCCATGCCTCATTGAATACAGACACCACGTAGGTCAGCAGCGTAGGGATCTTATAGGCTGCCGCGTAGAGGCCGTTTTCGGCATCCGAGCGCATGCGTGCGACCAGATAGCGATCCGAAACGCCCGTGATCCACCAGAATACCGTGGTGGGGATAAGCGGCAGCGAGAAGCGGAGCATCTCGCCCATGATCTTGCGTGAGATCTTTTTGACCGAAAAGGCGCGCCACAGCCTGCAATACACAATCAGCAGCAGCGTGGTGACAAAATCGGCACACACGACGCTGAGTACGTACCCCTCGATCTTCATGTCAAAGCCAAGAAGGAACAAAAGATTGAAGCCGATGTTGAGCGCGGTGTTGACAATTCCCTGCACCGCAAAGGTTTTGGTGCGTCCGATGGCGCAAACGTACTGCGCGCAAACCGAATGGAAATTGGAGCACAGCACGAAGATAACGATCAGCCAGACGTAAGACGCGAAGTATTCCAGCAGCAAAAGCAGCGGAGAGAGCAGCAAAAAGCCCGCCGAGCTGATGGCCAAAATGGCCATGCCGCTGGAGAAAAAGGCCTCTTTGTCCCCTTCCTTGGCGGCCGCGTTGCGGAACAGCCCATCGGCAATGCCGAGACAGGCAAGCGGGATGAGCAGATTGGCAAGCTGCGTGATCAGATCCGCGGTGGAATACTGCGCCTCGGACAGACACGCGGTATACAGCGGCATCATGAAAAAGACCAGCATTTTGGATACGAATTTCCCTACCGTAAAGATCACGGTATTTCCAAACAGCCGCTTGATCCTGGCGTCCACGCGCTCACCTCCCCTTTTTGCCGACTAATCTATATTTTATCACTTTGCCGCGTGGGTGTCAAGGCGGGTTGGTGCAATTTTACGCATTTTCCATCCAAAACCCACTCTGCGGAGCCTTTGGTGAGAGCAGCATGCCGAAAAGCCCCGGCAGGTCGGTATTGACGCATCCGTCTGCATCGGTTTGCAAGTGCAGAGACTCTGCCTGCTCGCCGGTTGAAAAGATCTGCTCATAATACGGATACCGCCCGCCAACACGTGCGCGCACACTCAAGGCCTCTTTGTCGCCAAAGTTGATCAGCACGCACACCTCCCTGCCCGCGCGATCGAAGCGTCTGAAGGCGATGACCCCCTCGGATGCGTTTTCCAATGGCACAGCCTCCAGGCCGTGGCGGGTGCTGTCACACTCCCAAAATGCCGCGGTATGCAGATACAACGAATTGAGTGATTTGACGTAATTGTGAAATTCCTTATGTGAGTCCAGCTCGCGTTCAAACCACTCCACGCTCTCGCGCGGCTTCCATGCACTCATCTGGCAAAATTCGTTGCCCATAAAGCTCATCTTTTTACCCGGTAAGCAGGTCATAAACAAATAAAGCAGCCGCATGGCGGCAAATTTTTGCGCGTGCGTGCCGTCCAAAGCACCGAAGATCGAGCTTGCACGTTCCAGAATCAGCTCCGAGGAAAGCGCGAGAATGCTGTGCTCTGCATACAAGCCTTTCGCAGGCTCACGCCAGGATTGTCTGCCGATTCGCAGCTCGCTTGAGGTAGCAAAGAGATCAAGCAGCGCGCGCTCGGTGTTCGGATCTATGATCAGATCATACCCAAGGCCGCCAAGCGTGGGCTCGACGCTGAGTCCGTGATAGCCAAAGGCACGCAGGATCAGCAGCGCGTCCGGTATGCTGCGGTGCACGTTCTCGGCCATACTCCGGATCAGCTCCCCCGTCTGCCGCCCTGCCTGCATGCCCTCGGTGTTGATATACAGTCCGTCCAAATGAAGCTCACGCAGCCAGAACATGGCCGCGGAATACAGCAGTGTGGTCGCGTAAGGGTCAGCATGGTCAAAGCATGCCCTGCCGTCGTGCATGGTGGCAAACGCGCCCGCTCCGTCAAAGTCAACAAGCCCACCCACGTGCGTACCTGCCATACGGCATTCCAGCTCCATGATCACGCCGATCTGCTCCTTGTGCATGCGGTCCACGAAGTACGCGAAATCATCCTGCGTGCCAAGTGCGCTGTCCGGAGCAAAATACGACACGATTCCCTCTTTGCCTGCGTTCTGACGGCAAACGCTGTGGATCAGCACGTGCGTGTATCCCATATCGGCCAAATATTGAGAAAGCAGGTCGGCGATCTGGCGGAAATTGCCATCCGGTCCCATGCGTTCGTGATCCTGCCACCCCGAAAGCTCCACCTCATAAATATTCATAGGCAAATCATATCGCCCGTTCCCACCGTACAGCTGCTCACGCGCCTCCAGATAAGCGCGATCATGCCAGACGTAATGCGTCTCCGTACAGATAACCGACGCTCCCTCGCCGCCACTCTCACTTGCGCGGGCATAGGGATCGGCCTTATAATGCCTGCCCTCTCCCGTTTCTACAAGGTATTTATACCGCAAGCCCTCCGGGCAGATCCCTGCGCGCATGCAAAGCTCCCAGACACCACTATTGGGGATACGTTGCATTGGTGTCGGCTCCCAGCCATCCCACTCGCCAACCAGGCTGACCCTGTCCGCTCCGGGCGCAGCGACGCGGAAAACATAGCTCCATTCGGGGCGATCAAGCAGCCTGTGCACGCCGAAATAGCGATAGGCATGCGTTCCCTTTCCGTTTTGCAGATAATAATCGGCAAGAGAGGCTGAGCCGCTTGCCGCTTGCGTTTCATAGATCATAAAAAACCTCCGTGCGGTAATACTTTACAGTATTGCCCGTAAACGGAGGTTTTTTTCACAAAGATAAGCCGTTCATACCACATACCCGAAATAGGACGCGCGCTGCAAAGCCGTCCCCGCAGGGGAAGGGGTTCCTCGCAGCGTAGCGTAGCGAGGGGAAGGGGCCGTGCAAAGAGATTGGGACAGAAAAAAGGATACGCAATTATGCATCTCCTATAATGCTTTTTACAGTTTGATCTATATAGTCACAAACCATAAAGAACTCTTTATCAATACATCGATTCGGGATTCTGATTACTTGAATTCCGTATGCTTCTAATTTTTCGGTTCTCAATTCGTCCTTTTGCATACCTTTTTCCGTTTCATGTTGCCTGCCGTCTATTTCGATGATCAATTTAGCCCGACAACAATAGAAATCAGCAATAAAGTCACCGATCATAGCTTGTCTGCGAAATTTCACGGGATATTTACTTAAAAAATCATACCATAAGTGGTTTTCTTGTTTCGTGGCATTGGCATGATTGCGCATACGCTGGGCTAACGGTTTGTTTTTCTTGTTATATGGCAATGGCATGACAGGCTCCTTGCATGTTCATTACTAAGAATAATTCGATGCTTTTCAAGGAATCCGCAAAGATAGTGCTGTCTCGATCTCTTCGCACAACCCCTTCCCCTCGCTACGCTACGCTGCGAGGAACCCCTTCCCCTGTGGGGACGGCTTTCTGCGCGCGTCCGCATCGTTCACGTATCTTTCGAGGGTGCTTTTACTATCAACTTCCTTAAGTTGAAGCACTATTGTCTCAAAAAACTTTGCTTTCTCAGCCATACATTCATGAAGCCTAAACATTCATTTCTTAAACCATATCGACACAATGTGTCTTGTTGGAAAGAACTCATAGAGATGCAACGACGTAATCCTGCCCTTAAAGGCTGAAAACTTTTCCATTACAAAAGGGATTGCTTTGTATATTGTGTCAGGATTATCAATGAGCATAGTTGTATGCGGTGTCCAGTTGTAACTATCGCCAAACATTTCTTTCAAGCTCAATAATTGCTCATTGGAATCCGGTGCAACAAACAAAACACGCGCCCCTCCAAAAACACCAATGTGATTAAATGTGATCTCAAATGAAGGAACTTCTATTGATAATCTTTGGAGTAGATCTATCAACTCTGTTTCTTTTTCTGTCGGAAAAGAGCCCAGTGTTATATGCTGTGGTATATTTTTTGTATGGGTACCCGTAAAACCGTTTTCATACAATATGTTTTGAATATTTGACAAATGCATATCCGTGCTTTCATCATAACCAGCCAGTACATATAGTGCTTTTTCAGACATAATTACCCCCAAAAATCATATTTATAAACGGCTTTATTATACCATAGAAAGGCATAAAAGTAAATAGGACAGCTTGATTTTTCAAGCCATCCTATCTGTCAGGATCATTCGTCCTGGTTTTCCCAGTTGTGGAATACGGAGAGAACGTCGTCGTCCTCCTCCAGCTTTTCAAGCAGCAGGTTCATGAACTTCTTATCGTCGTCGGTGGTCAGCTCGACGTAGGTGGAAGGGATCATGGTCTGCTCTGCGGAAAGCACGTTATAGCCCTTAGCCTTGATGTCCTCTGCGACTGCGAAAACGTCGGCAGTCTCGGTGTAAACCTCGAATACCTCGCCCTCGGCTGCAAAGTCCTCAGCACCTGCCTCCATAGCATCCTCCATCAGCTTATCCTCGTCGATATCACCGTCCTCATTGTCAATGACGATCAGACCTTTTTCGGAGAACATGAAGCTGACGCTGCCCGAGGTACCAAGGTTGCCGTGGTACTTGGAGAAAGCGGCACGCACGTTGCCTGCGGTTCTGTTTCTGTTATCGGTAGCAGCTCTGACAATGACTGCCACACCTGCGGGACCGTAGCCCTCGTAGGTGATCTCTTCAAAATTGTCGCCGCCTGCGCCAAGTGCCTTTTCGATACTTCTCTTGATGTTATCGTTGGGCACGTTGTTTGCCTTTGCCTTTGCGATCAGATCTCTGAGCTTGGAGTTGTTGTTGGGGTCGCCGCCGCCTGCCTTGACGGCTACGGCGATTTCCTTACCGATCTGGGTAAAGATCTTACCCTTAGCGGCGTCGGTCTTTTCCTTCTTGTGCTTGATGTTGGCCCATTTGCTATGTCCGGACATGATATATTACCTCACTACAATTAAATTTTTCAAAAGTTAAATCTTCTCGGTCTTTTTCAGACAGATCATTTCAAACGCGCTGCCAAGCACGTGCTTGGTGGCAAGCGTGAGTGCGATTCTGGTCTGCTTGACGCGCTCGTCGGTCTCCGACAGGATACGGCAGTTATGATAGAAGCGGTTGAACGCAACGGCAACGTCCAGAATGAATCTGGTGATAACCGAGGGCTCGTAGTCGCGCAGCGCCATGAGCACCTTTTCCTCGTAGGTAGCCAGCACCTTTAAGAGTGCCTGCTCCTCGGGGGCTGTGATCTTATAATCGATCGCCGCAGGCTCGCCTGCCTTTTCAAGCACCGAGCAAGCACGCGCGTAGGTATACTGCACGTAAGGACCTGTATTGCCGTCAAAGGACAGCGCTTCATCCATGTTGAAGTCGATGTCCTTGATGCGGTTGTTGGTCAGATAGTAGAACACGATCGCGCCAACGCCCACGGCCTCGGCGACGTCGGTTCTGCCCTTCATCTCGGGATTCTTTTCCTCCATGATCTCGGTGACCTTCTCAATAGCCGCGCCGAACAAGTCACGCAAAAGCACCACGTTACCGGTTCTGGTTGCCAGCTTTGCACCGCCGATGCTGACCGTGCCGTAGGGCACGTGCACCAGCTGATCGTGCCAGTCATAGCCCATCAGCTCCACAACTTTGAACCACTGCTTGAAGTGCAGGATCTGCTGCGTGCTGGTCACGTAGATGCATTTATCAAAATGGTAGTTTTCCTTACGGTAGACCGCAGCTGCGATGTCACGCGTGGGATACAGCGTGCTGCCGTCTCTCTTGAGGATCAGGCAAGGAGGCATGCCGTATTCGTCCAAGTCGACAATGGATGCGCCGTCGTCCAGCTTGAGCAGTCCCGCGTCGCGCAGCTTTTGCACCTGCGCGGGCATCTTGTCGGTATAGAAGGACTCGCCAAGATAGCTGTCAAAGGTAATGCCAAGCTGTGCGTAGGTCTTTTCGTATTCCTCCAGGGAGATCTGAATGAACCACTTCCACAGCGCGAGATTTTGCTCGTCGCCCGTCTCCATCTTATGGAACTCGGCACGTGCTGCGTCCGCAAGCTCGGTCTTGCCCTGCTCCTTTTCCTCGGTGATGGCGTTATTGATCTTGACGTAAAGCTCAACCAGCGTGTCAATGCCGCCCTGCTCGACCATCTCCTTGCTGCCCCAGGTATTATAAGCCAAGATCAGCTTGCCGAACTGTGTGCCCCAGTCGCCAAGGTAGTTGATGCCGTAGCAATCATAGCCCGCAAACTCATGCATCTTCTTAAGCGAATGGCCGATGACCGTGGTGCCCAGGTGTCCGATGTGGAAGGGCTTTGCGACGTTGGGCGAGGAATAGTCCAGCACGACCTTCTTGCCCTTACCCACGTCGGGTGCGCCGTACTTTTCCTTTTTCTCAAGCACGGAGCAAAGCACGTGGTCCGTCAGATACGCGGGACTCAAACGGATATTGAGGTATCCGTTGACTGCCTCTGCGCTCTCGATGCAATCGCAGTCCAAGTGCTCTGCCAGCGTCTGCGCGATCATAACGGGTGCGCGACGCAGCGTTTTGGACAGCTTGAAGCAAGGCAGCGCAAGGTCACCCATGCCCGCATCAGGGGGGTATTCCAGCATGCCTGCCAGCTCATCCACCGTCAGCTCTGCTGCGGGATTGATGGCAAGAATGCCCTTTTGAATGTTACTTGCAATGTTCTGTTTGATTTTCAGCATAATTGATTCCTTATATGATGATTTTCACAATTTCGTATTATAACACATCTTTTGCGCGAATGCAACAGCATTTTGCGAATTATTCGCGATCCTTTGCGCAAAGCATATCGCGAGCGGCCTGCATTTGTGCCTCGGTGATATGGATACCGCCCAGAATGCGGGCGATCTCGCAAACACGCGCCTCTCCTTCAAGCGCATCCACCGAGGTAAAGGCCCTGCCCCCTCGCTCCTGCTTGGAGATATGCAGATGCTGCTCGCCAAGAGATGCAACCTGCGCCGAGTGCGTGATGCAGATGATCTGCCGATTCTTTGCCATATCGGCAAGTCTGATGCCGATCTTGCGCGAGGTCTTGCCCGAAATACCGGTATCCACCTCGTCAAAGATAGTGGTGGGCACGCCGTCCTTTTGGTTCATGACGCATTTGATAGCCAGCATGATGCGTGACAGCTCACCGCCGGACGCAATGCGGATCATGGAGGAAAGCGGCTCGCCGGGGTTGGTGGCGATCATGAATTCCACGCGGTCAATGCCTACGGGATTCAACTCCCTTTCTTTGGTTACGGCGATGCGGAAGCGCACGCCCGCCATGTCAAGATACGAAAGCTGCCCTGCAATCTGCTCGGCTGCGTCCGCGGCCGCTTTTGTACGCATCTCGGACATTTGCATCGCAAGCGCAAGCGCACGCGCGTGCTGCTTGGCAATCTCAGCGTCGTATTGCTCAGAGAGCACGTCCGAGTGCTCGATCTCGTCCAGGCGCGACTTGGCGTTTTCCAAGAATTCCAGCACCGCCTCAACCGAGCCGCCGTACTTGCGCTTGAGCTTGGAAATGGCCTCGAGTCTGTCCTCGATCTTGTCAAGCATTGCCACGGGATCGTCGTCAAGATCCTCGGCATAACCTTCGATACGATCGGATAAGTCCCGCACGCGATAGGAAAGATCGATCAGCTCCTCGCCAACCTCTGCAGCGTCCGGCACGTAGGCCGCCAGCGCATTCATGGATGCCGCGCAGCGCTCCAACATATAGGAAACGGCACCATTTGAGCCCGCGCCCGTGAGCACCTTGGTGGAAAATTTGACCTGCTTTTGCACCTTTTCGGTGTTTTGCAGCTTATTTCTTTTTTCGATCAGCAGCTCCTCCTCGCCCGCCTTGAGCTTCAAGGCAGCGATATCGGCTATCTGATAGTTCAACATTTCTATGGTACGCAATCTCTCGCCCGCGTCACGCGTCAGCGCGTCGCGCTTTTCGCAAAGCGACCGCCACTCGTCGTACGCAGCGCCGTATTCGGCTCTGAGAGCATCCAGCCCAGCATACGCGTCCAGCATATCCGTGTGGTAGCGCAGATCCGCCAGCAAGCGGTTATCGTCCTGCCCGTGGATCGAGATCAGATACGTGCTCGCCTGACGCAGCATGCCAAGCGTTGCCGCCTTGCCGTTGATGCGCGCTTGGCTCTTTCCGTCCGCGCCCAGCGTTCTTTGCAACACGACCTCGCCCTCGTCACAAGCAATCCCCATTTGCAAAAGGCCTTGGATCGCACCCTCGGTCAGATCGCAAAAATGTGCGGTGACGCTCGCGCTGCTCTCGCCCGAGCGCACAAGCTCCCGGTCGCCCTTGACGCCGCAGATCAGCATGATGCTATCCACGATCACGCTCTTGCCCGCGCCGGTCTGGCCCGTCATAACGCAAAAGCCGGACGAAAAATCGATCTCTGCTTGCGAGATGACCGCGATATTTTCAATATGCAGCCCCTTTAACATTACTGGCCTCTGATAATTTCCTTGATTTTGGTGTTCAAATCTGCCGCTGCCTCGACGGAGCGCGAGATCACGATGATGGTATCATCCCCCGCTACGCAGCCCAGAATGACCGGCAGCTTGAGACTGTCAATGCCCACGGCAACGGCCTGCGCCATGCCCGGGAAGGTTTTGATCACAACTGTGTGCTGTGCGCAGTCCACCGAGGTAATGGATTCTGCCAGCGCGTGATTGAACTTGAAATTGCCAAGTGGCTCGCTGGTCTTGGGCAGCTCATAGCGATAAGAGCCCTTCTCGCTCATCACCTTGGTCAGCTTGAGCTCACGGATATCACGCGACACAGTCGCCTGCGTCACGTCATAGCCCATTTTTCGCAGATGCTCAATCAGCTCGTCCTGTGTCTCAACGTCATATCGTTCCACGATCTCTATGATCTTCTCATGTCTGTTTTTCTTCATTAGAAATAACTCCGTTTTCGTTTATTCGTTCTCGGTCATCTTCTGACGCAGCTTTTTGTAAAAGCCGCAGTTCTTGATGCGCACAAGGTTGGTCTTCAGGGGAGATTTGCTGATGCGAACGACGTCGCCCTTATACATTTCGTAATTGGTTCTGCCGTCCACGGTCAGATACAGCATCTTTTCGCGCTGGCAGATATTTTTGATCTCAAGGATCGCGCTGTCCGGGAAGATCATGGGTCTTGCCGCCAGCGAATGCGGACAGATGGGGGTAACGCAGAAGCAGGACACACGAGGATCCACGATCGAGCCGCCTGCCGACATGGAATATGCGGTGGAGCCCGTGGGAGTTGCCACAATCAGGCCGTCTGCGCGGTATGAGGTCACCGGAATCCCGCCCTCGGAAAGCTCAAGATCCACGATACGTGCGATCGAGCCGTTGGAGATCGAGGCATCGTTGAGCGCGTAGCACGAGGAACGCAGATTTCCCTTGGAGCCGATCAGCTCCACATTCAGCATCGAACGCTTTTCAAGCGTGTATCCGTCCGGCTCAAACAGCTTGTCAATATCCGCCACGTCCCGCATCTCAAGCTCTGCCATAAAGCCGAGTCTGCCGAGATTGATGCCCAGAATGGGCGTTGCACGCGAGGCGGAGCGTCTTGCCGCCTCCAAAATCGAGCCGTCACCGCCCAGCACCACGATCATTTCTGCCGTTGCATACACCTCGTCAATGGGCAGCAGCAAAAATTCCGCCTTTCCCTGCGCCATTTTGAGAAAACGCTCGCGGTTATAAACGGCAGCCACCACCTCGCAGCCGTGCGATATCAGTCTTTGCGCTACGGTAATGGCAGCATACGCCTTTTCAGTGATATTAAAATTCGTAATGATCGCAACTCTTTTCATGCGTGTGCCTACTTTCCCGGACGCGTAAACAACGCCTGCACAGCCGTGTGTCTCACATTGCTGCTCTGTCCGTTTTTGATATAATATGCAAGGTATTCCACGTTGCCGTCCCCGCCTTGAATGGGAGATTCGATCAGTCCGCAAAGGCAAAGCCCCAGCGACTGCGCAAAGTCCAGCACGCGCTCAACCGCTGCACGGCGGTCCTTGGCTTGCTTGACGATACCGCTTTTATTAAGTGCGGCTCTTCCCGCCTCAAACTGCGGCTTGATCAGCCCGACGTAAATACCATCGTCCTTCAAAAGATTGACAACTGCGGGCAAAATCAGGGTTTGCGAGATAAACGAGACGTCCATGACCACGATATCCACGCAGCCGCCGATCTCGTCTGCCGTCAGATTTCTGGCGTTCACGCCCTCCATATTGGTCACGCGCTCATCAAGCATCAGATCGGGATCCAGCTGATCCCTGCCCGAGTCGATCGCGTACACGTGCTCAGCACCCGCCTGCAAAAGGCAATCGGTAAAGCCTCCCGTGGATGCACCGATATCGGCCGCGCGCAGACCGCGCACGTCGATCCCGAAGGCCTGTAACGCGCCCTCCAGCTTTTGGCCGCCGCGGCTGACGTACCGCTCGCGCTCCAATATTTCAACCGTGTGCTCTGCTTGCTCGTCTATTTCCTGCGAGGGCTTTTTGATCACCGCACCGTCAATGACGGCATGCTCTTGTTCAATGTATTTTCTTGCAGCGGTACGGCTTTTGACGTATCCGTACTCCACAAGGTAAAGATCCGCTCTCATCACGCGCCCTGAAGATACAGAATACTTTCGCGGAAGAACGGGATAAACTGCAAAAGCAGCGGCACGACGATGCCGACGGCACATCCCGCCCACACCTGCAAGGGGGTATGACCCACCAGCTCCTTGAGGCGCTTTTCTCTGTTCTCTTCGTTTTCTGCATTGATCACGTCAATGACCAGCTTGTTGATAATGGCTGCCTGCTTGCTGACCTCACGGCGCACGCCCATGGCGTCACGCATGACAATCATGGAAAGCACGCCCGCAATGGCAAACTCAAAGGATGCCGGGGAGAATACGATGGCGGTAGCCACAGCCATGGAAATCACGGCCGCGGTGTGCGAGCTGGGCATACCTCCCGTGCCGAACAGGATATTGGGAATATCCAGCTTCTTTTGCTTGAAGCCGCGGGTGAACATTTTCAGGATCTGTGCCGTAAACCACCCGACCAGCGCGGACATGACTATGTAGTTGGTAAAAAAATCCTTAACTGCTTGCATATTGTCATCCTTTGTTTTATCTGTCAATAGTTTCGTTGCGCAAGGTATTTTGCCAAGGTCACAAGATTTTGGCTATTCTCTATTGTCTTGACCGACGCAATCGCATCGCACGTCAGCTGCTTTGCGTAAGCGCGCGCACCGTCCACGTCATAAAAACGCATAAACGTGGTCTTGCCGTCCTTTTGGTCGCTGCCCACGCTCTTTCCAAGCGTCTCGGCACTCTGGGTACAATCCAGGATATCGTCGATGACCTGGAACGCAAGGCCGATATTGCGCGCGTAATCTGCAAGCACTTCAACTCTTTGGTCATCCGAAGTAAGGCCTGCGGCATGGCAGCCAAGTCTGACTGCTGCCTCGATCAAAGCGCCCGTTTTTCCGCGGTGCAGCTCAAGCAGCTCGTCTTGCGAAAGTTCGTTGCTCTCGCCGAACATATCAATGACCTGCCCCTTGACCATACCAAAGCTGCCGGCACCCAGTGAGAGCGCAAGCGCGGCATCCGCACGGCTTTGTGCGGATGCATAGGGACAGGACAGAATGACGCCGAATGCGTCGGTCACAAGTCCGTCACCTGCCAGGGTGGCAATATCCTCGCCGAACACTTTGTGATTGGTGGGTCTGCCGCGGCGCAGATCGTCGTCGTCCATGCAAGGCAGATCGTCGTGGATGAGCGAATAGGTGTGCACCATCTCCACGGCTGCCGCATAGTCAAGCGCGACTCTTTGGTCTCCGCCAAGCATGCTGCAGGTCTCAAGCACCAGCACGGGGCGGATACGCTTGCCCCCCGCAAGCAAGCTGTATTTCTGGGCATCGTAAAGCACCTTGGTTGTGCGGCTGCCCTCGGGATATATTCTTGCAAGACGCTCGCCCACAAGGGCTGCGTCCTGTTCTATAAAAGCAGGAATCATGACTGTCCCCTTACTCCTCTGCGTCGTTCGTAATAAAATCGACGGCTACGATCTCGCCCTGCGCATTCTGCTGCAGGATCTTGATCTTTCTCTCGGCCTCGTCAAGCTCAGCAGAAAGGCGGCGCACGATGGCAACGCCCTCCTCATACATACGAAGGGAGTCCTCCAAGGGGATCTTATCGCTTTCCATGGCACGGATGATCTGCTCCAGTCTTACCAGTGCCTGCTCATAACTCAATTTCTGTTCCATAATTGCTCCTTTTTGATAGAGTCAACGGTTGCATCCACCGCTCCGTCCGCAAATCTGACCGTGATCTTCTCGCCCGCTTCAAACGCGTCAGCACTCGTACTCACCTCGCCGTTGGCGTTCTGTGCCACGGCATAGCCTCTTTGCAAAACAGCCAGCGGGCTGAGTGCCTCCAGCTTGCCGACCGAGGCTGCAAGCCCCTGTCTTTTGCGATCCAACAGCACCTGTCCCGCCGTGTGCATGCGCACTGCAAGCTCGTCCAGTCGCATCTGCTTTTCAGCGGTGACGGCAGCGGGAGAGCGCATGGCACGCGAGGCTGCCAGCACACGCAGCTGATCCCTTTTGGCTGCAATATCTGCGCGCACCAGCGCACCGATCTTTGCAAGTCTTGCATCAAGCTCGGCTTTGAGCGCAAAACGATCCGGGAAGACCAGCTCTGCCGCCGCACTCGGCGTAGGCGCGCGCAGATCTGCCACAAAATCACAAATGGTAAAGTCGGTTTCGTGTCCGACTGCAGAAATGACCGGGATCTCCGATGCCGCGATCTCTCTTGCCAGTCGCTCGTCGTTGAATGCCCACAAGTCCTCGATCGATCCGCCACCGCGTCCGATAATGATCACATCTACGTTTGCGGCACGGTTAAAATAGCGGATACCGCCCGCAAGATATGCGGCGGCCTGCTCGCCCTGCACCAGCGACGGGAAGATGAGAAGCTCGCCCTGCGGGTATCTTCTGCCCGTGATATTGATGATATCACGGATGGCCGCGCCCGTAGGTGAGGTAATGACTCCCACGCGTCGCGGCAGGCTCGGGATGGGCTTTTTGCGGCTTTGATCGAAAAGCCCCTCGGCGGCAAGGCGCGCCTTGCATTGTTCAAAGGCAAGGTACAGGCTGCCAAGGCCGTCCGCCTCCATCATGTCGGCGTAAAACTGATACTGACCGCCCGCCACGTAAGCCGAAACTCTGCCGTGTAGCAGCACCTTCATGCCGTCGCGCGGCTCAAATCTCAGCCTTGCCGCATTTGACCTGAACATGACTACGCGCAAGGTCGCGCCTGCGTCCTTGACCGAAAAGTACATGTGGCCTGTTCTGTATTGGTTGGTGAAATTCGAGATCTCACCCTTGATCCAGATATCCGAGAGTACAGCGTTACCGTCCAGCAGCATTCGTACGTATTCGTTGAGCTGTGTCACGGAAAAATACTGCCGAGCGTCTTGCATTTTTACTCCCCTTTCAAGAATTGATTACGGCACAAAAGGCTTGTGCCTGCGGCGTTATCCGCAGAGAATGCGGGTGCGCCGAAATACGCGTGGAACTTACGTTCCAGCCTTTCGCGAATGCGGCAGTTGCTCATGACGCCGCCCGCGTAAAGCACGGGCATTCTGCCGTATTCGGTCAAAATGTTCTCGGTCATCTGCGACAGCGTCTCTGCCACGAAATCCAACGTGTACGCGCTGACAAGCTCCTTATTGCCCGTCATGGTATACAGCTTGAGAGCCAGGTTTTCAAGCCCGGACAAATTGCAAACGCTTCCCTTGACCGACACGCGGGGCTTGGGAATCTTGCCCGTGGCGTTTGCCGCCAGCAGCTCAATGGCTCTGCCGCATGGGAACGAAAGCCCCATGGCAACGCCGATACGGTCAATGGCCTGCCCTGCGTTGAGGTCTGCGGTCTCACCCACCAGCGTGACCTTGCCGATGCTGCCCTTTTCGGGCGTGACAAGCACAGCCTCGGTGGTGCCGCCCGACACGTGGAACGCCACAAAGGGTCCCTGCATCAATCTCTCTAACTGTCCCGACGCATAGGCCGCGGCCATGATATGGCCGTTCTGATGCGAGAAGGCATAAAGCGGCACGCCAAGCGCGGCAGCAAACGAGGTCGCTGCCGTCTTTCCCGCCAAAAAGCAAGGCATATAAGAGCCCTCGGCATCACGTGGATACGCGGAATAGCCAACGGCTGCTACGCGGTAGTCGGCCGTGACCGCACGCAGCACCTCGCAGACGTCGGGCAGATTTTTCAAGTGCGCAAACACCGCGTCACTCTGACGAAGTCCGCAAGCACCTGCCTCGACCGGCAAAGGGCTTTTGATATTGGCAATCACCTTCCCGTCCTCGGTGCAAACCGCGGCGGAGGTGGTATAATTGCTGGTATCAAAGCCGACAAAGCATACGGGCTTATTCTGCATGGGCTTCCAGCTCGGTCTTGATGCCGTTCAGCACGCCGTTGACAAAGCCGCGCGCCTTATCGTCGTCATATTTCTTGGAAAGCTCGATCGCCTCATTGATGGCAACCGCGCAGGGTACGTCCTTGACGTACGCCATTTCATATACGCAAAGGCGGATAACGGCGCGGGATACGCGGGTCAGACGCGAGACCTTCCAGCCGTTGGAATGACGCTCGATGGTGGCATCGATCTCGTCCATTTTCTCGCAAACGCCGAAATACGCGTCCTTTACGTAAGTCCCCTCGGGCTCGCCATTCTGCTCGCACCAGGTCGCATAGACCTCTTCGGGGGTCTCGTCTCTTCTGAAATCACTCTCAAAAAGCAGGCCGAACACTGCCTCTCTTTGCATTTTTCTACTCATTTGTGCCATAGCTGTTTCCTTTCGCACGAATTTGGGCATATATAGTCATTATATAATACTTTATTATACACAATACCGCGCTAAAAGTCAACACAAAAATGCATATTTGTTTGCATATATTCACTGCTTTTGTTTTTCGCACAATCCCCTGTAAAGGATTCGTTAAAATTTTGCGCATGCTCTTGCATTTTTCGCGTTAGTATGGTAAAGTATATATAACTGTAGACGAGAGGACGCTCACAATGAAATTCAAAGCCCTGATCAAAGCTTTTCTGATACATACCTGCATTTATACAACGGTTGCTTTCGGTGCCGCCATGCTGTTTATCGCAGCCTGCGGCATGACCTCGTTTGCCACCGCCGCGTATTTTCTTATCCTTGCCTTCTGCGCCTGCTTTGCGCTGGCCAATGCCCTGTTTATGCATGCGGGGCTTTCGATCTGGTGGCGCTCGATCCTTCACGCATGTCTGACGCTTGGCGGCTTTTACCTTTGCATTTATTCGCGATATGCGGATATCGGCATGAGCTCCGATTCCCTTTTGCTGTTCGCAGCGCTCATGACGCTTTTGTACGCCGCCGCCTTTGGCACCTTCCTTGCCGTTCGCTATGCGAGATTGCGTAAAAAGGAGCAAAAGGCATACGAGAACGTGTATCAAAACAAAGACAAAGACCGGAAATGGAGATAAACCCGAATCATGAATAAAGACTCGATCATTAAAGTTTTAATCGTCGTCATCATCGTGCTGCTGTTGATCAACGTTCTCTTGCTGGCCGCATGGGGCGTGGTCGCACTTGTGACAGGCAATCGCGACGATGCTCCCTCCCGCCCCGCTCAACCGTCGGGCGAAACGCAAACGGATGCCGAAGATCTTCCCGTGATCGGCAGCCCCGACGCTTCCGCGATGCTTGGAGAGAGCGCGGACAGGGGTCAGGAATATATTGACAGCATCATTTTCCTTGGTGACTCCACCACCTATCACCTCAAAAGCCGCGGCGTGCTGACGGGCGGCAAGGACACCAAGCAGGTGTGGTCGGGGTCTGACGTGGACGAGAACGGCAAGGTCATCCCCGCAGGCACGCTGACGCTGGACGGCAGGATCACCTCCGCGCACATCTATTACCCAAGAACGGGTGAATCGCTGACCATTGCGCAGGCACTGGAAAAGGAAAAGCCCGCATATCTGGTCATTACGCTGGGTGTCAACGGTATTTCTTACGTCAACCTTAACGATACTAAATCGGTCAACAATTTCATCAGCTGCTACAAGGCATTGATCAACGCCGCACGCAAGGCAAGCCCCGACACAAAGATCATCCTGCAATCCATCTTCCCCGTGACCGAGGCCTACAGCCAAAACGGCAACGGCATTACCAACGAGAAGATCGACGCCGCAAACACCTGGATCCTGCAGCTTGCCAAGGATACCGGCTGCAAATACCTGGATTCGGCAAGCGTGCTCAAAAACGGCAGCGGTGCGCTTTCCGACATCTATGACAACGGTGACGGCTATCACCTGACCGCAGACGCCTACCGTGCTGTTTTGCAATATATCCGCACGCACGGATACACCGACTGATCAAACGAAATAAAAGGAGTATAAAACAATTATGAAAAAGATCACTTTGATAACAACCTTACTGCTTTGTCTGATGATGACCCTGAACGCCTGCTCCTCTTACCGCGATGACGTTGATGTCAATGACCTGACCTCCGAGATCCTCAATTCGGTCAGCACGCAGGGCGGCTACACCGCTATGGACGAGCTGTTTCTTTCGTTGGAATTTGCAAATCCTTCCCTGATTGAGTCGGACGTTTCCGAGTGGATGATCTGTGCCTCCAATTCTCAGTCCACGGTAGACGAATTCGGCATTTTCCACGTCAAGGAAGGCGGCGACGTGGAGGCCGTCAAGGCAGAGGTATGGGATTACGTACAGGCAACGCAGGTCAAATTGGAGGTATTCCTTGACATGTACGAGCCCGCCGAGAAGACCAAGCTGGAAAACGCACAGATCGAGGTTTACGGCAATTACGTAGTTTACACCATCCTGACCCCCGAGGACACCACCGCAGCGACCAACGCGGTCAAGACAGCGCTCGGCAAATAAAAATATATCAAAAAAACGCTCTTCCGAGCGTTTTTTTTTGCAATTTTTCAATTCACCGGTTTACAAACGAATGCGGCAATTCCCTTTTCGCAAATGCGTTGGCAGGTGTCGCGTGCCTTATCCTCGAGATCGAAAATGCCCACGATGCTCGGGCCGCTGCCGCTCATCATAGCGCCGATCGCGCCGCCCGCAAGCATATTTTGCCCAAGCGCTCTTGCCACCTCGTGCACGGGCAGCACCACCGATTCAAACACGTTGTACATCGCGTCGCTCATCCCCTGCAGATCGTTCTTTTGCATGGCGTCCAGGATGCGGGCAAGCCTTTGCTCGCTCTGCTCCTTTTGTGTGGCAAAATCACCGTAAGCTTGATCCAGCGCGCGGTACGCCCAAGGGGTACTGATGCCCTCTCCGCCGCGGGCGATCACCAAAAAGCAGTCCGGCATGGGAGAACAGGGCTGCAGCACCTCACCGATGCCGCGCGTGATCTGCGTTTTTCCGACAAGGCAAAACGGCACGTCTGCACCAAGACTTGCGCCCAAGGCCAGTAGCTCTTGCTCTGTGTACTTGGCAAATTGCAAGTTAAGCCCACGCAACACCGCAGCGCAATCCGTGCTTCCGCCCGCAAGCCCCGCTTGCATGGGAATACGCTTTTCTATATCAATTTCAATGCCGCAAGGCGGGTCGTTTTCAAAATACGCCAAGGCCGCCTTATAGGCAAGATTTCGCTCGTCGCAAGGCAATCCCGCACCACAGCGAAGCGTAATGCCGTTATGCCCTTCCTTGCATCTGATGATGACCGTGTCATACAGGTCGACCGTTTGCATGATGCTGACGATATCGTGATAGCCGTCCGTGCGCCTGGCAGTCACGTCTAAATACAGATTGATCTTGGCATACGCCTGCAGCTCCATTGCCTGATCCCCCCTCGCTTCTATCTGCTAAAAGTATATCACAGATCCTTCGGTTTGACAAGTACGAAAAATGTGTACGGAATATAAAATTTCACGCACGCGCGCGTAAAACCCTTGACGCAAACGAAAAATTAGTATATAATTTAACGTGCGGAATTATTTTAATCCGACAGACAGACCGAGAATCGAGGAGACCTTTTATGGAGCTGCAAAAGAATAAGGGATACAAAGCATATTTCTTTGCTGCGATCGCCGTGGCAATCGTGGGGATCTCGCTTTATGCGATCATCAATATCGACAGCATCAATGCATTTATCAGCCGTCTGATGCTGATCTTCGGCCCTGTGATCTACGGCTTTTGTATTGCATATCTGTGCAATCCCATTATGAGGGTGTTTGACAACCACATCTTCAAAAAGATCAAGTCGGTCTCCATTCGCCGTGCCCTTTCGCTGACCATGACCGCGCTTGTGGTGCTGGCGGGCATTGCGGTATTCATCGGCCTGCTTGTACCTGAGATCGTTCGCAGCATCCAGCACCTCTTTGCCAATTACGACGCATATCTTGAGGAGATCATTTCGATCGTCAATAACACCATCATCTGGCTGGAAAAGGTGATCGGAAACTCCCCTGCCGATAACATGCAGTACATAAGCGTTGAGGAACTGAAGATCTTTATCACCAACGCGGTCAACTCGGTATTCGACTCCTCCAAGAGCATCCTGCAGCAGATCACCGAGATCTTTGACGAAAACTCGACCTCCATGCTCAAAAAGCTGTTTGAAAAGCTGTTCCCCTACACGGGCACGCTGATCAGCAAGGTGTACGTATTCATCATCGATGCATTCTTCAGCATCCTGATCGCGATTCACCTGCTGGCTACCAAGGAGACCAGACTTGCGCAGGTCAAAAAAATGCGCAAGGCCGTCTTTACCTACGAGCAAAACAAGTTTATCAATCGCGTACTCAAGATCATCAACGAATCCTTTGGTAGCTACCTTGAGGGTAAGCTGCTGGATGCCATGATCATTTTCTTCCTTTGCTGGATCTCCTTTGCGATCTTCGGCATTTCGGACTATAACCTGTTGATCGCGGCCCTGATCGGTATCACCGATATCATCCCCATCGTCGGTCCCTTTATCGGTGCGATCCCCGGCGGATTTATCGTGCTGATCACCAATCCCTCCAAGTTTTTGCTTTACGTCATTCTCGTGCTGCTCATCCAGCAGCTTGAGGGTAATATCATCAGCCCCAAGATCCTTGGCCAGCACATGGGCGTCAGCGCACTTTGCGTGCTGATCTCGATCGTCGTCATGGGCACCATCTTTGGCGGCAACCCCATCGCGCTGATCGTTTCGGTTCCCCTGTTCGCTGTCATGGTCGAGCTTGGCAAGATGTTTATTGAAGCAAGACTGCAGAAAAAGGGGCTGCCCACCGACACGGCAGAATACTACCGCGGTGAGGCGACCGAGGACGAGATCGATCTTGCCGTGCACTACCAGAACAGACGCTTAGCCTACTATTACGAACACTCAAGGATCAAGGCGTGGGCGGACAAGCGCCGCGAGGAAAAGAAGCTGCACAAGCAACAAAAGGCACAGGCCAAGGCTGCACAAAAGGCCGCCGAGCAAGCTGAGCGCACACAGAGTGAATCGGCCGAGCAGACACAGGACAATCAAGATAATACACAAGAAAACCAAGATAAGGAATAACCCCCCATGAACTCTGAAAACATCAAAAAAGGCGGTATCTCTGTTGATACCGAACACATCTTCCCCATTATCAAAAAATGGCTTTACTCCGAAAAGGATATCTTTTTGCGCGAGATCGTTTCCAACGCGACCGACGCAATTACCAAATACAAGCGACTGCAATCTCTTGGTCAGATTCCGAGTGATGATTGCGCATACCGCATCACTGTCACGCTTGACAAGGATGCGGGTACCATCAGCGTCTCTGATAATGGCATCGGCATGAGTGCCGAGGAGCTGGAGACCTATATCTGCAATATTGCGCTCTCGGGTGCTTTTGAATTCATTCAGAAATACGAGGGCGAGGGCGGTGCGAACGGCATCATCGGACATTTCGGTCTTGGCTTTTACTCGGCCTTTATGGTGTCCGACAGCGTTGAGATCTACACCAAATCCTTTACCGATGCGCCCGGCGTGCATTGGGTTTGTGACGAAAGCGGCAGCTACAGCACCGAGGCTTGCGACAAAGCAGATCGCGGCACGACCGTGATTATGCACGTCACGGACGAGGAGCGGGAGTACTTGGACCGCACAAGACTGATCGGAATGCTGCGCAAATACTGTGCGTTTATGCCGGTCGAGATCTACTTTGAGGATGGCGATGAGGAAAAGGCCGAGTCTGCTCCCATCAACGACACCGCCCCGCTCTGGCAGTCCAATCCCTCGGATTGCACCGACGAGCAGTACAAGGATTTCTACAATAAGGTCTTCTCCGATTTCAAGGAGCCCCTGTTCCATATTCACATCAACGCAGATTACCCGCTCAATTTCAAGGGTATTCTCTACTTCCCCCGCATCAGCTCGGAATACGAGTCGATCGAGGGCCAGGTCAAGCTGTACTACAATCAGGTCTTTGTAGCAGATAACATCAAGGAGGTCATTCCCGACTATCTGCTGATGCTGCGCGGTGTGCTGGATTGCCCCGAGCTGCCGCTCAACGTCTCGCGCAGCTACCTGCAAAACAACACCTACGTCACAAAGGTCAGCGCGCACATTGTCAAAAAGGTGGCAGACAAGCTCAACTCTCTTTGCAATCTCGAACGCGAGCAATACGAGAAGATCTGGAACGACATCCGCATTTTCGTGGAGTACGCCTCGATCCGTGACCGCAAGTTCTACGAGCGCGTTAAGGGCAGCCTGCTGCTTTCTCTGACCGACGGCACGCACGTGACCGTGGACGAATATCTCGAAAAAGCAAAGGTGACAAACGAGGGCGTGGTTTACTACACCACCGACCGCGCACTGCAGGCACAGTATATTTCCCTGTTTGCTTCTCAAGGCATTTCGGTCGCCGTGCTTGAAAAAACGCTGGATACGCAATTTATTTCTGCCTTGGAGAGCTATCGCGACGACGTCAAGTTCAAGAGAATTGACGCAGACGTGGCCGAGGCGATCAAGGGCGACGGCGAGGTGAGCGAGCAGCCCGAGCTGACCGAGCTGTTCCGTCGCGTCAGCGGCAGCGAGCAGATGAGCGTAACCTATCAGCCGCTCAAGGATGCTTCCGTTCCCGCGCTGCTCAACGTCACCGAGGAATCCTCGCGTATGGCCGAAATGATGCGCATGTACGCCATGAGCACAGGTGCTGCCCCCATGGACTTCCCCACCGAGTATTCGCTGGTCGTCAATACGGCCTCGCCCCTGTATGCAAAGCTGTTGACGCTGCATGCACAGGATCCCGAAAAGGCCGCGCTGATCGCAGGTCATATCTATTCTCTCTCCCTGCTGGCACAGCGCAAGCTGACTGCCGAGGAGCTGCAAAGGTTCCTGTCCGACAGCTTCTCTTTGCTGGAGCTTTTGTAAATGAGCAACGATTACCGCGCGTACGCGCTGCCAAGCGCCCATGATTTTACCGAGATCGTACAGCAGAATCTTTTGGAGATCGCTGATCGGCAGAAGCCGCTGCACCTCGCGCGCGCCTTTCATTTTGGTGAGCTGGTGGGTGAGCTTTCCTTGTCCGAGATCCCGGATCGCGATACGCTTCTGACGCTTTACGAGCGACTTTTCCCGGAGAACAGACAAGCCGATCCTTACACAATCGCCATGCGACATGCCGATCTGATCACGCTGTGCACGGAGATCGCAACAGTCTACCCGAACGCTTATGATGCTTTGTTTAACGATCTTTTCGGTCGTGACACGCCCCCGACAGCCGATGCCGAGGGACGCGTGGCGTACGTGCAAAACAGCTATACCGAGCAGGCCTTTATGGAGCTGACGGGCTTTATCAAGCACCGTCGCGTCGCGTACTATCACCATTTTGACGACGTTTGTCAGGAGGTGCGCGGAGGGCGTTGTGAATACGGTATTCTGCCCGTGGAATCCGCGGCAGAGGGCTTGCTTGCAGGACTGTTCCGTCTGATCGAGCTTTATGATCTGCGCATTTGCGCGCTCTGTCGCGTGCCGGGTGCCAACGACGGCTATACTGCCTTTGCATTGGTACGCAAATCACTCATACCCGTGCGCCCGCAAGAGGCGTATTGCCTGGATTTTCTGTGCACGCCTGCCAACGAGGGTGAGATCGGCGAGGTGATCGGCATCGCTGCACTTTGCGGCCACAGCGTACTGCACACGGCAACCTACAAGGGGCAGGACAGCGATACCTTCCGCCTGCGCCTTGCAATCTCTCCCGACACCCTTTACCCCTTTCTGATCTACCTTTCGCTATTTTGCGCGGATATCACTCCCATCGGATTCTATTTGATCAAATAATTACATAAAAAGGAATGAATACCATGAAACAAACCATCAATTACAAGACCTCGGGCGTTTGCTCCCGACAGATCAACCTCGTCGTTGAGGACGGCATTATCACCGAAGCTGCTTTCGTTGGCGGCTGCCACGGCAACACCCAGGGTGTCGCTGCGCTGGTGATCGGCATGAGCGCAGAGGAAGCCATTCGCCGTCTGCGCGGCATCAAATGCGGCTTCAAGCCCACCTCCTGCCCCGATCAGCTTGCACAGGCTCTGGAGCAGAATCTTCAGTAATTAAAAATTATTATACAAATAAAGGAGAACGCGATCATGGAACAGTATATGAAGAATTATCTTCGTTGGTTGGAGAGCGACAAGCTCAGTGACGCAGAAAAGGCCGAGCTTGCAAGCATCCGTGACGATGACGGTGAGATCCGTCTGCGCTTTACCTCGTATCTCTCTTTCGGCACGGCCGGCTTGCGCGGCATTATGAAAACGGGCATGAACGCCATGAACGTACATACCGTGGCATATGCGACGCAGGGTCTTGCCAATCTGATCATCAAGGAGGGCCGCGCTGCCGACGGCGTTGCCATTGCCTACGACAGCCGCAACAACTCCGCACTCTTTGCAAAGACCTCTGCGCAGGTGCTGGCTGCTGCAGGCATCAAGTCCTACCTGTTTGACGATCTGCGCCCCACCCCTGAGCTTTCCTTCGCCCTGCGCGAATACGGCTGCGTGGCGGGCATCAACATCACCGCATCCCATAACCCCAAGCAGTATAACGGCTACAAGGCATACTGGGAGGACGGCGCACAGCTGCCCCCCGAGCACGCCGATACGGTCAGCGCCGAAATGGAGGCACTTGATATCTTTGCTGACGTCAAGCTGGCCGATTTTGACAAAGCACTCTCCGACGGTCTGATTGTCATGCTGGGTGCAGAAACCGATGAAAAGTATCTTGCACAGGTTGTCGCACAGGCAGTCAATCCCGACGCGGTCAAGGCTGTCTCTGATGATCTTGCCATCGTTTACACCCCTCTGCACGGCACGGGTCATAAGCTCGTACCCGAGGTCATGAGACGCATCGGTCTGAAGAATCTGTACACCGTACCCGAGCAGATGATCATTGACGGCAACTTCCCCACCGTTCCCAAGCCCAATCCCGAGTATCCGCAGGTATTTGAGCTGGGTATTGAGATCGCAAACCGCGTTGGTAGCGATCTGATCGTAGCAACCGACCCCGACGCTGACCGCGTGGGCGTTATGACCAGAACGGCTGACGGTTCGTTTATGACCATTACGGGCAACCAGATGGGTGCTTTGCTGCTTGACTACATTCTGACCGCTTACGAGGAGACCGGCAGCATGCCCGCACATCCTTACGCTGTCAAGACCATCGTTTCCACCGAGCTGGCAGCTGCCATCTGCGCAGCGCACAACGTGACCATGCACAACGTGCTGACAGGATTTAAGTTCATCGGTGAGGTCATCAAGAACTACGAGGCAAAGGGCTATGGCTCGTTCATCCTTGGTTTTGAGGAAAGCTACGGCTACCTCAAGGGCACGTACGCGCGCGACAAGGACGCTGTGGTGGCGTCCATGCTGATCTGCGAGATGACCGCATACTACAAGGCAAAGAACATGACACTGGGCGATGCGCTCCAAGGATTGTACGCACGCTACGGCTATTGCTACGAGACCAACGTGGAGATCTATATGGAGGGCTTAGACGGTGCTGCACGCATGGCCGCCATGATGGACACGCTGCGCAACGATCCCCCCGCAACCTTTGGTGACGTACCCGTAGAGCTGTTCGGTGACTACAAGACCGAGACCTTTACCGAGCTTGCAACCGGCAAAAAGACCCCCACGGGTCTGCCCAAGTCCAACGTGCTGTACTTCAAGCTGACAAACGGCGACGTGATCGTGGTTCGTCCTTCGGGCACCGAGCCCAAGATCAAGTTCTACTTCCTGCTGCTTGGCAAGGACAAGGACGAGGTGCTTGCAAAGCTGGAAGGATACAAGAAGACCTTAGAGGCATAATCAGAAACAAAACCCCGCCAACGGCTTGGCCGTTGGCGGGTCATTCTATTTATGATTCCGGTTGATAATCGTACTGAATATCCGCGTTTTGCAGACAGGTGTTCTCTGCCTTGAAGTCAATTTTGCCAAAATCCTGCGCAGATCCTGCGTAGGACACCTCGGCAAGTCTTGTGCAGCCCGCGAATGCGCGGTAGCCAACCTCATCAAGGCTCTTGGGCAGCGTGATGCGTTCAAGAGAATAGCAATTGAAAAATGCATACTCGCCAATGCTTGTCACACCCTCGGGAATATAGATCTCGTTGAGCTTGGTTTGATTTTCAAACGCGCTGATTGCAATGCCCTTGACATTATCCGGTACGACGATACTGCTGCCAGCGCCTGCGAGCAGCATACCGTCCAAGGTGCTGATCAGGCAATTGTTCTTGCTGTGATAAAAAATATTCAAGGGATCGACCGTAATGCTCTCAAGAGACGTGCAGCCGCTCAGGATTCCCGAGCCGATTTGAGAGACGCCGGCGGGAATATGCAGCGAGGTCAGATTTTTGCAATTGTTGAACACGCCCACACTGATGCGCTGCAGCGACGCGGGAAGGTGCACCGCCTGCAGGCTCTCGCAGCCCTGGAATGCAAATCTTTCGATCTGCAAAACGGTGATCGGGACGGTCACCTCGGTAATGGCCCGATTCTGATCAAAGGCGTGCGCATCGATCGCCACGACAATTTCGCCCTCGGGAGAGATCATGGGAATGAGCACGTGCTTATCCCCTTTCCAAACCATGCCCGTGACCATGCAGGTGCCGTTGTCCAAGGATGTGTAAATCAGCCCCTCCGAGCCGTGCAGCACGATTTGCGTGGAAGCACCTGCAGCGTCAATGCTTTGGTGCAGCCTTTCCCTGCCGTCCTCTCCGATCAGATTGGAGACAAGGTTATCGTCCTGCGTCAGAAAATAATCCAGCACGCCAAGCGCGGTGCCGTCGTATTCATTCCACTCGCGCTGCACGTAGCCGTCGATCAGCCATGCGGTAATCGCAGGCACAATGACAAGCAACAGCAGCAGCGCGGCAAGAATGATCAATACCTTATGCGATTTTTTGAGCTTTTTACGCTTACGACGCTGGTTTCTTGCGGGCTTGTAATGCTCCGAGCTCTCGATCATCACGGGATCGATCTCGCCCATCAGCGCAAGAACCGAAAGCTCGTGCATGCAAACCTTGCGACCAAGCACCGCTCGCAGCCCGTTTCTGACAATGCCCAGAATCTGCACCGTGTCGGCTTTAGTCAGATCGTAGCGCAGCGCGATGCGCTCAATGCTTTCCGCAAAATAGTAGCGGCGCACAAACATGCAGCACTCCCGCTCGGAAAGTCCTTGCAGATAGGTATGCAGGATTCTGCAGAATTTCTCGTCCGGGATCTGCGCGCTGGGGTCTGCCTCGTCGGACGCGAGCTCACCAAGCTCATAAAGCACCGCTGTAAGCTCGGTAGAGGCACTCTCGGGCACGTTTTCAAGATGCGCAAAGCAAGTCTTGCGAGTCAGTTTTCCCACGAAGAGCTTGAGATTTTGGGGCTTTTGCACGGGGACGAGATCCCAGGCAAGCATCCATACCTCGCTAACGCAAGACTCGACATCCTGCGCGTCCTGCAGGAGGCTTTGCGCGATCCCCGTGCAGTACGCCTTGTACGCGGCCTCGGTTTGCTCGACGGCCTGCAGATGGCGCGCGGTGAATAACTCTATCAGTTCACGGTCATTCATATTGTCAAATGATCTCCACCTGACACATACGCATAGCGTCAAGTGCGTTCTTGTGGCTTTCCGGGGTCACGCCCGCGCAGGCGGACTCGACCACGTAAAGCGGAATTTCGGGATAATTAGCCTTGATCAAGAGGGCGTTGGAAATGACGCAGATATCGGTACAAAGGCCGCACAGCGTGATGCTCTCGATATTCTGCTCGGATGCCAGCAGCGCGATCAGCTCCTTGGAGCCAAAGGTCAACTTGTCGATCGCATCCGTAGTGCGCAGCGCGTCCAGCTCGGGGCGGATCTGCCAGCCGTCGGTATCTTTGATGCAATGCGGCACGGGCAGATGCTTGCCCTCCTCGGTTTGCATATAATTTTCAAAATGCGTGTCGCGCGTGAAAAGCACCTTACCGTCAAAGCCCTCGATCAGCGCCTTGACTGCAGGCACGATGGTAACGGCCTTGGCCGTGCCCAGCGCACCGTCAATAAAATCGTTTTGCATATCTACGACAACCAAAATTTTCATGATTTTCTCTCCTTAGTTTCATTGATACGGATGCAGACCACCTCGCGCGGATTGAACAAGCGCGGAATGATGCCGCCCGTGTTGGCAGTTCCTCTGGAAATGACCAGCGTATCCTCATGCACGCCCGAGGTGTATTTTGGGAAAAGTCCTTGATCCGGCGCGTAAAGTCCAAGGCCAAACAGTCGCCACTGGCCGCCGTGCGCGTGCCCCGAAAGCACCAGATCCACGTCGCGGTCGCGCAGATATTTTGCGTAATACTCGGGGTGATGGCAGATCAGGATCTTAACGCCGTCATAGGCGAAAAATCCGCCAAGATCGTCCACGCGCGGCCTGCGGTCGGGCTCCAGCATCCCCGAGCCAAGGCCGCCTATGGCAATGCCCTGCCATTCTTCATAGGTGTTTTCCAGAAAATGTGCGCCCGCGGCTCTGATGCGCTCTCTGTTTGCCGCGCTGATGCGATCTGTGCCCGGCTGAGGGTTGGGCGTGACTACGTGATGGCGGTGATAGGCCGCGATCTCGTGATTGCCGGGTGCATAAAACGTGGGCGCGATGGCACAAAGCGCGCCAAGCGCGGCAAAGCCGTAGGTATTCTTGTCGTCCATGCTGCCGTCCAGAGCCTCGGTCAAATCGCCCGCAATGCATATAAGATCGGGTCGGATCTTGCCCACCGCTTCGATCACGGCAAGCGGCTCACGGCTGTGCAGATCGGACACAAGCGCGATGCGCAGGCTGCGGCCAAGCTTTTCTGTTTCAAACGAGTAATTCTTGATCTTCATTCCGTTTTCCTTACAATGTATTATCAATATTATACCCCAAATTGCCCTGCATGTCAAGATTTTGCTTGACTGTCGGGGTAGTCTTTGGTATAATAGCTTTATAACGAACGGGAGGTGCGGTATGAAGTACGAAATCTGCAACATAAACGACTTTGACGAGCAGCAGTATGCCGAAATGTACCGCGCCGCAAACGAAGAGCGACGCGCGCGTGCCGATCGTTTTCGGCACGAGGACGACCGCCGCCGCTGCCTTTGCGCCGATATGCTGGCGCGCAGGATGCTTGCTGATGCAAGCGGTAAAGCACCCGAGGAAATCGCGTTTACGATCGGGTACAAGGGCAAGCCGAGTGCCAACGTGCCCTTGTATTTCAACGTCAGTCACAGCGGCCTCTACGTGCTGTGTGCCGTGTCTGACAAGCCCATCGGCGTGGATATTGAGCAGATAAAACCGTTTCGCGCGGGGATGGTGGCTCGGTATTTTACCAAGGACGAGGCGGCATACATTTGGGGCGGCACAACACCCGCAACCGAGACCGTGATCGATCCCGAGATCTGCACGCGCTTTTATCGCACCTGGACGGCCAAGGAATCTTACGTCAAAATGACCGGCACGGGCATCTCGACCGATCTTAGCGCGGTCGCGTTTGACCCCGCAGCGCACACGGTGTGTGCCATTCCCCTTCTGACCCCTGACGCCCCCGACGGATACGTGGCAAGCATTATAGAAAGCGACCTTTGCTAAAGGTCGCTTTTTTATGTTCATTGACGTGAAGGATCGTCCGCGTGATGCTCATACGGACGCTCTTGCACAACTGTCATACGCAAAAAAGCCCCGCGCAAGGCGGGGCTTGAACTTATGCAAAGCACTCGGCATATTTGGGGTTTTTGCGGATTTCGTCCAAAACCTCTTTTGTGTAAGCCTTTAACTCATACTCCCAAAAGTTTTCGGAAAAAGTTGAAAGGTCGCCCTTTCCTTCCTTCAAGGTGCTGACCAAAGGGGCAGAATACGCATATTCCTCTCCTTTTTCAAGTTGATGATAAATGCAATCATATTCCTTGTAATGCTCAAACGCCATGTCGAAATACTCCATAATCTTTTCCATGCTGCCACCGCCATGTGCTTCGCGATGTGCCAGCTGCAAATATAATAGGCAAATTTGCACGTGCCAGTCTCCGCATCTACCGTCAGCAAAAATGGATTCATACACCTTTATGACAGCTAAATACAAATCTTTTCCATATTCCGACAAGGACAATGCGGGTCGCATGGCAAGCGTGTTGATAATTGCATTACCAAGGCAATGCAACAGATTCATGATACGGTATGCCTCTGCCTTTTCCTTCTCCTCTCCTGTGGTTGCCTTGGGCAACAAGACTTCCTTGCTGATTCGCAGCGGATTCTGCTGCATCACAATCGCCTTTGCCTTTTCGTATTCCCCCATTTGACTGTAAAGATTTACCACCGCAATTATGGTACTTTCTCTTTCATCCGGTGTAGGATCGCACTTCAATATTCTTTCATACACGCGCACTGCTTCCTGCCAATATTCATTCTTTGCGTTATACGCGATATCATCATGATACACACCCGAATCATCCAGCGCATGCGCGTGTGCACCGTGTACGTGCCATCCCCACATGTGGAGTGCATTGGCAAGCTTCGAAAGGATCTTGGGTTCATTGGGAAACTCCTCGGATGCCTCTCTTAGCATATTGATACAATCATATACGTCATCGGTCAGACTACCGTTTGATATGATAAAGCCTTGCTTTGTCAGTATCTTGTCAGCAGAATCAAGAATAGATTGAATCTTTTTGTCTCTGTCATCCTGATATCCAAACAGCTCATCGATAGAAATATGAAAATAATTTGCAATAGCCGGGATCATCTCCATATCGGGATAACTGCCTCCAGACTCCCAGCGCGACACCGCCTGCGCGGTTACACCAAGAGCTTCTGCAAGATTATCTTGCGTGCGTCCGTCGCGTCGGCGTAATTCTCTGATTTTGGTTCCTAAATTAAGTTGCATATCGTTCCTCCAAACATGTTATCACCGGTGTAATTCCATTATAACACATTCTGAAAATTCGTCAATTATCAAATGGTTGTTGACGGGTCAACCAACATTTGATATTAGCTGCGGGAGCAAGCCCCCGCCCTACGTATAACACCCCGCTCTCACATGATTACAAAGGAACTTGAGAAATATTGTAGGGCGGGGGCTTGCTCCCGCAGAAAAACACCTGCAACAAGCATAAATTCCCTGTTCTGTAAAACAATAAGAATATTACTCAAATCGGGGGAATATTATGAGCGTTTTATCCATGGTTTTACCTGCGCTGGCGCTGCCATGCGCGTTTGCTCTGACGCGCGGGCGGCAGATCTACAAGCACAGCATCGTATCCGAGCACGGCATTGAGGAATGCATCTACGTGCCGCTTGGCGGCATCAAGCAGTATATTCAGATCCGCGGGCAGGACGTGCGCAATCCCATCATTCTGTTTTTGCACGGCGGCCCCGGAAATCCCACCTCTTGCCTGTCCTATCACTATCAAAAGGGACTGGAGCAGGACTACACCATCGTCAACTGGGATCAGCGCGGCTGTGGGCGCACCTATTACGAAAGTCACGGCAAGGACTCGCCCGTCAGCACGCAGCAAATCCTATCTGATCTTGACGGGCTGGTAGACTATTTGCGCGCGCGTTTTGATCAGCCCCGCATCATACTGCTGGGCTATTCCTGGGGCACGGTGCCCGGTGTGCTGTATGCAAAGCTGCACCCCGAAAAGCTTGTCTGCTACCTCTCGGTCTGCCAATGCGTGCACATCCTCTCGGGCGCGGTGCTGGCGGCAAAAAATACGGCAGACGATGCAAGAGCGCACGGTGACCTCGCATGCGCCGAGAGCTTAGAAAAAGAGATCGAAAAATTTATGCACAGCGACACGCAATTTTCAAAGCGCGGATTTTTTGCGTACGCCTCCTTGCGCGATGCAACCTGCGCGTACAGAAAGAACCGCTCCTGCAAGCCGCTCTCGGCCTATTTCCGCACGGGACTGCTCTCACCCGATTGCCACTTGCGCGATCTGCGCTGGAAGCTGCGACAGATTCTGTTGGGGCACGCATATTTTGCGCACGAATCCCCCTTGATCGAGTATCTGAGCATGGAATTTGATCTGCGCCGCCTGCCGCCCGATTTTCGCGTGCCGGTCTATTTTCTCTGTGCCGACGATGACCGCATCTGCCCTGCCGACATGATCGAGGGCTATTTCCGCCGCGTATCCGCGCCTCAAAAGCGGCTTTTGCGTATCCCCGATCAGGCACACACCGTGTTTTTCGACCGCCCCGAGGTGTTTTGCAGTAGCGTAAAAGAACTTTTGGGGGAGGCTCACTAAAAGAGAATCGCAGGATGGGACAATCCTGCGATTTTTCTTTGATCAAATTGCACTAACGCTGAAGTGCATCGCCCTTTTTACAATACCTTGATTACCGCATACAATGCGTCTGCCGCACTTTCCAACATCAAGGAAGGCGTTCCCTCTTTCGCCTGCTCGGGCAGGTATGGAATGTGAACAAAGCCGATCTTGGTGTTTGTGCCATTATAATGATGCAGCAGCGTATAAAGCAGGTCGTTGCATACGAATCGACCCGCGCTGTAAGAGGCACGGCACGGCAAACCCTGCGCACGCACGGCGCGAACCATGTCGTGCACGGGTACTGTAGCAGGATACGAAGCGGGCGCACCCTGTACGATGGGCGCGGCAAGCGGCTTATTCCCTGCATTATCCGCAATTCTTGCGTGTCGCAGGTTGACACCGTACGTCTCGGGCGTCACGGCATCTCTGCCGCCCGCCTGTCCCACACATAGAATGGCGTCGGGCTGCAGATCATTCGCTGCATCCAGTACGGTCTGCGCCGCAAGCCCGAACACGGTCGGGATCTCCAGCTTGGTCAGACGCCAAGCCCCGATCTGCTCGGGTAGGCGCTTAACGGCCTCCCACGAGGGATTGATGCTCGCGCCGTCAAACGGGTCAAAGCCCGTGATCAACAGCTTTTTGAAATCTGTCGACGTGCGAATCAATTCAATTTCGATCCCCACAACGCCAAAGCACATTTGCTTTTCGGGCGGATAATAGGCTATCATATCCTTGGCCGAGGCAGTTTTCAGCTCGTGCGGCCAATAACCGCATTGGTCAAGCGGCAAGCATCTGTACAGCTGCTCGAAATCGGCAAATACGTGCAATTTTTTCACGGTGCAACTCAACGTATCGGCGCTTTGGGTGTTCTTGAAAACCAACGTATCACCCACGCAAATCAGCTTTCTCTTTTCGTCCAACAACCGCAGCTCTATGGTTTTCGCTCCGCACGCGATCATGGAAAACGGTTGCGGATGGAGATTCATGTAGTGTGTCATCTTCAGCCTCTCTGCATGCGCTCGTTTCCCCACCAATCCGGCACGAGATCGCCAAGCCTGACTGTGGAAAGCGTTTCAAGGTCGGTCAGAATCTCGATCTCGGGGCTGTTTGGGTCGATCTGCATCAGCATTTCCCTGCACGCGCCGCAGGGGGAGCCGACGCGCCCATCGGTCATGACGCAGACCAGCCCCACAATATGGCTCTCGCCATTTGTGATCATATTAGCGATCGCGTTACGCTCGGCGCACATGCCAAGCCCCGAGCAGGTGTCAATGCACACGCCCGTGTACACGTTGCCCTTGTCGGTCAGGATTGCGGCAGCTACCCCGCCCGCATCTACAAAGGGCGTCAGCACGCGCGGGTTCAGTTTTTGCTTTGCAGCGTCGTATAATTCATGCCAGATGGTTTTGTTCATCATCTATCTCCTTAGTGTTGGATCAGCCGCAAACCAAGTGCGGTTGTCATATTCGCCATAATCGTTTACCCATGCAAGGCCTATAATGACGTCGGTTCGTTTTGCACCCCCGCGAAATTCCAAGCCATTTGCAATAGGACTTACCACATAGGGGCCTGAATCTTGCGTAAGATCATCTTCATAATCCACTGTTCCGATCGTCATTTGTGTCTTGTCTCGGTAAAATTCGCAGCATTCGTAACGCTCCCCCGAGCAATCGCTGACCCGACAATCGGCAAGCGGCTCTATGACAGCGCGCACCGTCTGCCCCGCTTCGATCGAACCGTAAATGCGATAGCAAGCCGCCAAGGGCTTATCCTTACATGGCGGACGATCGTATGCGATTCTGACGGGGAGATAATTGATCAGCTGTCCGTCCACGTAAATATTCAGTTCCCCGAAAGGCGTTTGAATGGTACTGTACGCCTTATATGCTTCCATGATGCGGTTTGCCCACCTTGTCGCCTCGACCTCTATACTTCTGTCGGTGCGTCCTGTTTCCCTGTCGCCAATCCATTGAAAATAGTGCGACAGCTCATGCAACAACGAAAACATGATATTCTCGATTTCAAACCGCTCACTCACCTGTCCGGCAACGTATATCTCGGGATACAGCTTTTTCTTGGGGTAGACGCCCTCGTTATCATAAAACACACCGTAGTACACGTGACCGTCACGCTCGGATCGATAGCTTTCGTGATTTGTGATGTAGACGTTACAGCGCACGGGAAAGAAATACAAACGGCGCAAATAACGGATCAGTCCGTCCAGATTTGTCCTGATCTCCCGGTCAATGGCATCCGCATAACGTACACGAAGCCCCATCGCTGCAGCACGGCCGCAATGCTGATCGCGATCCTTGCGCAAGATCCATAAATGACTCAAGACATCACCCCCCTTTTCTTTTATTTTAACACACACCATGCAGCTTTTCAAGTGTATTTGTGGCGCGGTGTTGACAATTTTTGCAGATTGTTGTAATATTAATATATCAATAAAATATCGGAGGTTTCCCTATGTATCACGGCAAAATCTCTTATCAAAGCATTCTGTGCACCGCAACAACGCTTTTGCTTGCAGGTCTGCTGCTTACAGGATGCGAAAGCGCACCGCAAAACGAACTCCCGGAAACTCCCACCGCCCAAGCCACGCAGGAAGGCACCGAACAAACAACGCATGAAACCACCAAGGAGGAAGAAATGACCACCGAAGAGATCACCGTAATTCCCGAGGACGCAAATCACTATAAAAACGGCGTCTCGCTGTTCAACAAGTCGATCATGTTCTGCGCCAACGAGTTCCGGGGCGAATTTCAATCTGTTCACTTTGAAAATCATGGCCTTGTGCTGGACGAGGGTGCTACGGAAGGCTATTTCATCTCGGAAGAAATTGACCTTGGCGGCAGCTTCAAAAATATGCTTGCCTCTTGGAATGCAAGCTCAGCAGGCGGCACGGTCGAGGTGTCCGTATCCGTCAAGCTGGACGACGGCAGTTATACCGCTTGGTATTCCTGGGGTGTATGGAGTGCCATCCCCGAGACCTCGGGCAGCGTTTCCAACAAGGATGCGCACGGTGAGGTAGGCATTGACATTCTCACACTCAAAAAAGAGTGCCAAGGCATTGTCAGATACAGGGTTGATATCAAACAAACAGGCGATCAATCCCCCATTCTTTACAACGTCACGCTTGCATGCGACAAGCAAAACGGCAATCTGACCGCTCCCGCGGATACTTATAAAAAGCTGGACGTGCCCTACAGAAGACAGATGGACGTCCCCGAGATCGGTGGCAGCATCTGCTCCGCAACCTCCCTTTCCATGGTCATGCTGTACCATGGCGAGCAGATCGATAACATCGCAGACGTTGCCTGGGGCGTGCGCGACTACGGAGAGCAAATTTTCGGCAACTGGGCATTCAACGTAGCGTACGCAGGTGAGCTCGGTTATCAGGCATATATCGATTATTACGATATCGACGCCATCAAATACGCAGTGTCAACGGGACATCCGATCGTTTCCTCGATCAGAGTCAAGGCAGGACAGCTGGCGGGCAGCGGTCACCCGAACTATACGACAAACGGGCATTTGCTTTGCGTAATCGGTTACGAGGAAAAGGATGGACAGGGTTGGCTTTTGGTCAACGATCCCGCGCACCCCGAGGTCAAGGCAATGCTGGAATCCGAATTTGAAACCATTTACAGAGGCGTTTCCTATATCGTACAGTTAAGACCCGATACATACGCAGAATAAATTCACCGGTTTGCAGAAAAGAGGTGCGACATGACAGACCTTGAAAAGATTGCGTACGCCAAGTCCTTTATCGACAAGCTTGCCGCAGGGATCGACCCGACAGACGACTCGCTTATCCCCGAGGGCGACGTGGCTGCCAAAGCCCGCATCGTCGGCTGCTTTTCCTACGTTTCAGAGGTGCTTGGAAAGCTGACAAACGCCCCCGATACCGTAGCCAATCTCTACCGCGTTCCCGAGCGCAAGCTGACCGCACAGGTGCTGGCTTCGATCGAATGCTCGCAATACCCCGTCAGCGTCAGCGCGTTTGCGCAAAGAGTCGATCAGGCTCTGCGCTCAACCAGAAAATTCACGGCAAATGAAATCAACTCCTGGCTCATGCACCAAGGATATTTGGAAAAGCTGATCGATTACAGAGACAAATCGGTCAAAAGGCCCACGCAAAAAGGCGTTGAGATCGGCATTTTTGTCCATCAGTCCACGACTCAGACCGGCAGAGTCACAAGCTCCATCAGACTCAACCTGTTCGCGCAGCAGTTTATCCGCGATCACCTGCAAGAAATCCTTGCATTCTCGCAAAACCCGCCCAAACTTGCCGATCAATTGCCGCACGTCAATTTTACGCTGACGCACGCGCAGCTTGCATCCTGCCCTGTTTCCGAGGTGCCGCTTTCGATCTCGCAGATTGCAAGTCGGATCAGCTCGCTCAATCTTCAGGATTCCAGCGACGGACTGAAGGCAGGCGATCTTGCAGATTGGCTTGTGCACCTGGGGCTTCTGCACGTCGTGGAACGGGGCGGTAAGAACTATAAGTTGCCCACAAATGCCGGCAGCGAGATCGGCATTATCATAGAAGAGCGACACGGACAAAACGGCCTCTATCCCATTGCGCTGTACACCGCGGGCGCGCAAAAATTCATCATCGATAACATTCACGCGCTGATTCGCGTGCAGTAACGCTGCTATGGCAATGCTTTTCCCGGACTTTCAGGAGCCTCTTGCAAAATGACCAAATTCGCAGCTAAAAATTGCCGAAAATTGAGCGAAAAAAAAGTAAAAATATTTCGAAAAAGGTATTGACTTTTACTTTTGTTTGTGCTACAATATACAGGTCGTCAGGAAGCAATCGTTTCCATGGCGCATCTGGGTGTGGCGCAGCTGGTAGCGCGCTACCTTGGGGTGGTAGAGGCCGCAAGTTCAAGTCTTGTCACTCAGACCAAAATCGGAGGTTCAATCGAACCTCCGATTTTCTTTATTTTACGGGCTTTTTCGGGTTTTTTGGTATCTACACCGCCTCGAAAACGTCTGCTATTTTTTTGCCCAAAATCGGCTCAAAATCGGGTACGACCACATGTTTGACCACATTTGTCACGAAAATGCTATATTCCATAAGGGTTTTCGGCACTTGGCGATTTTTATTTTATGCAAAATGACGGCGGTTCTCTGCTTTGAGAACCGCCGTTTAAGTTTTTCGGTTGGCTTTTTCTTTGTTTACATTGATCAAAAGAAGACTTCGAAGAAACAAGATTGCGATTAGCATCAGTTAAACCTATTGTTGCATCATCCAAAAATTCCTTTAAAACATCGCCACTTGTCAGAAGAAGATCCCTGAAATTTTTGCTTTTAAGAAGATTATCATCTCTTTCCCAATCGTACTCAATTCGTTGATAAGGATTGATAATGTAGGCGTGCGCTCAGGCATTAAAAGCGTGAATACGCTCGGTATGATCCGCGTGAAAAGACAGCACCAATATCGGCATTGTTTTAGATGCGCATATAGCCTTTAGAATATTATGATCATCTAATGCCGACATAGAAGCATCGAGAATACTTTCAGGGATTTGTCAAGAGGTTTGTGAAATATTTTGTTTCAGAATTTCAAAATCGCTTTTTCTTTGATTGGTGACGCAATTTTTGAATACTGCAAAAGTGGTCTGTCCCAAAATGTAGGACAGACCACTTCCCTTGTGCCACAAGGGTTTTGGGGCTATAAAGAAACATTTTTTCGTAATGGATTTGCTAAAATATTATTCGTATTTACTCCAAAACGATCTTGTCACCGCTTCGTACTTTTCTTTCTCAATAAAGTAGCTCTCCCCGTGGATAGCGCCGGGGATGATCAAAAGCTCTTTGGGCGAAGTGCAGGCATGATAATTTTCATATGTCATTCTTACGGGAACAAATTTATCATCCGTGCCGTGGATGAACAGGATCGGAATTTGCGAATATTTCATTGCTGTAAGCGTTGTAATATCCTTGGAGCTTACGTGTAGTTTTTTTTGGCAGCTACGGTCTATCATATATCCGCGCAAGCCGTAGGAAAGCTTCATGTTGTTTTTGACTACGTGGCGCCATTCGTCGTAAGCGCAGGTAAAGCCGCAATCAGCCATGACACCCCGGACGTTTGACGGCAGGGGAAATCCCGCTGTCATTAAAACGGTAGATGCCCCCATAGATACCCCCGCAAGATAGATGGAATATTGGCTTTCGGTGCGCTCGTTCACCCAATATATCCAATCAAGGCAATCGTAACGCTCCATATATCCAAAGGTCATATACTCGCCCTCGCTGTTATTCTGCGCTCTTTGCTCGGCAAATAGAATGCTGCACCCCTCGTTATGCCAAAAGTCAGCAATCATTCCGAAGTCCATATACCACGCTGAACGCCATCCGTGCATTGCTATGATCACGCGCTTTGCGTTCTCACAGGGATACCAATGGCCGACAAGGCGGAGTCCGTCACGGCTTCTGATTTCAACTTTCTCGATATCCTTCTCAAGAAGGGCTTTTCCCGTTTCGGTGATGCACTCCTGAAAAGCCTTCACGCGATCGCCTTGTGTGAGCTTGGGTCTTTGCTTTTCAAGCGATTTTGGCATATCTCGCTCAATTGCGAATTTTACCAAGCCCTTTGTTATCATATGTGAAACAGCCACACCTGCAGCTACACCTGCGACAGCAATACCCGTTCCAATCAATACACCCTTTTTGCTCAATTTTTTATACTCCTTTCCTTTACATCCGCTCCTTCGCGGCGGACAGCATGAGTTTTATTCTGTTTAATTGGTTTACTTCACTTGCTCCGGGATCGTAATCTACGGCAACGATATTTGCCTGCGGATAGGTCTCACGGAGCTTTTTGATCACGCCCTTGCCGACCACGTGATTGGGCAGACACGCAAAGGGCTGAATACATACGATATTCGGCGTTCCGTGTGTGATCAGCTCTACCATCTCACCTGTCAAGAACCATCCCTCGCCGTACTGATTGCCGAGCGACAGAATGGGCTTTGTCATTTCGGCAATTTCTTCGATCGGCGCGGGAACGTCAAATCGTTTGCTATTTTTCAGCGCGTCAATGGCAGGCTTGCGAAGCTTTTTGACGATCTTCAAAACCGAATTGGAGGCAACCACACTTTTCCTCGATCTTCCGTAGTATTTCCGTTTGTATCGGGCATTGTACATACTGTAATTAACAAAATCGATAAAATCGGGAACGACAACCTCTGCTCCCTCTCTTTCAAGAAGCTCTACAAGGTGATTATTGGCAAGCGGCATATATTTTACAAGTATCTCACCAACGATACCGACACGTGGCTTTTTCATATTCTCGTTGATAGGAAGCGCATCAAAGCTCTGCACGATCGTGTTGCACATTTTTTGATAGCTCGTCCTGTCATTCTTATCGGTCAAGGACGAAATACAGCTCTTAATGAGTTTATCTCTCAGCTCGTTTGCAGAGCCTTTAGTCAGCTCGTAAGGTCTGACTCTGTAAAGGCAACGCATAATAAGGTCGCCGTAAAGGAGCGCATATACGGCATCTTTCACCATATTGAAATTGATCTGAAAGCCCTCGTTCTTCTCAATTCCGCCCATACTCAGCGAGATCACGGGAATATGCGAATACCCCGCTTTGTCAAGAGCTCGGCGGATAAGTCCCACGTAATTGGAGGCACGGCAACAGCCGCCCGTTTGCGTCATAAATATAGCGAGCTTGTCAGTGTCGTACCGTCCCGACGTGACTGCCTCCATAAACTGACCGACAATGGTGATCGACGGAAAACAAGCGTCATTATTTACATATTTCAGCCCTGTATCTATTGCCTTGCGGTTATCGTTTTTCAGTATTTCAAGATTATATCCGTACTTATGAAATACAGGTTCGATGATATCAAAGTGAATCGGCAGCATTTGAGGCGCGAGAATGGTATAGTTCTCGTCCTTCATCTTCTGTGTGTATTCGGTGCGGTGATATGCGGTCGGCTTAGGCTCTGCTTTAATATTCTGCTTACGGCGCATCCTCATAGCCGATATCAAGCTGCGAATACGGATACGCACAGCACCGAGATTGTTCACCTCGTCGATCTTCAGAACCGTATAGAGCTTGTTACTGCCCTCAAGTATCTCATTTACCTGATCGGTGGTCACCGCATCCAGACCACAACCGAAGGAATTGAGCTGTATCAGCTCCAAATCGTCACGGCTTCTCACGAATTCAGCAGCAGCATAAAGCCTTGAATGGTACACCCATTGGTCAAGCACACGCAACGGTCTCTCGGGAGAGATGTCTACGGGCAGGCTATCCTCCGTAAATACGGTAAATCCGTAGGATGCGATCAGCTCGGGAATGCCGTGGTTGATTTCGGGATCGATATGGTACGGGCGACCTGCAAGGACGATGCCGTTGCCACCGTTCAATTGCATATCGGAAAGCAACCTTTTTCCTTCTGCGCGAATATCAAATCTTGCTCTCTGTTGCTCTTGCCAAGCGGCAAGCACTGCGGCTCTGACCTCTTTTTCGGGAATGTTCCACTCCTCACGGCAAATGGTAACCAATCGGTCAGCGGCAATCTTTTCCGAGGTAAACGCCATAAACGGACGAACGAGACGAACGTCCCCGCGCGTGATGGCTTCCACGTTATTCTTTAGATTTTCAGCATAGGACACAACGATAGGACAGTTATATTGGTTCTGCGCCGTGGTGATCTCCTTATGCTCGTAGTAGATGCACGGGTGGAATATGGTTTTGATTCCTTGCGCGATCAGCCATTCTACGTGCCCATGAGAGAGCTTTGCCGGATAGCACTCCGACTCGGATGGAATCGACTCCATACCAAGCTCGTATATTTTTCTGCTTGACCACGGTGAGAGCACGACACGGAAGCCAAGCTCACGGAAGA
Source organism: Clostridia bacterium (assembly GCA_017503325.1). Taxonomy (GTDB): domain Bacteria; phylum Bacillota; class Clostridia; order Oscillospirales; family CAG-272; genus SVQP01. The sequence continues at coordinate 23,015 of JAFVTI010000006.1, read as the reverse complement.
AGGTCGCCCAGAAGGGATAGTTTTCGTACATATTCAGCACTCTCGGAATACCGATCACACCGCGAGGCGCGTCCTTTTCATCAAGCGGCTCGTAATCGAATATACGCTTGCGCTTGTATTCCATCATATTCGGTGCTTTTCTTCTGCCGCCGATATTGCCGATTCCTTTCTCGCAACGGTTGCCGGTGATATGGCTCTGTCCGTTTGAGAAGCGATTGACGGTAAGCATACAGTTGTTGGAGCATCCGCCGCAACGGCGGCTTGTTGCCGTATAGGTCAGCTCTGCTATTTCATCAAGAGAGAGCATTTCTGTGGGTTTGCCGTGGTAATTCTGCTTTGCAATCAGAGCCGCGCCAAATGCGCCCATAAGTCCCGCAATGTCGGGACAAGTGGCTTCTACGCCTGCGATCTTCTCAAAGGCACGTAGAACCGCTTCATTATGAAAGGTGCCGCCTTGTACCACAATATGCTTTCCGAGATCCTTGGCATCGGCGAGCTTGATGACCTTATACAGTGCGTTCTTGATTACGGAGTACGCAAGTCCCGCCGAAATATCCGAAACGGATGCGCCCTCCTTCTGCGCTTGCTTGACATTGGAATTCATAAAAACGGTGCACCTCGTTCCGAGGTCAACAGGAGCTTCTGCGAACAGCGCTTCTTTTGCAAAATCCTCGGCGGTAAAGCCAAGAGAGTTTGCAAAGTTTTCGATAAACGAACCGCACCCCGAGGAGCAAGCCTCGTTGAGCAATATGGTATCTACCGCTCCGGTTCTGAGCTTGATGCACTTCATATCCTGACCGCCAATATCAAGCACACAGTCCACGTCTTTATCGAAGAAGGATGCCGCCGTCGTATGCGCAATGGTTTCCACTTCACCCTCGTCAAGCGAAAAGGCGGATTTGAGAAGTGCCTCGCCATATCCCGTGGAACAGGAGCGAACGATACGCACACCGCTGTGCATCTGTGCTTTTAATTTGTCAAAGGCTTCCTTGGCGGTCTTGATGGGATCGCCTCTATTATTGGCATAGAAGGAGAACAGCAATTCCCCCCGTTCACCGATCAGCACCATTTTGGTTGTGGTAGATCCAGCGTCAATACCGAGAAAGGCATTTCCGTTATATGTAGAAAGGTCGCCCTTGGGCAGTACTGCCGTCTTATGACGAGTCTTGAATGCCTCGTATTCCTCGTTTGTAGCAAACAAGGGCTCAAGACGAGGCATTTCATAGGTGACTTTTACACCCTCGGAGAGCCGACCAACAAGCTCACTTGCGGAAACGGCACATTCTCCCTCGGCTTCAAGTGCCGCGCCCATTGCCGCAAACAAGTGCGAATTTTCGGGATCAATGGTGGTTTCCTCCGTCAGCTTCAAGGTACGGACAAACGCCTTTTTCAGCTCGGGCATAAAGTGAAGTGGACCACCGAGAAAGGCAACGCATCCGCGTATGGGCTTTCCGCAGGCAAGTCCTGAAATGGTCTGATTGACCACCGCCTGAAAGATTGAGGCGGCAAGGTCTGCCGTTGTCGCGCCCTCGTTAATAAGCGGCTGAATATCGGTTTTGGCAAACACACCGCAACGCGCGGCAATCGGATATATTTCTTTATAATTCTCGGCTGCTTTATTGAGTCCTTCGGCATCGGTCTGCAAGAGTGCCGCCATCTGATCGATGAACGAGCCCGTACCGCCTGCGCAAACGCCGTTCATACGTTCTTCAAGACCGCCCGTGAAGTAGATGATCTTCGCATCCTCGCCGCCAAGCTCGATGGCAACGTCAGTCTGCGGCGCGACCTTTTTGAGTGCCGTTGCGACCGCCACGACCTCTTGAACAAAATCAATGCCAAGGGCTTTACCGAGATTGATCGAGCCCGATCCCGTTATTTTTACTTTCAAGGCACAGTCACCAATCGTTTCCGTTGCTTCGCGTAAAAGCGCGGCAAGCGTTTCCTGCGTTTTCGCCATGTGGCGTCTGTATTGTCCGTATATGATATGATCCTCGGCATCCAGCACCACGAGCTTGACCGTTGTGGAGCCTATGTCGATGCCTGCTCTGTATTCCTTCAAAATTGTTTCTCCCATAAGTTATATCAATAAATAAATCCGCCTCCGAGGGCGCAAAAAACCAACGTAAACGCGACCGCAAACATATTACTGTCAAAGCGATCAAGTATTCCTCCGTGGCCGGGCAAAAGCTTGCCGAAATCCTTCACTCCCGCTATGCGCTTGACCACCGACATACAAAGGTCACCAAACTGCCCTACGATCGATACGAGTACCGCCCATATCACAAGCGTTATGATATCAAAGTGCAGCCCTGCGTATTTTTGCAATAGGATTTCCGCGATCAAAGCTATAATGACGGTACACGTAAGACCACCTATCGCGCCCTCAACAGTTTTCTTGGGGCTGATATTTGGACAAAGCTTGCGTGAACCGAATGCCTTGCCAAACAAAAGTGCAGCATGCTCCGTCACAAAGCAAGCCGTTACTGCGAAAGTTAAATAATAAAAACCGTTGTCCAGATTTCTGAGAGTCGGTACAGACTTGAAAAGCAACACGGCTACGATGCTTACAGCGGTGGCGAATGAGAAATTAAACTCCTTTATTTGCTCCTTCCCTGCCATCATCAATCCAAACAAGAACAAGGCGACGGGCAAGATCAGCATCATCCAATACTCATACTGCGGAATCGGCAGTATCAATAGCAACACCGATACGGTCATTACGTAATAGCAGTTCTTCGGTTTGTCGGTTTTGCAAATTCGCAAAATTTCAAAAATCGCTAAAACACCTAACGCAAGTGTTCCGATATGTAATACAAGTGGGATATGTGAGAAGAAAAGCCAAGCGTAGACGAACACCAAGACCACTGCTCCCGTAAGTGTTCGTTTGATCATTTCTTGCTCCTTTCATACAGTATCTTGCCTAAAGATATGAAGTAAAGTACGTGTGCAGCTATCATAACCGCTCCGCAAAACAGCAACAGAGCATTTGCAAGAATATCGTTCATCTGTGGGAACAAGATCAAAGCCATCATCGTTGCGTAAATGATTACGGTGTTTGCCTTGCCATACCATTTTGCGCCGTTTACCTCATCGTGTTTTTTAGCAATGATGATGCCAAGTGTGAATTTTGTAATCTCGCAAACACCGAAAACTATAGTAAGCCCCCACATCAGCTCGTACTTTGAAAGCAGACACAGTAACAGTGCCGCCTGTGTCAGCTTGTCCGCAAGAGGATCAAGCACCTTGCCAAAATCCGAGATCATATTGAAATGCCTTGCGATCCAACCATCCACGATATCTGTCGCTGCCGACAGAGCAATAACACCGATCGCACCGTAGTAATTTTTCTCTACACTGTAAAGCCATACGATCACGGGAATCAGCGCAAGGCGTACAACGCTAAGTAAATTTGGAATCGTAAGTATTTGATTTTTCTTAAAAAATCTACGCATTTTCTGCTATCCTTTCACTCTCACAAACGAGTCCCATACGGGCGAGGGTTTCTTGATAGAACACTCCGAATACGCCGGAGTAGTCCTCCTTCCACGGCTTGTTTTTGCCGCAGTAATGGAATATTACGGAATGCTCCCGATACCATTCAACATCTCTATGCTGTCCGAGTATTTTGTCATAGTAATAAAGGCGATCGGTCATATTGTAAACGTAAGTATCTAATTTTATTATTCTTTTGCCGTAAAGACCGCTGATCACGTCTTGATCGGGCAAACACAATTTTTTCTTTTTCCTTTTTATATATTCAAAAACTTCCTCGTAATTTTGTTGACTACGCATAAGCTTCACGTTGATAAGCAGAACTCCCGAATTGATATAAGGTGTTCCCCGTTCGAGTCCAAGGCGAAATCCGTTAATCAATCGCACAAGCTTCCCGTTGTGCGATGCCGCGGCAAAGTAGTTTTCACCAAGCGGCATTTCATAAAGCTCGAGCAAGGAGTCGTTGACGATAATATCGGGATCAAGATAAAGAACCCTGTCCACATCCTCCGGCAGATATTTTGCCGCAAAGATGCGGTAATACATTTCTTTGGGAAATCGATCTGTCGTAGGAGCATCGTCAAGTCCGTGCCCCTCCGCCTCAATCATAACAAGCTCACCGCTCGTTCCTAAAATAACCTTTGTTTGCTCGGTCATTTCTTCACGAATTGATGTGTGCAGTAAATACACGGTGAAATACGTATCGGGGTTATGGTAAAGCACGGAGAACAGAAGCGTGTTCAAGTGTGGCAGATAGGCTTCGTTCAGCGTCACCAAAAGATTCATTTTATGCTTCATTTGTTTCGTCATCTCTTTTCCTTTTACTTTTTAGTTTCCAAATGAAATAGATCAAGAGGGACAGAAGCATGAGCCCCACTTCTACGATCAAGGATATCAAAAATTGCGGAGAGCCTACGTCATCAATGCTCATTCCCATAACAGAAAAGCATATGATAGCGGGCAAAAGCCCTATGACAGTTCCAAAGAAGTAAGGTTTATAGCGCATTCCGCTTGCGCCAAGATACATTGCGACAAGATCGGCAGGCAAAAGACCGACCATGCGAAGAAAGAAGCTGACCAAAAATTCATTTTTGTTTTGCGTATCTCTCAAAAGCTCCAGCTTGGAGTTTTTCTTGACAAGCTCTCCGAGCAATCGGCTTCCCGCCTTCTTTCCTATGTAAAACGGAATGGTCGTCATAATGACCGTTCCAATCGTGTTCACGATAATTGCCACGGGAAGCGAAAACAGTATTCCGCTTGCCGCATACAAGATACTGCCGTATATAAAGACCGCAACGCCTTTGACGGCAAAAAGGAGCAGCATTACGATTACGGACAAAACCGAATCCTTGGGGACAAGTCCGACAATGCCATCAACCGATATTTTTTCTCTGTTCAAAAAGCAGACCAGAATCAATCCGCCCCAAAACAGGATTACGAAGATCCGTCCGAATATTTTTAGTGCTCTGTGAGGTGTGTTCTTTTCATTTTCTATCATATTTCTCCGAGTTGCGTTTTCTTCTCTTGTTCCACACCAATCCGAATACGATCGATCCGACCATCAGAAGAAACTCTATTCCAAGTGAAATCAAAAATCCGGGTGATGTAATGTCATCGGCGTTCATGCCCATAACGGCAAAGGAAATGACGGCGGACATGGAGCCAAGAACGCTGCCGATAAGGTAGCGAGGATAATTCAGACGGTCAGCACCAAGATACATACAAACAAGATCACCGGGCAAACAGCCGACGATTCGCACAAAGAAGGACACAAACAAATCGTTCTGACTTGGAAAGTCACGGATAATAGCGAGCTTAGGGTTTTTCGCCACCAAGCGCTCAAGCAAGGGCGTTCCCGCTTTTCGTCCAATGAGATATGGAATCGTAACCATGATCACTGTTCCGATGATATTGATGATAATTGCGATCGGTAAGGAGAACAGGATTCCGCTCGCTGCATAGAGAATGCCACTGTAAATGACTACCGAAACACTCTTGACGGCGAATAGCACAAGCAAAACAATAGCTGACAGCCACGAGTTTTGCGGGACGAGCCCGACGATTCCTTCAGCCGTTATCTTCTCTCGGTTGACGATACAAATAGCAATGAGTGCCACCCATAAACCGATACCGATCACTTTTCCAACTATATTTAGTGTATCGTGTCTTTTATCCTGTGTTTGCCGTTTCCTTTCTGTTTCATTTTTCATTGCTCACCTGTATTTTTATTTTAAGTTGTTTTCGATAATATTACGAATTTTATCCCCGAGCTCTGCCGATCTCGTCGAACAGACCTGCTCTGCGGGAATTACTTCGGCAATTATCATTTCAACGCATGTACGATGAAATGGGTAGTTTTTATGTATCTTCTCCGTTCCCTTGAGTACAACTACGGCAATCGATGCGTTTGCCTTTTGCGCAATCCTCAAAACGCCATTATGAAACGGCAAAAGCACACCGTTCTTTGATCTTGTTCCCTCGGGATATACGCCAACCGAGACCTCTTGCTCCTTGAGTAGCTCTGACGCCTGATTGATGGTGTTGATTGCCTTTCTCGGACTTTCGCGGTCAATTGCCATGAAGCAACACCGCCTGATAATACGTCCAAAAATCGGGATCTTGAAGTTTCCCGATTTTGAAATATAAGAGATCTTCCAATCACGAAGTGCATACCACGTGATGATCGGATCAAAATTGGAGCGGTGATTGCCCACGAACAAAAGCTTTTGACCATGCGTAAGCTTTTCTGCCCCGCTTACTTGTATCTTGACTCTCATAATCTTGAGAGCTATAACGCTCGCCGCATTCAAAATCGTGCGGTAGAGCTTGCTGTCCTTGGTATAGTTCTTCTTTGGATTGACGAACAGTGCAAAAAATCCGGGAATCAAGAAATACAACAGCGCAAGTCCAAGAATGATGCTTACAATCCACAGTACGATCTTCATTATTTTTTACCCTTTAGGGAAAACTCAGACTCTGTTCCTTTGATCAGCCTTTTGAAGTTTTCTTTATGTCTGACCGCCATAAATACGGTGCAGAAGGTCGCCATCAAAATAACAGGAACAGACGCATCGAACAGGATCAGCAATATCGGGCAAAGAAGCATCGCAAGAGTAGTGGAAAGCGACATATATTTAGTGATCAACAGCAACACGACCATGATTCCCGTTGCGATAAGTCCAACACGCCAATCGATGACGTACATCGTGGAAAGGCAAACGAGAAATCCCTTGCCACCCTTGAATTTGAATTGAATCGGAAAGGCATGACCGAGCATACAGAACATTCCCGTGTATGCTGCTCCAAGCTGAAAGTCAACGCCCTGTCGGGACAGAAGCCACGCAAAAAGTCCTACGACAACGGCGGCTTTTGAGAGGTCAAGCACAAGCACCCACCACGCCCATTTGTTGCCGAACGTCCTTTTGAAATTGGTAAAGCCGGGATTTCCGCTTCCGCACTCCCGTATATCCTTGTGATAGACAGCTTTTGATATGGCAATTGCGGGGTTCATTCCTGCGATCACGTAACCGCATACCGCCGCTAATATGTAAAGGATCACCTTCATAGGCACCTCCCATTTATTCTACGATCAGGATATAATCATAAACGTCCTGACCGCCGTTTATGATGTAAAGCTCCTTGTTTTTATACCGTGCTTTGATATATGCCTCGATCTTTTCTGCTTCCTCGTCGGTCGCGTCCTTACCGCAGATCAGAATACAGAAATCATACCTTGAAAAGTTTAACGCATCAATGCTTTCGCAAACGGTTACAAGTCTGCTCTTGTTTACGGCAAGCATCTCCTTGCCGACAAAGCCGATATAGTCTCCCATGTGTATTTCCCTGCCGTCAATGGTGGCGTCTCTGACACAGTGAGAGATCTCAGCGGTGATTACTCCATCCATTGCCATTCGGAGATCTTCCACGATGGCATCGGTATCACCCGAGCTTGTGTCAAGCATAGCGAGAGAGGCGTATCCCGCTCCGATAGTTGTGCTTTCGATCACGCGTACGTCGGATTTGTCATATAAATGCGCCGCTTGCTCGGCGGTCAGTATGATGTTTCCATTGTTCGGGAACACGAAGATCACGTCGGAGTTAACTTCATCGAACGCCGTAATAAAATCCTCTGCGGACGGGTTCATGCTTTGCCCTCCGTCCACGATCACGTCAGCCCCTCGTTCACGGAAGGTCTCTTTCAATCCCTCTCCGCAGGCAACGGCAACCACGCCGTATTTCTTACGCTCCTGTTGGGGTGTGCTTTCTTTTTCTTCGGTAACGGTATTATTGTGCTGCAAGGACATATTCTCAATCTTGACCTTGAGAAATTCACCGTACTGCTGACAGAAATCCAACACCTTCTGAGGAGTCATTGTATGTACGTGAAGCTTGACGATACTGCCATTCCGAACAGTCACGATAGAGTCACCTATGGTCTGCAAATAATCGGTGATGACTTTTACGTCAAAGGCGGATATGTCGGTCTTGATGTTCTGCAAGCGGACAAGCAGCTCGGTACAATAGCCAAACTCCAATACGCTGTCCTCGTTGAAAGCGTCAAGATTAAGCTCCTGCGTTTTCTCAGATACCTCAGAGAAATCTGCAATATCCTCACCGATTACAGCTCGCATCATACCGTCAACGATGTAGATAAGACCTGCCGCACCTGAATCGACCACACCTGCCTTTTTCAGCACGGGCAACAGCTCGGGGGTACGTGCAAGAGAGCGTTTGGCTTCATCAATAAACGCGTTGAGAAATTCCTCAGGTGTTTTGGTATTCTGCTCACAGGCATATTCGGTCGCCTCGCGCACAACGGTCAATATCGTTCCCTCGGTAGGTGTCATAACCGAGCTATACGCCTGCTTCACGCCTTGACGAAACGCCTCTCCGATCTCTTTTGTATCAGCCGAGTGCAAACCCGAAAAACCGTTTTTGATTCCCTCAAAGAACTGCGAAAGAATAACGCCCGAGTTCCCTCTCGCAGAAAGAAGCATTCCGCTTGATATGCGGTCTGCCATCTCGCACAAGGAGTCGCAACTACTCGTATCGTGATGAACACCGCCCATCATGGTCATCAGCATATTATCTCCCGTGTCACCGTCTGGAATCGGAAATACGTTTAAGTCATTGATTTCTTTCGCGTGTGCTTTTAAGTTAGCCGCGCCCGAGTTGATCATACGGGCGAAAAGAATTCCGTCCAAAGTCCTCATATTTAGTCTCCTATTTTGTAAGTTACCTCTTGTCCAAAGCCCCAAATACCAACTGCATCGGGGCCGATGGATGCGCCGATGATTGGGCCAATATAACCGACCTCTACATCAAGGCAAGGAATCTCCTTTTTGATAAGTTCTATAAGCCCATCAATTTCTTCCTTCGCACAATCTGCATGGGTCAGATAGATGGTTTGATTTTCAGGCGCAATGATCGTAGATTTCAGCATTGCAACGATCTCCTCAAAGGACTTTTGTCTTCCCTTGACCTTTTTATATGCTGCCTGATCACCGTTTGCATCGGCAATAATAATGGGCTTGACTCCCATCAGATTGCCGAAGAATGCCGCCGAGCCCTTAACTCTGCCCGCACGCTTGAGAGCATCGAGAGAGTGAACGGTTACGTACTGATTGACCTTTTTACGAATAGAGAGAATATGCGTTTCAATTTCCGTAGCGGATGCGCCATCATTTGCCATCTTTGCCGCCTCAATAGCAAGCATACCTTCTCCTATACTTGCGTTGAGCGAATCAATGCAGACAATCGTACTTCCTTCATAATTTTCCATCAGCTTCTTTGCGGTGACAAAGCCGGTATTGACAGAGCCCGACTGCTTGGATGAGCATCCTATGTAAACGATGTCCATATCAAGCATCAAATAGATTTCAAACACACGATTGAATTCCTCGACGGAAACCTGTGCCGTGGTAATACGATTTCCATCTCTCATAATATTGTAAAGCTCATGCGCTTCATCGGGAGTCCACGTCAGCTTTGCAGGCGTTTCCTTCCCCTCGTACACAGTAGACATTTTTGCATAATCGATATTGTATTTACTAAGCTGCTCCGCGGTCAGATCGCTGCAGGAATCGGTAATGATTTTTACTTTTCTCATGAAGGTATTCTCCTTTATTGTATTATTCTTGATTTAAGATTTCCATAAATTCATCGCCCGTGATGGTCTCGTTGATATAGAGATACTGTGCGAGCTGATCGAGCTTTCTCTTGTTTTCGGTGATGATCTTCTTTGCTTTTTCGTACTGTGCCTTAACTACCTCGACCACCTTTTCGTCAATCTTGGTCTGTGTTTCGGCAGAGCAAGCGAGAGCGGTATCGCCGCCGAGGTATTGGTTGCTGACCGTTTCAAAGGCGACCATCCCGAACTCATCGTTCATACCGAAGCGGGTTATCATAGCACGAGCAAGCTTTGTTGCCTGTTCAATATCGTTGGAAGCACCTGTGGTAATAGAACCAACGGCAATCTCCTCTGCCACACGGCCGCCCGTGTAGGTGGCGATCTTGTTTTCGATTTCTTCCTTGGTCATCAAATAGTGATTGCCCTCGTCCACCTGCATCGTGTAGCCGAGCGCGCCCGAGGTACGAGGCACGATGGTGATCTTCTGCACGGGAGCGGAGTTCGATTGCTTCGCCGCAACCAGCGCATGACCGATCTCGTGATATGCCACCACCATTTTTTCTCTGTCTGTGAGAATGGCATTTTTCTTCTGATAGCCCGCAATGACCGTTTCAATACTTTCTTCGAGGTCTGCCTGCGTTGCCGCCTTTCGACCGTTTCTGACCGCGCGAAGAGCCGCTTCGTTGACGATGTTGGCAAGCTCCGCGCCCGATGCGCCCGAAGCCATACGCGCGATCTGCGTGTAATCCACGTTGGGCTCAACTTTAATTTTCTTTACGTGAACTTTGAGAATTTCTTCTCTACCCTTAAGATCGGGAAGCTCTACGGGAACACGTCTGTCAAAACGTCCGGGACGGGTGAGTGCGGGATCAAGCGTTTCGGGACGGTTGGTAGCTGCAAGAATGACAACTCCCGAGTTACCTTCAAAGCCGTCCATTTCGGTAAGGAGCTGATTGAGCGTTTGCTCACGCTCGTCGTGACCTCCCATGCCGCCGTTGCTTCGTTTGCCGCCAATAGCGTCAATTTCGTCAATAAACACGATGCAAGGTGCTTTTTCCTTAGCCTGCTTAAAGAGGTCTCTTACCTTGGATGCACCCATACCGACGAACATTTCCACGAACTCCGAGCCCGACATCGAGAAGAACGGAACACCCGCCTCACCTGCGACGGCTTTGGCAAGCATGGTCTTGCCCGTACCGGGAGGGCCTACAAGAAGGAGTCCTTTGGGCATCTTTGCGCCGATCTCTTCATACTTTTTGGGATTATGAAGGTAGTCCACAATTTCGGCAAGATTCTCCTTGGCTTCGTCCTCGCCCGCAACGTCCGAAAACTTAATGCCGTTATCCGACTTGACGTAAACCTTGGCATTGCTCTTTCCCATATTGAACATCATGGAGTTCTGACCGCCCATTTTCTTCATCATGTGCTTGGAAATGAGCTGACCGATCAAGAAGAATGCAACGATCGGAAGAACCCAATTAAAGATGATCTGCGAGAAGATACCGGGCTGCTCAATGATCTCACCCTTAAACTGTGCCCCGGCTTGATGCAGACGATCGGTAAGTCCCGGATCGTTGACAATACCTGTTTTATAAACTTGTTTTTGCGCTTTGTCGGTAAACATGATATAATTTTCAGTTTCTACGATCTGAACGAGTCCAATATTACCCTCGTTCGTCATCGTCATAAACGTACCGTAATCGGTTTCCTTGACTTGTGCGTTCATGATCATAGGCATTACAACCATATTCAGCACAAGGAGCACGGTGAGGGCTATAAGATAGAAATTTCGCAGCACTCTTTTCGGTTTGTTTACTTCTTTCACTTTTCAAATCTCCTTTAATACGAAAGAATATTGTTCATTTTACGACATAATTTTACGGTCGGTTTCTAAACTGAATCGAAACTTACAAAGATTTTTTCAAAAGAAAAAACGAGCAGCTCCGCTTTGGTACTGCTCGCTATCATTTTTAATTATTCGAATCATTGCTTTTTAGGAAGCACAACGGTAAAAGTGGTGATACCGTTTCCGCTATTTACGCTTATCTCTCCGTTATGAAGCTCTACGATACTTTTTACAATGGCAAGTCCAATTCCGTTTCCCTGCGTTGCATGAGATTCATCGGCTTGATAGAACTTATTAAAGATCTTATCCATCTTGTCATGCGGTATCTCACTGCCCGTATTGCTGACCTTCACGCAAAGATTTTCTCCCGCATCGATCACCTCAAGCTCGACCGTTCCACATCTCGGAACAAATTTTACGGCGTTGTCGATCAGATTGATCCATACTTGCTTGAGCATTTCTTCGTTTGCTTCAATCATAAATTCATCAAAATCAAGCTGAAGATCTATATTTTTGCTTGACCATTTTTCTTCGAGCAACAGTACGGCAGACCGCACCTGTTCGGACAAATTAAAGCGCGATACATCAGTAAGAATGGTTTGGTTTTCCACCTTGGTCAGATTTAATACGTTGCTTGCCATTGAGGAAAGACGCATAGACTCCTCGCGGATGGCACGGGCATACTGCACACGTTGTTCGTCTGTAAGATTCCCTGATTCAAGCAAATTGGCAAGCCCTGTGATCGAAACGATGGGCGTTTTGAATTCGTGAGAGAATGCGTTGATGAAGTCATTGCGAAGCATCTCTGTGTTTTCAAGCTCCTCTGCCATCGTGTTAAAGCTTGTCGTAAGCTCCTTTACCGCGGGATGTGCCGATATCGTATCTCCGAATTTAAGGCGCGTCTTGAAGTCACCCGCCGCCAAGCGGTTCATTTTATTGATAATCTCATTCACGGGCTTTAGCGGCAGACGGCTGCTGAAAAAAGCGGTCACACCGCCGATGATCAAGCTGATCAGCGACATAAAGAGAATGACCTGACCGAGCTGAAGATCACCGTCAACGTCTACGATCACTCCAGCCTTGGTCAGCAACCAAAGTCCAATCGCGGTCAAAGCAATTGCCGATAGAAGAATAGCAAATACAAAGATAGAGAAAGCAAGCGTCAAGGACATTCTTGATCTTCTTTCCTTTATTTTTTCTATGGTGATCTGCGGTGTCTTTTTCATACCTTTTTCACCGCCTTATATCCGAGTCCGCGAACCGACTCTATTTCAAATTCACTCCACCCCTCGAACCGCTTGCGGAGTCTGCCAACGTGTACGGTAACCGTCTCCCATCCCGTCTCACTCTCAGCCCCCCAGATCTCATCCATCAGCTGAATGCGGGTAAATATCTTACCGGGATAGGAGAGAAGCTTATAGAGAAGCATAAATTCTTTCTGCGGAAGCTCCTGTACTTCCTCACCTCTCGTAACTGTCAGAGAATCATAATCAAGGACAACATCACCGACAACGATCTTACGCTCATTTGCGATTTTCGCGCGGCGCAGGAGTGCCTTGATGCGATATAGGAACTCATCCTGATTGACGGGCTTTGTCATATAATCATCCGTACCGAGCGCAAATCCCTTGTTTTTATCCGCGGGAAGCTGCTTGGCGGAAACCATCAGAATAGGCAGATTATTATCGCATTCGCGCAGAGTCTTCGTAAACTCATATCCGTCCATCTTGGGCATCATAATATCAAGCACCACAAGATCGATATGCTCTTTGTCCATCGCATCCAGCGCATCCTCTCCGTTTTTGGCAACGGTTACTGTATAGTTATTGCTTTTGAGCACTGCCTCAAAATACATCCTCGTATTTTTATCATCGTCTACCACAAGAATATGGAACATTTTTTCACCGCTTTCTTAAAAGTTATCAATATCAAAAACTCTATATCTTCACAAATTACAGTTTTGTATAGCTTTGTTATCTTCTGTTATCTCTGCGTCCAAACATTGTAAGTACGCGGACGAGAAAACGAAGAAAATACACAAGAGAGGTCATAAGCGATGCAAGGTAAGTCAACGCCGCAGCAGAAAGGACTTCTTTTGCAGCGGGTATCTCATCTTGCGTAAGAATGCCCTCCGCAAGCAACATCTTTTGCGCTCTGTGACTTGCATTCAACTCTACGGGAAGTGTCACAAGGGCGAACAAAAGTGATCCGCCGTAAAGGATTACACCTATCATTGCAATATAGAAGCCTGTATTAGCATCCGCTGTCGCAGAAAACCAATCAAGTAAAAGACCTACAAGAACAAGAGGCATTGCAAGTCGTGTTCCGAAGTTTACAACAGGAACGAGTGCAGTACGGATTTTGTAAAGCCCATATCCGTCCTTTTTCTGCATTACGTGTCCCATTTCATGTGCGGCAACCGCAACAGCCGCGACCGAATTGTTAGCATAGGTGCTCTCGGACAAATTGACAATTGCTTTCGTTGGATGATAATGGTCTGTCAAAAATCCTCTGACAGATCCAATCGCAATATCGTGAACGCCGTTCGTCCGCATAAGTCGGTTTACGGTATCGTATCCTGTAAGTCCTGATCGGCATCTTGTCGCATTATGCTTGTTAAACGATGTTTTCACTTTTCCGCTTGCAATTCCCGAAAAGATCATGCAGGCGAGGATCGCAAGCATAAACCAAAAATAATCTTGTAAATACATTTTTTGCTCCTTATATCTATCTTACAGCAAAAATTTTACTTAGGTATTCTAAACCGAAAATAAACTAACCAATAATATTTCAAAAAGGCTCACAGACGGATCGTTTGTGAGCCACTTATACTCCTTTTAATTATCACAGCCGTGATTACCGCAATGATACGATCCGCAACCGTGACTACCGCAGGTGTGTCCTTCTTCACCATGTTCGTGGTCGTGGTGATCGCATCTAACCTCCGGGTTGAAGTTTAAGTTATTTGCAAGCAAAGCATTTACCGCCCCGTCGCATGAACCGCTGACACCGCCGAAAAGCTGAATGCCTGCATTTGCGAGAGCCATCTGAGCACCGCCGCCGATCCCGCCGCAGATCAGTACCGATATGTTTTGCTCCGCGAGAAATCCCGCAAGCGCGCCGTGACCGCTGCCATTCGTATCCACAACCTCGGTGGAAACGATCTTACCGTTCTCTACCGTGTAGATCTTAAACTGCTCGGTGTGTCCGAAGTGTTGAAAGATCTGTCCGTTATCATAAGTTACTGCAATTTTCATTGGTTTATCTCCATTTCTTTGTTTATTGTAATTTATACGTCCTGTTCTTCTACGTCAAACTGACTCTGATAAAGCTGATAGTAGAAGCCTTCTTGCTTCATAAGAGCTTCGTGATCTCCGCTTTCTATCACATCACCGTCTTTCATGACGAGAATCAAGTCGGCATTACGAATAGTGGAAAGACGGTGCGCGATAACAAAGCTTGTTCTTCCCTTTGTCAGCTCATCCATTGCTCTTTGAATGATGACCTCGGTTCTCGTATCCACGGAGGAGGTCGCTTCGTCAAGAATCAGCATAGGCGCGTCCTGAAGCATCGCACGGGCGATGGTAAGAAGCTGCTTTTGTCCTGCCGAGATCGTAGTTCCCTCGGTCAGTACCGTGTCAAGCCCCTGCGGCAAGGAGCGGATAAACTTATCTATACCGCAGACCTTAGCGACGCGCATAATATCCTCGTCGGTAATCTCTGCCATATTGTAAGCAAGATTTTCGCGAACCGTTCCTTCAAACAACCAAGTGTCCTGCAACACCATACCGAACATATCGTGAACGTCCTCGCGGCGAATATCGTGAATGGGCGTGCCGTCAACGGTGATGCTGCCGCCGTTGATCTCAAAGAAGCGCATCAAAAGATTGACCATTGTTGTTTTGCCCGCGCCCGTGGGGCCGACAATGGCAACCTTTTGTCCGGGAGTGACCTTTGCCGAGAAGTCCTTAATAATGACCTTATCGGGATTTTCGGGGTAGGCAAAGCGAACGTGATCGAATACCACCGCTCCCTTTGTATCCGTGGTTTCATGCTTGGGCTTGCCGCTTTCATCCTCCAGCTCCTCGGCTTCCATGAACTCAAAGATGCGTCCCGCACCTGCGGTAGCCGTCTGTAAATTGGTCATTCCCTGCGCGATCTGCGTCAAGGGAGCGGTAAAGAGACGAACGTACAGAATAAAGGAGATAATGACACCGAATTTAATCGTTCCATTGATAGCGAGAGCCGCACCGATAACACACACGGCAACGTAGGAAAGATTGCCGATAACGTTCATCAGAGGCTGCATCATGCCCGACAAAAATTGGGATTTCCAGTTTGCGTCATAAACGTCGCGGTTGAGCTTGCCGAATCGGTTCAGTACCTTTTTCTCGGCACGAGAAATGCGAACCACGTCATGCCCCGAATACATTTCCTCAACGTATCCGTTCAGTGCGCCGAGGCTTATCTGCCTCTGCTTGAAGTATTTCTGTGACCTTCCCATAATGACCATCAAAAGCGCCATGCCGACCATCGTGATGAGAACGGCGGTAAGGGCAAGATGCCACTCGGTGACGAACATCATAATGAGGCATCCGATAAACTGCGTCGCGGCGCTGATCATTGTGGGCAGGCTGTTGGTCATTCCCTGCTGAAGCACCGATACGTCGTTGGTAATACGGCTGAGAATGTCACCCGTTGAGGTCTCGCCAAACTGCTTTTGCGGCACTTTGTTGATCTTGACCGAAAGGTCGTGGCGCATTCTGCGAGAGGCTTTGAGTGTGACCGTCGCCATAATATAATGCTGAACAAAGTTCGCTAAAGCACCGATCAGATAAAATACGATCAGTGTGATGCCCACCTTGGCAATTGCCGACATATCGATACCGTCCACAAGTCCGTCGGAAATGATGTCGGTGATCTCTCCGACCTTATCGGGCGTGATGATCGTCATAACCGCGGCAAGTGCGGCGAGAAGCAACGCAAAAATAACGAGAGGCGCGTTGCCCATATATTTGAAAATTTTAGAAAGTGTTTGTTTCATATCGGCACCTCCTTACGCAAGCTCGGCAGCCGTCAGCTGAGACTGCGCGATCTCGCGGTAGACGGAGCATTTTTCCATCAGCTCATCGTGTGTGCCGATGCCGACCGCCTCACCGCGCTCAAGCACGATGATCTTGTCAGCGTCCCGAATAGTGCTGATCCGTTGCGCGACAATGACCTTGGTGGTATCCGACAGCTCCTTTGCAAGTCCGTGGCGAAGGGTAGCATCGGTCTTATAGTCAAGTGCCGAGAAGGAGTCGTCAAAGATCAGTATTTCGGGCTTTCTTGCAAGAGCACGGGCAATCGAAAGACGTTGCTTTTGTCCGCCCGACACGTTCTTACCAAGTTGAACGATGTGGTGATCCTTACCGCCCTCGATCTTATCCACAAACTCCTTTGCCTGAGAGAGCGAGATCGCCATATCCACCGTTTCCTCGTCAAAGCCGTCTTGACTTTCTCCAAAGGTAATATTCTCTCGGATACTTCCCGCAAACAAGACTGCCTTTTGCGTGATATATCCGATCTTATTATACAAGCCATCAAAGGTATAATCCTTAACGTTGACTCCGTCCACAAGGACTTCGCCTTTGGTCGCGTCATAGTAGCGCGCAATCAAGGAAATCAGCGTTGTTTTACCGCATCCCGTTGCGCCGATGATGGCAAGCGTCTGTCCCTTTTCGATGCGGAAGGAGATATCGGAAATAGCCTCCTCCTGCGCCTCGGGATAAGCAAAGGATACGTTTTTGAACTCTACAGTTCCAACCTCGTCGGCATTGCTCCTTGCTCCCTCGGTGACGGTTGCCTGCCTGTCAAGCACCTCGTTAATACGCTCGGCAGAGACCTGCGCGGCGGGAAGCATCATAAACACCATAACCATCATCATAAAGGACATGACCACGTAGGTCGCATAGGTGCTGAACACCACAACGTCGCTGAACATCGCAATTCTGCCCGCAACGTCGGTAAGCGCTATTTGATTGATGAGAGCCGCGCCGAGCCAATAGATCGCTAAGGACAGACCGTTCATACAGGTTCCCATCACGGGCTGCATTAAGGAGAACAAGCGCTGATTTTTTAGCTGCGTATTCATCATCTCGGTGTTGGGCACGTCAAACTTTTCGGTCTGATAGCCTTCCGCATTGAAAGCGTGGACTACGTTGATACCCGTCAGATTCTCTCTTGCCATGCGGTTCTGCGTATCGGTCAGCTTTTGCACCTTACGGAAACGAGGCAGACAGACCATCATAATAGAAAGAACAGTTGTACAGATCACAACGACTGCGGATGCCGTTACGGCAGACAGCTCCCAGCTCTTGCCGAGGATCTTGATGATCGCCCATACCGCCATGATAGGTGCTTTTACGAGCGATTGCAAGCCCATAACGACGATCATCTGCAATTGCGTAATATCATTGGTCGTTCTTGTAATCAAGCTCGGAATTGAAAACTTGGACGTTTCGGCTTTGCCAAGCATCATCACGTGAGAAAACAACTTTTCTCTGACAGCAAAGCTATATCCCGCAGCGATACGCGAAGTCAAAAATCCGCAAGCAATCGCCAGAGCCGCGCTTGCAAGCGTACAGCCGAGCATTTTTGCACCCACAGTCAGAATATCTGCCATTTCACTTCCGGGGGTATTGATCAAAACCGTCAAATCGCTCATATAGTCGGGCATCGTCAGATCAAAATAGATCTGTCCGATGATCAAAGCAATACAACCGAGAACCATCCACCGTTCCCGATTTTTCATATATTTCAGCAATTTGAGCATCTTGAAATTATTTCTCCTTTATAATCTTATCAATATTTGCATCCATCAATTTGAAGCAACGCTCCATTACGGCGCGATCCTCTTCGCTGATTCCCTCAAGCACGGCACTCGCAAACTGAATCTGACGCTCCCGTCCCGCTTCAACGATCTTCTGCGCCTTTTCCGTACAAACAAGGGCATCCTTTCTTCTGTCTCCGGGAACAGCTCGTCTTTCAATGTATCCCCCCTGCACTAAACTCTCAACATGAGCGGATACCACAGGGCGCTTCAGTCCTCTCATATCACAAATATAGCTTGCTGTCGCAAACTCGGGATTATTGGCAATAAAAAGAAGGATACTTATCGCCGTATGAGGCATATCGGTTTCTTTAGCCAGTGGCAATAATGCCTTTTCGTATGCCAAGCCTATCTTTCTTGCGTGTCCATTCATTTCCTGAATCGTTATCATAAAAAACTCCTTTAGTTCGTTTTTGAACTATTCCATATTATACTATTCGTAAATGTAATTGTCAATGATGAAATTGTGAATTTTTATGAAGGTCAGTTGAAAGTTTTATTGCTAAAGCAAAAAGTAAGTGCAGACCGATTGTTTCGATCTGCACTCGTTGATTATTCGGTTAAGGTTTCAATTGCAATTTTCATACCCAGTTTGAACGCATACTCGAAGATGGCTGCTTCGGCAAGGCTTACGTACTCGTCCCAACAGTCGTGGAACTTTTCGAAAATCTCCTTCTGCTCGTCGGTGAAGGTCTTTTCTAAATTCTCGTGATGCCTTGCCATGAATGATAACAAGGGCTATTCGATCAGCAACGCTTTTTCTTTGAATGGTGACTCAATTTTTGAAAGTGCCCTGCTCTATGCGTAACCATTCTTCTCTTTTCTCTGCTGTTTTGCGGTCTGCTCCACCCAAGCGTTTTTTGACCCCATTGTTGACCATAGACCGCTTTGGAAGCAATGGAAACAACGGAGTTAAGAGTGGTACAAAGCGTTTGAAACGGAGCGGAAACCACTATATATTGTGTTGTCAGAGAAGAATTATACTATATTTTGCGTTTTGGGTGGTAGAGGCCGCAAGTTCAAGTCTTGTCACTCAGACCACGCATTTACGCTGTTCTTTTTCCATATATCCCTCTTTCAAACAATACAGAAAGTCGCATAAAGCGGAACGGATTTGATGTTGTTCTCAAACCCAAAGTTCTTTTGAGAAACACGAATAGAAAACGCGGGTTTGTATCGGTCAACATACACGCCGAAACTTCTTGAACGTGTTTTATTTTGGTTGTTGGCTATCAATCGGCTGCCTTTTTGATTATGAGTGCGCCGTTATCTTCCAAATACGGCTCGGAAACTTCGTAATCCTCGGTGATGAACGAATTATAGAAATTCCAGAAAAACAGATCGATCGTTCCACTGGAGAGAGCGAGGAATCTGGATTCAGGATCAATATTAACGAATTCAATATTCTTTCCGATCAGCTTTGAAATTTCACCGATAAGAGCTACGTTGAAGCCACCGGGCTTGCCGTCCGCGGTTGCATAGTCCATAGGCGCGAGAACGCCGCTGATACCAACCTTAATGGTTTCGGCGCCGGGAATAGTTTCAATCGTTGCAGGCTGAGGATCCGATTTCATAGCCTCATCGGAGAGCCAAGTCTCTTTGAGATTGTCAATCACACCGTTTTCTTTCAGCGTTGCGATTGCCTGATCGATCTCTGCCTTCAAACCGCTACCGTTGTTAAATACCATCGAAGCTGCCATAGGACCGCCAACGATATAGTCAAGATCATCGTTGCGCGAACAAATATACTTAGCGTTGTAAACGTGCGTTACGCCCGCATCTGCCTGACCGTTTTGAACTAAAAGAGCCATTTCCGCAGGAGTCGGAACGATAACCGCACTCTCAAGCGTAATATTGAGAGCACTGTTCATCATATCAGCAAACTCAGTTTCAGAGATTGCAAAACCAAATCCCGCGAGTGTTTTTCCGTCGAGATCTTCCCATTTTGTAATGGGATCCGTGTTGTTTTTACCACACGCCGAAAGAAGCAACGAGAGTACGAGTAACATTGAAAGTACGATAGATAGTTTTTTCATTTTATTTTTCTCCTGTCTGTAAATTTACTTTTAAGTGATTTCCTTTTTCATCGTTTGTATATTCGATTTGACTGCTCTTTGCACGTAATAGTATCAATCCGAGATCTTCTTCACAGTCAAATGGATTTCCGGGCGGACCGTCGTAATCCAAGGAAAGCGTCACGGTACCGTTCTTATCACTATACTCAAGCGACAATTCAATACGGGATGCCAAGTCATTGTTTAACAGGTAAAACACGGCTTCCTCCGTACAGAGCTGCATAGAATGGCTTGACTTCGGTGTGATACGGTATTTCTGGCAAAATAGAGAAATCCGAGTATATAACTGAAGAAAATCGAAGTTTTTGGAAGCAATTTCGTAGCGCAAGGTTTTTAGTTTGCCGATAAATGCTTTCGTTTTGGGCTTTTGAGGATTATCAAAGATTTGTTCAGGTGTTCCGTCCTCATAAATGCCGTTTTCATCCATATAGAGAACGCGACTTGCCACTTCACGTGCGAATTCCATTTCGTGAGTCACAATAAGCATCGTAACGCCCTTATCCGCGAAGGTACGAATAGCGGCAAGCACCTCTCCTACCATCGTTGGATCAAGTGCTGAGGTTGGCTCGTCAAAAAGCACGATCTGAGGATCCATAGCCATTGCTCTCGCAATCGCTATACGTTGTTGCTGACCGCCCGATAATTCACCCGGCATAGCATTCGCTTTTTCTCTGAGGGCTACCATATCAAGCAATTTTTCCGCCTTGGTCTGCGCTTCGGCGGCGGAAAGCCGCAAGAGCTTACGCGGTGCAAGCGTGATATTTTCCATTACCGTAAGATGTGAAAACAGATGAAATGCCTGATATACCATTCCCATTTTGCTTCGCACCTTATTGATGTTCGTATGCCTGTCGCAAATATCGTCTCCGTCAATAAAGATCTTTCCGCAATCCGGAGTCATAAGTCCGTTCAAGCACGAAAGAAATACGCTTTTTCCCGTACCGGACGGTCCGATAATTGCCACACACTCGCCCTTCTTTATATGTAGTGAAACGTCACGCAGTACCGTAAGCTTACCAAAGGACTTGCTAAGATTTTCAACTCTGATCACCGTACTCTCCCTCCTTTCCGTTCGGTAAGTTTGAAGATGAGATGAATCATATATCCCACGAACAAATAAATGACGATACCGAGGAACAGACTGTAAAAGGGTTTAGCAGAGCGTGCCCCGAGCTGATTGATTACACGGGTAAGGTCACTGATCGTTACGTATCCGACTACTGACGTCCACTGAAGCAGATTGATCGTAGCATTACGGTACATCGGAAGCGCAAACGCAACTGCTTGAGGAAACGTAACGTACCAAAAGGCTTGCCAAGCTGAAAATCCTAACGTGCGAGCCGCCTTCACCTGTCCTGCATCAACCGCCATAAGCGCACTCTTCATAATCTCGCTTACGTGGGCTGCCGTGTTCAGTCCAAAACCGATGATCGCAACCATAATGGCAGACATACCGGTTCGTGCAAAGACCACGTAAAACAAAAGCAATAGAAGCATCAGCACCGGGGTTCCCCGTACAACAACAGAAAACGCTTTCTCGGCAACGCGCAAAACGATGATTTTGGAACGGGACGCGGCGCACAACAAAGCAGCAAGCAAAGTACCCAGCAACAGACCAGCCGCCGTAATCAGAAGCGTAACCTTTAATCCTGACCAGATCACTTTTAGTGTGTCCGCCGTGATAAACGCAATGAAACCATCCAAATGAACCACCTGCCTTTGTCAAATTATTATAAAGGAAATCTATGATATGTTTTACAACGACTTGTTGCGAAGTACGTCGGTTTTGAGTGTTTGCAACGATCCCGAAAGCTCTACAAGCTCAGTTTGCAAGCAGAACAGATTCACTGCCGTTGCAACAAACTCAAGAATAACGTTCAATGCAATCACTACGGCAATCGCCTCCGTGGGAATACCGAGTTGCATAAACAAAATCGTGTAACACGTAAGTGCGGCTCCGGGAACAGGCGGCGCTGCTATCGCCAGAATTACGCTGATAATAAACACGGTGAGCATCCAAATCGGTGTGATAGCAACGCCGTATGTCTCTGCCATACCAAATGCAGCGGCAACGAACAAAACGATTGCACCCGGCATAAAGATCACCTGCCCAAGCGGTATCCCGATATCAATCAGCTTTTTGTCAATACCGAGTTTCTTTTCGCAAGTCGAAATATTTGTTTGATATGCCGCAACAGCCGATGCGGTAGTAAGACCGATAATATACGTCGGCATCAGCTTTTTAAGAAGCACGGTAGGTGCCACCTTTTTTCTGACGGACACGAGAAGCAAGTACGCTGCCATCAAAACCAGATCACCGAGAAGCATGACAAGTATCAGCTTGTAGGATTTCGCAACGGAAAGCAGATTGCCACCGACGATCATATTGAAGATGCTACCGAACACGAAAAACGGAATAAAGGAGCTTACCGCGCTCATAATGGTCTGCATCACAACATTTAACTGATCGACCACGTTTATCATTATCGGAATTCTGTTTCCGAGGAACAGCATCGTAAGACCTACGATAATCGCAATGAAAATGATTTGCAAGGAATTGCCCTCAATAAAGGGCGCAAAAAGGTTGCTCGGAATGATATC
>JAFVTI010000041.1 GCA_017503325.1 Clostridia bacterium | reverse complement strand
TTCGTTATCGTAAACCCTCTATATGAATTTCCGTAGGGGCGAACTGCGTTCGCCAGCACCTGCAGCAACTCTATATTTTTTGTTTGAAAACAGGGCTGCCTCAAATGAAGCAGCCCATTTTTTATTCTCATCCCGCTAATTCCTCACCCCATCGGGCTGCTTTTCTTTACAATACGGATGCAATCCTCTCGATCGCTGCGGACATGCCACCCTCACCCGAAACGGTCACGTCGGCGTAACGCTCGTAGAGCGCGGTGCGCTCGTCGTAAAGGTCACGCAGCGAATATCCCGCGGGCATGATGACCCCGCGGTGCGCGTAGTCGCCAAGCCGCGCCGCCATTTCCTCGTAAGAGATCTTGATATACACGATCTTCCCAAGCGTTGCAAGATGTGCCATGGCTGCCTCGCTGTATACCGCGCTGCCACCCGTGGCAATGACCGCCCCTGTGGCATCAAGGCTGCAATTAACCTCAGATTCCAAGGCCAAAAACGCCTCGTTTCCGTGCTGCTCGATCAGCTCGTGCAAAAGCTTACCGTGCTTTTTTTGGATGAGCAGGTCGGAATCAATGAATTCCAGACCCAGTTTTTTTGCAAGCAATACGCCCAGCGTGCTTTTGCCACACGAGGGCATGCCGATTAAGATAACAGACATATGGGACTCCTTTGAAAACGTCGTTGTAGGAGAAGATATCATCTTCCCGCACGCAAAAAAGGTAAATCGGCGTTCACCATTCAAAACCGTTTTCGGGCGGGAGCATGATATGCTCCCCTACAACCAATAGTATCATATTACAACCACACGGGCGGCTCGTCGGGGATGGGTGGGAATTCGCTGGCGGGATCGGCCCACGTGCCGCCGCTTCCGGGAGCACTTCCCCCTTGCGGGCGCGGGGTATCGACAAAGACAAAGGTGGTTTTGCCATCCTTCATTTTGAGCTTTGCCGTAAAGCTTTTGCCGGATTTCTGCGAGACAAAGCCGTCCAGCACCTCGGTCTCGCCGCACGCGATCAGCTGCTTGGCGATTCCTACCGAAATGGTCTTGCCGCAGATATAGGTGCGGATGGCGAAGGGACACCCCTCCTTATATCCTGCGCAAACGTAACCGTACCTGCCGCGGAAGATCTCCTTGCCGCACATGGGACAAACTCCGATGCGATCACCGAACATGCCGATATCGTTGTCCGTGCCCACGCCCTCGTGCTGTGCACGGAAGATTGCGCCGATCTCGCGCTCGGCAAGCCCTACCGCGTCACCGATGGTGGACTGTCCGCGGAACACCTGCTTGAGCGCGCGACCCATCTCGCACGTCTTGTATTTATCCATGCCAATGCCCATGCGATCCAAGGATTCCACTAAATAAATGCCGCCGGGCAGAATGGTATATACGTCCTTTTTAAGCTGAATGTAGCCCGAATTGCGCGCGTTGTCAATGATGCCCGTGCGCGTGGCCTCGGTGCCAAGCTCCACGCCCTCCAGCATGGCCTTGTACTCAGCCGCGTCGTTGACGCCCATGCTGTCGGCAAGCTGTGCTGCCTGCTCGTCGTCCGCCGCCTTTTCCTCGCGGAAGGGATTTTTGAGATAGCCCAGCAGCGTTTCGGTGGTATAGTGCTTGGGTGGAGAGGTCTCCTTTTCGGTGGGCTTGAAGATATGGTTGACCTTGTCGCCCTTTTCAAGGCGCGGCAACACCTTATCCTTGGCTCCGCCATCGTCGTATTTCATCCAGCCGGGCTCTAAAATGACCGTTCCCTTGAGCGAGAATTCCTCAAAGTTGCCCACCTTGACCGTGATTTCGGTGCGCTCGGCAAGGCAATCCTTGGCGCAGAACACCGCCACAAATCGGCGGAACACGGTGGAATACACCTGGTTTTCAGCCTCGCTCAGTCTTCCCTTTTCAGGAATCTTATAGGTCGGGGTGATGGCCGAGTGCGACTCGATCTTGGAGTCGTCAAAAATCTTTTTGCTGTCCTTGAAGGTCACGGGGTAGCCGATCTTGGCAATGCCCGCAAGGATCTTTTTGACCTTGTCCTTCTCGGCGGTCGCCAAGTACTCCGAGTTGGTTCTGGGGTAGGTCAGATACCCCTGCTCGTACAGCTTCTGTACGATCTCAAGGCTGTCCTTCATGGGCATTTTATATTTCTTTGCCAGCGTACTCTGCAGCTTGGAGAGCGAATACAGCTTGCCGGGCATGATGGTGTCCTTTTTGCGCTTGACCGCTGTAACCACGGCGTCCGCCTCGTTATACGCACGGCAAAGCTGCTCGGCCTTTGCGTATTCCTCGGGCTTGAACTTGGTCTTGCCCACAAGCTCGACCACCTCACCGTTTGTCTGCTCCTTGCTGGCGATCACACAGTATTTCCCGGGCACAAAATTCTTGATCGCCATATCGCGCTCGTAAATGGCACGTACGATGGGCACGATGACGCGTCCGACGCGCATCAGAGAACCGCATTTGAGCGTGGCGTAGCGAGTCAGATTGACGCCGTACAGCCAGTCGATATAGGTGCGCGCAAAGCCCTCGCCCGCAAGGCTGTCGTACTCGGAGGCATCCTTGAGGTCAGCCAAGGCGGCAATGACCGTCTCGGGAGTCTGGTCGGGCAGCCAAAGACGCTTGAGGCTCTTCTCTCCACTCAGCGCGTGCTGAATGCAAAGGCGGATGATGATCTCACCCTCGCGGTCCGCGTCGCCCGCGTTGACGATGGTGTCCACGTCGGCACGGTTGCACAGCGCACGAATGGTCTCGTACTGCTTGACCACGCCGCTGTCCACGCGCTTATCGCTGCCGCGTCGCAGCTCAAAATGGAACTGCCCCGGGAAGCAGGGCAGATTCTCCATGCTCCAGCGTCCGTCGGGGCTGGGCGAGTAATATTCTACGTCAGCAAGAGAAAACAGATGACCAAACGCCCAGGAAACCAGATATCCGTTGCCTTCCAGAAAGCCGTCGCATTTGTGCATGCGGGAGTTGCCCGGAATCTGCTCGATCGCGGCTGCAATATTTCTGCCAAGGCTGGGCTTTTCGGCAAGTATCAGAATCATACTGCTCTCTCCTTTCTATCAAAGTTATCGTTTTTTTGAGAAAAATTCTGTCAAAATCGCGGCACATTCCTGCTCCATCACGCCGCCCTCAAATGCGGGCATATGGTAAAGCGGATATTTCTGAATGCGCAAAAGGCTGCCGCAAGCCCCTCCGCGCGCATCGTATGCGCCATATACCACGCGGTCCACTCTTGCGTTGACCAAAGCACCCGCGCACATGGGGCAGGGCTCCAAGGTCACGTAAAGCACACAGCCCGTCAATCGGTTCGTACCCAATGCGGCGCAGGCGCGGCGGATGGCCAGCACCTCGGCATGCGCCGTGGCGTCGGGCAAAATCTCGCGCTCGTTATGTGCCGTTGCGATGATCTGCCCGTCCTTGACGACCACCGCTCCCACGGGCACCTCGCCCAAGGCAGCGCCTTTTTCGGCAAGCTCCAGGGCGCGCTTCATATAAATCATATCGTTATTCATGCTACGTGCTCCATGATCAGACTAAACACCGCCATGACGATGCTCAGACAAATAAATACCGCGATCGAGGGCGAGAAAAAGCCCTTGACGGCCATGCCGTCGGACAGCTTGATCGGCTGCTCAAAGTGCTCTTTTTCCGGCGTTGTACCAAACGCGCTGACCGCAATTTCCTGTACCTTCTCCTTGCGCTTTGAAAGCAGCACCAGGATCGCAAAAGCCACAAGACCTGCAAACATGACAAGCAGATTCATGGCGATCATGATGCGGTTGGCAAGCATTTCGTCGGATACGCGCGCCATGATGACCATTTGCACAAACGAGACCAGATTGTTAAGCATATGTAAGATGGTAGGCGGCCAGATCGAGCGCGACTTGACGTACAGAATGCCGAGCAGCACGCCCGCCATGGCGGTATACAAAAACTGCGGGTAGCTTTGGTGCATGGCTGCAAACATGAGAGCGCTGCCCACAATGGCAACTCCCTTGCCGTACGGCAACAGATTTCCGAGCACCAGACCGCGGAACAAGAATTCCTCGCAGATGGGCGGCACAATGACCAGCATGACAAATACCAGCACCACCATATATCCGTTGCCGGGCTTGATCAGCTCCAGCAGCATCTCGGTGGATTCGTTGCTCTCGCCCATAAAGGGAGCAACCAACAGCGAATTGATCTGTCCCACCGCCGTGATCATGCCAACACCCGCAACGCAGGAAAGCAAAAAATGGCGAGGCAAGCGCAGATCAAAGAACATGGGCTGCGTGGGAATTTTTTTGCTCATCAGCATAAAAATCGGCACGGGCAGCATAAAGGAGGCAAAATAGAATACGTTATAAAAGCCCCAGTAAAAGAGATTGCTGATCTTTTCGGGCAGTACGCTCGCAAGGGCCAGGTCGGCAATGCTCAGCACCGTCATGGATCCCTGCAAAAGCACGAACCAAAACAGCAAAGCAAAGCCCAGACGCAGCGTCAAGGCCTTATATTGCTTGTCATATGCGTTCATATAGGCACCCCTTTCACACATTCTTCCATGGTATATTATATCACCAAAGGTCGGGTGTGTCAAGGGTTGATACGCATACGGTTGATCCGCAGGGGCCGGTGCCCCTCGACAGCCCGCCTGCGTTACCATCGGAGCATTCAGAATTCTCTTGACACCCCGCTTTGCGCATGTTACAATAATAAAAACACGAAATTTTTCAACTTTTTTCAAAAAAGCATAAACATTTCGCAAAAAATTGCGACTATATAAGCAGAAGCCCAAATATCCAAAGGAGGTACTTATCATGACGCTCAAAAAAACAAGTCTGATTCTTTTGCTGTGCTTATGCGCACTTCTGCTCTTCTCTGCCTGCCAAGGCGCAAAGCCGGATCTGGACCAAAAGCAGGCCGACGTGGCAGTGCTGATGGACAGCGTGATTGCCAACGACAAAAACGCCGCCGTTGCACTTATGGAGCACGTGCCGATTGCAAGTCAGGCACAGCTGGACGCTTTCTGGAATGAGCTTTTGCGCATTTACGACGGTGCGTCCACCTATAAGATCAAATTCATTTCCTGGAATACCACGTATTCCTTTACCGATCAATCCAGCCTCACGACCGTTGTGTATCAAGCCAAGGCCGACACCAAGGCGTGCGCGGAATTCACGCTGACCTACGACGGTGAGGATCTGCTGCGCGGCATCAACGTCACCGACGTCACAGAGAGAAGCTCGCCCGTGATCATCATCGTGCGCGTGCTGTTGATCCTTGGATTTGCAGCCTCGCTTGCACTTTGCATCTGGATGACGGTAGATTGCGTCAAGCGTCCCATCCGCTTCAAGGTTTTGTGGATCATTCTGATCTGGGTCTCGGTCATTCTGCAAGTCAGCATGATAGGCACCTCGTTCAGATTCAATTTTTCCTTTACGGTCATTCCCACCTGGGGATCTCTGCTGGCAACCGTTTCCTCGTTCCTGCTCAGAATTCCCGTGCCCGCCGGTGCGCTGATCTACCTGAGCGTGCGCAAAAAGATCAAGCCCAAGGCAAGCAAGCAAAGTACAGAAGCACCTGCACAGCCCTCTGTCAGCGATCTTGAAAGCACGCTGATCGACCAACCCGAGGCCACGGAAACCCCTGCACCCGCCGATGAGGAGGCTGCATCGCAAGAAGATGCCCAAGAACCCAAATCCGACGAACAAACGGAAGAATAACCCATGCAAGACAAAAAAAGCGTCCGTGCCAGTAGCACGGACGCTTCGTTTTTGAGTATGATCAGACAAGACCCTGCGCGAGCATTGCATCCGCAACCTTTTCAAAGCCTGCGATGTTTGCACCTGCAACCAGGTCACCCTCCATGCCGTACTTCTTGGCAGCGGCAACGGAGTTATTGAAAATATCGGACATGATCTGATGCAGCTTTGCGTCAACCTCTTCTGCGGTCCAGGAGTAACGCATGGAGTTCTGGCTCATTTCCAGACCCGAAACTGCAACACCGCCTGCGTTGACTGCCTTGGAGGGCGCAACGACCACACCGTTTGCCTTGAGGTATTCAAACGCCTCTGCAGTGGTGGGCATGTTGGAAACCTCTACGTAATACTTGACGCCGTTTGCAACAATGTCCTTTGCGTTGTCCAGGTTGACCTCGTTCTGGGTTGCGCAAGGCATGACAACGTCAACCTTCTGCTCCCAAGGACGCTTGCCTGCAAAGAACTGCACGCCAAACTTATCTGCGTAATCCTGTACTTTATCACGGCCGGATGCACGCATTTCCAGCATATAGTCGATCTTTTCATCGGTGCAAATACCGTCGGGATCGTATACGTAACCGTCGGGACCCGAAATGGTCACGACCTTACCGCCAAGCTCGGTGACCTTCTTGACAGTACCCCAAGCCACGTTACCAAAGCCGGAGACTGCAAAGGTCTTGCCCTTGATGTCCTCGCCCAGGTAGTTGAGCATTTCAACGGTGTAGTAAACCGCGCCAAAGCCGGTTGCCTCGGGACGGATCAGCGAGCCGCCGTAAGCGCGACCCTTACCGGTCAGAACGCCCTCGTAGCGGTTGACCAGTCTCTTGTACTGGCCGTACATGTAACCAACCTCGCGCGCACCAACGCCAATGTCACCTGCGGGAACGTCGGTATCGGGGCCGATGTGACGGAACAGCTCGGTCATAAAGCTCTGGCAGAATGCCATGATCTCGCGGTCGCTCTTGCCTCTGGGGTCAAAGTCGGAGCCGCCCTTGCCGCCGCCCATGGGAAGACCGGTCAAAGAGTTCTTGAAGGTCTGCTCAAAGCCAAGGAACTTGATAATGGAAAGGTTTACGGAAGGATGGAAGCGCAGGCCGCCCTTGTAAGGACCGATTGCGCCGTTGAACTGTACGCGGTAGCCGGTGTTGACCTGTGCCTGACCCTTATCGTCTACCCACGGTACGCGGAACATAATCACGCGCTCCGGAATGGTCATGCGCTCAAGCAGTGCTTCCTTGCGGTACTTTGCTTCGTTTGCCTCCACGACGGGACGCAGCGAGTCAAGCACTTCCTTGACGGTCTGGTGGAACTCGGGCTCACCGGGATTCTGAGCCACTACTTTGTCAATAATTTCATCTACGTAAGACATAATGGTATCTCCTTTTTCGGATAGGTTTTGACAAAAATCAATATGGGAACATTATACACCCATGCAACACAGATTGCAATAGGTTTTTGCAACTTTTTTTATTTTTCTTGCAGATTTTTAGGAATTTTTCGAATTTATCGTGTCATCGATGGACTTTGCGGCAAGTTTTCCCGCTCCCATTGCAAGAATGACGGTTGCAGCACCCGTAACGGCATCGCCGCCCGCCCACACGGCGTCAAGCGAAGTGTGCCCCGTTTGCTCCTCGGTGACAATGCAGCCGCGCTTGTTTGT
The DNA here is from genome assembly GCA_017503325.1 of Clostridia bacterium. Classification (GTDB taxonomy): domain Bacteria; phylum Bacillota; class Clostridia; order Oscillospirales; family CAG-272; genus SVQP01. The sequence continues at coordinate 2,572 of JAFVTI010000041.1, read as the reverse complement.
CTCAAGCCCCTCGGTGCTCGAGGTCAGCAAGGGATTTGGCGTCGTACCAATGGCCATGATCACGCAGTCCACATCAAGGAAATACTCCGATCCGGGAATGACCACGGGTCTGCGACGGCCTCTCTCATCCGGCTCGCCAAGCTCCATGCGCACGCAGGTCATGCCGCACACAAAGCCGTTGTAGGGGTCACGCGCATTGTCGGGATTTTTGTAGCCGTGAATTTCGGTGGGGGCTTGCAAAAGCAAAAACTCCACGCCCTCCTCCATAGCGTGCTCCACCTCCTCGCGACGCGCGGGCAGCTCGTCCATGGAGCGGCGGTACACGATATAGACCTTCTCAGCCCCAAGGCGCAAAGCGGTGCGCGCAGCATCCATGGCTACGTTGCCGCCGCCAATTACCGCGACGCGGCGCGCGCGCAAAATCGGCGTGGTGCTGTCTTGTCTGTACGCCTTCATCAGATTGCTTCTGGTCAGATATTCGTTGGCGGAATATACGCCCTTGAGCGATTCCCCGGGAATGCCCATGAACGCGGGAAGTCCTGCGCCCGAGCCGATAAAGACGGCCTCATAGCCCTCTTTTTCCAAAAGCTCGGAGATCTCGACCGTTCTGCCAACCACCACGTTGGTCTGAAAATCCACGCCAAGTGCCTTGAGCGTTTCCACTTCCTTTTGCACGATGGCCTTGGGCAGACGGAACTCGGGAATGCCGTACATCAGCACACCTCCCGCCACGTGCAAGGCCTCGAAAACGGTGACCTCATAGCCCTTTTTGGCAAGATCACCCGCACAGGAAAGGCCCGCAGGGCCCGAGCCGACCACGGCCACGCGGTGTCCGTTGGAGGCGGGGCGCACGACCTGCTCTCGGTTATAAGTATTATGCCAATCGGCCACAAAGCGTTCCAGGCGGCCAATGCCCACGGGCTCACCCTTGATGCCGCGCACGCACTTGGCCTCGCATTGGGTCTCCTGCGGACAAACGCGTCCGCAAACGGCAGGCAGAGAGGACTGACGGGTAATGACCTCGTACGCGCCCTCAAAGTCGCCCTCCTTGACCTTGGCAATAAATTCGGGAATGGCAATGTTCACAGGGCAACCGCCAACACAAGGCATATTCTTGCAGCCAAGGCATCTTGCGGCCTCGGCAAGCGCGGTTTGCTCGTCGTAACCCAGCGTGACCTCGTCGAAATTGCGTGCACGCAGCACGGGATCCTGCATGGGCATGGGGTTCTTTACGGGAGAGGTATTATACTTTGCCATTACTCTACCTCCTTGCTGAGCAGATTGCAGGACGCCTCTCTTGCATGCGCCTCAAAATCGCGGTACATGGTGCTGCGCGACATAGCCTCGTCAAAGTCCACGGCATAGCCGTCAAACTCCGGGCCGTCCACGCAGGCAAACTGCGTCTTTCCGCCCACAGTCAGGCGGCAGCCGCCGCACATGCCTGTGCCGTCGATCATGATGGGGTTCATGGAAACCACCACGGGGATCTCGTAGGGCTTGACGGTCGCAACCACGAATTTCATCATGATCAGCGGACCGATGGTGATGACGCGGTCATAGCGCGCACCGCTCTGTAAAGCAGCCTGCAGGGGTGCTGTGACAGTTCCCTTTTGACCGTACGAGCCGTCATCGGTCATGACGGTCAGCGTGTCGGATGCAGCGGCAAATTCCTCTTCCAATATAACAAGATCCTTATTTCGAAAGCCGATGATGGCGTGCACGCGGCAGCCTGCCTCGTGCAAAGCCTGCACCACGGGTAATGCAATGGCGCAGCCAACGCCGCCGCCTACCACACAGACCTCGCCAAGTCCTTCGATCTCGGTCGCCTTGCCAAGCGGACCTACGAAATCGGCAATAGATTCGCCCTCTTTCTTGGTCGCCAGCAGATCTGTGGTCGCACCCACGGTCTGGAAAATGATGCGCACCGTGCCCGCAGAGCGGTTATAGCCCGCAACGGTCAGCGGAATTCTCTCCCCTTCCGAGTCCACGCGCAAAATGATAAACTGCCCCGCCTTGGCACGCTTGGCCACGGCAGGCGCTTCGATATCCATCTGCACCACGGTGGGGTTCAGTTGTTTTCTTGATACGATTTTGTACATGATGATACCTTCCTGTTGTATATACAGTGCTGTAAGCACAAATTATCTCATAATAATTTTATCACAACTGCGCTGCTGTGTCAATTGATTTGCAAAAAATGCTTTTCTTGTATATTGTAGCGGGCGATCACTGATCGCCCCTACAGAAACTACGCTACCCCAAAACGGCTCGGCGGGAGGCGAATTTGGCACAAAAAAACTGCGCAGAACCAGTGCGCACATAGGAGCAACGCAGTTATATAGTTCCCCCATAAGTACCAAGTCCCCCGAAACGGTTGAGCGGGAGCTGTTTGAGCGCAAGAAAAAATGGCACAGTGCAAGTGCGTACATGGAACAACGATGCAATGTGTCATTTACCATAAAAAAGAGTTTCCCCCAGCGGTTGAGCGGGAGGCGAATTTGGCACAAAAAAACTGCGCAGAACCAGTGCGCACATAGGAGCAACGCAGTTATATAGTTTCACCATATGTACC
>JAFVTI010000040.1 GCA_017503325.1 Clostridia bacterium | reverse complement strand
TACTCATAGATAAATCCTCCAAATATGTTTTTTTAGTTTTGACTGGCAGGTCATACTAATTATATCATATTTGGAGGATTTCATCTCATCGGCAGAGCCTCTATTGAACCACGCGACTATCGCGTGGTTTTCTTTTTCCAAAAAAAAAACGGACAGCCGAAGCTGTCCGTTTTTCTTATATTCAAATCAATCCAGAGATGCCAGGTAAACCACGATGGTATCGCCGTCAGCAACGGTCTGAACGTACATGGGGTTATCCAGGTCGTTTACGCCGTTGAGTGCATATGTCCAATACTCGCCCTTACCTGCGGTCTTGCTGCCGATCTTCTTAACGACCTGCTGAGTGTCATCCTGGAACTCGATATCCAGCTCATAGAACTCGCAAACGTCGATCAGAACCTCGGTGATGGTGGGAGCAGCGTCACCCTTGTAGGTGTAGGAATACTCAGCATCCTGTGCTAAGATCTTGCTGTCCTTATCGGGACCGTCCTTGATGGTGAAAGCAACCTTGATGGTGGTCTTGGTTTCTTCGGGCTCTTTATTACAAGCGACCATAACACAGCCAACCATGAGGATCGCAAGTACCAAAGCCATTACTCTGTAAAGTTTCATTGCAAATTCTCCTTTGGAATTATTTAGTCATGTCTATTATAATGCATTTTTCCTCGTTTGTCAACTGTTTTTTTGCACATTTTATACACCAAAAAGGCAGATTAGCTGCAAAACCGTCATATAAAACAGCCAAAGCACATGCAACCACATGACTATCCCCGCCATGGGCGAAAGCTTTTGCCATTGCAGCGCGCACACGGCGGCAAGCGCAATGACGGCGAGCAGGACGATCAGGGAAAACAAAAAATAATGCCGCACGAAAAACAAGGGATACCACAAAAATCCCACGCCGATCATCAGCAAGAAAAAGCAGGTACCGCGCCAGGCATCAATGCAGTTTTTTCCGTATGTATACAGCACACCACCCAAGGTCGCGCCCAGCGCAAAATACCAAAGCAGCCATAAAAATCCCATCAGCCACACGGGCGGCAGCACCTCGCGAATGCCCATTTGAGTAATGCTTGCGTGCGGAGAGCCCCACCAGAAACGGACGGATACTGCGCACAAGGAGAGGATCGCACCGAATATCAGCGCATAGGTCAAGGCCATATTCCCTTTATCTCTGTTCATAAAAATCACCCCATACAAAGTATGCATGGGGTGGTTTGTTTATTCTGCTCGCTCTGATTCATAGATTTGCTCGGATTCGTCGGTTTGCTCCGTATCATTTTCCATACGCGTATGAGCCGGACACGGCAAAGTCTTGGAGGGCGTTGCATACCACGTGCCGCGATATTCCCCTTCTGCGGGCGGTGCATCCCACAAGAAGTAAGGCGCGTCCTTGATATACACCTCACGGTCAAAGCTGCGGAATCCGCGCAGAAGTCCTGCGTCGCGTAAGGCTTCCAGCGGGCAATCGGGACCTGCCACGCCGCCAAACAGCGTGTCGTAGCACACAAGCTCGTGCGTGCTGCAAAGCGTATGCGGCCTGTTTGTCGTCGTAAAATACCCGACGCGCGTGCGGTCACCGCGCAAGTCGCACGTGCAGGCATAGCCGGGCAGATGTCCCGAATCGGCACAGTACGCGTATCTGTGCACGGTTTTCGGCACGGAAAATACATCGGGGCTACCTTCAAAGATGCCCGCGTCATAAAGCCGCGTCATGACCTCGTCCCACACCGTGATGCTGACGTTGCCTTCAATGCTCTGCTCGTACGAAGGGTAGTCGTAGCCCGTCCAGACGCCGCCCACCGCAGCAGGCGTGTACCCCACGAACCAGCGGTCCACGCCCCTTTGTGTCGTGCCCGTCTTGCCTGCCACCTGCACGCGGCGGGCAAGGCTCACCTTGCCGCGCGCCGTGCCCTCGCTGACCACGCCCTGCATCATTTTGGTCATAATGGCAGCGTTTTCGCGTGAAAGCACCCGCTCGGGTGCTACCGTGTTGCTCAGCATCACCGTGCCGTCCGCGTCCGTGACATGGAAATAGGAGCGCCACGGCATATAATTACCGTCCAGAAAGACGGTATAGGCATCGGTCAGCTCGCGCAGGGTCACGCCGTGCGCAAACTGCCCCAGCGCAAGCCCCGCTTGCGTCATGTCCGAATCGGTCAGAGATTGCATGCCCAGCCGATCGCGCAAAAAGGAGAGCGATCTTTCCCTGCCCACGTCCTCCAGAATCTCAACCGCCACCGTGTTGACCGACTCGGCAAGTGCGGTGGCTACCGTGGTCAGGCCGTGATAGGCATAGTGTGCGTTACGCGGCCAAGGGGTGTTGCCCACGAACCTGAGCGGCACGTCGTCATACACGCTTGCCCAGTTGATAATGCCGCGCTCCAGCGCGGGCGCGTAGACCGAGAGTGGCTTGATGGCAGAGCCGGGGGGCAGCCTTGTATCGGTTGCGTAATTCTGCAAGCGGTTTGCGCCCTTTTGGCCGATTGCGCCCGCCACGCCGAGAATATCCCCCGTGTGCGGGTCAATGATCATCATAGCAGAACGCTCCTGTTTACTGAAAATGTCGGTGGTCGCGTAATATTCCTCCAGAATATTCTGCACGCGCTCGTCCATGGCGGCGTAAATGCGCAAGCCGCCGCTGTATACCATATTGGATGCCGCTGCGCGGCTGTAACCGTAGGTTGCGCACAGATCGTTGATCACGTCGCCCACCACCATGTCCTCGTACCACGACGCCACGCGGCTGCCCCTTGACACCTCGGGAGCAAGCGCGACGGGCTGTGCGGCGTCAAGGTAGGACTGCTCGTCCAGATACCCCTGCGCAAGCATGCAGGAAAGGATAAGCTGTCTGCGCTGCTCGTTCTGCTCGGGGTGCGTGATGGGATTGTAGCGCACGGGATTGTTGGTAATGGCGGCAATGCAGGCACATTCACCCACCGAAAGCGCGGAAATATCCTTTGAAAAATAATGCTTTGCCGCCGCTCCCACGCCGCGGCAGCCGTCGGCCAAGTTGATGACGTTGAGGTACATTTCAAGCACCTCCCGCTTGTCCGCGCGTCGCTCCAGATCCAGGGCGCAAAACATCTCGGTCAGCTTGCGGTCAATGCTGACGCGGTCGTCACCCGTCAGATTCTTGACCAGCTGCTGGGTAATGGTGGATGCGCCGAACGATCTGCCTCCCTTGCCAAGCAGCTTTTTTTGCAGATACGCGATTGCCGCCTCGCCCGTGCGCAGAAAATCCACCCCCTCGTGCTCCCAGAATCGCTTGTCCTCAACAGCTACAAAGGCATCGATCATGGGCGCGGGGATCTTGTCGATTGCCGCGTATTCATAATAGGTATTGCCGCCGCAAAGCGGGCCGATCTCGCGCACGCTTCCCTCTCTTGCTGCGCGGTCGGAAAAATCGTACACGTACAGGCGCGAGGTGCCGCCGTGGCGCGCCACGTGCAAAAGCGCGTCGTCCACGCGACTGTCGGCATATGGCTTGAGTGCAATGCACGCTGCAATGCCGCCAAGCACGGCAAGCGCGAGAGCAAGCACCAGCAAAATCGCCGTAAATTTCAGAAATCTTTTCATGCGTCCTCCCGTTTTTCTCCCTCGATTTGCATAGACCCGCCAAATCGGGCAAGAATAATCATGCAACAAAAAAAGTGAGGTACAAGCATGAAATCATTGAAAATTGCCTTTGCCGTTTTGCTATGCGTTACTATTTTGTCGGTGGGCGCATCGGTTGTATGCGCGGTGATTGCCGGCAACGTGGCCGAATCCTTCCGCGATTACCGTTCCTCTGTCATTACTGCATTAAGTTCCCTGCACGCGCAGCTGAACAGCTCCAAGCAGGCCTTTGCGGACGCGCTGAACTATCTGGACGGCGCGCAAGCGTCGCAAGACGCCACCGAGCCCGAGACCGAAACGCCGGCGCAAGGTGAAGAGACCACCGAAAAGCTGGAGCAGGACACCGCCGACGCGCTCAAGCAGGACAAGCCAAGCCCGGAGGAATCCACCGTTGCGGCTGCCGTTTATACGGTGAAATCTGTCAACGGTCAGATCGCAATATTTGACCAATCAGGAGCACTCGTTCGCACGCTCAACGTAGCGGTCGCCACTCTGCCCCGCACAGACCGCGAGCAGCTGGCCGTGGGAATTGTGATCAACGGTGAAGACGAGCTCAACGCGCTGATCGAGGACTATTCGGGGTAGCCGAACGGGAACCGAACCGAATTGCCCGACGGCGATGCATTTTCGCATCTTCCGGCGTGCTTTTGCTTGCAAGATTTGTATCTTGCTGCGCAAAATCACACCAAAATCTATCAAAAATGCATTCGCCGTCGGGTGCGCGCAGTTTTGACGCTGCAGATTTTTTCGAGCCCCATAGCTTTTCCCGCAGGGCATATAGGCAATATGTCCAAGGGAAATGATGCAGGGATCGGGAAAATCTGCACGTCAAAACCAACTTGGTTCGGCTCCCGTTCGGCTAAACAAGCTGCTCCGAATCAGCATAGCAATTCGTGCAAAAAACGGACTGTATCACATGGATGCAGTCCGTGTTTGTCAATTATTCTTATTGGTTGCCGTAGGGGTGATCGAATTTCGGCAAAGCCGAAATATTCGCCCGCTTTTTGTTTCAGATTTTACCATTTAATATTGTGCCAGCGCAAAGAACTCGCCGCAGCCAAAGCCGGCCTGATTGTGAATGAATCTTTCTATCAATCGGAACGTGACTGCTGCCTCGATTGCCTTGATTTTGTGGAGCATATAACGTGTGCCATCATTTGTTTCCAAATCAACGATGTGCAAGGAGATCAGTTTTTCCAAAGCTTCCAGTATATCATCCGTGGAAATTCCAAGGTGTCGCGAAAGCTCATCCGGGCGAATATGGATCGTAAAATATTCGGGATTCCGATCATCAAACGGCGCATCGCTCCGAAAATATTCATTGCAAATATGAGAAAGCAGCCGCCTTACGTTCGGATCCGATAGTTTTTTCATCCCCAAGGCGGTTTCCGGCTGATCAAACGCGGAGCCGATCTCGGTTGGCAAAATATCCGAGTCGATCATGGAAAGCGTATTTGATACGAATGCAGCACCTGCCTGATCGGACAGGCAGCACATTGTATAAAACGGTCGTATTTGATCGTACTGTTTTGTCCGGGAGCTCTGCTCCGCTTTCAAAAAATCCCACGAATGACAATTCACCAAATTGGTTTGTCGGCACAAGGAATCTATGATCTTGGCTTGTGCATCCTGCGGGAAATCGTGTACGGCTTTTTCATTGAAAACCTTTGATCCCGATGCTAAAGTCTGATCGATGGTTTCTGCAAACAAATCATCCAAGGTAATATCCAGCGCATTTGCGATGATGGGCAGACTCATCACGTCAGGCATAGAGGTTTCCGATTCCCATTTTGATACGGCTTGATTGGTCACTCCGATCTTCTGCCCCAATTCTTCTTGTGTAAATCCCCTGCTTTTTCTGAAATAAGCAATACTCTTTCCCATTGACATACCCAAATCCCCCTTCTCTCGGATGATTTTATTATAACACACGTGCGACAAAAGGTAAAGCGACTTGTCAGAGACTTTGCAAACAAAAAATCAATCAAAATCTCCGTTTGGTTGGAAAATCGGAGGTGAAAGCTGCGCTTATCCTATTTCAGTACAACCCCTTCCTCCCGCTACGCTACGCTGCGGGGCCCTTCCTTCCCCTGCGGGGACGGCTTTGCAGCGCACGTCCGCATTGTTCGCACTGCCATAAAAAACGAGGGCGGGAGCAAGCCCCCGCCCTACGATGTGCACTTGGATAACGCAAAAACGACTGACGCTCGCGTCAGTCGTTTTTGTTTTATTGGTAAATCACGTTTTCCTTGCCCAAAAGGTCGATCAACTGCTGCATGACAAAGGGAGAGAGCGCGATGCCCTTGGGGTGCGGCACGTAGGATTTTGCGCTGTTGTCGTAGAACACCAGCGGCACGGTCAGACCCTCGTCAAAGATCTCTGCCAGGTTGAGTGCCTTGCGGTAGGGGGTACTTTGCATATCCGGCACGCGCAGGTAGAGTTTTTTGATTTTGGGTGGACGCGGGGTGTCGGCGGCACGACGCGGGCCGTCGGGGACGTCGGCCCCTACGGGGGGGTGATTGGATGCGGCGGTGCGACGCGGGCCGTCGGGGACGTCGGCCCCTACGGGGGTGCGGTGAGGTGCGGAGGTTGCGGCAGGCTTGGGCGTATAATGCTCGTCGTCCACAAGCTCGGCCGATGTGCCGACCAGCACCTTGGGGGCTTCCTCCTCGCGCACCGAGATATTGCCCTCGACGTACAAAGCGTTATCCACGCGCACCAGATGCCCAAGATTTTCATAGGTCTTGGCAAACATCAAACACTCGATCTCGCCCGTGCGATCCTCTACGGTAAAGAACGCCATACGTTGGTCGTTCTTGGTGGTCTTGATGGTCACAGACGTGATCATGCCCGCGATGCGCACGCGTGCGCGGTCGGGCAGCAGCGAGCCTGTCTCGTCCGCAAGCTCGGAAATATCCACGGTGTTAAGATCGGCAATGCATTTATCGTAGCCGTCCAGCAAATGCCCCGAGAAATACATGCCCGACGCGTCCTTTTCCAGCATCAGCTTTTCCCTTTTGGAATATTCGGGAATTTGCGGATACGAGAAGGAGGTCTTTGCCTTGACCTCGGGCACCATGCTGAACATATCCAGCTGGCCTGCGATATTGTCGCGGTTCTTCTGCGACACGGTATCAATGATCTGCTCGTAGACCGAGAGCAGCCTGGAACGATAGACCCCGAGCGAATCAAACGCGCCCGCCTTGATCAAGGCCTCGATCATGCGTTTGTTCATGTCCTTACCCGACATGCGCTCCACAAAGTCCTCAAAGGATGCAAAATCATGCCCTTCTCGCTCACGGCAAAGCGAATCCACAAACTGACCGCCCACGTTTTTGAGTGCCAAAAGGCCGAAGCGGATGGTGTTGTCCTTGCCGTAAAAATCGGCGCGGCTGCAGTTGATATCGGGCGGCAGCACCGAAATGCCGCGCTTGTTGCATTCTCCGATATATTCCGCAATTTTTGTCTGATTTCCAAGCACGCTGGTCAGCAGTGCCGAGAAGTATTCACAGGGATAGTGCGCCTTGAGATAGGCGGTTCTGTAGGACAGCACCGCATACGCAGCAGCGTGCGATTTATTGAATGCGTAGTTGGCGAAATTGCCAAGGTCGTCAAATAGCTTGGTGGCGATCGCCTCGTCCACGCCGCGCTGCGCGGCGCCCGAGATAAAGTCCTTGCGCTCGGCCTGCAGCACGTCTGCCTTTTTCTTGGACATGGCGCGGCGCACGATGTCCGCATGTCCAAAGCTGTACCCTGCCACCTCGCGGAAAATGCGCATGACCTGCTCCTGGTAGACCGCACAGCCGTACGTTTCCTTCAAAATGGGCTCCAAAAGTGGCGTGTCGTACTCGATCTTTGCGGGATCGTGGCGGCACTCGATATAGCGCGGGATCGAATCCATGGGTCCGGGACGATAAAGTGCAATGACCGCAATGATATCCTCAAAGCACTCGGGGCGCAGCTGCACAAGCACCTGCTTGATGCCGCTTGACTCAAGCTGGAACACGCCAGAGGTATTGCCCTTGGCGATCAGCGCGTAGGTTTCCTTATCGTCGTACGGGATGCGGGTGATATCAAAATCGGGATGATTTTCGCGGATCTGATTCTGCGCGTCGTTGATAATGGTCAGATAGCGAAGCCCCAAAAAGTCGAATTTCAGAAGTCCCAGGCTTGCGATGGTGTCCATGTCAAACTGGGTCACGACCGTGCCGTTACTGTGTGCGAGCGGCACGTATTTGCTGACGGGCTGATCCGTGATCACGATACCCGCAGCATGCACAGACACGTTACGCGGCATACCCTCCAGCGCCATGGCGGTATCGATCAGCTCGCGATTTTTTTCGGATGCATGATACAGCTGCTTGAGCTCGGGCATTTTGAGCGCGTGCTCCAGCGTGATGTTCAGCTCTGCGGGCACGGCCTTGGCGATCACGTCCACGTCGGCGTACGGCATACCCATGGCGCGTCCGCAATCGCGGATGGCCGCGCGTGCGGCCAGCGTACCGAAGGTGATGATCTGCGAGACGTGCTCGCGGCCGTAACGCTTTGCCACGTAGTCGATCACCTCGTCGCGGCGGTTGTAGCAAAAGTCAATATCAATATCAGGCATGCTGACTCTCTCGGGATTGAGAAAACGCTCAAACAAGAGGTCATAGCGGATCGAATCCACGTCGGTAATGCCAAGCACAAACGCGACCAGCGATCCCGCTCCCGAGCCTCTGCCCGGGCCTACGGGGATTCCGCGGCTCTTGGCATAGTTGACATAGTCCTGCACGATCAGGAAATAATCGGCATAGCCCATCTGCTCGATGACCGAAAGCTCATAGGCAATGCGGTCGCGGTAATCCTGTTCGGGGGCACAGTCAAAGGTGATCTGACCCTTTTGCACGCGTGCGGCGAAGCCCTGCTCGGCAAGCTCGTACAAATAAGATACCGAGTCCTTGCCGTCGGGGCACGGGAATTTGGGCAGATACAGCGTGTCAAAATCAAATTCGACCGAGCAGCGATCGGCAATCCTGACCGTATTTTCAAGTGCGCCCTCATACTGTCCGAACAGCATGCGCATCTCGCCCGTATCCTTGTAGTAAAACTCGTCTGTTTCAAAGCCGATCGGGCGACCGTCCTCAATCGACGAGTTGGTCTGAATGCACATCAATATCGCCTGAGTAGAGGCGTCGCGACGGCGCAGATAATGGCAGTCGTTGGTAGCCACCACGCCAAGGCCGCATTCCTTTGCAAGGCGGTAAAGCTGCGGCAGAATCTGCTTTTGCTCCACCATGCCGTGGTTTTGCAGCTCGATAAAGAAGTTTTCGCGGCCAAACAGCGCGGCATATTCTTCTGCCGTCTGCTTGGCGGCGGCATAGTCGCCTGCGGAAAGCTGACGCGGGATCTTGCCGGCAAGGCAGGCGGAGAGCGCAATCAAGCCCTCGTGATGGGTGCGCAAAAGCTCCATATCCACGCGCGGCTTGCCGTAAAAGCCCTCGGTAAAGCCGCGGGAGACAAGCGAGATCAGATTTTCATAGCCCTTTTGGTTCTCGCAAAGCAGCACCAGGTGGTTTGCTCCCGCCTCGGCACTTTTGAATTTTCCATAGCGCGAGCCGTTTGCCACGTAGACCTCGCAGCCGATGATGGGCTTGATGCCCGCTTTCTTGCAGGCCTTGTAAAACTCGACCACGCCGTACATCGCGCCGTGATCGGTGATGGCAACGGCATGGTGGCCGCACTCGGCAGCTCTTGCGGGAATATCCGCAATGCGGCAGGCGCCGTCCAGCAAGCTGTATTCGCTGTGCAGGTGCAGATGTACGAATTCGTCTGGCATGATTGTCTCCTTTCTGCGGGCAATACCACTGATTTTCTTTGGCTTTGGCGGGCGAACACAGTTCGCCCCTACGGATTTCAAATAAAACACAAGAACTGTCGTAGGGGCGACCTGCGGTCGCCCGCACGAATCATCGTCTGTTAATCGGGCAATTCCGCTGCAAGCTCGATCAGCTTTTGCAGCCTGTGATTGAGCCCGGATTTGGATATGGGCGGCATATGCAGCTCGGCAAGCTCGCCAAGGGATACGTTACGGTGACGCTGACGCAGCATGGCCGTCTCGCGCAGCGCGTCGGGCAGCTTGTCCAGCTCACCAAAACGCTCTAATTTTTCAATCGCCGCGATCTGCTTGATGGCGGCGGACACGTACTTGCTGATATTGCCCGTATCGCAATTGGTCACGCGGTTCTCGTTGCCGCGGATCTCACGCTCGATCTTTTTATTGAGCAGCTCAAAGACCATGGTGCTGCTGCCAAGCAGCGTCAGCACGTCCTCAACACCCTGGCTGTTCTTGATATATACGCCCACGCTGCTCCCTCTTTGCAAAAGCCCCATGGCAATGCCTTCCGCGGTAAGCACGGCCTGCAGGCCGCGTGCGCGGGAAGGCGTGGTGCACTTGATTTCCAAATGCGAGCCTGTGGCAGGATCGGACACCGTGCCCTTGGCACAAAACGCACCGCGCAAAAACGCGCCCGCGCAGCCATGGCACTTGAAAAGCGAGGAAAAATCGGCACAGTCGGTGCTGTCCCAGCCCTCGATCATGGCAGCGCACTTGAAAGACTCAAAGCAGATCTCCGCGCCGCTTTGCTTGCCGCGGGTATAGGACGTGCAGCTGCAATCGCGACCAAAATGACGCTTGATCTCACTCTGCGCGCGCTCGGCCAAGGATGCGGGAATCCTGACGCACACAGCATGCCGCTCGGATCCGGCCCCCAGCAAAAGCCCCGACAAAAATGCCTTGCGGCAGCACATGGGCTTGATCGAAAGCTCACAAAGCTCCTCTTTTACCTGTTCGGAATAAGACATATTCACTCCCCTACGTACTTGAATTCACACTCGAGGCTCACGCCAAACTGCTCATAGACGCGCGCCTTGACCAGCTCGACCAGCGCCAGCACGTCGGCAGCCGTTGCGCCCCCCTCGTTGACGATAAAGCCCGCGTGCTTTTGGGAGACCACCGCGCCGCCCACTCGCTCGCCCTTGAGTCCTGCGTCCTCAATCAGCTTGCCCGCAAAATAGCCCGTCGGGCGCTTGAAGGTGCTGCCCGCGCTTGGGAAGTTCAAGGGCTGCTTTTCGCGTCTGGACGCAGCCTGCTCGTGCACCTTCTGCATGATCTCTTGTGCATTCCCTTGCCTGAGCGCAAAGGTGGACGAGAGAATGACATATTCGGGGTGATCTTCAAAGATACTGTGTCTGTAATCAAATTCGTGCGCCGCGTGGTCGATTTTGACGATCTGATTCTTGGCGCAATCGTAATATTCCGTGGAAAGCAGCACGTCGGAAATCTGACCGCCGTACGCGCCCGCATTCATATATACACCGCCGCCCACCGTACCCGGAATGCCGCAGCCGAATGCAAAGCCCTCGTATCCCTGCTTGGACACATCGTTACATACGCGCGCCAAGGACGCACCGCTCTGCGCGTACAAGGTATCGCGATCAAAGCGGTACCCGTTCATTTCGGTGGTGAACACGACGACACCTCGATAGCCCGCGTCAGAAAACAGCACGTTGGAGCCGTTTCCGATCACGGTATACCTAAGGCCGCTCTGCGCAAGCATGGCTAGCTGCAGGCAAAGCTGCTCGACCGTAGTGGGAAACAGCGCAAGATCAGCCTTTCCGCCGATACGGAAGGTAGAATATTCGCAAAGCGGCAGATCCGCTTTCACAGGGATGCGCGCGCCCTTGCATTGTGCTAAAAAGGCCTTCATAAGCACCCCTTCTCTACCAGAGCGGGCAGCTCGGCAAGGTCACGGATGACGTAGGTCAGAGGCAGATCGGCAGGCACAGCCTTGCCCTTGGGGTTATACCAACAGGTATCCAGCCCCGCGTTGATGCCGCCCTTCATATCCGAGGTCAGCGAGTCGCCCACGACAAGCGTGGTCGCGGGGTCAAAGTCGGGGATATCCGCCTTTACGGCGTCAAAATAACGGACGTCGGGCTTTTCAAAGCCCACCTCCTCCGAAATATAACACTTTTCAAAATGCTTTGCCAGGGGGCTTGGGGAAAATCTTCCCTGCTGCACACGCTTATCTCCGTTTGTAATGACGTACATGCGGCACTTTTGCGCAAGTGCTGCGCAGACCTCAAGTGCGCCATCGATCATGTAGGACTTGGTGGAAAGCGTTTGCAAATAGTCGGCTGCCAGCGCATGCGGATCGGCCACAAGCCCCGTGCGCGCACAGAATGCCTCAAATCTTTTCCACATCAGCACCTTTTTCTCGATCTCGCCTCTCTCCAGCATCTTCCAATGCGCGTCGTTGACCTCGGAATAAATGGCGATGGTCGCGTCGTCGTTCGGAAGTCCGAAATGCGCCAGAGTCTCGGCTATGGCATCGTGCTCAGACCTGGTAAAATCCAAGAGTGTATTATCAGCATCCATTAAGATGGTGGTATATTTCAAGTCGTCGTCCTCCGTATTGTATACTCTTTTATATTATACTATATAACTTAAAAGAATGCAACACATTTTTTATCAAAAAACCACTTGCAAAAAGGTCGCGGATGCGGTATAATGTAAGTTGGTGTTATATATTTTATTGAAAGCAAGGAGGAGAATCATGAAAAAGCATTTGCACGTTGGCATTGCGGGCTTTGGTGCGATGGGCAGGACCCATGCGTACAGTATTGCATCCCTGCCGTATTTCTATGAGGATCTCCCCTTCCGCGCGTCCGTTCGCGGCATTTGCACCACAAGTCTTGACAAAACCGAGCGCATTTGCGATACGCTGGGCTTTGAGAGGGCTTATGCGGATGCACATGCCATGATCGCCGATCCCGAGATCGACGTCATTGACATCTGCACGCCCAACAACTCGCATTTTGAAATCGCCTCGGCGGCGCTCGATGCAGGAAAGCACGTGCTTTGCGAAAAGCCCTTCTGCTTTGACGAGCAACAGGCGCAGACGCTTGCAAAGAAGGCAGCCGAAAAGAATTTGGTGTGCGGCGTGGTTTACAACAACCGCCACCTTTCCGCCATCATGCGTGCAAAGCAGCTGATCGACGAGGGCGCGCTTGGAAGAATTCTTTCGTTCTCGTTCCACTACAGGCATGACAGCGACATTGACCCCGCGCGCACGGTTGGCTGGAAGCAGAATGCAGAGATTTGCGGTGCGGGCACGCTGTTTGACCTTGGCTCACACGCGCTTGACCTTTGCTTTTACCTTTGCGGGGATTTTGCAAAAATCGGCGGCAGGTCGCAGATCGCCTTTGACACGCACAAGCAGGCGGACGGCTCACTCTGGCAGACCAACGCGGACGAGGCGTTTTACATGACCGCCACGCTTACCTCGGGGGCCGTTGGCCAGATCAGCGTTTCCAAGCTCTCGCACGGCTCGGAGGACGGACTGGAGTTTTCGGTCTGGGGCACGGACGGTGCCATCAGGTTTACGCTCGCCCAGTCGGATATTCTATACTACATGGACGCAAGTCAGCCGAAATTACCGCTTGGCGGTACGGCAGGCTTTACAGCCATTCCCGCCTCGGGCAGATATCCCGCGCCCGGCGGCAAGTTCCCCACCGTCAAAGCCCCGCAGGGCTGGCTGCGCGGACACGTTCACGGCATGTATCTGTATCTTGATGCCGTGGCAGGCGGCAAGCACTTCTCGCCCGACTTTTCGGACGGTGCGTATATCCAGCACGTCATGGCCTGCGCCATGAAAAGCGACGCCGAAGGCGGAAAGGAAGTGGACGTATGAGCTTCCCCATCCTTGGGCTGACAGGCCCCAGCGGTGCGGGTAAGAGTGTCGTGGCACAGAGATTGCGTGACGCGCACGGCTTTGCATGGATCGATACGGATGCCGTTTATCACGACCTGACAAACTCCCCTTCTCCCTGCCTTGACGAGCTGCGGGCTGCGTTTGGCGACGACGTGATCAAGGATGGTGCTTTGCACCGACCCACGCTTGCAGCCATCGTCTTTGCACCCGATGCCGGGGACAAGCTGGAACTGCTCAACCGCATCACGCACAAGCACGTGCTTGCCGTAACCGCGCAGCGCATTGAGGACGCAAGGCAAAACGGCGCACGCGGCGCGATCATTGACGCTCCCCTGCTTTTTGAATCAGGCGCGGATGCCACGTGCACGCACACGCTGGCCGTCATCGCGGACAAAGAAACGCGCTTGGCGCGTATCATGGCGCGTGACAATCTGAGCCAAAAGGCTGCGCAAAAGCGACTGGACGCGCAAAAGCCGGACGCTTATTACTGCGAAAAAGCTGATTTCATCATAGAAAACAACGGTGACCTGCAAGCAATGCGGGGATATGCCGATGCGCTTGCAAAGGAGCTTTTATGAGAAAAAGAAAAAAGAGCTCCAAGCACGCGCTGCCAATTCTGATCATTCTGATGGTCTCGCTCGCCCTTGGCGGGGTATTCGAGCTTTGCTGCCTTGGTGCAGAGCGGCTCTCACACCCAAGAAAATACGAGGAGATGGTGACCGAATACGCCGCCCTATACGGTGTGCCCGAGCACGTGGTGTACGCCGTGATCAAAACGCAAAGCGGCTTTGACAGCACCAAGCAAGGCGAGAACGGCGAGATTGGTCTGTTCCAGCTGACCCCCGCGCGCTATCTTGCGCTGGCGGCACAAGCAAAAGACCCCGAGGCCAACCCCGCAGCACTCTATGATCCCGAAACCAATATCCGCTACGGCACGATGTATCTTGCCGGGCTGTATCAAAAATACGGCATGTGGAGCACGGTGTACGCCGCGCTTTATGCAGGCGAGGACACGGTGGATGCGTGGCTGCAAAACCCTGCGTACGTCGATCCCGATTTCGGCACGCTTGTCACGATCCCTGACAAGCAAATCGCCAAAGCCGTCAAAAAAACGGTCAAGGCACAAGACATTTATGAAAAACTATATTACGCAAAATAAAGGAGACAAAACCATGGCAGAATCCAAAAAAGACCTTCTTGGCTACAAAAAGACCAACTTCTACGACGTTGCTACCCCCGAGCAGATCGACGCGGCGTACGAATACGCCAAGGACTACATGAAGTACCTTGACGCCTCCAAGACCGAGAGAGAGGCTGTGACCACCTCGATCGAGCTGGCAAAGGCACAGGGCTACGTTCCCTACACCTTTGGCATGGACATGCAGGTGGGTGGCAAATACTACTATAACAACCGCGGCAGATCGCTGTTCTTGTTCCGCATCGGCTCTAAGCCCGTGCAGGACGGCATCCGCATCTGCGCAGCTCATATCGACTCCCCCAGACTTGACCTCAAGCAGTCTCCCCTTTATGAGGACGGAGGCTTCGGCTTTTTCAAGACCCGCTACTACGGCGGCATCCGTAAGTACCAGTGGGTGGCAACGCCTCTTGCGCTGCACGGCGTAGTCATCAAGCAGGACGGTACGACCGTCCAGGTCACTATCGGTGAAGACGACGCAGATCCCGTGCTCTACATCAACGACCTGCTGCCTCACCTGGGTCAGAATCAGAACTCCCAGCCCTTGGGTACTGCCATTCCCGCTGAGAACCTGAACATTCTGCTGGGCTCCAGACCTCTTGAAGGCGAGGAATCCGACAAGATCAAGATGAATATTCTGAATCTGCTCAATGAAAAATACGGCATTGTGGAGGCGGATTTCCTGTCCGCTGACCTCTCGCTCGTTCCCGCCGCAAAGGCACGCGACGTTGGCCTTGACCGCTCGCTGATCGGTTCTTACGGACACGACGACAGAGTTTGCGCATACCCCGCATTGACTGCTCTGTTTGAAAATCCCGATGCTGCCCGCTCCACTATGGTCATCCTTGCTGACAAGGAAGAGATCGGCTCGGACGGCGACACCGGTATGCAGTGTGAGCTGTTGCTCGACCTGCTTTACGAGATCGCAAAGGCGTTCGGTGCAAACTTCGGTCAGATGAAGGCCAACTCGATCTGCATGTCCGCTGACGTCACCGCTTGCTATGACCCCAATTTTGCAGAGGTATTTGACGGCAAGAACGTTTCCCGCATCAACTGCGGCATCTGCATGTGCAAGTACACAGGACACGGCGGTAAGGTTGCTACCAACGACGCAAGCGCAGAGCTGGTTGCATTCATTCGCCGCATCATGGCCAAGAACGAGGTCATCTGGCAGGCAGGCGACATGGGTAAGAACGACCTTGGCGGTGGCGGCACGGTTGCCAAGTACATCTCCAAGCACAACATTCCCACAGTCGACATGGGCGTGCCCGTGATCGCAATGCACTCCCCCTTCGAAATCGTTTCCAAGGCTGACGTTTACACCGCTCACAAGGCGTTCGCTGCCTTCTACACGCTTGACTGATGCTTTCCAAGCTGCAATCACTGCAAGATAAATACCTGGCGATGGAGGCACGGATGGCAGATCCCTCCGTGCTTTCCGATCCCTCTGCCTACTCGGCTCTGATGCGCGAATACAAAAAGCTGACCCCCATTATGGAGGCCTATGCCGCGTATTTGCGCGCAGAGAGAGACGTGAGTGACGCGCTGGAGCTGATTGAGCTGGGTGACCCCGAAATGAAAGAGCTTGCGCAAGAGGAGCTGGCCGAGGCCAAGCAGCAAAAGGCTCGCCTTGAGGACGAGCTGAAGCTTTTGCTGCGTCCGCGCAATCCCAACGAGGGCAAGAATCTGATCGTGGAGATCCGCGCTTGTGCGGGCGGCGAGGAGGCTGCCTTATTTGCGGGCGTGCTGTACCGCATGTACTGCATGTATTGCGCAAAGCAGGGCTTTGACCTCTCCCCCATTCACGCCAACCCCACCGATCTCGGCGGCTACCGCGAGATCACCTTTATGGTCAAGGGAGACGAGGCGTGGTCGCATTTCCGTTTTGAATCGGGCGTGCACCGCGTACAACGCGTGCCCGAAACCGAATCACAGGGGCGCATTCAGACCTCTACCGCATCGGTTGCTGTGCTGACCGAGGCAGACGAGGTGGAGGTGGAGATCAAGGACTCGGATCTTGTTTACGAATCCTGCAAATCCAGCGGTGCGGGCGGTCAGCACATCAACAAGACCGAATCGGCCGTGCGACTGACGCACAAGCCCACGGGAATCGTCATTGAGTGCGACCAGGAGCGCTCGCAGTTCCAGAACAAGGCAAAGGCACTCATGCTGCTGCGCACCATGCTCTACGATCAGAAATGCCGCGAGCAGAACGAAAAAATCGCAGCTGACCGAAAGGGTCAGGTTGGCTCGGGCGACCGCAGCGAAAAGATCCGCACCTATAACTATCCCCAATCCCGCGTCACCGACCACCGCATCGGCGTGTCGGTCTTTAACATTGACGCATTCGTGGACGGCGACATGACCCCCATCATAGGGCCGCTCATGACCGCGCAGGCCGCGCTTGACCTGCAAAACAGCGACCAATAGTACTTTTTTGAAAGAGGCTTCTTTTGAAAACACAAGTTTTTACCATAAATGATCCAAGTGAAGCAGCCGAACAGCTGAAGGCGGCGGGACAGATCATCCGTAACGGCGGTCTGGTGGTGTTCCCCACCGAGACCGTGTACGGTCTTGGCGGCGACGGCACAAATCCCGACGCTGCTGCCGGCATCTACGCTGCCAAGGGTCGCCCCTCGGACAATCCCCTGATCATTCATATAGCCGATCCCGAGGATGCGGATGCATACGCGTACACCTGCCCCTTATATTTCGCGCTGGCAAAGGCATTCATGCCGGGTCCCTTGACCGTGATCATGCCCAAGCGCGATCGCGTGCCCTTTTCCGTAACGGGTGGGTTGGATTCGGTGGCGGTGCGCTGCCCCTCGCATCCCGTGGCAAACGCACTGATCCGCGCGGCAGGCACCTGTATTGCCGCTCCCAGTGCCAACACGTCGGGAAAGCCCTCGCCCACCGAGGCCTCGCACGTGCTGCAGGATCTGAACGGCAAGGTGGACGTCATCATAGACGGTGGTGAATGTGAGATCGGTCTTGAATCCACCATTGTCAAGATCTTACAGGACGATCAGGGCCAGCCCTATCTGCTGCTGCTTCGCCCCGGAGCCATCACGCATGACGCGCTTTGCTGCGTCTGCCCGCGCGTGGATATTGCGCCCGCCGTGGCAGAGCGATTGGCCGAAAATGAGCGTCCGCTTTCTCCCGGCATGAAATACCGCCATTACGCGCCCACAGCCCCTTTGGTGCTGCTGGACGGTGACGCGGCGGACGTGCTGGCATTTCTGCGTGCCGAGCAGGCAGCCAAAAAATGCTGCGTGCTGTGCTTTGACGAAGAAGCCGACGCACTTGCGGGCGGTCAGCTGATCCCGGTCGGCGCGCGCGACGATCTTGCTACGCAGGCAAAGCGACTGTTTGCTGCGCTTCGCGAGGCAGACGCCACCGATGCCGAGATCATTTACGCACATCTTCCCCCAAAAGATGGACTGGGTCTTGCGCTTTACAATCGCATGATCCGCGCCGCAGCACATACTGTTTTGAAAATATAAAGTAAGGAATATAGAGATAAATGGCTAAAAAGACGACCAAAGACAAAAAAGCGGTTGAAAAAATCGAATACGCGCCCATACGTCCGCAGCTGATTACCGACACCATTGAGAAAAACTACATGCCCTACGTCATGAGCGTCATCATCTCGCGTGCCATTCCCGAGATCGACGGCTTCAAGCCCGCTCATCGTAAGCTGCTCTACACCATGTACAAGATGGGACTTTTGACAGGCGGCCGAACCAAAAGCACCAACGTCGTCGGACGTACGCTGACGCTCAACCCGCACGGTGACGCAGCGGTTTACGAGACCATGGTGCGACTGACGCGCGGCTATGAGGCACTTCTGCACCCCTTTATCGACTCCAAGGGCTCGTTTGGTAAGC
This sequence comes from Clostridia bacterium, assembly GCA_017503325.1. Lineage (GTDB taxonomy): Bacteria > Bacillota > Clostridia > Oscillospirales > CAG-272 > SVQP01. The sequence continues at coordinate 14,474 of JAFVTI010000040.1, read as the reverse complement.
AATATTCCTCGGACATGAAGTACGCAGCGTCGCGTTATACCGAGGTCAAGCTGGACACCTTCTGCAACGAGCTGTTCTCGGGCATCTCCAAGGACGCGGTGGACATGGTGGACAACTACGACGGCACGCTTAAGGAGCCCGTACTGTTCCCCACCACCTTCCCCAACGTCTTGGTAACGCCCAACATGGGTATCGCGGTCGGTATGGCCTCCAACATCTGCTCGTTTAACTTGGCGGAGATCTGTGACGGTACCATCGCGCTGCTCAAAAAGCCCAATCTGCCCGTAGAAAAGCTGATGGAGATCATCAAGGCCCCCGACTTCTCGGGCGGCGGTCAGATCATCTACGACGCTGAGCAGTTCAAAAACATTTACACCACGGGTCAGGGCTCCTTCCGCATTCGCTCCCGCTATTCCTACGACAAGGCAAACAACTGCATTGACATTCTGCAGATCCCCTACTCCACCACCATCGAGCAGATCATGGACAAGATCGCAGAGCTGGTCAAGTCGGGCAAGGTCAAGGAGATCACCGATTTCCGCGATGAGATCGACCTCTCGGGCTTTAAGCTGACCATCGACATCCGTAAGGGTACCGACCCCGACAAGCTGATGGCGCGTCTGTTCAAGCTGACGCCCCTGGAGGACAGCTTCAAGTGCAACTTCAACGTGCTCATCGACGGTGCACCCAGAACGCTGGGCATTGCCGATCTGCTGAACGAATGGATCCGCTTCCGCACCGTTTGCGTGCGTCGAGAGCTGACGTACGAGCTGGGTGAGAAAAAGGATCAGCTGCACCTGCTTTTGGCACTGGGCAAGATCCTTCTGGACATTGACAAGGCGATCCGCATCATCCGCCGCACTGAGAAGGAGGAGCAGGTTATCCCCAATTTGATGGAAGGCTTTACCATCGACGAGATCCAGGCGGAATACATTGCCAACATCAAGCTGCGTAACCTCAACAGACAGTATATTCTCAACAAGATCTCCGAGATCGAGGATCTCAAAAAGGAGATCGAGCATCTCGAAGAACTGCTGGGCGACGAATTCAAGATCAAGGCATACATTGCCAACCAGCTCAACGATATCAAGAAAAAGTACGGCCAGCCTAGAAAATCGCAGATCATTCACGTGGACAACGTACCCGTATTCGAAGAGCCCAAGGTGGAATCCTACCCCGTTTACCTGGTGCTCTCCAAGGAGGGATATCTCAAAAAGATCACCATGCGCTCGCTGCAAGGCAATGACGAGCAGAAATTCAAGGACGGCGACAGCCTGTTGGCCGCCTTCACCGCGGACAACGCGGACGAGCTGACCTTCTTTACCGACAAGTGCAAGGTCTTCAAGTGCAAGGTGGACGACGTGGAGACCACCAAAGCGTCGCTGCTTGGCGACTTTATCCCCGCAAAGCTTGGTATGGATCCGGGTGAAAAGCCCATGTACGTCACCACGCAGACCGGCTACCCTGCCGGCACCAATATGGTCTTTATCTTTGAAAACGGTAAGGGCGTGCGCGTGCCGGTCACGGCATACGAAACCAAAGCGGTGCGCCGCAAGCTGACCAGCGCATATTCGGATGCTTCTCCCGTAGTCGCCATTCTGGACGACACCGACAAGAAGCCGCGCGATATCATGCTGATCTCCTCGGACAGCCGCGCCATCGTGATCAAGACCTCGCTGATCCCGCAAAAGAACACGCGTACCTCGTCCGGTGTCACGCTCATGACGCTCAAGAAGGGTCAGACGCTGACCGCCGTGCAGGTGGACGTAGAGGACAGCAAGGGATACAAGAAGACCAAGATCCCCGCTACCGGCGTACCGCTGGTTGGCGAACAGCTCAGAATTGACTAATGCGCCGCCCATGACGGCTGAAAGGAACGCAAAATGGATAGAAAACTGATTGCCAGAATCGTTGCGGGCGCGCTCGCAGTGCTTATGATACTGGGCACCATCACCATGACCATCATGTACCTGATCTCTGGCATGGTCGCCTTTGGCGGAATGCCTGTATAAAAATCGAAAATCAAAAAACACCATCAAAATCTTTTTTGGTGGTGTTTTTTATATGCGGACGACCAATGTGGTCGCCCCTACAAAAATTCCCCTACGGAAAATTCCATAAAATAGCGCAATTTTTCAGCCATCACCCGTCGTTTTGGCCAATAAACACCCCACCACCTGCCGAGGCAGGTGGTGGGGGCTTTTGCTTATTGCTTATACCAGGTCGTGTATGCTCTTGATCAGCGTATGTCCACAGGAATGGCACTCGCCAAGCTCGGCACGGTTATCGTCACCGCACACGGGGCACTCCACATGATCCCCTGCGGTTTCGGGTAAAACTACCGTGTGCTTGGCACCGTAAAGGTGAAATACGGTATCGCCGGGCTTATATTCTTCAACAAAGCCTCCTCCCTGTGCCGCTTTGATCGTCTTTTCCTTGCCATCCGACAATTCCAAGGTCAGATAAACAAAGGTAACAAGCGTTCTTGAAATATGCAGGTTTGACCCCGACAAGCCTTTGATGGCTACGTATTCATTCTGAACGTGTACCTTCTTGACCTTCCCTACAAAGGTACGGTCAAACAGGCAGAACGGCACGCGGGTAACGGCAAACGGGATCAGCATCACGACAATGTAAGTACCAATACGTACTGCGGGCGGTACTAACGCGAAAATGCGGTCTCCCAGAAAGAAAATCACTAGTCCGAACACGATCAAAAGCAACACGCAAGGTGCAAGCTTTTTGACCACCGCCCGGCGCACGTGACCGCGAAGGTCACGTGGCAAGCGGAGCTTTTGTTTTGCCATACGGATTAGTCGTCGTTGCCTTGGGCAGCCTTACCGCCTACGAAGCCTGCAAGCATGCTCTTGAGGTCAATACCGACAGACTCTTCAAGAGACTCGGTGATCTGGTTTGCACTGGTCATAACGTCCTTAACAAGCTTTGCGGAGTTGCCTTCGCCGTACATCACGATCTTGTCGGTCTGAGCCAGAGGAGCGGCTGCATTCTTGACAACCTCGGGCAGTGCGGTCAGGTACATATCCAGAACCGAAGCCTCGCCCATCTTCTTCTGTGCTTCTGCCTTCTTTTCGATCGCCTCAGCCTCTGCAAGACCTACGGCACGGATACCTTCTGCTTCCTTCATCTTGGAATAAGCAAGTGCGTCTGCAGTTGCCTTCTGAGCCAGAGCCTGCTGCTCCTGCTCAAACTTTTCAGCCTCTGCCATCTTCATCTTAGCCATAGCGGCCTGCTCTTCCTCAAATCTGCGAGCCTCTGCTTCTCTCTGACGCTTGATCAGCTCAGCCTCAGCCTTCTTTTCAGCCTCGTACTTGAGCGCGTCTGCCTTCTTGCGGATCTCTGCGTCCAGTCTTCTTTCCTGCAGCGCGATTTCCTTTTCAGCAAGCTCTGCGTCCTTTTCTCTTCTTGCAATGTCAGCGTCTGCAGCCGTGACCTCGATGGTCTTTCTCTGCTGCTCCTTCTGAATTGCGTATGCAGCGTCAGCCTCTGCCTGCTTGATGTCAGCATCCTTCTTCAGCTCTGCCTGACGGATTGCCAGCGAGGTGTTCTGCTCGGAGATGCGCAGGTTGGTGTTCACGGCAACCTTGTTCGCCTCTTCCTTTGCATTTGCTTCCGCAATGCTGATGTCTCTTGCAGCCTCAGCCTTTGCGATCTGAGCAGCCTTACGGATCTGCTCAACGTTGTCAATACCCATGTTCTCGATCGTGCCTGCACCATCCTTGAAGTTCTGGATGTTGAAGTTTACGATCTCGATACCCAGCTTACACATGTCGGGTACTGCGTTTTCCTTGATCTTCTCAGCGACGATCTGACGCTCCTGGACCATTTCCTTGAGTCCTACGGAACCCACGATCTCACGCATGTTACCTTCCAGCACCTGGGTGCAAAGGAAGATGAGCTGACGCTGATCCATGGAAAGCAGCGCCTCAGCTGCCTTGTTGATCAACTCGGGGTCAGAGGAGATCTTGATGTTCGCAACGCCGTCAACGCTGACGTTGATGAACTCGTTGGTGGGTACTGCCTCGCTGGTCTTTACGTCAACCTGCATGACGTCCAGAGAAAGCTTATCCAGTCTTTCAAAGAACGGCAGACGGAAGCCGGCCTTACCGATCAAAACTCTCTTCTTGGAGCGGAAGCCCGAGATGATATACGCCTTGTTCGGGGGCGCTTTGACGTAGGCTGCTCCGAAGAACAGCGCGATCAGAGCCACGACGGCAATCACTGCAATAATAATAATGGTGGTGGGATCAGGCATTAGTATGTCCTCCTTTGAAATTTATTTGACTTTGTTCGCCTGTGAGTATATGATACCACGCAGTCACGTGACTGTCAAGTACTTTCGCTTATTATGAACACGGATTTACAGTTTATTCATGCAATGGATATAATTAGCCCTCCAGCAGCATATCTCCCTCTTTGATCCAGCCCAATTTGCGCATGATCTCGGAGAAAAGCAGCGAAAGGACTGCAGGGAGAACGATGCAGCAAAGCACAAGGCCGATCCAGAGCATGGGACCTTTTTCGGTGGAATTGATCACACCGATCGGTCCGACCATACCGCAAGTACCCATACCTGCGGCAACACCCGCACATTTGAGCTTGAAGACCATGGTGGAGATTGGGCCTATGATGGCAGCAGCCAACGTGGGCGGGATCCAGATCTGCGGACGCTTGCAGATATTGCCCATCTGCAGCATGGACGTGCCAAGGCCTTGCGAAACGATACCGCCCCACTTGTTCTCGCGGAAGCTGGAAACCGCAAAGCCGACCATCTGTGCGCAGCAGCCGACAGCAGCCGCACCGCCTGCCAGCAAAAGGCCCTCGTCTGTTCCCTGCAGGGCTGCGGCATCAATGGCCGCCTGCGAGAAGATCATGGCACAAATGGCTGCGGAGGAGATAGGCAGCGTCAGAACGATACCGACCACCACCGAGATCACGATGCCCATCAGCAGCGGCTGCAGCGTGGTTGCCGTCGCAATGAACACGCCCAGATAATACATGACGTAAGAGACCAACGGACACAGCAGCCAGGATGCACCAAAGCCGACCAAAATGGTGACGACCGGTGTGACCAGCACGTCTACCTTGGTTTTCTTAGAGACCAGCATGCCGATCTCACATGCAATGATCACGGCAAAGAACGCGCCCGCAGGGCCTGCGGCATAGAACACGCCTTCGCCTGTTCCCTGCGTGGCTGCCCAGGAAAGGATCCTGCCGTCCAAGATGACCGCTCCCATGGCATTTGCCATGGCACCCACGGCAGCAGCCGAGAACATGACCAGCGGATGCGCGCCCAGTGCATTTGCAATGGCCACGCCGATTGCCATGCCCGTGGCACTCTTGGCGTACGTTGCAACCGTGTTCAAAAACGGCAGATGAGCATACGTTCCGACCGTGTCAAAAATGGTACCGATCAAGAGCGACGCGAAAAGACCCAGTGCCATGGCACCCATAGCCTTGATGAAATACCTGTGCGCATACTGCTTGATGGTGTTTGTGAATTTGTTTTGCTTCAAAACAATCGCCTTCTTTCGATATTTTATACATCAAGTATATCATATATCACAAACGAATGCAAGAAAAATTTGCTTTAGTTGATTAAATTTTTCAAATAATGCTGTGGGCGAGGATCGTTTATGCAATCCTCGCCCATCTTATTATTTCATTTGCAAAAATCTGAATTTGTCTCGCAATCTGACGCGATACGCCTTGATAAATCTCCCGATGACGAAATCGTACAGCACAAACGCAAAATTGGCCGTCAGCCATACGGCCAAAGAGAACGCCCAATGTGCCCCTTCGCCACCGAAAAAGAGTCCCAATGCGGCAGGATAGCTTTGCGCTGCGGGAAACAGCAGCTGCCAGAGCACCAGTACACCAAGCGCGATGACCGCGTTGAACAGCACCTGCTTGATAATCACTCGCGCTGCGAGAGACACCCTTTCCAAAAGCACGCGCAGCATGGGATAAACGCCCGCAAAGACCAGGTATTCCCACGCAGCCGTGTTATACGGCAGAAGTATCAGCGCAAGCAGCGAGGTGACAAGCCAGATCAGCCAGGGATAATATCCGCCAAGCTCCTCCACAGCCCAAACCGCGATCAGCGAAGCGAGCGCGGCCATGGAAAGATCCAGAGAGCCGTCAAACAACCGCCCGGCGCAAAGCAACACCGCACCAAGCGCACACATCAACGCGCTGACGGTCAGTTGCTTGGTCCTTTGGATAGACGATACCGTCTTTTTATCGTTCTTTTTCATCACAGCCCTCGTCGAGCGCAGCTGCAGCACAAATTGGCACAAGCCAGCGCGGTGCAGATATGGCAGCAGTTACATCCGGGATTCTCGATTGTGGTCTGCCTGCCAAACGCGTTTGCGCTTTGGTCAAAGCGTTCTCTTGCCGCGCGGTATTCAGCATTGTGCGGCTCCATACCGCATGCAATATCAAACTCACGGCATGCATCGACACGTCTGCCCATGCGCACGTACACACAGCCGATCAGGAAGTGCCATTCCCCGCCCCTCTTTTGCTCGGGCACCGACTGCAAAAGCGTATATGCACGCTCGATCGCACCGTTGTTGATCAGATGGCGGATATCGGTATACAGCGCGTCGCCCGTGGGGCTGCCCTCGGCACGGAAGCCGCCGTAGCCATACGACTGACCGCCGCTCTGCTTTTTGCCGCTGCGAATGGCCTGTACCTCCTCGTAGGCGGCGTTGATCTCCTTCATTTTCTGCTCCGCGCTCGCCTGCAGCTCAGGCTTGCCCGCATATCTGTCGGGGTGATATTTTCGCGCCAGCGCGCGGTAGGCTTTTTTGATTTCGTCTTCGTCGGCATCCGGACTGATACCGAGTATCTTATACGGATCATTCATGCTCCGCGCTCTCCTTTGCATTTTTGACAGTTTTTCTGCGGGAACAGCACCGCCCTTGCCTGCGCGGGCATTCCCATACACACAATATTATATACCACGCCCTCCAAGTCGGCGCGGCCGTTCCAATCGATCAGATCTACGGCAGCAAGCGCATCGGCAAGCTCGACTGAGAGCAGCGTATCCATGGTCTTGCGCATGGAATCGGTCAGCTCCCGCTCACCGTACAGCGTATAGAGCGCGTTGTACCTTCCCTTTTGCACGTCCTTTTCATAGTCCTCGGCAGCATCCAGCAAAAACACCCATCTGCCCATGCTGCATCCAAGTGCATGCAGGATCGCGTGCGTCTGCCCTTGGGTGTTATAGGACAAAAGGTCGCCCATCATGGTTCCGAACGCATTGGCGGGAATGTCCGCAGAGCCGTTCGAGTCTTTCTCAGCACGGGCAAAGTCTTGCATGCCCTGTTGCGCGATCCGATCGATCTCGGGCATGCGCCTTTTGGCACGGCGGCGCATGTGCGCAAAATACGGCAGCGCGAAACGCGCGCGCAGGCGTGCCCATCCGCGCTCGTCTGCAATATCGTCCTTGCATTTATGATACGCAAGCGCCGCCATGATGCAGGCAACCGTTTCGGTCTCCTCACAAGGACTCAGCACGTCGGCCTTGGTCAGCGGATGTAAAAAGCAACGCTTCTTTGTAAACTCGGGAGTCGTGCCCCGTGCCGCCATACGCAAAAGCACCATGGCTGCCGCGTCGTAGCGCAAGGTCAGGCGGGAGCATTGCCCCGTGCACTTGCCCATCTGACGGCAAAGACCGCAATACGCGCCGCGATAGCAGGCATATTCGCGGATTTTCAGTTCCGGCTGTAAGATCTGAATATAGCCAAACACGGCGCACCTCCCACAAGAATTCTATTCTATCATACCGCATTTTTGTGCCCAAAGCAAGACCAATTTGTAAATATTCCCATAACAACCGTTCGACGAAATATGACTATAAAAACAGCTTTCGCATCTGTCTGCCCGCAAGTGCCTGCTCCAATGCTCCCGGGACGAGAGAAAATTCGGCCACCAAGGAATGCGGCTTACTGGTGGGATCATCCTGCCGCACGGGCACGAAAAACACGTTTTTGCGGTTGAGCAGCGTGGCGATATTCTGCAGATTGGCCGACATGGCGTCGTTGGAGGCAAGCGATATCAGCAAGGGGCGATCCGAGCGCAGGTGCGCCTTGGCCGCCATGCAGACCGCGGAATCGGTCACGCCTGCGGCAAGCTTGGCAAGCGTGTTGCCCGTGCAGGGACAAATGACCAAAGCGGACAGCGGCCGCGCAGGCCCCAGCGGCTCTGCGTCCTTGATGGTGTGGATGATCTCGTTTCCGCATTTTGCCTCCACGCTTTGCCGCAGCGCGTGCGCTGTGCCAAAGCGCGTGTCCGTCTCCCATACGCGCTCGCTCATAATGGGCACGACATCGTAGCCCTTTTGCAATAGCGTATCCAACTGCGCAAGCGCTTGTGCGTGCGTGCAGTACGATCCGCACATGGCAAACCCGATGGTTTGTCTGATCTCACTCATGTCCGATCTCCCCCTTCAGTACCTTGACGGTGTAATTTGCGATCAGCTCGCCCGCAGCACGCGGCGCGTATTTTCCCGGCAGTCCCTGCCCGTTTACGTAATGTAAGCCATACCGCTCGACCGCCGCCATATCAAAGCCGCCCGGTGCGCTTGCAAGCTCCAAAAGCAGCACGTCCTGCCCAAGCTCTGACAAAAGCCCCTCGTGCAGCAGCACGTGCGGCACGGTATTGCATACTGCGTCGTGGCTTATCATCTCGTGCGGCAGCACGCCCGAAAAGCAGACCGTTGCAGCCCCCAGGGCGCGTGCGCGGGCAAGTGCCTCGGGGCGACGCGCATATACCGTGGTGCGCACGCCAAGCGCACAAAGCATGCGGCACATGCACTCGGCGATCCTGCCCATACCGACTATGGCAACGTCTGCGCCGTACAGCGTGCCCGCAAGCTCAGCCCCCAGCAGCATGATCGCCCCCTCGGCCGTAATGCGGGCATTCTCGTATAAAAACGCCTCGTTTTTCATGTAATCAAAGCATCGCTCTCCGTGCACGGGCAGCATGCCGCCGATCACGTAAGCTCCTCTTTGTTGCGCTTGTAGTGCGTGCTTTCGATCCGCATCGCTGCACCTGACCGACAGCACAAGCGCGCCGCACTCCTGTGCGCAAGGCGCGCTTGTGACCTCGAATCCCGCGTCTTGCAGGCTCTTGGCAGCGTAGTCCATGCGGGCGTCTTTGCCCGCTACGTATATTCGCATCATTGAGTCCTCCCTTCACAGGCATCATTTTCATAATATGCCGCGATCCCCTGACAAAGTGCATGCGCCAGCCGATCACGATACGCCTCGTCCTCCAAGGCCTTGCACTCGGAAGGGTTGGACAAAAAGCCGCACTCCACCAGCACGGCGGGATTCCTTAAATGGTACAAAAGATAGATATTGCTGCCCGCCTGCTTGCTTTGCCTGTGATTGTCCGGCTGCAGCGAATCCACCACCGCACATCGGATCTGCTCGGCAAGTGCTGCGCTGCCCGGATTGCCTGCGCCGTACCAGATCTGCAGGCCGTGGTATTGCGGCTGCGAGAAGGTATTGGCGTGAATGCTGACAAACACCGCATCCGGATGCGCGTCTCCGATGGCCTGTCGCGCCGCTAAGTCAAGCACCTTTTTTCTGCCCTCGTAGTCACTGTTGCGGTCATAGAGCAGCACGTCCTCGGTGCGCGTCATGATCACCTCAAAGCCCTGCTGCTCCAGCAAGGCGGCAAGACGCTTGGCAAGATCCAGATTGAGGTCCTTTTCCACAAGGCCGCTGACGCCCACCGCACCGCCGTCCTCCCCACCGTGCCCCGCGTCAATGATGACCACACCCACGGGCTCTTGGGGCTGCTCCTCCCCGCTCTCCTGCTCCCCCGGAACGGTGGGCGGCCTGGGGATGGGCTCAGCCTTGCCGCCCGAGAGCAAAAACAGCCCTACGGTCAAAGCCCCGATCAGCACGGTGCCAAGCAAAAATACAAAAGGAATGACAAGCTTTCTGTTTTTCATATCTACCTCCGCGGACAAACTACTTATTACTATGTATGCGCCGCGCGGATTTTTCATGCAAAAAAAAGAACACACCGAGCACTCGGTGTGTTCTTTATCGTTGTAAAAATCAACGGTTTTCCAAGTAGTTGACAACGTCACCAACAGTTACAAACTTGTGGATGTCCTCGTCGTCGATCTCAATGTCAAACTTTTCCTCGCAAAGCATAACCAGGTCAGCAAGCTCAATGGAATTGATGCCCAGATCTTTGATCAGCTCAGCGTCCATGGTGATCTCGTCAGCATCGATCTGCAGCTCTTCCACGAACAGGTTCTTCAGTTTCTCAAACATAATATATTCCTCCGAATAGATTTCATTCTTTTACGTTTGCATGCTTTTGCATGTTACACAGGTATCATTATATACGATTTTCCGAAATTTGTCAAGGCAATTTTTGAATTTCATGGTATTGCATTGACTTTACTGCCATTTTGCGGTAAAATTAAGATGAATTTTACATAAAAAGCGAGAATATGATGGCTATTTTGAAAAATCGACCGTTGTTTTCTGCCTGTCTGTTGTATATCATATGCATCTTTTGTGCGCGTTTTTCCTCTTCCGCCATAAAAATTTCCGTCATGATCGCGGGAGCTTTGCTGATCTTGCTTTGCACGCTGCTCTCGCTTGGAAAGCGGATCTCCAAAAAGCTTGCCATGCGGATCGTGACCGGACTTTTGTGCGTCTCTGCCGCCTTCGCGGGCTGCTACCTTGCATTTGACGTCTCGCAGCAAAAATACGAGCGTATTGCAGAGCGCGAGAGCTGCGAGGTGCAAGGCATTGTGACCGAGCGTGTGGGTGCTGACGGCTTGACCGTGTACCGCATCCGCGTGCAAAAGATCGACGGACTAAGGCAGAGCTTTGACGCACAGCTTGTTTGCGAGTTCAACGCTTCCCTGCAGGTGGGAGACTCGTTTACCGCGACAGCCGAGCCCTCTACCTACGACCAGCTCAACTCTCTTTACGCAAATGAAAATGACGCGCTGGCCCGAGGCTTGCGTCTGCAATTCTCCGTCGGGGATGAATCCGAGGTCACGCAGACAAAGGAAGGTGCGTTTCTTCCGAGAGTCGCGCTGCACAAGCTCAACAACGCCCTGTGCCGCAAGCTTTTGAATCTGTGCGGGAACCAAAGCGGCGGACTTGTATGTGCGCTGCTGCTTGGCAACAAGAGCTTTTTAGTGGGCACGCTTGCGCGCGATTTTGAGCGTGCGGGTGCTTCACACATGCTGGCACTTTCGGGCATGCACGTCTCGATCCTGATCGGCTCGCTCGGGCTTTTGCTCGGCAAGCTGCGCGTGCACCGCAAGGCGCGCGCAGTGCTGCTGGTGGCAGCCTCTGTGGGATATTTACTGCTGACCGGCGTTTCGGTCTCAGCGCTGCGTGCCGTGGTCATGATGTGCGCTTTGCAGCTTTCTTATCTGCTGGCCTCGGACAACGACACCCTGACCTCTCTGGGGCTTGTGGGCGCGCTGATCCTGCTGTTTGACCCCTTTTCCGCCTGCGACTCCGGCTTTATTCTTTCTTTTCTTGCCACGTTCGGCATCGTTACGCTGGTGCCGCCCCTGCACACGTATCTTTCGGAGCGCAGCGAGGTGCTCTGCAAGCCTCCGCACGCCAAGGCAAAGCGCGTACTGGCACGCTCTACGACGGCAGTGCTTGAAACGCTGCTGATCGGCGTGATCGCCACCTTTTCGATCATGGTTCCCTCTTGCTTTCTGATCGGCCACGTGTCGGCCTTCTCCCCCTTGACCACGCTTTTGCTCTCGCCCACCGTCGCTGCCATGCTGGTGCTGGGCACAGGTGCACTGCTCTTTTGCTTTATTCCACCGATCGCCAATCTGTTTTGCACGCTGATCCGCCTGCTTTACGCGCTGATCCTTCCCTATACCGAGGGCATCTCTGCCGTGGACGGCGCGCTGGTCCCGCTGACGCATACGACCGTGTACATCCTGTCCATTCTGTTTTGCTGCATCATGCTGCTGCTTCTGATCCTGCCGCTGCGCAAAAAGCTGCTGCTCTCGCTGCCGCCCATTCTGCTGGCCTGCTCGCTTTGTATCTTTTTCCCGGTCAATGCAGCACTTGAAAAGAACACGCTGCACGCGGCCTACACGCACCCCTCATCGGTCTCCGAGGCCATTGTTGCGACAAACGGCTATCGCGCGTATATCTGCGATCTCTCCACGGGAATCGGCAGCTCACTCGGTTATGCAACGTATGCCGCCTCGGAGCTGCATGCAACCGAGGTCGGTGCTTTGCTGCTGTGTGATTACCACGCGCTGCAGACTGCCCAGCTGACAGATCTGCTTTACTCATATAAAACCGATCTGATCTATATGCCCGCCACCACCGCCCCGGACGAGCTTGCCGTGCAAGCAGGGCTTTGCGAGATTGCAAAGCGATACGGCGCAGAGGTTGTGACGTACGAATACGGAAGCACGATCGAGTGGTTTGAGGGCACTGTGCTGACCGTGCACCGCACCGAGCTTTCCCGCTCCGAGCAGCCCGTACTGATAGTCACGCTGCAAAAGGGAGACGCGCTTCTGAGCACGGTCTGTGCGTCTGCCACCTACGGTATGCTTGCCGATCAGATGGTTGACGCGGTCCGCGATGCCGACGCCATCGTCATCCCCGAGCGAGGCCCAAAGCCGCGGCTGACTTATGCGCTTGATGGCTGTCAGGACGCGGACGTGGTGTTTGCCACGCGCGAGCTGGCTGCATTTTGCGATCCGCAGAGTCTTGTGGGCGCGCGCAGCATGACCGTTTGCCCCGAAATCGTGTATTTCACTCTTGCAAGCAAGGACGATCCGTGATATAATAGTAGTATCAATTGAAAGGTACAGAACAATGAAAGGCTTAAAAACCGTTTATATATGTGAAGAATGCTCCTACCGCTCTCCAAAATGGATGGGTAAATGCCCCTCCTGCGGTGCGTGGAACACCTTTATCGAGGACGTGATCGACACTCAGGGCACGGAGGCGTCTGCCGCGGCCAAGCGCAATAGTGCGCTTGCCATGAGCGGAGACCACCACGCCGTGCGCTTTGACGAGCTGGCACTTCCCACGCACATCCGCTACAACACAGGGCTTGACGAGCTTGACCGCGTGCTGGGCGGAGGACTTGTGCTTGGCGAGGTAGTGCTGCTCTCGGGTGAGCCCGGCATTGGTAAATCCACGCTGCTCTTGCAGATCTCGCAGGCACTGGGGCAAAACAGAAAGGTGCTCTACGTCTCGGGCGAGGAATCGGGCGGTCAGCTCAAGCTGCGCGCCGATCGCCTTGGCGTCAACTGTGACAATCTTTACGTGCTGACCGAGACCAACATCGACAGCATTCTGCGCGAGACCGACAAGCTCTCGCCCGAAATTCTGATCGTGGACTCAATCCAGACCGTATGGTCGGAAAAGATCAGCTCCGCACCCGGCAGCATTGCACAGGTGCGCGAGAACGCCATGGCGTTTATCGGCAAGGCCAAGGGACAGGGCGTTTCGGTATTCCTGGTCGGCCACGTCAACAAGGAAGGCAGCATTGCAGGCCCCAAAATTTTAGAGCACATGGTGGATGCCGTGCTTTGCTTTGAGGGCGAAAAGCAGCAATCCTACCGCATCATCCGCGCCACCAAAAACAGATATGGCTCGACCAACGAGATCGGCGTCTTTGAGATGACCGACAAGGGTCTTGAAGAGGTCGCCAACCCCTCGGAAATGCTGCTCTCAGGCAGACCCAAGGGCGTTTCGGGCAGCGCGGCCGTTTGTACCGTACAGGGCACGCGCCCCTTAATTGCCGAGGTGCAGGCGCTGGTTTCGCAGACCTACTTCCCCTCCCCGCGCCGCGTGGCCAACGGCATTGACTACAACAGACTCTGCCTGATCATCGACGTCTTGGAAAAGCGTATGGGGCTCAAATTCTATCAGAACGACGTATACACCAACGTTGTGGGCGGTCTGCGATTGGACGAGACCGCTACCGACCTCGCGGTCGCGCTGGCGCTGCTCTCCTCGCTACTTGATCGCGTCGTGCCCGAGGGCATGATCGCCGTGGGAGAGATCGGACTTTCCGGAGAGGTACGCGCCGTCTCGCACGTGGAAAACCGCGTCAAGGAGGCCGCAAGACTGGGCTTCACCACCGCGGTCATTCCCTACCGCAACGTGGAAAAGAGACCGTTTGACTGCCCCGGCATCAAGATCCACGCCATCCGCTCGATCTTTGAGCTGCCAAGCCTGTTGGCAAGCGTCAAAGAGGACGAGCAGGAGTTTTGAAAATAAGGGGTGAAGGATTCATAGTAAAAAGCCGCCTGTTGGCGGCTTTTCTTTTTGTAAGACGAAAACCACGCGATAGTCGCGTGGTTCAATAGAGGCTCTGCCGATGAGATGAAATCCTCCAAATATGATATAATTAGTATGACCTGCCAGTCAAAACTAAAAAAACATATTTGGAGGATTTATCTATGAGTA